>JBKBRA010000038.1:0-31284 GCA_046292305.1 Dietzia sp. | reverse complement strand
TAATCAGCACGTCAGCGCCTGTGAGAAGGGCACGTGGAGGGCACGAGTTGGGTACGCGATCATCGTACGGGTACGATCTACCGATGCGTGTGCTGATACCGGAATCCCCGGTTCGGCCACTGGCAACTGCACGCTCCGGATGGGGCGCGCGCCAGACCCAGAACTTCTACCGAGCTAGAGGGATCCAAGTATGAAGAACGACATCCACCCCGACTACCACCCGGTGGTCTTCCAGGACTCGGGCACGGGCACCAAGTTCCTCACCCGCTCCACCGCGAAGAGCGAGCGGACCGTCGAGTGGGAGGACGGAAACTCCTACCCGCTCATCGTGGTCGACGTGACCAGTGAGTCGCACCCGTTCTGGACCGGCGCGCAGCGCGTCATGGACACGGCCGGCCGTGTCGAGAAGTTCCAGCGCCGTTACGGCAACCGCACCCGCCGCACCAAGTGAGCCGCGGGCCGGCGATCCGCCACCGGCCCACACCCACACCCGAGACCCTGAGGACGTAATAGTCATGGCAGTTCCGAAGCGTCGCCTCTCGCGCGCCAACACCCATTCCCGCCGCTCGCAGTGGAAGGCCGACAACCCGGCCCTCCAGGAGACCAAGATCGACGGCCGCCCCGTGGTGCTGCCGCGTCGGCTGGTCAAGGCCGCCAAGCTCGGCCTCGTCGACCTCGATCGCTGACTCCGGCCAGCTGAGCGCCGAGACAACTGAGCGCCGAGACAACTGAGCCCCGCGACGCCTGAGCCTCGCACGCACACGCCCGGTCACGAGCCCGGTGGGTCCCCCTGGACCCGCCGGGCTCGTCGGCGTAGGTGCACCGGGGCCGCCTGCCGCGATCGGTCGCGGTGTTCCTCAGCCGTGGTTCAGCCGTGTGCGAGAGACTTTCCCGTATGAAGATCCTCGTTGTGGACGACGACCAGGCCGTGCGTGAATCCCTGCGCCGCTCCCTCACGTTCAACGGCTACTCCGTGGAACTCGCGGGGGACGGCATCGAGGCGGTCGAGCGACTGGACGCGAACCGTCCGGACGCGGTGATCCTCGACGTGATGATGCCCCGCCGCGACGGACTCGAGGTGTGCCGGATCCTGCGTAGTCGGGGGGACGACCTCCCGGTGCTCATGCTGACCGCCCGGGACGCGGTGTCGGAGCGGGTGGCGGGCCTCGACGCGGGGGCCGACGACTACCTGCCCAAGCCCTTCGCGCTCGAGGAGTTGTTGGCCCGGCTGCGGGCGTTGCTGCGTCGCCGGGGTCCGGAGGCGGAGGACGTCGACGAGGTGTTGGAGTTCGAGGACCTGCGGATGGACCTGGCGACCCGCGAGGTCACCCGTGGTGAGCGCCGGATCCAGTTGACCCGTACGGAGTTCTCCCTGCTCGAGCTGCTCCTGCACCATCCCCGCCGGGTGCTCACCCGGAGTCACATCCTCGAGGAGGTGTGGGGATACGACTTCCCCACCTCGGGGAACGCGCTAGAGGTATACATCGGGTACCTACGTCGTAAAACCGAGGGCGACGGCGAAAGTCGTCTGATCCACACCGTTCGTGGCGTGGGGTACGTGTTGCGCGAGACGCCGTAGTGCGAGCCCGCACGGTGGGGTGGGGCTCCACACCGATCTCCCTGCACCAGCGGGTCACCCTGCTGGCGGCGAGTTCGGTGGGCGTCGCGGTGGCGTTGATGGCCGTCGCGGCGTACTTCGTCGTGTCCGGGTCGATGTACAGCGACGTCAACAACCGGCTCCAGCAACAGGCCGATCAGCTGGTCAACAGTCAGCTCGCGTCGGAGTTCGCCCTCCAGTCCCGCAGTACCCTCATCGCGCTGCGGGCCTTCAACCCGAATCTGGACGCGCAGATCGTCGCGCCCTCCGGCGTCCGGACGGCCACCGGCGAACCGTTCCAGATCGGCGGCCCCGAGATCGCGGTGGTGCGCGGCGAGGCCGAGTCGAGTCTGCGGACGTCCGGAGGCAAGCAGATCTACGCGGTCGGGGTCCGCGACGGGTCGACCCTCATCCTGGCGCAGGACCTGAGCCCCACCAGGGCCGCGCTGAACCGCCTGGCGATAGTCCTGACCCTCGTGGGTGCCGGGGGCATCGCGCTGGCGGCGGTGGCCGGCACGGCGGTGGGGCGCACCGGCCTGGCCCCGGTCGCCCGGCTGACGAGGGCGGTGGAGCGCATCGCCAGGACCGACGACCTGCGGCCCATCCCGGTGGCGGGCGACGACGAGATCGCCAGACTCACCGCCAGTTTCAACCAGATGCTCGTCGCTCTCGGGGAGAGCAGGGATCGACAATCGAGGCTCGTGGCCGACGCCGGACACGAGCTCAAGACACCCCTGACCAGTCTGCGGACCAATGTGGAGTTGCTGATCGCAGCCAGCAGGCCGGGGGCGCCGACCATCCCGGATGCCGACAGGGGAGCCCTCGAGGTCGACGTGATCGGGCAGATCTCCGAGCTCAGCCAGCTGGTCGGTGACCTCGTCGAGCTCGCGCGGGAGGATTCAGGGGATGTCGAGCTCGAGCCGGTCGCGGTGTCCGAGGCCGTGGAGCGGGCTCTCGAGCGGGTCCGCCGGCGGCGGCACGACGTGCAGTTCGACGTCGACCTGGCGCCCTGGTACTCGTTCGGCGACAACGCGGGGATCGAGCGCGCGGTGTTGAACATCTGCGACAACGCCGCCAAGTGGAGCCCCACCGGGGGGACGGTCACGGTCCGGATGAATCCGGTGTCGGAGTCGGTCGTGGAGTTGACGGTCGCCGACCAGGGGCCGGGTATCCCGGAAGAGGACAGACAGCTGGTCTTCGAACGCTTCCACCGCTCGCGGGAGGCGCGCGCGATGCCGGGCTCGGGGCTCGGGTTGGCGATCGTCCGGCAGGTGGTGACCCGGCACGGCGGGACGGTGGAGATCCACGACGCGGACGGCGGCGGCACCGAGGTGCGGATGACGATCCCTGGTAGCGAGATCCCACCGAACTGACAGGAAACGCCCATCTCGTCTCAGCGGGCGCACAGCGCGGTGAGGAACCATGGCGGGTATGGAGAACGAGAACGATCGGGGCCCAGGTGATCCCCGGCCCGGCGACGAGTGGGCGTCAGGTCCGGGCGCGGGTCCGGGTGGATACGGTCAGCGGCCCGGCGGGGAGAACCCGTACGCCGCCCACGATGCAGGACGGCAGCCGGGCCCGGCAGAGGCCGGCGAGCCGCAGCCCGGCCAGCCAGGCCAGCCAGGCCAGTACGGGCACGTCCAGCCGAACCAGGGCTGGGGTGGCCCGGGGCAGCCGACCGCGGCCCTGCCCCCGCAGCCCGCGTACGGCGGTGGGGACCCCGGGACTCCCACGTCCGCGAAGTCGGGACGGGGTCTGTTGGTCGCCGGGGTGGTGGCCGCGATGCTCATCTCGGGCGGCCTGGGCGGGTGGATCGGTGCCACGGTGGCCGGCGGTGGCGACGGCGTGAGGCTGGCCTCGCCGATCACGGCGACGCAGCCCGAGGGCCGGGCCCCGGACGGCACCGTCGAGTCGGTTGCCGACACGGTCCTGCCGAGCGTTGTCTCGATCGACGTTCGCGGCCAGGCCGGGCGTGGTGAGGGTTCCGGGGTGGTGCTGACCCAGGACGGTCTGATCATCACCAACAACCACGTCATCGCCATGGCGGCGACCGGCGGCCAGATCGAGGTGCGCTTCAACGATGGTTCCAAGGGCCCGGCGACCGTCGTCGGCACCGACCCCGCCACCGACATCGCCGTGATCAAGGCGGACACCGACCGGCCGCTCACCCCGATCGCCCTGGGGTCCTCCTCGACTCTCGACGAGGGGCAGGCCGTCGCGGCGGTGGGTTCACCGCTCGGCCTGTCCGGGACCGTGACGACCGGCATCGTCTCCGCGCTCGACAGGCCGGTGCGGGCGGGCGGTGCGCAGTCCGACCAGAACACGGTGATCGACGCCATCCAGACCGACGCCGCGGTCAACCCGGGCAACTCCGGTGGCGCGCTGGTCAACATGAACGGCGAGCTGGTCGGCATCAACTCGGCCATCGCCTCGCTGGGCTCGGGCAACTCGGGATCGATCGGTCTGGGCTTCGCCATCCCGGTCGACCAGGCCCGGCGCATCGCGGATCAGCTGATCAAGCAGGGCTTCGCCACCCGTGCCGTCCTCGGTGTCTCGGTGAGCGACCAACCCGACACCGACGGTGCGCTGGTGCGCACCACCGAGGTGGGAGGCCCCGCCGTGCAGGCGGGCATCGAGGAGGGTGCTCTCATCACCATGGTCGGGGACAGGTTGATCGAGGGTGGCGACGCGCTGGTGGCCGCCATCCGTTCGAGGGCTCCGGGGGAGACGGTCTCCGTCACCTATGCTGCTCGTGTGGGCGAACAGCCGACGACTGTCGACGTGGTACTGGGAGAGGCGAGATGAGCACGAGATTCGACCCGAGGTCTCTGCCCGGTGGTCGCAGGATCCAGACTGACGTGGATTTCGACCCCGCGGCCGCCGTTCCGGCGGACACCCCCATCGCCGGTCGGGCGATGGTCGTGGTGGTCACCGACCGGCTGGACGAGCGTGAGGATTCGATAGGTCCGTTGGTCACCGAGCTGCTCGAGGAAGAGGGTTTCCTGGTGGGCGGCGTCGTGGGCGTGGCATCCGACGAGTCCGAGGTCCGCAAGGCCCTCGAGACCGCGGTGGTCGGCGGTTTCGACTTCGTCGTGACCGTGGGTGGCACCGGGGTGGGGCCACGCGACATCACTCCGGAGGTCACCGAGGAGATCCTCGACCAGCGGCTGCCCGGGATCGCCGAGGCCATCCGGTCGTCGGGTCTCACGGCCGGCGCGGTGGACTCGATCGTCTCCCGTGGGTACGTCGGGGTGTCCGGCAGCACGGTGGTCGCCAACCTCGCGCCGAGTCGCGCCGCAATCCGGGACGGGATGGCGACGTTGTGTCCACTGGTCTCGTACGTCGTGGCGCAGCTGTCGGCGGTCGACGAGCTGTGACCGGCAGAGCCCGGCGCGATAGCGCCCGGTTCGACAGCGCCCGGAACGACAGCGCCCGGATCGACGAGGTGTTCGGCGAGACCCTGCCGGAGACCACGTCCGACGAGGCCCGCGACCGGGACGGCCGGCTCGGCGACGACTGGTGGATGGAGCAACGCCCTCCCCACCACGGCTGAACAGCGAGCGGGATCCGGCGTGTCAGGACTCGCCGGACGGGCTCCGCGGGTCCGACGGATGGGTGAGCGGACGTCCCGCGAGGAGGTCCCGGATCTCCACGAGGAGGTCGTTGTCCGAGGCGGGGGCGTCGATGCCCTTGCGCTTGGCGGCGGCCTCCTTCATCTTGTTCATCGGGCCCACCAGGATGAAATAGATGACCGCGGCGATCAACAGGAAGTTGATGATCGCGGTGAGCAGCAACCCGAAGTCCATCCTGGTCTCGGGGTTGTTGTCCAGGAGTTGGACGGCGAACCCGATCTCGCTGTTCCCGCCGAGAAGGGCGATGAGGGGGTTGATGATGGCGCTGGTGAAGGCGTCGACGATCGACGCGAACGCCGTACCGATCACAACGGCGACCGCGAGGTCGATCACGTTGCCCTGCATGATGAAGTCCTTGAAGCCCTTGAGCATCCTGCACCCCTCCCTGGAGACGCGGCGAGGTCCACCACGTGCGTGTTCGTGCGGTCCGTACTGAACCGCAGCGACGTTACCAGCACGATTCGCCCCACCGAGTCACCAACGTTCCCTCCCGCGCCGCCGATCTCCAACCGATCTTCCGTCCGCACCCGTCAGCCGTTCACCACCGCCGTCACCCGTGCACCAGCACCGCCAGCGGTGTTCCGGCGGCGGTGGAGGCCAACCGTGCGGCGTCCGGTTCGGGCACCTCCACGAGGATCGATCGACTCCCTGCCCGCCCGGCGGGGGTGTCCCTGACGCGCGCGGCGCGGGCCACCACCGCTGGCCCGGTGGGCGAGTCCGGGTCCGCCGTGCCGATCAGATCCACGAGATCGCCGGGTTGCAGGAGATCAGCGACTGCCGGGTCCGCCAGTGGGACCGGGACCACCCGCACGTTGCTGTGGTCGGGGGAGTGCCGCGCCTCGGCCGGGGGCGGCGCGGGCACCTCGTCGGTGTCCGTGCGGCCGACGAAGGGAGCGGCCAGTACCAGCGCGGCGGCCACGGCGATGCGCGCGGTGCGTCGGCGACGCCATCGTCGTGGGGCCGTGGAGGACGTGAGGAGTCGGCGCATGGGGGTCCCCGTCGGTCGGCACGTTGTCGGTGAACACGCTGTCGGTGAGCGTGGTGTCCGTCAGACCGTATCGGCACACCGGACGGGTGCCGCCCCGCGAGCGGGGGACCGGGCGAGCGCCTGTGGAGGAGCGGAGCCCTGTGGAGAGAAGCGGGCCTGTACCCGCTATGACGTGCCCGTTACGACGACGAGCTGGACGATGAGCCCGAGGACGAGCCCGAGCCGGACGAGCTCGTCGACGAACTCGAACCCGAGCCCGAGCTCGACGAGCCGGACGAACCCGATCCGGAACCCGTGGACCCGGAGCCGGATGATCCGGAACCGGAAGAGCTTGAGCCCGATGAGCTGGAGTCGGACTTGCCGGAGCCGCCCCCGGTGGTCGCGCTCGAGCCGGCGGCGCGGCTGTCGGTGCGGTAGAAACCGGAGCCCTTGAAGACCACCCCGACCGTGTTGAACAGCTTGCGCAGACCACCGTTGCACTGCGGGCAGACCGTGAGCGAGTCCTCGGTGAAGGACTGCTGGATGTCAAAGGCGACGTCGCAGTCGCGGCACCGGTACGAATAGGTGGGCATCTGGCCTCCGGGGCAGAGTCGGATATCGACTGGCACTCTACCTTCCCGAGTGCCAGGTACTAAAAGTCGAGGACTCCGTGCGGGGTGACGACGCCGTTCACGGGCCTGTCGTGCGGCTCGGCGGGGACGTGGTCGAGCACGTCCTCCGGATCCAGGACCGCCAGCAACCGGGTGTGCGGCCGGGCCAGGGCGAGTGACCTGTCGTAGTACCCGCCCCCGCGACCGAGCCTGTTGCCGGTGCGGTCGACGGCCACCGAGGGCACCAACACGAGATCGGCGTCGGCGATCCTGCCCGGACCCGCCGGCGGCGCGGACGGTACGGAGATTCCGAACCGGCCGGGCCGCAGGTCCGCCGGCCCGTCATACGCCGCCCAGCCGAGCGGACCGACAGCGGGGGAGACCGGGAGGAGCACCTGCGCCCCCGCCAGAGCGAGTGCCTCGGGCAGATCCGGTCCGCCGGCCTCGTCGTCGTCGGGAACGAACGCGCAGACCACCATTCCCTCGGACACCACCGAGGCCAGACGCTCTCGGATCAACCGATCCCGCTCGACGCGCACCGACGCGGGGACCGCCGCGCGACGCATCCGCACCGCACGGCGTACCGAGGACTTGTCCCCATCCATCCCCCCAGTGTGCCGTCCGTGGTGCGGCGGTGGACGAGGGAGGCCGCGGTCTATGGTGTACGGCATGACGTCCACCGCCTCGCCCGACTCGCAGTTCCGGACCGCGGTCGTCCCGGCCGCCGGCCTCGGGACCCGGTTCCTTCCCGCCACCAAGACCGTTCCCAAGGAGCTGCTCCCCGTGGTGGACACGCCCGGGATCGAGCTCATCGCCGAGGAGGCGACCGAGGCGGGTGCGGGTCGGCTGGCGATCGTGACCTCCGAGCGCAAGGTCGGCGTGATGGCGCACTTCTCCGACGACCTCACGCTGGAGGGCACGCTGGAGGATCGCGGGAAGGACGTCCTGCTGCACAAGGTCCGGCGCGCCCCCGGCCTCATCGAGGTGGTCAACGTGCGCCAGGAGGAGCCGCTGGGGCTGGGGCACGCCGTGGCACAGGTCGAGTCGGTACTGGGAGCGGACGAGCAGGCCGTGGCCGTGCTCCTGCCGGACGATCTGGTGCTGCCGTTCGGGATCCTGGGCCGGATGTCAGCGGTCCGCGCGGCGCGGGGCGGCAGCGTGTTGTGTGCATTCGAGGTGAGCCCTGAGGACGTGTCCTCCTACGGCGTCTTCGAGGTCTCCGACACCGATGACCCCGCCGTGAAGAAGGTGCTCGGCATGGTGGAGAAGCCGGCCGCCGAGGACGCGCCGTCGAACCTCGCGGCGGCCGGACGGTACGTGCTCGACCGCGTCATTTTCGACGCCCTGCGGCGCATCGAACCGGGCGCCGGCGGAGAACTGCAGCTCACCGACGCGATCGACCTGCTGATCCGCGACGGCCACCCGGTGCACGTGGTCGTGCACGACGGGACGCGCCACGACCTGGGCAATCCCGGCGGGTACATCAAGGCCTGCGTGGACTTCGCCCTGGACAACCCGGCGTACGCCGACGAACTCCGGGAGTGGCTCGAGGGCCGGCTCGGCTCCTGACGGCGGCGTCGCCGCTGAATGGCACCTCCCGGCCGCTACCCTCTCCCACAGGGACCCGGTGGTCGGCCCGCCCGCTGGGGCGGGGCGCCGCCGCACGGTCAGCGACATTCGTACGGGAAGGGGACGCCTGGTGCGCTCCGTCGAGGAACAGCTCGCACTGGTGACCGCGGCCGCGGTCGCCCCGCGACCGGTACGCGTGTCGATCTCCGAGGCGCAGGGCCTGTTGTGCGCCGAGGAGGTGGTCGCCGAGCGACCGCTCCCGTCGTTCGACCAGTCCGCCATCGACGGCTACGCGGTACGCAGTGTCGACATCCGGGTCGGTGGCCCGACGGATGAGGCAGGGGACCCGTCCGGCCTGCCCGTCGTCGGGCGGATCACCGCGGGATCCCGTCAGCCGACCCGTCTCCAACCCGGCCAGGTCGTCCGCGTGGACACGGGGGCGCCCCTGCCGACCCTGGCCGACGCGGTCCTCCCGGTCGGCTGGGCCGTCGCCGAGGGCCAGCGCATCACCCCGACCCGCACCGTGGGCAGCGGCGACTACGTCCGCCGCGTGGGCGACGACGTCCAACCGGGCGACGTCGCGGTGCGCGCGGGGAGCATCATCGGCCCGGCCCAGGTGGGTCTGCTCGCCTCGGTGGGGCGGGCCAAGGTCCTGGTGCACCCCAAACCGCGGATGTCCGTGATCTCGGTGGGCGACGAACTCCTGGACGTCGACGGCGATCCCGGTACCGGCCAGGTCTACGACGTCAACTCCTACGCCCTCACCGCGGCCGGCCGCGACGCCGGCGCGGACGTGCACCGGGTGGGCATCGCCAGCACCGAGCCGTCGAGGCTGCGCGAGGTCCTCGAGGGACAGCTGGTCCGCAGCGAACTCGTGGTGGTCTCCGGTGCCGCCGGCGGTGAGGCCACCACGCGGATCCGCCAGGTCATGGAGGAGCTCGGACAGATCGAGGTCAACCGCGTGGCAATGCACCCCGGATCCGTGCAGGGATTCGGGCGGCTGGGCCGCGACGAGGTCCCCACCTTCCTGCTGCCGTCCAATTCGGTGAGCGCGCTCGTCGTCTTCGAGATCATGGTCCGGCCCCTGATCCGCATCGCGCTGGGCAAACGCCAACCCATGCGCCGGACGGTGCGCGCCCGCACCGTCGCCCCCATCTCCTCGGTGGAGGGCAGGCGCGGCTACCTGCGCGGACAGCTCATGCGGGACACCGACACCGGCGAGTACCTGGTACGGGCCCTCGGCGGCGCGCAGGGGTCCTCCACCCACCTGCTCGCCTCGCTCGCGGAGGCGAACTGCCTCGTGGTGATCGACCCGGACGTCTCCGCCGTCCGGGCGGGCGACGAGGTGGACGTGATGTTCCTCGCCCAGCGCGGCTGAGCGGATGTGGAACGTCCTCGCGGCCGACGCCGCGGCCGCCCCGGGGTGGCCGCTCGAGGCGGGCCCGCTCCGCGTGCGCGCCGGCGTGGTGACCCTCCGCCCGGTGCGGCGGCGGGACGGCCGCGACTGGTCCGCGTTGCGACTCGACGAGCGCGACCACCTCGAGCCGTGGGAGCCGACCGTCGACGGCGAGTGGCGGGACAACAACACCGCCCGCGCCTGGCCGGGGATCCATTCCCAGCTAAGGCGTTACGCCCGCGCCGGCGCCTCGCTCCCGGCCGCGATCGAACTGGACGGCCGGTTCTGCGGGCAGCTGACCGTCGGCGGGATAGTGCGCGGCGCGCTGCACTCCGGTTGGATCGGCTACTGGGTGGGCCGCCGATTCGGCGGGGGCGGCGTGGCCACCGCGGCACTCGCGCTGGGGCTGGACCACGCCCTGGGGCCGGGGGCCCTGCACCGGATCGACGCGACCGTCCGGCCGGAGAACACGGCCAGTCGGGTGGTGCTCGAACGGTGTGGTTTCCGCGAGGAGGGGCTGTTGCGGCACTACCTCCACGTGGACGGGGCCTGGCGCGATCACCTGCTGGTCGCACGTACCCGTGAGGAGCACGGCCGGGGCGCCACCGCGGCACTGGTGGCCTCGGGTTTCGCCCGGCGCGTCTGAGGATGACCTGAGCATCGTGACCTGCGGCGCGCCGCCACGGGGCGGGGCCCGGCCGCCGTTACGGTTGGGACCTCACCACGACGTCCCGTGTCGGGGTAGACGCTCGAGGAGGCCTGATCGATGTCGAGCTCACTGCTGATCATCCTGTTGGTGGTGGTCTGGCTGTTCGTCCTCGCGCCGATGCTCATCCGCTCGCGCAACCCCATCCGCCGGACCGGTGACGCCCTGGCCGAGACCCGCACCCTGTACTCCGGCGGGTCCGGGCGCCTGGTGCCCAGCCGCGGTCGCGCGTCCGCTGACCCGATCCGGGTCGAGTCCGAGGAGTCGCTCTTCGGGCTGCCCTCCGGCGCGGGCGCCACCGACGCCGAACTGTTGGACACCGACACGTGGGAGCACCTGTTGGAGCAGACCCTGCGCCGCGAAGCCGCCGGCAGGCGCGGGGAGGCCGTGCGCCAGGTCATGGAGGAGCGTCGGTATCCGGGGGCCGGTCACGCCGGGTCCGCTGACGACCCCGCCGCCGAGGAGGTCACCACCGAGATCCCTGCGGTCGTCGTGGCCGATGGGGCGGAGTCCACCAGGACGGTCGGGACCGTCACGGTGGACAGCGATGCGGCATTCGCGGCTGGTGACGGATCGGGGGTCGGATCGGTGGAGGAGATCCGACGGCCGAACGTCGTCGACGGCGAGCTGGTCGAGACCCCCGCCGGGGACCGGACCACGCGCGCCGACCACGCCGAGGACGCGGCGGGAATCGACGCCGAGGCCGTGCTCGTCCACCGTGGCCGCCGGCGTCACGCCGAGCCCGAGGTAGAGCTCACCGATGCGGACCTGGACTTCGCCGAACGCAGGCGTGGTCGCGGGGCCTACGACCCCATGGCCGATCGTCAGGCCGCCGAGCAGCGCGCCCACGCGCGTCAGCGCACCGCGATCATCCTGGTGGCACTGGCCGTGGTGGCGGTCGTCGCCGCGCTGCTGACCGTCCCGGCCGTGTGGTGGTTCGCCGGAGGCGCGGTTCTGCTCCTCGCCTCGTACCTGACCTACCTGCGCCGCCAGGTGCGCCTGGAGGAGAGCCTGCGCCGACGCCGCGTCGAGCGGATGCGTCGCGCCCGGCTCGGCGTGGAGTCCCGCGAGGACGACGAGCTCTCCGTGGTGCCGCCCCGGCTACGCCGGCCCGGCGCGGTGGTGCTGGAGGTCGACGACGAGGACCCGGCCTTCGACATGCTGGACACCGTCGACCGCGAGCAGGACACCGACCCCGGTCGTCAGCAGCGCGGACCCGGTCAGCGCACCGCCCACCGCGAGCCGCTGAGGCGTGCGGTCGGCTGACCGGCCCGCGGCCCGATCAGGAGCGTCGTCGGTATAGCAGCACGCCGTCCTTGACCGTGGCCGTCTGACGCCCGTCCGGCCCGACCGCTTCCCGTGGGCGGATCTCCGCGAGTACGAGTTCCCACACAGAC
This sequence comes from Dietzia sp., assembly GCA_046292305.1. Taxonomy (GTDB): domain Bacteria; phylum Actinomycetota; class Actinomycetes; order Mycobacteriales; family Mycobacteriaceae; genus Dietzia. Next base: position 19,409 of record JBKBRA010000038.1, on the reverse strand, counting down.
GGGTCCAGGGCGAGTTCGGCGGCCTCCTCGGTGGGCGTCGGTAGGTCGAGGTGGCCCGTGTGATCCCCGGCGTCGGGTCGGTGCGCCCACGGCGGGACGTCCGCTTCGCTCTCGAACACGTGGGAGACCAGCAGCAGGTGGCCGCCCGGCCGGATCCACTCGGCGGCACGTCGCAGTACCCGCGTGCGGGACAGCTCGACGGGGGAGTGGAAGAAGCTGGCCGTCACGAGGTCGAAGCGCTTGTCGGTGGTCCAGGTGGTCAGGTCCTGTGCCACCCAGTCGATGCGGTCGGCCACACCTCGGGTGGCCGCCGCGTCAGCGCCGCGGGAGGTCGCCGTGGGGGCTAGGTCGACCGCGGTGACGTCCCACCCCTGCTCGGCCAGCCAGACCGCGTCGCCGCCCTCGCCGCAGCCCAGTTCGAGGGCCGAACCGGCCGGTACCGGGGCGACCACGGCTGCAGTCGTGGCGTTGACGGCTCCCGACCACCGTGGTCCGTTGTCGGCGTACTCGCCCTCCCAGTACTCGGCGGGAGTGCCGGTCGAGTCGGGCGCACCGCTCGGGACCGACGAGCCGGACGCGGGTGGTGCAGCGACCGCGCGGTCGAAGTCCTCGTTGACCAGCATCATGTTGACCATCCCGCCAGCCATAGACCCCGCGGCCATGGACACGGGCACGGTCGCGCCCGGGTTGGCAACGTTGCCCGCCGCCCAGATGCGCGGATGGGTCGTCGCACCGAACTGATCCACCGCCAGAGCCGTGCCCATCGGGTTGGTGGCCCGTTCCAGAGTGAGTCCGTCGAGGAACTGGTCGTGGGGTCGCGCCACGGGTGCCGCGAAGATCGCGTCGAGTGCGATCTCCCGCCCGTCGGCCAGACGGACCCCGCTCAGACGGCCGTCGGTGGACAGGACCCTGTCGACGGGGGTCGACTCGAGTCGGACGCCGCGGGCCCGGAGTCGGGCGGCCACCTCGGCGTCGGGACCGTTGCCGGATTCGTCGATGCCAGCGGTGAGGAAGACCAGGTCGTCGGTCCACTGGCGCACGAGCTGCGCCTGGTGCGCCGACATCGCGGACGTTCCCAGCACGGCGATCCTGCTGCCGCGCACCTCCCAGCCGTGGCAGTAGGGGCAGTGGAGCACGCTCGTGCCCCAGAACTCCCGCAGGCCGGGGATGTCCGGGAGTTCATCCGTCTGACCTGACGCGACGACCAGTGCTCGTGTGGTCGCGCGCGAGGAATCGGCGAATTCGACGGTCAGGCCGATCTCGTCGTCGTCGATCCGCGCGTCGTCGACTCCGCTGTCCTGGACCACGGTCACGGACCCCGTCCGCACCGTCACGTCGTACTCTTGTAGCTCCTCGCGGCCCCGACGGAGCAGCTCGAGCGGGTCCACCCCCTCGTGGCCGAGGACGCCGTGCATGTGAGCGGCGAAGCGATTGCGCGGCTCGCCGGCGTCGACGACGAGCACGCGTCGTCGTGCCCGCCCCAGCATCAGCGCCGCCGACAGGCCCGCGGCCCCGCCGCCGACCACGATGACGTCCCAGTGTTCGTCTGATTCCCGGTTCGTGTTCATGGGAGCAGTTCACGCCTCGTGTGCGTAAACTGCAAGCGGAGTTGCACTATTGGCAAGGAGTCGGGCGATGGCGGGGGAACTGAAACAGGTGGGGATGCGTCTGCGTGCATACCGTCACAGCAAGGGGTGGACGCTGGACGAGCTGGCAGAGCGGGCGGGGATGTCGGCGAGCACCCTGTCGCGGCTCGAATCAGGCAAGCGCCAGGCCAGTCTCGAGCTGCTCCTGCCGCTCACGCGCCAACTGGGGATCAGCCTCGACGACCTGGTGGCCCCGGCGACCGTCGACCCCAGGGTGCGGCGACCGGTGATCCACCGGGAGGGCATGGTGATCGCGCCACTGGCGCCCGAGGGTTCGTCGATCGGGACCTACAAGATCACCTACCCGCCGGCGAGCACGGCGCCCGAGCCCCGGGTCCACGAGGGCTACGAATGGCTCTACGTCCTCACCGGGAAACTGCGACTGGTCCTGGGCGACCAGGAGCTGATCCTCACCCGAGGCGAGGCGGCCGAGTTCGACACCAGGGTCCCGCACAGTCTGTCGGCCGCGGGTGGGCGGCCCGCGCAGGTGATCAGCATCTTCAACGACGACGGCGTGCGGATGCACACGCACACCGCGAGCTCATGAGGCCACCGGGCCTCCCGGTTTGGTCGGTCGCCCGGAGGTGCTGGTAGGGTATCCCTCGCTGCTCGAGAGGGTGGCACTGCTTCCCGAAGGGGCGGCACCGTCGCCCGCGAGGGCGCCGGGGGGCTATAGCGCAGTTGGTAGCGCGTCTCGTTCGCATCGAGAAGGTCAGGGGTTCGATTCCCCTTAGCTCCACAACGTGATGAGTTGATAGATCGGTGATGTTCAAGGGGACACGTTCGGCTCTGGTTTCCGAGTTGAACGCGCTTCGATGATTGAATCCCGAACATGGAATTGATCAATACTGGCCGAATCCGGCTCGGGGTGGATCGGCGAGGGGAAGGTCTGCCCGTCGTTCTTGTTGGCGGGACAGGTATGCCTCCGATCGCGTGGGAGTTATCCGGACTGACATCTGCCCTCGTCGACAACGGCTTCGACGTTGTCGCATATGCCTCACGCGGCGTTGCGCCAAGCGATGCCCCGTCCGCTAACTGCACCGTCGCGGAACTGGGCGAGGACCTCGTATCCCTCATCGACACACTGGAACTCGATCAGCCGCCAGCGTTGGTTGGCTATTCCCTGGGCAGCTTCACCATCGAACACCTGTTGTCAACGCGCCCGGACCAGTTCTCAGCCGGAGTCCTCATCGCAGGCCCGGGGCCGACGACACCCTTACTTCACTCAGTAGTGAACTGCGAAGCGGCGCTGATCGATCGACTGGGCGAGCTGCCTGCGGAGGTGATGACGATGCAGACGCTCCTGACCGCCCTGCCGCCATCTGCGTTGGCGGCGGCAGACCAGCTGGTCGAGCAGTGGGCCACCATGTCGGCGTTCCAGAGCGACCAGTGGACTTCGAGTGACGGCGAGGTGGCTCAAGCTCGTGCCTCCCATCGCTGGCTCCGTGATGAGGAACGTATGGATCGACTCCAAAAGATTGTGGCCCCCGTCTTGGCGATCGCGTTCGAGTTCGATCCGCTACTCGGGCCAGTTCAGGCACAGCTGGCCGTGGATCGGATCCCAGGTGCTGAACTCTGTGTGATCCCGGATGCGGGACATGGGGGCGTGATGACGCATTCCCCGCAGGTGGTGCCCCGGGTCATCGAGTTCCTCCTCAAGCGCCATAGCTAAACGGCGCCGAGCGACCTTGTCCGGCCCGAATTGCGGGCAAGCCGCTCGCGTCTCTCGCTGTTCATGATTCAGTCACGCGTGCCCCAGGTTCAGTCAGAACTTGGATGTCCCGCCGCGAGGTTGCTTGCCGCGGACTCGACTGTGCGCAGGCTCTGCTCCGTGAACCGGGTCAGCACTGCGAGCTCGGAGGCGGAGAATCCTTCGAGGTCCTTGCGCGTGCGGGCCGTGAGCCCGCCGTAAGCGGAGCCGGCGCGCTGCAGCCCGGCGTCGGTCGCGGAGACGGTGACTCTGCGGCGATCCGTTGTGTCCCTGGCGCGTACGACGAAGCCGGTCGCTTCGAGGCGATCGATCATGCGGGAGGCGGCCCCGGCAGAGAGGCCCACTCGTTCTCCGAGTTTGCCGGCGGTCGTCGGTCCAGTTTGTTGCAGGACGTGGAGGCAGTGCAGATCCGTCGGAACCAGGCCCGAGTCCGCTGCGACGAGGGCGTTCATCCGGATGAGCTGCTGCACCCACTCGGTGATCGCATCGATCAGCCGGTCCGCCGCGCCAGTGCTCTCGACCGATTCCTCCATGTGCGCTCCCTCGACAACCCGAGTATCTTTGCGTTACACAAACAGTGCGTCGCGCACATATCGCTTGATTCCGGAGATGATCACACTGACCCGAACCGCTACGCCACGACTTCAAGCAACCTACATCCCCGCCCAGAACGGCATCGCCTGGTGGGGCGTGCCGGACATCCCCGCGGTGCTCGACAGACTGAGTCTCCCGGCCGGGCGGCCGCTCACGCTCCGCCTCGCGGGCGTCGTCGACGGCGAAGTGAAGCCGACAGAGGTCGACACGTACGTCTCAGACCTCGCGGCAACCGCGTCCGCTCTGGCGGAGCTGACCCGTGTCGGAGGTCTGGGAGAGTCCGCTCGGGGTTGGCGAGCAGCGAGCCGGGAGCTGATGTGTAAGCGTGGGAAAGTACGGAACGGACAGGATCAGTCATTGGCCGCGATCGCTGCGGCGCTGCCACCGGCCGGACACGCGGTACTGAACACCGATGAGACGGCCATCGTGCATCCGTTGGCGTTGGTCGAGCAGTTCCAGACGGCGCTGGCTACGGCCAGGGCGATGAGCGAGGGACGGGTCAAGGCCGACCTGCGCCCCTATCAGGCGCACGGTGTGATTTGGCTACGCGACCGGGCAACGGCCGGAGAGGGAGCCGTGCTTGCTGACGAGATGGGCCTCGGCAAGACTCTCCAATCGATCAGCGTGCTCGCCACTCGTAACACGGACCGGCCTCACCTTGTGGTCTGCCCAACGTCCTTGATCGGCAACTGGCATCGGGAGATCGATCGCTTCGCACCGAGCCTGAACGTGCTGCGCTACCACGGCAACCACAGGGAACTACCGCTCGACCTGCCCGCAGGGACGGTCGTCGTGACCAGCTACCCGCTGCTGCGCTCAGACTCCATCCTCGGCGAGCGCCTGTGGGATGTGGTCGTCTTTGACGAAGCCCAGCAGTTGAAGAACCCCACCGCTCAGGTCACAAAGGTCGCCTGTGCACTGCAGGCCACCAGCCGTATTGCGATGACGGGCACACCGGTGGAGAACGACCTCGAGGAATTGTGGTCGATTTTCTCCGTCACCAACCCTGGTGTTCTTGGTGCTCGCGGACGATTCCGACAGAGATTTGTCGCCCCGATCCAACAGCGACGATCCACGACCGCTGCGTCGAGGCTGGCGAAACTGGTGGAACCACACATGCTCCGTCGCACAAAAGCGCAGGTCGCCACCGAGCTCCCACCCCGCGTGGACTCGAGCGTCTTCTGCACCCTCTCCAGCGAGCAGATCAGCCTCTATCAGAATGCCGTCGACCGCGCCTTCGCGACTGGATTGGGAGCTGGCCTTGGCAGAAGCGGCCGCGTTCTAGCCCTGCTCACTGAGCTCAAACAGATCTGCAACCACCCCGCCCAGTACCTTGACCTGGCCGCCGCGGACCGTGGACGTTCAGGCAAGTTCGACCGCGCCGCTGAAATGCTCGCCGAGATAGTCGACGACGGAGAGCGGGCGCTCGTCTTTACTCAATACCGAAAGATGGGCGAGCTGTTGTCGACAGGCCTCGGTGTGGCCATCGGCACCAGCCCCGTACCGTTCCTTCACGGAGGCCTCGCAGCCCATAGACGCGACGAGCTCGTTCGCGCATTCCAGGAAGACGACGACGCCTCACCCATTCTCGTCCTCAGCCTGAGAGCTGCCGGATTCGGTCTCAACCTCACCCGTGCCTCACACGTCCTGCATTTCGACCGCTGGTGGAACCCCGCCGTCGAAGAACAGGCAACCGCACGCGCCCACCGCATCGGCCAGCGCCGCACACTGAACGTCCACACCCTCATCGCCGGTGGAAGCGTCGAAGACCACATTGAACGCATGCATCAGGAAAAGCAGGGCATCGCCGACATCGTCACCGGAGATCCGGTGTCCGCGCTCTCGACGATGCCAGACAGGCAGTTGCGCGAAGTCCTCGACCTTGATCTGAAAGGACTCGACTGATGGCACAACCTGAGTTCGGCGCGACCGCCTGGGGGCGAGCCTGGCTGCGCACCATCGAGCGCACCCAAGGAAAGCCACATCCGCAACTCCCCAAAGCCCGAAGCCTCGCTCGCAACCAGAAGGCCGCGCTGACCATTGGCCCCGAGGGCATCGCAGCGTCTGTCGCCGACGGTAGCTCCACTCACTACGTGAGCATCCAGATCGAACGATGGAACGCTGATCAGACGACATCCGCCGTGCCCATCCTTGCGGCCCGGTACACAGCCTCCGTCGTCGGTGACCTTCCAGACAGCCTCGCCGACGCGCTCACGAAAGCCGGAGCTCCCATCGCCGTCACACTCGACGAACTCACCTCGACCTGCACCTGCCGCACCAGAAGTCGACCCTGCGCTCACATCCTCACCGCCCTGTACGGCCTCGTCCTCCTCGTCGACGAGCGCCCCACGGCAGCACTTGAACTCCGTGCCGACGACCTCCCGGTAATCAGCGGCACCTACGAGAACTGGATCGGTCTCGCCACCCTCCGGGCGGCCGGGTTTTACTCGAGCGCCCAGGCCTGAGCCACGGATGCGCAACCCGAGACTGCGTCATGCGGCCGACAAGTCCGCAACCCCGCAGAACAGGGAGGTCAGCGATCTGGTGGCATCCGGTGTCTGAGAGGCTGCTGCAAAGGCCCGCAATATGATGTCCCGGGTGGAGGAACGGCGACCGATGACAACCGATGTGGGCGGCAAGTGGTTGTTCCTCGCCGCGGCGATCGCGCTGGAGGTGGCGGGGTCGCTCTCCCTGAAGGGGGCGCTCACCGTTCCCGCGCTCTACGCCGTGGTGGCCGTCGGATACGTGGGCGCGTTCGCCTTCCTCGCCCTCACCCTGCGGGCGGGTGTGCCGCTCGGGGTGGCGTACGGCATCTGGGGGGCCTCCGGCGTGGCGCTCACCGCGGGCCTGTCCTCCCTGATCTACCACGAGCCGCTGACCCCGCTGATGCTCGCCGGCGTCGCGGTGATCATCGCCGGGGTGTTGTGCGTCGAACTGGGATCCCAGCGGGCCCGGGCACGTGCTGAGGGGGCCGGCTGATGGCCTGGGCCTACCTCGCCGTCGCGATCTCCTTCGAACTCGCCGCGACGCTCTCGCTGCGGATGGCCGTCGACAACGCGCGGTGGTACGCCGCCGTCGTCCCCGGTTACCTGGTGGCCTTTGTCTTCCTCTCCCTGACCCTGGCCGAGGGTATGCCGCTGGGGGTCGCCTACGGCATCTGGACGGCCGCCGGCGTGGCCCTGGCCGCGGTCCTGAGCAGGCTGCTCTTCCGCGAACCCCTCACGCCGCTGATGGGGGCGGGGATCGTCCTCATCGCCGGTGGGGTGTTGCTGGTGGAGTTGGGCGCGACCGCATGAGGCGCGACCGCATGAGTGTTGCGCTCTCAAGCATTTACCCGGGGTTCATGTAGGACCAGGCCGATCCGGGTCGCGCCTGCGTACTGTTCGCGCATGGCGACACGCGCGAGTGAGGGCGACGGCGTTTCTGGGGCCCCATCCACGGGGTAGGAATCCACGGTGCAGGAATCCACGGTGCAGCACTACACGGTGCAGCGGTATATCGACGAGACCCCGCAGTGGCGCGACGGCACCCCGGCGGGTGCGGGCGGCATGACGAGCATGCAGAGCCGGATCTGGTGGCTCGCCTCCGCGGGCAAGTTCTTCGAGGGACTGATCGTGTTCCTCATCGGTGTCGCCCTGCCACTCATCACCGCCTACTGGTCCCTCTCGACGGTGGAGACCGGCCTCCTCACCGCGGCGCCCCTCGCGGGAATCATGGTGGGCGCGACCGCGCTCGGCGGGCTGTCGGACCGATTCGGTCGACGGCAGATGTTCCTCATCGAGATGGTGCTGTTCACCCTGTTCGTGCTGGGTGCGACGGTGGCGCCGGGATTCGTCGTCTTCCTGATCTGCCTACTCGGAATGGGTATCGCTCTCGGTTGCGACTATCCCACCGCGCACACGATGATCTCCGAGACGCAGTCGACGGCGTCCCGGGGACAGAAGGTCCTGTCGGCGTTCGCGTTCCAGGCGGTCGGCGCCGTGGCGGGCACGCTGGTCGGGGTCGCGATCCTCACCAACACCGACTCTCTCGACTCCTGGCGGATCATGTTCGGCGTGGTCGTGGTGCCGGCAGCACTCGTGACGATCGGCCGGTTGTTCATCGTGCAGAGCCCGCACTGGCTCGCGAACGTCGGCCGGCCCGCGGAGGCCGAGGTCGAACTCAAGAAGCTCCTCGGTCGCACGCCGCAGTACCCCACGGTCGTCTCACTGTCCACGGAACGCGGATCGACATCGGCCGAGAAGCAGAAGATCGGATCCCTGTTCCGCAGGCCGTGGCGTCGATCGACGATCCTGGCATCGGTTCCGTGGTTCCTGCAGGATCTCGGCACCTACGGCATCGGAATCTTCACGCCGACGATCATCGCGACCACCCTCGGGGACGTCGACCACAACGCCTCGTCGTCGTCGGCGATCATCCACAACGATCTGCTCGGCGCCGAGGGGGCCGCCTTCATCGACACCTTCCTCCTCGTCGGCATCGTGGTGGCCATCCTGCTCGTCAACAGGTTGGGTCGCATGCGCTTGCAGATCATCGGGTTCATCGGGTGCGCGGTCGGACTGGCGATCGCGGCGGCGTCGACGTACGCGACCGGGACGCTGCAGACGGTGCTCATCTTCGGTGGCTTCATCCTGTTCCAGTTCATGACGAACCTCGGCCCCAACTCGATGACCTACGTCGTCGCCGGCGAGGTGTTCCCGACCTCGCTCCGGGGTATGGGGGCCGGGATGGCGGCCTCCTTCGCGAAGGTCGGTGCGGTGCTCACCTCCTTCCTGTTCCCGATTCTCCTGGTCTCGTGGGGCACCAGCACCGTGCTGGCGATTCTCGTGGGCACCTCACTGCTCGGCGCCGTCATCACGTGGAAGTTCCGCATCGAGACGACCGGCAAGAGCGTCGAGGACATCGATTCGATGTTCGGCGAGGAGCACCCGGCCCCGCCGGAGCTCGCCGAGCGGTGATGCCGGTCGGCTCGCCTGTGGCACTGTGTGCGGTATGCCGTCCCCACGGATCGCCATCACCTTCTGCACGCAGTGCCGGTGGATGCTCCGCGCCCAGTGGTACGCGGGCGAGCTGCTCCAGACCTTCGAGGGCGAGATCGGCGAGGTCGCGCTGGTGCCCGCGACCGGCGGTACGTTCCGCATCGATGTCGACGGCGAGCAGGTCTGGAACCGCAAGAGGGACGGCGGTTTCCCCGAGATCACCGAGCTCAAGCGAGCCGTCCGAGACCTGGTCGCGCCGGGGAAGTCACTCGGTCACGCCGACCGGGTCGCGCCCGCCGACCAGAAACACGGATCCGCCCTCCCCGGATCCGGATAGAGCCAGTTCGCCCTGGAGGCGTCCGGATTCCGCGCAATGTTCACCCCCAGGTAAGCGAACTCTGATGTGCTGGTCTGCAGGCGGAGGATTCCGCCCCCGAACCACTCCAGGGAGATCGACATGTCCGGAAGAATTCTCACCGTGTGCGGCTTCGCCGCCGTAACCCTCCTCGCGAGCGCCGGGACGGCGTCCGCGCAGCTCGGCTCCGTCACCGGTTCGCTGCCGGGGTCGACCAGCGGGCCGGTCGGCTCCACGGCCACTGCCGCATGCAACGTCGGAAGCGTGGCAAACCTCGCCGGGGCCGGACTGCCGACCAGCGCGGTCTGTGCAGTCGCACCGGCGCTGGGCAAGTCGATCGACCACCTGCTCGCCGGAGACACCAACGGCTCCGTCTCCGCGCTCGTCGGCGGCGTCCCGGGGGTGGGGAGCGTTCTGGAGAGGGTGGTCCCCACGGACTCGGCGGCCGACCTGGCGGATCAGGCGCTCGCGGGGATCGACTCCACGTCGCTCAACCCCCAGGGCTGAGAAGGCCGACCAGGGCTGAGTAGGCCGACCAGGCCGACCCGAGGCCGAGAGGCGGCCGGGCGTTGGCTGGATTCCATGTGCACTGAGTGCAAAAGTGCAGGCCAAAGAGCGTGACGGACGGACTAGAACGCGTTATAGTTCGCGCATGACCCTTGCGCCCGGTAGCCCTGTCCCCGACGTCTTCAGTCCGGCGAAGATCGGAAACGTGACGCTGCGCAACCGCATCGTCAAGGCCGCGACGTTCGAGGGTCGCTGCCCCGAGGGACGGGTGACCGACGAACTCATCGAGTTCCACGCGGAGTACGCCCGCGGCGGCGTCGGCATGACGACCGTCGCCTACCTGGCGACCTCGCCCGAGGGCCGCACCGACCGGCACCAGTACCACTGGGGCATGGACGACGGCGGCATGCTGCGCAAGCTCACCGACACCGTGCACGCCGAGGGTGCGGCCGTCTCGGCGCAGGTCGGGCACGCGGGCGCCGTGGCCAACTCCACCTCCAACAAGATGCCGGCGATGGGGCCGTCCCGCATCCCGGCCCCCACGGGTATGTCCCTGACCAAGGCCTGCACGGAGGCGGACATCAGCCGCATCGTGGAGGACCACGTCCGCGCAGCCCGCGGAGCGGCGGAGGCCGGGTTCGACGCCATCGAGGTGCACTTCGGGCACAACTACCTGGTCAGCGAATTCCTCAGCCCCAAGCTCAACAAGCGTAAGGACGCCTACGGCGGGTCCCTCGAGAACCGTGCACGGTTCGCCCGCCGCATCGGCCGCGCCATCCGCGACGCGATGGGCGACCGGATCGCGGTGACCATCAAGCTCAACATGGACGACGGCGTGCCCGGCGGCTTCTGGATCGACGAGGCCGTGCAGGTGGCCAGGTGGATCGAGGAGGACGGCTCGGCGGATGCCCTGGTGATGACCGTGGGCAGCTCACTGCTCAACCCCATCTACCTGTTCAAGGGCGACGCGCCGCTGCACGAGTTCGCCGCCACCCAGCCGCCGGTCATCAAGCTGGGGATGAAGGTCGTCGGCCCCAGGATGTTCAAGGAGTACCCCTACACCGACGCCTACATGCTCGACGACGCCCGTCAGATCCGCGAGGCCGTCAGCCTGCCGATGATGTTGCTCGGCGGGATCGTCGACCGTCCGTCGATCGACAAGGCGATGAGCGCCGGCTTCGAGTTCGTGGCCATGGGCCGGGGCCTGCTGCGCGAGCCGGACCTGCCCAACAAGCTGATGGCCGACGATCGTCGTCGTTCGCTGTGCGTGCACTGCAACCGCTGCATGGCCACGATCTACAGCGGGAGCCGATGCGTGTTGCGCGACTACGTGCCGCCCGTCCCTGCGCGCGGGTGACGCGGACCGGCGTCAGACCGCCTGCCCGACGCCTGCGGGCCGCTACGGTGGGACTCCAAGAGGCCCGCTCCTGACGACCCGGGCCGGAAGGGAACCACATGTCGAGGCGACGGATCACCGACTACCGCGGCAAGACCTGCGTGGTCACCGGCGCGGCCAGCGGGATCGGCCGCGCCGTGGCGCTCCGGTTGGCGGACGAGGGTGCCCGGTTGGTGCTGACGGACCGCGATGCCGCCGGGCTGGAGTCCGCCGCGCAGGCCTGCCGGGACGAGGGTGCCTCAGTGGTGGCCTGCGAGGTCCTGGACATCACCGAATACGAGGCGGTGATGGAGTTCGGCGAGGGCGTCGTCGCCGCGCACGGCGCCCCGCACGCGATCTTCCACGTCGCCGGCAATTCGGCATGGGGGCGACCCGACCTGCTCGAACACCGCGTGTGGCGGTCCATGGTCGAGGTCAACCTCATGGGCACCATCCACGTGATCGAGGCGTTCGTCCCGGCGATGATGGCGGCCAGGCGACCCGCGGCGCTGGTCATGGTCTCGTCTGCTGCCGGACTGCTGGGTCTTCCGTGGCACGCCGCCTACAGCGCCGCCAAGTTCGGCATCCGTGGCATCGCCGAGGTGCTGCGCTTCGATCTTGCCCCGTACGGGATCGGCGTGCACCTGGTGTGCCCCGGCGGGGTGGACACCCCGCTCGTGGAGACCGTGGAGATCGCGGGCGTGGACCGCTCGGACCCCGAGGTGGCCAAGACCGTCGACCAGTTCCGCCGCCATGCCGTCACCCCGGAGGTCGCGGCCGAGAAGACGCTGGAGGGCGTGCGCAAGGGCCGCTACATCGTCTACACCTCGCCGGACATCCGACTGGCGTTCGCCGCCCAGAAGTTCGCCCCACCCCTCTACATGCTCGCGATGAAGGTCCTCAGCCGTCGCATCACCAAGGCCGGCGAGGGAATCCTCCCGTGAGGGGGATGGACACCCTCAACGACGCCGCCATCCTGCTCGCCCGGATCGGGCTCGGGGCGGTGTTCGTGGCCCACGGGTGGCAGAAGTTCTTCACGCTTGGGCTGAGCCGGGTGGGGGAGCAGTTCGCCGGGTACGGCATCCCGCAGCCGGAGGTCACCGCCGCGATCGTCGCGGGAGTCGAGTTGATCGCCGGGATCGCACTCATCGCGGGCATCCTCACACCCTTGGCGGGGATCCTGCTGGCCGTCGACATGGCGGGCGCCCTGTACTTCGTCCACGCCACCAACGGGCCCTTCGTCACCCAGAACGGCTGGGAGCTCGTGGTGGCGCTGGGGGTCGGCGTGTTGCTCGTCGCCGCGGTCGGGGCGGGCCGGTTCAGCATCGACAGGGCGCTGGGCGGTTGAGGCGACCAGCCGTGTGATCCACCCGCGAGCCGCCAGTCGATCCGGCGCGGGCACAGGGGTCGGCCGTGACGAGGCCGCGGCTCTGACTCCGCCGATCGCGAGCAGGAGCGCGACACCCGAGGCGGTCGTGCGAACCGCGTTCCAGACCTGCCACGTCCCGGAGTAGTCGCTCCAGATCTGCTCGGCATCGGCCGGGTCTCGCGGAACCGTGATCGCCGCGAGCTCCTCGTTCATCGGCACGTTCACCGCCATGGTGAGCAGCAGTCCTCCGAACAGGTAGACCACGGCCGCCGCCGAGAACAACCGCATGCTCGTGTGCAGGCCTGCAACCCGCGACATCAGCGCGGCCAGGGCCAGCGCCACGGGCGTGAGGAAGAAGGCCGGGAAGAACACGGCGTTGCGGACCGATCCGTTCATCGCCTGCATCGCCTCGATCGCGATGCGCGGGTCGGCGTCGTCGAGCCCCCACATCGTCGAACACACCCACGCGTAGAAGAAGCCGAAGATCGCCGCCGTTAACAGCACGGCGACGGCGACGACCGTCCAGTAGCCGGTTCGGAACCCTGAGCGTTCGAGCATCGGAACTCCCTCGCAATTAATCGAACCTGACAGTACGGATATACTATCCGAACACTGGCGTACGCTTGTCAAGTGACAACTTCCCCACGGCGTGGACGACTACCCCGTCGCGAGCGTGACGCGCGGCGCGCCGAGATCCTGTCCGTAGCCGCCGCGGAACTCGTCGACGTCGGCACCCACGGCCTCACGATGGCCTCGGTCGCCCGGCGGGCGGGCGCGTCGAAGGAGACCCTCTACGCCTGGTTCGGCGGACGAGACGAGCTGCTCGGTGCGGTCATCGAGGCGAACGCCGACGAGTCCATGGCCGCGATATCCGAGCTCCTCGACCGGGAGGGTCCGGACGACCTCAACCGGGTCCGCGAGGTCCTCCGCTCCCTCGCCACGGGCCTTCTCACGTTGTTGACGAGTCGGGTCTCGATAGAGCTGAACCGCACCGCGGCGACCTCGCCCGCCCTCGCGACACTCCTGCTCGCGTCGGGCCGGCATCGTGTCGGGCCCCGGGTGGAGGCCTTTCTCGCGGAGCTCCACAGCCGCGGAATCCTGACCGTTCCGGATCCTGCCGCGGCGTTCCGCACCTTCTACGGCCTCACGATCAGGGACACCCAGATCCGGGTCCTGCTCGGCGAGCCCGCACCCGGCGCGGACGAGATCGCCGCGACCGCCGATCAGGCGGTCGAGTACTTCCTCATCCTGAGCCGCTAGCGGCAGCGCACCCACCGGACGTGGGCATCTGCCGTGGTCCTGCCGCGTCCACCCGGGCCGGTCAGCGCCAGGACGGCAGCCAGAGTTGCTCGTTCCACTCCGTCGGGGTGATCGGCATCCCCGACAGGATGGGCAGCATGTAGATGAAGTTCGCGACCACCAGCGCCAGGTAGAGACACACGATCCCCAGGCCTGTGGTCCGGCGCTGCGGGGAATCGGTGGACTTTCCGGCGATCTCGCCCAGCACCAGCGCGACCATCATGACGAAGAACGGCACCATCACCGAGGCGTAGAAGAAGTACATCTGGCGGTCGTGTTGGAAGAACCACGGCAGATAACCGGCCATGTAGCCAACGAGCGGGAACGCGTACCGGCCGTCGCGGCAGATCATCGCCCGCCAGAACGCCCAGGCGAGCACCGGGATCGCCAGCCACCAGATCGCGGGTGTGCCCAGGAGCATGATGGCGCGGACGCAGGAGTCCTGGCCGCAGCCTGTCACGTCCTCGCCCTGTTCCACGTAGTAGAGCATCGGCCGCAGGCTCATCGGCCAGGTCCACGGCTTGGACTCCCACGGGTGCCGGTTGCCCGCGGAGGTGGTCAGCGAGGAGTGGAAGTCGAGCACGGACGACTGGTAGTAGAGCCACGACTGGAGCGAATCGGGGAGCCGGTTGTCCTCGACCTTGGAGCCCACCGCGTGCCGGTACACCGAGTTCTCACCGGCGAACCACGGCAGCCAGGTGAACATGTGGATCAGTGCGGGCCAGATGACCAGCGTGATGAAGGCCGGGATCGCGTCCCGAAGCAACACGCCCGCCAGCGGCCGCCGCACCCCGTATCGGCTGCGCAACGCCCAGTCCCAGGCCACGGTCATGAGGCCGAAGAACGCGATGAAATACAGACCGGACCACTTGACGCCCAGGGCCAGCCCGAGCATGACGCCGGCGGTGAACCGCCACCAGCGGAAGCCCAGTCGCGGCCCGAAATCCGACAGGTGGAGCCGGCCGGCCAGCGCGGCGCGGTGCATGCGGCCGCGCATCTGGTCGCGGTCGACGAGCAGGGCGCCCGCGGCGGCGGTGACGAACAGGACCTGGTAGATGTCCAGCATGCCGATGCGTGAGGTCACGAAGCTGACCCCGTCCAGGCACAGCAGCAGGCCCGCGATCAAGCCGAGCTGGGTGGACCGGGTCAGCCGCCTGGTGATCCGCATGACCATGAGCACCACGAGCACGCCGCATATCGCGGCGGTGAACCGCCAGCCCAGTGGCGTGTAGCCGAAGAGCAGTCCGCCGAGTGCCTCGATCTGTTTGGCGACGGGCGGGTGGACCACCAGTCCGTAGGCCGGGTTCTCCTCGATCCCCAGCTGGGCGATGCTGAACGACTGGGGCGCGTAGTGCTTCTCGTCGAAGACCGGTGTGCCCTTGTCCGTGGCGGAGGTCAGGCCCCAGAAGCGGGAGACGAAGGCCAGGACGAGGATGACGCCGGTGACGATCCAGTCGCGGGTGGTGTCGACCGGCCCGGTGTCCGGATCCGGAAGCGGGCGGCCCGGGGAACGCACGCCTGGGGTCGAGGTCACACCGCGAGCATAATGGGGGCCTGCCGGGCGCCGGGGACACGGGCGATCGGGGACACGGGCGAGCGAGGACATCGGCGACCGGGGATAGGGTGGAGCGCATGACGTCCGGACGTGTCGTGTTGGCGGCCACCCCCATCGGGAATCCGGGCGACGCCTCCTCCCGGCTCCGGGATCTACTCGCCACCGCCGACGTGGTGGCCGCGGAGGACACCCGGCGCCTGCGTGGACTCACGACCGCGCTCGGGGTGACGATCCCCGGTCGGGTCATGAGCTTCTACGAGCACAACGAGGCCGGTCGCGTCCCGCAGCTCCTGGACCGCGTCCGCGCCGGTGACGTGGTGGCCGTGGTGACCGACGCCGGGATGCCGGCGGTGTCGGACCCGGGGTACTCGCTGGTCATCGCATGCATCGAGGCCGGGCTCGCGGTGACCTGCCTGCCCGGCCCGTCGGCCGTGACCACGGCGTTGGTGCTCAGCGGGCTACCCGTGGACCGGTTCTGCTTCGACGGCTTCCCGCCGCGCCGAGCGGGCCGCCGCCGGACCTGGTTGGCGCGCCTGGCCGCCGAGGAGCGCACGTGTGTGTTCTTCGAGTCGCCGCACCGCCTGGCCGACACCCTCGCCGAGGCCGCCGGGGTGCTGGGGGCCGACCGACGCGCGGCGGTGTGCCGGGAGCTCACCAAGACCTACGAGGAGGTTCTGCGGGGCACGCTCGGCGAGCTGGCCGAACGGACGGCCGGCGGGGTGCTCGGGGAGATCGTGGTGGTGATCGAGGGGGCGGACGCCGCCGACTCCTCCGCCACCCCGGAGGACCTGGTCGAGATCGTCGAGGAGCGCGTCGAGGCGGGTGAGCGGCTCAAGGACGCCTGCGCGGCCGTCGCGGAGGGGTCGACGATGACCAAGCGGGACCTCTACCAGGCGGTGATCGACTCGCGCACGGCTGACGACACGGCTCACGGCACGGCCGACGACACGGCTGACGAGTAGCCCCGTCAGTCCGGCCCCCAGGGCGCAGGCCCGCCGCCCCAGGTGAACGCGGCCTTGTGCACGCACTCCTCCCACTCGGCGTCGGGATCGGAGTCGATGGTGATGCCGCCGCCCACGCCCAGCTCCACCCGGCCGTCGTGGGTGACCTCCAGGGTGCGGATGGCCACCGCGAGCTCGAGGTCCCGGCCCTGCGCGAAGCCGTACGCCCCGCAGTGCAGGCCCCGCGAGGCCGGCTCCCACCCGGCGATGAGCTCGCGGGCCCGTGCCTTGGGGGTCCCGGTCACCGACGCGGGCGGGAAGGTGGCCTCCACCAGCGCGGTGTTGTCCGCGGTCGTGCGGGCGGCGACGGTGGAGACCAGGTGGTGCACCCCCGGTGCCGGGCGGATGGCGAGCAGGTCGGTCACGGTCACCGATCCGACGTCGGCCACGCGCCCGAGGTCGTTGCGGACCAGGTCGACGATCATGATGTTCTCCGCGATGTCCTTGGCGGAGCGCGACAGCAGGGCCGGGTCCTGGTCCGCGGAGAGCGTGCCCTTGATGGGGCTGGACCGCACCTGATCGCCGCGGCGCACGAGGTACTCCTCGGGGGAGAACCCGAGCACGGCTCCCCACGGTCCCTCGAGATAGGCCGAGCGGGCGGCGGGGGCGTGACCGGTGATCGCGAGGAAGGTCTCGAGCGGGTCCGCGCGGAGCGTGCCGTGCAACCGCGTGCTCAGGCAGGCCTGGTAGACCTCGCCGGCGCGGATGGCCTCGAGGCAGTCCGACACGGCCGAGCGGTGCGCGGTGCGGTCCGGGGCGGCCCAGTCCGGGAGACGGCCGGCCTTGTCGTCGTCGTTGTCGTCGTCTTGTGGTCGGCCGGGACCGTGATCGCGTACAACCTGCTCCGGGTCGGGGGCGTCGCCGTGGCGTGACCACCGGCCGTCGGCGTCGAGGGTGAGCCACCCGGAGGCCTCGCCGCGCACCGCGGCCGGGAGCGGAGGGGCGGCGCCGGGCACGGTGTCGGGGAAGGACCGGTAGACGACGACGAGGTGCTGGCTCTCCGTGAACGCCGCCTCCTGCGCGACCGGCCGGAGATCGACCGACGGGACCAGCACGGCCCGGTGGTCCCGCCAGTCGCCGAGGAAGGCGGCCGGGGGCGGCAGACCGAGGGAACGCGCCCGGTCGCGCAACGCGCGCAGCAGTTCCGGGACAGCTATCAGACGGTCGGGCACCCGTTCATGCTTACACGCACCTGTGCTGGTGAAGAACTTATTATCTTGCACAACGCCGGAGTTGTTGACAAGGTTCGATGAATGTCCAGTGCCAGAGAACAGAAGAGTGAACCCGGGACCACACCCACGACACGCCCCCGCGCCGACTTCGCGGTGATCATCCCCGCCGCCGTGATCGCCCTGATCGTGGTGGTCTGGGGCCTGTTCTACACGGTGTCCTTCGAGAGCGCCGCGGGCCGGGCCTTCGACGTGGTGGTCCACACGGTGGGCTGGCTGTTCATCGTCGTGGCCACCACGGTCGTGGCCTACACCGTCTACCTCGCGTTCTCCCGCTTCGGCGGCATCCGCCTGGGCGGTGACGACGAGAGGCCCCAGTACTCCACCCGGTCATGGATCGCCATGATGTTCGCCGCCGGCATGGGCATCGGGTTGATGTTCTACGGCGTGTCCGAGCCGCTCACGCACTACATGACGCCGCCCCCGGGCCAGGAGCAGCAGTTCGACGTGGCCATGGCCACCACCGCCTTCCACTGGACCCTGCACCCGTGGTCCATGTACGCCGTGGTCGGGCTCGCGCTCGCGCTGGCCGCCTACCGCTTCAAGCGCGGCCATCTGATCTCGCAGGCGTTCGTCCCGCTCATCGGGGAGAAGCGGGCCAGCGGATGGATGGGCAAGGTGCTGGACATCGCCACGGTGGTGGCCACCATCTTCGGCACCGCCGCGTCCCTGGGCCTCGGCGCGCTGCAGATCCGGGCCGGGCTCAACGAGACCGGCGCGATCAGCGGCGGCGGCATCGCGCTCGTCGTGGGTGTCATCGTGGTGTTGGGCCTGGTGTTCCTCGCCTCGGCGGCCTCCGGCATCGGCAACGGCATCCGGATCCTGTCCAACATCAACCTGGTGTTGGCGATCTCGCTCGCACTGTTCGTCGCGATCTTCTCCGGCGCCCTGTTCTTCATGCTCGACCTGATCCCCACCACGGTCGGTGCCTACTTCTCCGACTTCTTCGACATGGCCTCCCGCACCGCGGTGAGCGAGAACGGCGAGGCGGCCGAATGGCTGTCCGGTTGGACCGTCTTCTACTGGGCCTGGTGGATCTCCTGGTCGCCCTTCGTGGGCATGTTCCTCGCCCGGATCAGCCGGGGCCGCACGGTCCGCGAGTTCATCATCGGCGTGGTCCTGATCCCCAGCACCCTGTCGGTGCTGTGGTTCTCGATCTTCGGCGGGTTCGCCCTGTACCTCGAGGACGTGGGCCGGAGCGTGTTCGGTGACGGTTCGCTCGAACCCCAGCTGTTCAACCTGCTCCGCGAACTGCCGCTCGCGCCGGTGCTCATGGTGGTCGCGATGGTGCTCATCGCCGTCTTCTTCATCACCTCGGCCGACTCGGCGTCGATCGTCATGGGCGGCATGGCCCAGCACGGGGTCGAGGAGCCGTCCCGGTGGATCGTCATGCTGATGGGCACCTTCACGGCCGCGGTGGCGATCATCATGCTCGTGGCCGGCGACGGTGACGGTGACGCGCTGTCGAGCCTGCAGAACATGACCATCATCGCGGCGTCGCCGTTCGTGCTCGTGCTGATCGCCCTGTGCGTGTCGATCCACAAGTCGCTCTCGCACGATCCGGCGGCCGAGAAGGCCTGACGCGGGCCGGGTGCACTCCCGGGACGGTGGCCCCGGACGCGACCACTACTCTGGGGCGCATGGCGAAGACAGTCCTGACCGCGGTCGCATGGCCGTACGCGAACGGCCCCCGGCACATCGGGCACGTCTCGGGGTTCGGGGTGCCGTCGGACGTCTTCTCCCGGTACCAGCGGATGGCCGGCAACGACGTGCTGATGGTCTCGGGTAC
>JBKBRA010000037.1:0-31716 GCA_046292305.1 Dietzia sp. | reverse complement strand
GCCGGGTTCACCCAGGTGATCCCCCCGGCCCTGGTCAAGCCGCGAGCCATGGACGGCACCGGCTTCCTGGGCCAGGCCGCCGACGACGTCTACCGCACCGTCTTCGACGCCGAGTACATGGTGCTGGGACTCGGTGACGTCTACCTCGGCGCCCCGGTGGCCACGCCCCTGGACCCGCGTCACCGCCTGGTGACGACCAAGTACAACCCCGCCCGGACGTGGACCGCGGAGAACTCGGTCGGGATCGGCGGCGCCTACCTGTGCATCTACGGGATGGAGGGACCGGGCGGGTACCAGTTCGTGGGACGTACCACCCAGGTGTGGAACCACCGGCACCCCGCACCGGCACCGGGCTTCGACGCCGAGCACCCGTGGCTGCTGCGGCACTTCGACCGCATCTCCTGGTACCCCGTCACCTCAGAGGAGCTGGCCGACCTCCGGGCCGACACCGCCGCCGGCCGGGGACTCGTCGACATCACCGACGACACGTTCTCCCTGGCCGAGCACAACGCATTCTGCGAGCGGGAGGCCGAATCGATCGCCTCCGCCAGACGCCGTATGGAACACGCCCGCGCCGAGGAGTTCTCGCGCTGGGCCGCAAGTGGGGAGCTGAGCGCATGAGGAGCGAAATGACAGAGACCGTAGTACGGGACACCGCCGCGGAGATGGTCGACGACCTGTTGACCCGACTGGCCGAGGCGGACCGGCCCGAGGTGTTCCTGCGGGTCCGTGGACGCGACGAGCTGGTGGACGACATGGCGGCCTCACTCGCCGCCGGGGGCCCGCTCGCCGGGATGACGCTGGCAGTCAAGAACAACGTCGACGTGGCGGGACTGCCCACGACCGCGGCCTGCCCGGGGTTCGCGTACCAGCCCGAGCGGGACGCGGTGGCCGTCGCACGGCTGCGCGACGCCGGCGCGGTGGTGGTGGGAGCGACGAACCTGGACCAGTTCGCCACCGGCCTGGTGGGCACCCGCAGCCCGTACGGGGCCGTCCGGGCCGCGCACCGCCCCGACCACGTGTCGGGGGGATCCAGCTCGGGATCGGCAGTCGCCGTGGCACTGGGGATCTGCGACCTGGCCATCGGCACCGACACCGCCGGCTCGGGCCGGGTCCCGGCCGCGCTCAACGGGATAGTGGGGATCAAGCCCACGCTCGGAGTGGTGTCCACCGACGGTGTCCTCCCGGCCTGCGCGAGCTACGACTCCGTGACGATCCTCGCCCGCGACGTCCGGACCGCAGCACGTGCGATCGGCGTGATGGCCGGCGGTGAGGGCACCCGGGCGTGGCCCACGGACACGCCGTTGGACGCGGGGCCGGGGGCCACCCTCGCCGTCCCCGGCGAGCTGGTGGCCATGGCCCCGGGCTGGTCCGAGGCCTTCGCCGCCGCCGTCGACCGGGCCCGCGGCCTCGGGTACCGGATCGTGGAGATCGACCTCGCCCCGTTCCTCGCCGCAGCCCGGCTGCTCTACGACGGCGCACTGGTCGCCGAACGCTACGAGGCGGTGGGTGACTTCCTCGACGCCGACAGGGACCCGGACGCGGGAGTCGATCCGATCGTCGACGGCATCATCACCTCTGCTCGGGACATCGCGGCGGTGGACCTGCTGCGTGACCGCCGGACGGTCGAGGCGCTTCGCGGCGAGGCTCTCGCCGAGCTCGACCGGCTGGGTGCGACCGCCTTGCTCGTGCCCACCGCGCCGTTCCACCCGACGATCGCCGAGGTGGACGCCGACCCGATCGCCCTCAACAGCCGGATGGGGACCTACACGAACTTCTGCAACCTCTTCGACCTGTGCGCCGTCGCCGTGCCGACGGGCGAGGTCGACGAGGGGGACCGCGGAACCGCGGCATTCGGTGTGACCGTGGTGGGGCGGCCGTTCCACGACGGTCCGGTGGCCGACATCGCGGCCGCCCTCGTGGGGGAACCTGACCCCGGGGAGGAACCACTCGTGCCGTGGCCGCTCCGCGCGGGGGCGTCCGCGGTCGACCTAGTGGTGTTCGGCGCCCACCGGCGTGGTGGCCCACTCGAGCACCAACTCACCTCACGGGGCGCGGCCTGGCGTGGCCCGGTGCGGTCCAGCGCGGACTACCGCATGTACCGCCTCGACACCGAACCTCCCAAGCCGGGGGTCCTGCGTCACCCGGACGGTGCCGCGCTGCTCGGCGAGAGGTGGACGATCTCCCCTGCGGCGCTCGGCGGCTTCCTCGATGAGCTCCCCAGGCCGATGCAGCTCGGCCGGGTGACGCTCTCGGACGGCACGGAGATGACCGGATTCGGCTGCGAACCCACCGCCGTCACCCCGGAGGCCGACGACCTCACCGAACTCGGGGAGTGGCCGCTCGGGTGAGCCGAGCCTGGACGGCTGCCGGCCCGGCGCCGGATACGCTGGGCGCCAGGTCCGCACCCGCCGCGGCCTCGAACAGTGAGGTGAGCGCCAGTGAGTCAGCTCGTGTCCTTCTACGAGACCGCGCCCGTCACCGACAAGCGCGGTCTGCTCACCGACGTCATCCAACGTCCGATGCAGGTGCGGTCGGGTTACGACGTGGTGGAGGGCGAGGTCGTCCCGCGGGTGGTCTACGTCCAGGCGCCCATCGAGGGCCGCCCGCTGCTCGTGCCGTTCGGCCAGTACGACGCGTGGAGTCTGCGGCAGCGGTTCGAGGAGGCGCTGCGGGTGATGAACACTCTTGGAGCCTGCGAGATCGAGTGCGCGACCTACAGTGCCCGCCGCAACGCCGTCGCCGCACGGGTGGGGGTGGGACCGATGGCCGGGTGGGGCAAGGTGACCCGTACCCAGAGCACGGATTTCGACTATTCGTTCTCGGGCACGGGGGCCTCACCGCGTGACCCCGGGCCGATCCGGTGGACCAACATCCCCGGCCTGGACGCCGCCAAGCAGTCGGTGTTGCTCAACGGCGGGCGCCGGGTGGAGATCACGATCGAGTCCGAGTCCGAGTTCGCCGCGGACTCGGACCTCGCCCGGCGCCTCAAGTCGTCCGGCCTGGTGCTCGGACTGGAGGGGCGGACCCAGGCCAAGACCCTGCTGCGGATCAAGGCCGAGTTCCCGACGGTCTGACCCTCCCCCTCAGTTCACGGCACAGGGCCGCGACGTCGTCCACCGCCCGGCGGAGCTCGCGCGAGGCCGCGCAGTCACCCAGGCGTTCGGTGACCGCATCCGCGATCGAACTGTAGAACCACAGCTTCTCCTCCGGCCCGGCGTTGAAGATCCCCCACATGTCGTCGCCGAGGCGTTCGTGGGCGGCGACCATCGAGCGCAGGTTGTGGATCTTGTCCGCGGCCGAGATGAGCAGGCATTCCTCCGAGTCCTCCGCGAGGGCGGCGAGGTAGCCCTCCTTGCGGACACGCCACGGCGGGGTCTCCTCTCCCGCGGTCTTGTCCTCCGAGACGCCGCGGACGAGCTCGGTGACCCGCTCCCCGAACTCGGCGGTCATGTCGTCGGCCGAGTAGACCGACGGAGGGACGTCCTCGAGGACGTCGTGGAGCAGCGCGGCCACCGCGACGTCCTGATCGTCGGTGAAGTCGGACACGATCATCGCCACCGCCACGGGGTGCGCGATGTAGGGCGTCGGATCGTCCTTGCGGGTCTGGCCGACGTGGCAGCGGGCGGCGACCGCGAGCGCGCGATCGATCGTGGGGGTCCAGGTCAGGGACATAGTGCACTCCTCAGCGGGAGGGGTCCCGGTGCCGGGCGACGCCACCGGGTCGTGGGCAGAGTTTCGGTTGCCGGCGGTCCGGTTGCCGAAGCCCCGGTTGCCGGAGGTCCGGCGGCCGGGGAACCCTGATCTCCCACACCCCGAGTAGACACCACTGCTACGACATGTCGGGCGAGTTGCGGGCCGTTCCGGGCCCGATGGAACCGCGCGGTGTGGTGTGGACGTCGTACCTCATGACCGCGATGAGGCGACGACGACGAGGTGAGCAGATGCCCGACGGGACGATCAGAGCGGATGCGGACAGGATCGCGTCCGCCGTCGCGGTGTTCCGCGAGTCCGGAGAGCGTGTTGCTGAGGTGACGTTCCCGTACGTCGCGGCGGGTGTGGCGGCCGCGCTGCCCGGGGGGTCGGCGATCGCGTCGGCCCTGGACCGGGCGTGCGGCGCCGCGGCGGTGTCCGCGTCACGGAGCTCGGGCCGCCTGACCGGCCTGGCGGACTTCGCCGCGGAGGCACACCGGTTCCTCGAGGCGCAGGACGAGGACTTCGCGAGCCTGCTCGCGCAGGTGGCGCCGCGGTGAGTCAGGCCGCTGTGAGTCCCGCCCCGGTGAGTCAGAACGTCTTGGCGTCGATCACGAACCGGTAGCGCACGTCCGAACGGACGACGCGGTCGTAGGCCTCGTTGATCTTGTCCGCCGAGATGAGTTCGATCTCCGCGGTGATCCCGTGCTCTGCGCAGAAATCGAGCATCTCCTGGGTCTCGGGGATGCCGCCGATCATCGACCCGGTCAGGATCTTGCGTCCGGCGGCGACGGACCCGGCCCGCACCGACATCGGCTCGGTCGGGATCCCGATGTTGACCAGCGCACCACGCGGCTTGAGCGTGGCGAGGAACCGGTCCAGCGGGAGGTTCGCGGACACCGTGTTGAGGATGACGTCGAAGGTTCCGCGGAGTTCACGCAGCGTCGCCTTGCCCTCGTCTCCGGCGGTCGCGTAGTGCTCGACGGCGCCGTACCGCAGCGAATCGTCCCGCTTGGAGGTGGTCTGCGACAGGACCGTGACCTCGGCACCCATCGCCACCGCGAGCTTCACACCGACGTGTCCGAGCCCGCCCATGCCGAGCACGGCGACCTTGGTACCCGGGCCGACGTTCCACTGCCGCAGCGGCGAGAACATGGTGATCCCCGCGCACAGCAGCGGCGCCGCGGAGGCCGGGTCGAGCCCGTCGGGGACGGAGACCACCATGGGCTCCTCGACCACGATGTGCGTGGAGTACCCGCCCTGGGTGACGGGCCCCTCCGGGTGGTCCTCGGGCAGCGGCGACCCGTAGGTCGCGACGGCCCCGCGCTCGCACTCCTGCTCTTGTCCGGCCTCGCACGAGGAGCACTCGTGGCAGGCCCCCACCAGACAGCCGACGCCGACGCGATCGCCGACCGCGTGCCGGGTGACCTCGGAACCGACCTCCTGGACGATGCCGACGATCTCGTGCCCGGGCGCCACGGGGTAGGCGGTCTGACCCCACTCGCCGCGCACGTGGTGGATGTCGGAATGGCAGATGCCGGCGTACTCGATCTCGATGAGCACGTCGGCCGGTCCGGTGTCCCGACGCCGGATCGTGGTCTTCTCCAGAGGCGCGTCCGGTGCGGTGGCGGCGACGGCGGCGACGTCCATGTGATCTCCCATTGGTCGAGTCGAGTGCGTTGTGAGTCGAGTGCGTTGTGAACTGACTATTGATCTCGTTTCCCGCCACAGTAGAGGCGATCGCGCTTCGTCCGCCGCGGGCAGGGGGTGGTCGCGGGCGGCGTGATCGCCACCAGCGAGGTGCGCAGCCAACGTGGAGCAGACCGAGGCCCCGCTCCGGATCGCCCGGTGCGGGGCCTCGGCCTCGTGTCAGATCAGCGGATGAAGGGCAGCGGAGGCAGCCTGACGCCGGAGGGTAGGGGCAGCTCGAAGTCGCCCATCGAACCGGTCATGAGGACGGCGGTCCCGCCGGTGTCGGCGGCCACCGGACCGGTGACATTGCCCATGGCGCCGGGCTCTCCGCCGCGGCCGTTGGGGGACTCGGGGCCCGGAGCCATCGGCGCGGGGGCGACGGGTTGGACCGGAGCCGGTCCCGGCATGGCCGACCCTGCCAACGGCGGGAACTCCGGAAGGGCGGGCAACGGGAAGCCCAGGTCTCCGAGGGACTGTCCGATCATCGGCCCGACTATCGGCGCCGCCGCGACCGAGCCTCCGATCAGGATGGCCGGGAGCAGGAGCGGGAGGAGGGGAATGACGGATGAACCGTTGGGGACGGCCGTCGGGGGAGTCGTCGGCACGGAGGTCGGAGGCACCGAGGTCGTCGGCTCGGTCGTGGTGGTCGGAGTGGTGGGCTCGGTGGTGTCCGTCGGTTCCGTGGTGTCGGTCGTCTCCGTGGTGGTCGGAGTGGTCGGCTCGGTGGTATCCGTCGGCTCTGTTGTGGTCGGCGGCGTCGTCGTCGGGACGGTGGGTTCACCGCAGGGCGCGATATTGATCGTGTTGGTGTCCAACGTGACCGCTCCCGCAGTCTGGGCGAGTAGGCGGCCCTGCACTGTGGCCCCGGTGTTGGCAGAGATATCCAGCGTTGTCATGACGGTGCCGACGAAGCTGGTGCCCGTACCCAGGGTCGCGGAGCTACCCACCTGCCAGAACACGTTGCACGGGTTGGCTCCGTTGATCAATTCGACGCTGCTGCCAGACCCGGTGACCAGGGTTGTCCCCGCCTGGAAGATGAAGACTCCGTCCGAACTGCCTTCCCCGTCCAGGGTCACGGTCCCGGTCAGATTCATGGAGGAAGTCGCGTTGTAGACACCACTCGTCAGGGGGTCCTCGAGGTTTCCGATCTGGGAGTAGTTCGCCGTGTCGGTGGGCGGCTGGCTCGCCGCCTCGTTGTACGCGATGGTCAGGTCGGATTGCGCCTGGAGGGCGGCCGCGTTGGCGGCGTTCGTCGCCCCGTTGACCGTTGCCTCGTCCATGCCGGTGATGGCGGTCCCCGGAGACACGCCGATGTCTCCGTTGATGGTGGAGGGGCCGGTGTTGGAGATCGCCGCGCCCGCGAGGATCGCGTATGACTGTGCGGTTCCGAGCCCGACTGAGGTTTGAGCGGAGGCGACCGTACCGAGCATCGTCATGGTCACGGCGGTCGTCAGGGCGACGCCGGCCACCAGCCAACGTCGCAGAGAACGTGTGTGTGTAGGTGCGTGCACCGATGTCATGATTTCCCACTTACGTGTGGTCTTACTGAGGAGTTGCGAGGGTTCTCGCGAGGGGTGGTGTCGAGGGGTGCTGCAGGAGAAACCTTCAATGGGGCGAGCGTGGTGCAGGCGCTCAAGCCGAGTTCCTTATTCCCAG
The DNA here is from genome assembly GCA_046292305.1 of Dietzia sp. Lineage (GTDB taxonomy): Bacteria > Actinomycetota > Actinomycetes > Mycobacteriales > Mycobacteriaceae > Dietzia. Next base: position 24,675 of record JBKBRA010000037.1, on the reverse strand, counting down.
TATGCATTAAGAAAAGACGATTGCAGCGCGTACGAGGATGAATAAATCCAACTCGGCGCGAACAGTTCGGGTTCTGGTCGGACCGGGACTGCAGAGGTAGGGCGCGATTCTTCCCGGTGTGCCACCGGCGAACAACGGCGGCGGTGGCGATGACCATATAAAAGAAAAGACCTATAGAGGCGGCCTTCGCGGGACCCTGTGGCCAGTGAATTGAGGAGTGTTTTTATGGAGCATGCCGCGAAATTCCGGGCCAGGCGAGCTGGCTTTCACGTCGCCGTGACGGGACCAAATCCAAGCTGATCGCCGTTCAGTCCCGACGGTGGACGACTCGGCCGATGAGGCGTGTTCCCGCCAGGTAGGGGACCCGGGTGAAGCGCTTGGAGTACCAGGCGAACGTGCTCAGCGCGTCCGGGGTGATGACGAGTCGTCGCGCGGAGATCCCGCGGATCGACCGGGCGGCGACCTTCTCCGACGTCAGCGGTGTCTTGGCGAGCAGCGTCCGGGCCGCCTGATCGGCCTGCGGGTCATCACCGGAGAGGGAGTCGGCGAGCCCGGAACGGAAGAACAGTGGGCAGATGACGGACGTGGAGATCCCGCGGGGCCGCAGCTCCGCGTCGAGGGTTTCCGCCAGCGCGACCGCCGCGGCCTTGGTCGCGTTGTAGGCCCCCATGTGCGGCGCGTGCACCAGACCTGCGGCGGAGGCGGTGATGACCACCCGGCCGCCGCGCCCGAGCTTCGGGACCATCGCCTTGCACCCGCGGACCACGCCGAGCAGGTTGATGTCCACGATGCGCTTCCAGGTCTCCATCGAGGTGGAGTCCAGCCGGCCGCCGACCGCGATGCCGGCGTTGTTGATGAGGATGTCGAGGGAGTCGACGGCCCGCACAGCGGCGGCCCAGTCGTCGTCGTCGGTCACGTCGAGCTTCAGGTAGCTCCAGTGGCCGGCGAGGCCACTCACGACGGGTGGGGCCTCGGGGTGGACGTCGGTGAGGATGACCTGGTCTCCTGCCGCGAGGTACTCGCGGGCCAGGGCGAGGCCCAGGCCTGACGCCGCGCCGGTGATGAGGATTCGGCGGGTCATCGGACCGCCTCCGTCGTGACCTGGTCGCCGAACGCCATGTCCCGGCGTTGGTCGCCGAACGCCAGCTCCGGGATCTCCACGAGGTAGTTCTGAACGTACGTCCACGGGCGGGTGGTGCCCTGGCGGGGGAAGCGGTGGGCTCCACGCCGGACGTAACCGGCGTCGAGGTCCAGCAGCGGGCGATCGCCCTTCTGCTCGGGTGGGATCGGCGCGTAGACCGTCTCGCCGGTTTTCTCGCCGGCTCGCCAGAGTTTGACCATGTATCTGGACACCATGTCCGCCCGCAGGGTCCAGGAGGCGTTGACGTAGCCGACGGTGAAGCTGAAGTTGGGCACCCCTGCGAGCATCATGCCGCGGTAGCTGGTCTGGTCGACGGGGAGGAGTTCCTGACCGTCGACGCACAGGGTCCCGCCGCCGAACGCCTCGAGCTCCAGGCCGGTGGCCGTGACGATCACGTCGGCCTCGATCTCCGCGCCCGAGGTCAGGCGGATGCCGCGTTCGGTGAAGGTGTCGATGTGGCCCGTCACCACCCGAGCGCCCCGCTGCATCGCCCGGAAGATGTCTCCGTTCGGGGCCTTGCACACCCGCTGGTCCCATGGACGGTAGGAGGGCGTGAAGTGCTCGTTGATCTGCTCACGGGAGATATAGCGACCCTGCATGGTCCGGAGCCCCTGCTTGAAGGCCCAGGGGAGGTGTTGTGCGATGAGGTATTGCCCCATGTCGCGGGCGCCGTGGGTGAACCGGGCGGCCCGGTATGCCAGCTGCGCCGGCAGGACGCGCTTCCACACCGCGCTGATGATGTCCTTCTCCGGTAGGGGGGCGACATAGCCCGGAGTTCGCTGGAGCATCGTCACATCGGCCCCGAGTTGCTCGAGTGCCGGAACGAGTGTGACTGCGGTGGCTCCGGACCCGATCACCACGAACTTGCGCCCCGAGTACTCGGTGCCTTCGGGCCAGTGCTGAGGATGGATGATCTGGCCGGAGAACGCCTCCTCGCCCGGGAAGTCGGGTCGGAAGCCCTCCGAGTGGGAGTAGTACCCGGAGCCGAAGTGCAGGCGGCGGGCCCACACGGTGCGTTCCCGGGCGGTGCCGGTCATGGAGTCGGGGTCTGGGTCGGCCCGCACGCTCGTGACCTGCCACAGGCCTTTCTCGCTGCGCCAGTCCGCGTTACTGATCCATGAGTTCAGATGCAGGCGCTCCAGCGCCCCGCAGTCGCGCGCCGTGTCCCGGATGTACTCCTTGATCTCGTCGCCCTGCCCGAGGGTCGAACCGTGCGGCCAGGGGCGGAACGGGAAGCCGAACGTGGCCATGTCCGAGTCCGAGCGGATGCCCGGATACCGGAAGGTGTGCCACGTCCCGCCCAGGTCGTCGTGTGCGTCGTGGATCTCCCACGACCAGCGGGGGAACGCGTTCCGGACATGGTGGGCCAGGTCGATACCCGAGATGCCGGCGCCGACGATCAATAGATCCAGCGGGTTCTCGAGGGTGCCGGCCGGAGGGCGGTGGTCAGCAGAGGCTGTCATGCGGAAGACGATAGTACCGATCTCGTCGAATAAGTTGCCGTAATGCGCCAAGAGGTTGCTCTATCGCGCCATCTGCCGGAGGATTCTGGTGTGGCGTATGTGCGATCTGCGGGTCTGAGGGGCGTCAGGGCGGTGATCGACGCGCTCGGGGGAGACGCCGACGATCTCGCACTGCGCTGTGGACTGCCGGACGGTGCGCTCGACAGTGACGAGATCCTTGTGCAGGATCTCGCGATCGGATTTCTCCTCGAGACCGCGGCCGTCGAGTTGCGCTGTCCGGATTTCGGCCTGAGGGTGGCGCTGCGTCAGGACCTGGGACTGCTCGGCCCGGTGGCCGCGGCCATCAGGCACGCCCCGACCACTACCCAGGCGTTGGAGATGACCTCCAAGTACCTTTTCTTTCACGCCCGCTCGCTCGAGATCACGGTGGTCCCGGACCCGGAGGGCGACCCCGCTGTCCTGGGAGTGCGGTTCGGCTACCGCGACGATGCGGCTGCCCTGCCGCCCCAGGCGGTCGACATGGTCCTGCTCTTCCTCCACCGGTCCATGCTCACGCTCCTCGGGGGAGAGTACGGATTGCTGTCGGTCGAGCTCCCGAACCCCCTCAACACGGCACCCGGTCGCTACCGGGAACTCTTCGCCGCTCCGGCGAGGCCCCTCGCATCGGCCGCGATGCTCCGGGTCCCCGCCGTGCTCCTCGGGCGGGAGATCACGGGCGGGGATCTGATGGCCCACGAGCTCGCCCTGAGTTACCTGGAACAGCACGGTCCCGCACGAGACCAGACCTACGCCGAGCGGACCAGGGCCCTTCTCCTGCGTTCCCTCGACACCGGGACCTCGACTCTCGCCGGGGTCGCCGAGCTCCTCTCGGTGTCCCCGCGGACTCTGCAGCGACACCTGGGCAACGAGAGCACCTCCTTTTCCGCGATACGGGACGAGGTGCGCCGCGATGTGGCCGCGCGACTGCTGGCCACGACCGAGATCCCCCTCTATCAGATCGCCTCGGCCCTGGCGCTGGACGATGTGACGACGTTCAGTCAGTACGCCCGCCGTTGGTGGGGGATCACGGCCAGGGATTTCAGGTCCGATCGGAAGGGTGCAGGCAGCACGGGCCGGCCGGCAATCGAGCTTTCCTGACGAGTGTCAGTAGAACTGGTTATGATCCAGGTCACACTGACCCTGCGTCCCCGAGGACCCCCATGGCCGACACCGTTCGCGAACAACTCCGCCGTCACGCCGATTCCGACTCCCCGGCGATCCGCTACGAGGACCTGACCGTCACCTGGCGCGAGTACATCGCGGCCGCAGACCGCCGCGCCGGAGCCCTCGACGCGTTACTCGACGACTCCCGGCCCCGGCATGTGGGCACGCTCCTGGAGAACACCCCGGAGATGCTCTACGCGCTCGCCGCCGGCGCTCTCGGCGGCGTCGTCGTCGCCGGTATCAATGCGACCCGTCGCGGTGAGGGACTGGCCCGCGACATCCGCCGCGCGGACTGCCAGGTCCTGCTCACCGACTCCCAGCTCGCACCCCTGCTCGACGGGCTGGACCTGGGCGACGTCAAGGTCATCGACACCGACTCGGACGAGTGGGCGGCCACGGTCGCCGCGTCGGAGCCTCCCGCCGACCCCCCGGTGGCCGGTGCCGGAGACCCGTTCATGCTCATCTTCACCTCTGGAACGTCCGGGGACCCGAAGGCGGTTCAGGTCGGCAACTTCACGGTCACCATGTCGGGCGAGGCGCTCGCGCCGTCCTTCGAGCTCACCGCCGACGATGTGCTGTACCTGTCCATGCCGCTGTTCCACTCCAACGCCATCATGAGTGGCTTCTCGCCCGCGATCGCCGTGGGCGCCACCATGGTTCTCGCCCGCCGCTTCAGTGCGACCCGCTTCGGCGACGACATCCGTAAGTACGGGGTCACCTACATGAACTACGTGGGTAAACCGCTCGCGTACATCCTCGACACCCCGGCTCGCCCCGACGACGCCGAGACCACGCTGCGGGCAGCCTTCGGGAACGAGGCCGCGGCCAAGGACATCCCCGCCTTCGCCGAACGGTTCGGCTGCACCGTGCGGGACGCCTACGGTTCCACGGAACTCGCGATCATCATCGTCCGGACCGAGAACTCGCCGCTCGAGTCCATCGGCGAACCCTTCCCGGGGGTCGCGGTGTACGACCCGGCGACGGCGACCGAATGTCCCCGCGCGGTATTCGACGACACCGGAGCGGTGACCAATCTCGACGAGTGTGTGGGCGAGCTGGTCAACACCGAGGGTGCCGGTTTCTTCGCCGGCTACTACAACAACGAGCAGGCCACGTCCGATCGCATGCGGGACGGGATGTACTGGTCCGGCGACCTGGCCTACCGCGACGCGGACGGCAACGTGTACATGGCCGGTCGCAGCGGGGACTGGCTGCGGGTCGACGGGGAGAACATGGCGGCGGGCATCGTCGAGGAGATCCTCCTGAGGAATTCCGCGCTCTCCCGGGTGGCGGTCTACGGGCTTCCCGACCCCCGCGGCGTCGGCGACCAGCTCGCCGCGGCCGTGGTGATCCGGCACGACAGCGAACTCGACCCGGGCGACCTCGAGGAGTTCCTGGCCAGGCAGCCCGATCTGTCGCCCAAGGCGTGGCCGCGGTGGGTGCGGGTCTCCGACGCGCTACCCACCACCGCGACCAACAAGATCCTCAAGCGCGAGCTGATCAAGGACGGCGTCGGAGGTACCGGCGGGTCCGACACCTGGTGGGAGCGGCAGGAGCGCGGCACGGCCTACTCGGTCCTCGCCGACTCCCGCACGGGTACCGCGGTCTGATGGGCTGCGCCTGATGGTCTACGTCGTCACCCGCTTCGACTTCCGGGCGCCCGGCGCGGACGCGGTCGAGCGGCGGGACCGCTACCGGGCGGCCCTCGACATGGCCCGGTACGCCGAGGAGTCGGGGCAGGACGCCGTCAACCTCTCCGAGCACCACGGGTCGGAGGACGGATATCTCCCGTCTCCGCTCATCGCGGCCTCGGCGGTCGCCGCGGTGACCGAGCGGATCCAGATCGCGGTGTGGGCGCTGGTCGCGCCCCTGTACGACCCGGTCCGGTTGGCCGAGGACATCGCCGTGCTCGACCACGTGGCGTCCGGGCGGGTGAGCTTCACATTCGGGCTCGGCTACCGGCCGGTCGAGTACGCGATGCACTCCCGGGACTGGAAGGGACGGGGGGTACGTCTCGAGCGGCAGTTGGAGACCATGCTCGCTGCGTGGGCGGGGGACCCGGTCGGCGACGACCCGGTCGACGGCTCGCAGCGGTCGGCCGTGACGCCGCGACCGTTCTCGGACCCGTACCCGCTGGTCTTCCTCGGCGGCGGGGGTGCGGCCGCCCGGCGGGCCGGCCGCCTGGGTATGCACTACCAACCGCAGCTCGACGATCCCGCGCTCACCGAGCTGTACCGGGCCGAGTGCCGCGCCAACGGGCACGAGCCCGGCCTCGTCGTCGCCCCGGTCCCCGGCCCCGCCGCGGTGTTCTGCGCGCGGGACCCCGATGAGTTCTGGGAGCGGTACGGCGGGTACCTCCTCGCCGACGCGGAGGCCTACCGGGCCTGGCAGATGGGACCCGGCCGGAGTTCGTTCGTACACTCCGACGCCCGCTCGGTGGAGGACCTGCGCGCCGAGGGGGTGTACATGGTGGCGACCCCGGACGAGCTGGTCGAGAGGGTCCGGGCCCGGGAGCTGGGCCTGATCGCCAACCATCCGCTGTGTGGCGGGATGCCGATCGACGCCGCGTGGGAGTCCCTCCGGTTGATCGGGGAGCGGGTGCTGCCGGAAGTCCGGTGATGTGCGCGATCAGTGTCCGGTCGGCCTCCACGACCGTAGTGTCGGGCGCATGGGAAACGACATCGCGCGCACACTCCGATACTGGTCCATGCCCGCCGCACTGGGGGCGATGGGCGCGCTGCACTTCGTGGCGCCCCGTCCCTTCGACGGGCTCATCCCCCCGGAGCTGCCCGGCAGTCCCCGAGCGTGGACCTACGGGTCAGGTGTCGCCGAACTGGCCGTAGCGACCCTGGTGGCGGTGCCGCGTACCCGGGCCCTCGGCGGAGCGGCAGCTGTGGCGCTGTTCGTGGGGGTCCTGCCCGGGAACCTGCAGATGGTGCGGGCCTGGCGCAGGAAGCCGGTGTGGCCCTATCAGGTGATCGCGTGGGGCCGACTGCCGCTGCAGGTGCCGATGATCCTCGCCGCCGACAGGATCCGCCGCGGCGCCTGACGTGCTCAGTCGACTGGGTCGGCGGACCACGCCCAGTCGTCCACCCGCGCCAGGGCCTCGCTTTTGAGATCGGCGGGCGCGAAGGACGCTGCGATCGACGACCGGGCGCACCCGGCGAGCCGCGCCTCCGAGAGCCCTATCCGCTCGTGTGCCAGCACGTACTCGTCCACCACGTCGACGCCGAACAGCAACGGGTCGTCCGCGCCGATCGAGCAGCGGACCCCGGCGTCCAGCAACGTGGGGAGCGGGTGGTCCTCGAGCGAGGGGTACACGCCGAGGACCACGTTCGAGCTCGGGCAGACGTCCAGGCAGACCCCGCTGGAAGCGACCAGCTCCACCACCCGGGGATCCTCGGCTGCGCGGACCCCGTGCTGGACGCGGTCGGCACCCAGGTCGAGAGCGGACCGCACCTCCTCGGGCCCGGCCAACTCGCCGGCGTGCGGTACCACTCCGAGACCGGCGTCGCGGGCGATCGCGAAGGCCTCGGCCGCACCGGCCACGGGATTGCCGCGTTCATCGGCCACGAGCCCCACGGCCACGACCCCGCGGCCGGCGAATCGCGTTGCCAGGCGGGCGGCCTCGAGCGCGTGGGTGGGCCCGGCCCCGCGGTCGATGCTCACGATGGCACCCGTCCACACACCGTGGCGTCGGCCGGCGGCCGCGGCGGTCGTGAGGATGAATTCCAGAGCGTCCTCGGCCGTGTCGAAGGCGGCCGACTTCTCCGGGATGGAGGCGAACTCGAGCGCCACGACGGCCTGCGCGGCGGCGTCGGCCACCACCTCGTCGAGCAACCGGCCGACCCGCTCGGGGGTGCGCAGTAGCGAGATGAGCAGTCCGTAGGCGTCGAGGAAGCGGGTGAAGTCGGGGAACTCGACGAGCGGGGGGACCTCCACGCCGTCCTCGGCACACCACTGGCGCAGCGTCTCCTCGCGCATCGCGGCCTCGAGGTGCACGTGCAGGTGCGCCTTGGGCAGGGCGGCGTAGCGCTCGTACGCGGGGGAGTGCCCGGCCGGTGCCGGGTTGCTCACTCCTTCGGCTCGACGTCGCGCGCCTCGTCGGCGACGTGCTGCAGTGTCATCGGATCGGAACCGTCCCAGGAGGTGACGTTGCGGGCCTGCGGCAGGTCGTCACGGTGGAAGACCGGGTTGTGTCCCTTGGCCTTCTGCCGCAGGTAGTGCTGCAGCAGGGCCACCGCGAGACCGCTGAGCGGGATGATCGCGATGAGGTTGATGGTGGCCATGACGCCCATGAACAGGTCCGCCATGTTCCAGATGAGGTCCACCGATCCCAGGCAGCCACCGAGCACGGCCAGGATGACCAGCACGCGGAAGACCCGCAGCGCCACGGGGCTCTCGCGCAGGAAGCGGATGTTGGCCTCGCCGTAATAGGAGTTGCCCAGAATCGAGGAGAAGGCCAGGAAGAAGATGACCACCATGAGGAAGGGCACTCCCCAGTCGCCGACAGAGGCGGCCAGCGAGTCCTGGGTGAGCGTGATGCCCTCGCGGTCGCCGCCGAACTCCGGGTTGGCGAGCAGGATGATGAACGCGGTCGCCGAGCACACGATCAGCGTGTCGAAGTAGACGCCGAGCGCCTGCACGAGGCCCTGCTTGACGGGGTGGGAGACCGACGCGGTGGCGGCCGCGTTGGGGACCGACCCCATGCCGGCCTCGTTGGAGAACAGGCCGCGCCGCATGCCCTGCATGATCGCCGCGCCGATCGCGGCCCCCGCGACCTCGCGGAACCCGAGGGCGTGCCCCACGATCAGCGAGATCATCTCGGGCACCTCGGAGATGTTGATCGCCACGACGATGAGGGCGACGACGATGTAGGCGACCGCCATGAGCGGGACCAGGATCTCGGTGACCGCGGACAGTCGCCGGATGCCGCCGAAGATCACGGCCCCCACCACCAGGGCCAGGACGATGCCGATGACCAGCCCGGAACCGAGCCCTTCGAGCCCGAACTGGTTGCGGACGGACTGGGAGATGGAGTTGGCCTGGACGGCGTTGAAGACGAAGCCGTAGGTCACGGTGATGATCACCGCGAAGGCGACAGCCACCGGCTTCCATCCGAGGCCGTCGCGGATGTAGTAGGCGGGGCCACCGATGTAGGAGTCCTTGCCCCGGACCTTGTAGAGCTGGGCGAGCGTGGACTCGACGAACGCGGTGGCGCCTCCGATGATCGCGAGCATCCACATCCAGAACACCGCGCCCGGGCCGCCGACCGTGATCGCGATGGCGACGCCGGCGATGTTCCCGGTGCCCACGCGGGAGGCGGCGGAGACGGTGAAGGCCCGGAAGGCGGAGATGCCCTTCTTGTCCGGCTCGATGTCCGAGGGCTTCTCGACGATCGTCCTGAACATCTCCGGGAACATCCGGATCTGGACGATCAGGGTGGTGAAGGAGAAGTACAGCCCGGCGATGACGAGTAACGCGATGACCGCGTACCAGTAGACATCGTTGACGGATGCGATGAAGTCTGAGATGGCGCTCACTCAGGAGACGGTAGCCGATCAACCTCGATGTGACGATGCGACTTACCCTGGAGTCGTGACCGATCTATCGCCCACCGCTCCGGATGTCGCCGTCCTGTTCGAGGGCGGGGGAATGCGGGCGGTTCACACGGCGGGAGTCGTGGAGACGCTCATCGATGCGGGCATCCACGGCGGGATGGCCGCCGGGATCTCTGCGGGCGCCACCCACGTGGCCAACTATCTCTCCCGCGAAGGCGTCCGGGCGCGGAAGAGCTTCGTGGAACTCGCGGCGGATCCCAACTTCGGGGACTGGCGCAGCTTCGCCCGTGGCAAGGGGTTGTTCAACGCGGAGTACATCTACGAGCAGACCGGACTCCCGGACCAGGTGCTGCCCTACGACTTCGACACGTTCTCCAGCAGCGGCACGGCCGCGAGGATAGGGACGTTCCGGTGTTCGGACGGCGCCACGGTCTTCTGGACAGAGGAGGACGCCTCGAGCATGCCGGAGCTCATGCGGATGGTCAGGTCGTCCTCGACGATGCCGGTGTGGATGCCGCCGGTACTGATCGACGGCGAGTACTACGTGGACGGGGCCCTGGGTCACGATGGTGGGATCCCGCTATCCGCGGCGCAGGTGGCCGGCTACGAGAAGTTCCTGGTGGTGCTCACCCAGCCGGAGGGGTACCGAAAGATTCCGCCGCGGCGACTCACGCCGTTCTACCGCTCGTACTTCCGGAGGTTTCCGGCGGTGGGAGAGGCACTTCTGCACAGATGGGCGCTCTACAACGAGACACTCGACGAGATCGAGGCTCTGGAGGAGTCGGGAAGTGCGCTGGTGTTCCGTCCGAATCGGGTGTTGATACGGAGTTACGAGCGCAGGGTCGACCGTCTCGCCGAGGCCTACGTCCTCGGGAGAGAGCAGGCCCGGCGAGAGGTCGACACCTGGCTCGAGTTCTGCGGGTTATAGACGCCGCAGCGTCACTGATCGCTGAGGATCAGGAGCCGAACAGCTCCGCGCCGCCACCGAGGGTCCAGAGGAGGTAGGACGGCAGGCCGAGCAGGCCGTCGATCGCGGCGGAGCCGACGTTCGGGACCAGATCGGCGGAGCCAGCGGAGAGGTCGAACCAGAAATCGGAGATGGAACCCATGTTGTTTCCTTTCGAGAGGAGGTGCCCCACGGGTTGGTGGGGTACCTCACACACGGTACGGACGAATTCTGACTGTTTCCACAATCCGACCGCTCAGGCAAAGCTTCTCAGGATATTCGTAACAATGGCGCAGGGGGGTTTCTACTTAATGAGGATCGTCCTATAATCGCGATAGGGCGACCGAGATGAAGTCCAACGGGTGGGCTGTTCAGGGCCGCTCTGGAAGGAGTTCATCATGTGGGGCAGTCTCGTTGAATTCGCCGGATCGTCGATCGGTGCGGCGGGAAGTCTGGCCACCAACACGGGGTCGACGATCGTCGACACCCTGACGTTCCTCCCGGTCCACATCGTGGAGGTTCTGTGGTGGACCGTGTTCGGTGTCGCCGGGGATCTGGGTTCGAGCATCCCGCTGGCCTGACGGTTCGCGCGAAGATCTGATCCTGGCCGCCTCCCCTCGTGGGGGGCGGCCGGTCTCGTGAGAGGCGCCCGGCCTCATTAGACAGACCGGTCTGTCGGCGGCTACCCTCGCGGTCATGACCGGTACCGACGCCGCCCCTCGTCCCGCCCGCCCCGCGCGTGCCGCCAAGCCGCAGGGCCAGTGGAAGATCGACGGCAAGCTCACGCTCAACCACAACGAGGAGTTCAAGCTCGAGGACGACGCGCTCAACGTGCGTCAGCGCATCCTCGACACCTACTCCAAGGAGGGCTTCGCCTCCATCCCGTCCGACGACCTCTCGGGCCGCATGCGCTGGTGGGGGTTGTACACCCAGCGCAAGCAGGGGCTGGACGGCTCGCGCACCTCCAAGCTCGAGGCCGACGAGCTGCAGGACGAGTACTTCATGATGCGGGTCCGTACCGACGGCGGTGCGGTGACCACCGATCAGCTGCGGGTGCTGGCGGGCATCTCGACCGACTTCGCCCGCGGCACCGCGGACATCTCCGACCGGCAGAACATCCAGTACCACTGGATCGCCATCGAGGACGTGCCCGAGGTCTGGCAGCGGCTCGAAGATGTGGGCATCGACACCGTCGAGGCCTGCGGCGACTGCCCGCGTGTGATCCTCGGCAGCCCGGTGGCGGGTGTGGCCGAGTCGGAGATCCTCGACCCGACCCCGGTGATCGAGGAGATCAAGGCCAAATACATCGGGACCGAGGAGTTCTCCAACCTCCCCCGCAAGTTCAAGTCCGCCATCACCGGACACCCGAGCCTGGACGTGGTCCACGAGATCAACGACATCTCCCTGGTGGGCGTCGAGCACCCCGAGCTCGGCCCGGGCTACGACCTCTGGGTGGGCGGCGGCCTGTCCACCAACCCGCAGCTCGCCACCCGGATCGGCGTCTTCGTCCGCCAGGAGGAGGCCTCCGAGGTCTGGGCCGCCGTGGTGGGCATCTTCCGCGACTACGGCTATCGCCGCATGCGCACCCGCGCCCGGCTCAAGTTCCTCATCAAGGACTGGGGAGCCGAGAAGTTCCGCCAGGTCCTCCAGGACGAGTACCTGGGACGTGAGCTCCCGGACGGCCCCGCTCCCAAGCGGGGCGTGGGCTCCGGTGACCACGTCGGGATCTTCGAGCAGAAGGACGGCCGCTACTACGTGGGCGCCGCGCCGACCGTCGGCCGCGTGGGCGGCGAGAAGCTGGCGCAGGTCGCCGACCTCGCCGAGGCCGCGGGCTCCCACCGGGTCCGCTTCACCCCGCACCAGAAACTGCTCGTGCTGGACGTCGAGCCGGAGAAGGTCGAGGAACTGGTCGAGGGGCTGGCCGCGATCGGTCTGCACGCCCGCCCGAGCTCGTTCCGTCGCGCCACCATGGCGTGCACCGGCATCGAGTTCTGCAAGCTCGCCTTCGTGGACACCAAGGACACCGCGACCTCGCTGATCGGCGAGCTCGAGCAGCGTTTCGCCGACGACGCGCCACTGCGCACGCCGCTGTCGATCCACCTCAACGGCTGCCCCAACAGCTGCGCGCGCATCCAGACCGCCGACATCGGCCTCAAGGGCCAGCTGCTCGACGGTGACACCCCGGGTTTCCAGGTCCACCTCGGCGGCGGCCTGGCCTCGCAGGACCAGGAGTCGGGTGGACTCGGCCGCACGGTCCGCGGTCTCCGCGTGCCCTCGGCGGAGCTGCCCGACTACGTGGAGCGGGTGATCCGCAAATACGTGGAGACCGGTGAGAACGGCGAGACCTTTGCCGAGTGGGCACACCGAGTAGACGAGGAGGTGCTCGTATGACAGCTGTAGCCCTAGACCTGCTGCCCCGCAGCACGGTCCTGACCCCCGGCCCCGGCCGGCGACGGACCACCGAGGAACTCAAGGCCATCGCCGACGACGCGGCCCGCCGCTTCGACGACCGCGGCCTCTACGGCCACCACGGCGAGATCGACCCCGGCGAGGTCCTGGCCTGGGCGGGCGAGACCTTCGGCGACGCACTGGCCGTGGCCTGCTCCATGGCCAACACCGTGGTGCCGGAGATGACCGCGCAGTACGCCCCGGGCGTGGACGTGCTGTTCCTCGACACCAGCTACCACTTCTCCGAGACCATCGGCGTCCGCGACGCGCTCACGGCCACGCCCGGCCTGAACGTGGTGGACGTGCGCAGCCCCGCGAGCCGTGAGGAGCACGAGGCGGCGCTCGGCCCCCGGCCCTTCGAGACGAACCCGGAGCTGTGCTGCCGCCTGCGCAAGGTCGAGCCGCTGGACGCCGCCCTGTCCGGGTACGAGGCGTGGATCACCGGTCTGCGCCGCGTGGACACCGACCACCGTGCCGGCGCGGCGATCGTGGAGTGGGACGCCAAGCACTCGATGATCAAGATCAACCCGCTCGTGGCGTGGACCCTGGAGCGGGTCCACACCTACGCGGCCGAGCACGGTTGCCTGCTCAATCCACTACTCGACGACGGGTACCCGTCGATAGGCTGTGAGCCGTGCACCCACCGAGTCGAAGCCGGGGCCGATCCGCGCTCCGGTCGCTGGGCCGGTTCCTCCAAGACCGAGTGCGGCATCCACCTGTGACGATCGCGTTCGCGGACGCCACTCCCGCGGCTGCCCGGCCGGCGGCGCCCGCGCTGGACGGCCTGCCCCTCACGGTGGGTCTGTCCGCGCGCGAGGTGCTGCTGGTGGGCGCGGGCCCCGTCTCGGTCCGTCGCGCGGAGACCTTCCTCGAGGCCGGTGCACTGGTCCGGGTGGTGGCCCCTCGCGTCGACCCGGCGATGGCCGACCTCGCGGCGCGGGCGGGCGACCACCTCGTCGTCGTCCCCAGGAACTTCCGTCCCGCAGACCTGGACACCCCCTGGATGGTGCACGTCGCCACCGGGGACCCCGTGGTCGACGCCGAGGTGGCCACGCTGTGCGAGCAACGACGGATCTGGTGCGTGGCCGCCGGCGACGCCGCGCTCGGCTCGGCCCGGGTCCCCGCGCGCACCGCGGTCGCGACGCCGGCCGGACTCGTGCGGATCGCCGTGGACTCCTCGGACCCACGCCGGTCGGTCCGCGTGGGACGGCACGTGGCGAGGTCCCTGGCCACCGCACCGGCGGGATTGCGCGCCCGGCGCCGCCCCGACGCGGGCTGGCTCGTCCTGGTCGGTGGATGCGGTGACGGCGACCTCCTCACCGTCCGCGCCCGGCGCTTCGTCCACGCCGCGGACGTGCTGGTGGTGGACGGTGCGGCCGATCCGGGGCTGCTGGCGGAGATCGACGACGACGTCGAGGTGATCGAGGTCGGGTCGACCCTGCCCGTCGACGCTGTCGCGCGGGTGGTGGCCGCCCGGTGCGCCGCCGGTCACGGTGTCGTCCGGATCGTCGCCGCGGACACGCTGGCGGATCGGGCCCGCGACCTCCGGGCCGCCGGGGTCGAGTTCGAGATCGTCCCCGGTGTGATCGACGGCGGGACCTGAGCCGCGCCCGCACCGTACCGCCGCCCGCTCCGTACCGTCGTCCGCTCCGTCCGGTAGAAGGGTGTCATGAAGGAGTTCACCCTGGACCACGCCGGAACGCGGCTGACCGTCGAATTCGATCAGTCGATGCTGTTCTACTACCGCGCGCGTCTGGTCGTCGGTGATGTGACGGCGGACGAGCGCGCCATCTTCATGGGTTCGGTTATGCTGCGGTCCGCCGACCCCGCCCTCAGAGTCGAGGCGGTGGTCGGGTGGTGGGGGCCGAAGAAGGTGGTACTGCATGACGAGGGGCGCGAGCAGGTCGTCAGCTTCGCCCGGAGTCGTTGACCCGGAGTCCGGGGACCAGACGGGCTCGGGCACGGGACCCTGGCGGTCAGTACACCTAGAGCCAGGCGTCGGTGAGGGCGTCGTCGATACCGTCGCGCACCGAGCGCCTCACCTCGTCGATCGAGGGAGCGGGCCCCGGCCCCTCCCACAGCGCGAGCGGACCCGCGGCCACCACCGGGCGGCGCGGGGGCAGCCTGGCGTGTTCCCGACCGCGGTAGACGATCCCGAGCGGCAGGACCGCGACCCGGTCGCCCGCCTCGCGGACCCCCCGGACCATCTGGCCCACGCCCTTCTTGACCGACTCCAGCCGCAGCGTGCGCAGATCGTCCGCCGAGGAGTTGGTGCCCTCCACGAAGGTCAGGACCACCCCACCGGAGGCCAGCCGGTCCACACACAGCCCGATGAGCCGTGCCGCCGCCGCGTCGTGCACCTCACGCGCGGTGCCCTCGTAGTTCTTCGCCCGGAACACCGGGACGGTGCCGGTGTACTCGAACACCGGTCGCAGCGGGCCGCGGAAGAGGGGGTCCTTGGTCAGTCCGGTACCGGAGGCGAGGAACCGTACGCGGGTGTCGAACACGGCGGAGGCCAACACGAACGGGTCGTGCGCGGACGGGTGGTTGGCGGCCACGATGATCCCCACCCCGGCGTCGTGGAGCCGGTGTATCTCGGCCACCGTCTCGGGCCGGATCCGCAGCTCGGGTGAGTACAGCGCCCCGACGAAGGACAGCAGGGGATGGGTGAATCCGTCCCGACGCCGGCCGGGTCCGTAGAAGTCGTAGACGGCCTCGTAGTTGGTCACTGTCACCTCCGGCCGCGTGAGGCGCCGCCGGCCCTGTACGAGGGCCCGCCCCCTGCGTCCGGCTCCTGCGTTCATACCCCCAGTCTCGTCGAGTGATCGGGGCGATGCATCCGGAATCCGGCATGCTCGGGGTATGACCACAAGCGCGCCCATCGCCGATCCAGGCCCGGAGCGGCCCCGCCTGTTGTTGGTGGCACACGGGACCCGTTCGTCGACGGGCCGCCGCGAGCTGGGCCGGGTCCTGGTGGAGACCCGCAAGAAACTCGACGGGGTCGACTGCCGGCTGGCCTGGGTCGACGTCCAGTCTCCGGGCCCGGACCGCATCCTCGCGGACGCGGTCCCCACGGTCGTGGTCCCGGCCTTCCTGGCCCGCGGCTTCCACGTCACCGAGGACGTCGAGGGGGCGTGCCGACGCTCACCCGGCCCTGTCGCACTGGCGCCCCACGTGGGTGCCGAACCGGAGATCGTGCGCGCACTGGTCCAACGACTCGCCGAGGCCGGTGCGGTGGGGTCGTTCGGCGCCGACGCGGTCGTCCTGGGGGCGGCGGGCAGCCGGGACGAGTCCTCGCAGGCCGAGACGCGGGCCCTGGCCGAGACCCTCGAACGGTTGCTGGGCGTGCCGGTGTCCGCCGGGTTCGCCTCCGCGGCCACCCCGACCGTCGCCGACGCGATCACCGGGTTCAGGGAGAAGGGGCATCGTCGGGTCGCTGTGGCGACCCACCTGTTGGCCCCCGGGTTCTTCGCGGACCGGCTCGGGGCGGCCGGTGCGGACGTGACCTCCCCGCCGCTCGGCGCGAACCCGGAGATAGTCGATCTGATCGCCCGGTTATACCTGGAGAATTCGGCGGCATTAATCCGCTGACCGGCCCGGCTGTTCTCGAATCGCAAAAGCTCGGGGCAATATGGGGAATCGTCAACAAATGTGACCAGGCATAATTTCCCAATGCTGGTGCATAATGTTGTCCAGTAGTGGACGCGACTAGCTAGGGAGTAACAATGGCTCAGCAATTCCAGGTCAGGTACATCGACGACATCGACGGAACGGAACTGGGCGAAGAGGCCAATTCCATCTCGTTCGCCTTCGATGGCAAGGAATACTCCATCGACCTCAGCGACGAGAATGCAGAGGCGTTCCGCGAGGTGATGGCGCCGTACATCGATGCCGGTCACCGGGTGACCGGGGGCAAGAGCAAGCCGGCGCGTAAGGCCGCGGCCAAGTCCTCCTCGGGCGATACCAAGGCCATTCGCGAATGGGCGCGGGAAAACGGGTTCGACGTCTCCGATCGCGGCCGCATCCCGGCCGACGTGATGGAGGCGTACGCCGCCGCGAACTGATCGCATGCGTGAGGGTCCGCATCTCCGGAAGTACGGGGTGCGGGCCCTTCCGTCTATTCGCAGGCCGCTCCGGTTGGAGGACAACCTTCACCCGGTTGGCGGACACCGCCCCTTCGGTTGGCGGACGGAAGTCGCGACATAAGACCGTTGAGCCGCGCGAATTGTCCGCCGGATGAGGTCGCGTGTCCGCCATGTGCCCGGGCACATGGTCGTGGACTCTCAGAGCTGCGTGATCGGCTCATCCAGATGCGGGAGGACCCCGGCCACGAGGCCCGAGCGGATTCCCGCGTAGTTCGCGCCCCGCAGCGGGGCCATCTCCGACGCCACGGCCACCGCGCGGTCCAGCACCGCGTCCGCCGCGGCCGCCTCGTGGACGATCCCGGCCTCGACAGCGTCGGCCGCCGGGTACCGCTTGGAGGTGAGCATCGCAGTGCTCGCCACCGACGGGGTGAGCCGGGTGGTGATGAGGGCGTTCATGCCCGGGGGGAACGGCATGCCGAGCTGTGCCTCGGGCAGGTTCCAGAAGCCGCGATCGGCGCGCATGACGCGGTGGTCGTGGGACAGGGCCAGCATGGCTCCGGCGCCGAAGGCGTGGCCGTTGACCGCCGCCACCGTCGGCATCTCGAGTCGCAGGACCCGCGCGAACAGCCGCTGGGCCCGCGAGACGTAGGCGGGCAGGCCGGCGGGATCGGAGGCCACCACCGACAGGTCGAGCCCGTTGGAGTAGAACTTCCCCGCCCCGGTCGTGACCAGAGCCGCCGGACCCTCGGACGCCTCGACCTCGTCGAGGGCGGCGTCGAGGGAGTCCAGGAACTCCGGGGAGAAGGCGTTGTCCGGGGCGTCGGCCGGGTCCTCCGGCTCGGAGAAACGCAGGACGAAGACGGACTCGTGACGGTTCAGAGTGGGCATGTGCTTCAGCGTAGAGCCTCGAGAACACCGTCACGGCAGGTGGGACACCGTTGTCACGGCGTCCGCCGCATACCGGGCGTGGGCGGGGCGCGCGGGGTGATGCCGGTGGGATGACACCGTTCCGGTGGACACGCCACGGCGCTGTGACGAGATGATCACGTCGTCGTCGTAACCTGCCTGGGTGACCCGATCCCCCTCCCGCGCCGCCACCGGCGCCCCACCCCACGCCCAGTACGACGAGGCCCTGCGGCGGGGGATCCTCGAGGAGGCCACGCGCAGGCTCCGTGGCGCGGCGCCGGAGAAGCTCGGACTGCGGCCGCTGGCCGCCTCGCAGGGCACCTCGACAACGGCCATCTACACGATGTTCGGGGGCAAGTCCGGACTGCTGGCCGCGGTCGCGCACGAGGCGGATCGCAGGCTCGCCGAGGCCCTGCGCGAGTCGCTGCGCCACGACAGCGTCGAGACCGACATGCGCTCCCTGTGCCGCGCCTACCGCCGGTGGGCCCTGGACAACGAGGGCCTGTACGGACTCGTGGTGGGGGAGCCCGTCCGCTCTCCCCGCGTCGACGCCGACCACCGCGACCCGCACTGGCGCGACCCACAGTGGAGGGAACCACTGCTGGAGATCGTCGACGCGTTGGTGGACGAGGGGGTCTTCCGGGCCGCGGACGTGCACGAGACGGCCACCGCGATCTGGGCGTCACTGCACGGGGTCGTGTCGCTGGAGCTCAGCGTGTGGCGGGAGTCGCCGAGCGCCGAGCAGTACTTCGAGACGCAGCTCGCGGCCATCCTGCGGTCCTGGGCCGCCGGCGGTGCCCGCGGGGCCACGGCCGGCGGGCCCGCATCCTCTTCTATCGGAATGGTGGGCTGAGACCATGAGTGAGCGTTCGTTCTTCACCCTCGACGAGTCGGGGGCGTACATCCCCACCAGGTATGCGCGGAGTGCCTGGTCGGACACCATGGTCAACGGCCCCGCGGTGGTGGTGGCCTCGGCCCGTGCGCTCGAGACCGAACACGGGGCCGAGGGGTTCCAGCCCGCCCGGCTCACCGTGGACCTGTTCGCGCCGGTCCGGACCGAACCACTGATCGCGGTGACGGAGGAGGTCCGGAGCGGCAACCGCATCCGTGTCGCTGATGTCCGGATGCTGCAGGAGGGAAAGCTGGTCGCCCGCGCCACTCTCGTGCAGTTGCGCCGCGGCGAGCAACCACCCGGGAATGTGTGGCGCTCGGGTCGGCGTGTCGAGGCCCCGGCGGAGGCGGACCCACACGAGACCCGGGCCGGGTCGAACGTGTTCTTCGGCAGCGGCGACGAGGGGGAGTCGTGGAGTCGGGACATGAGCGCGCACCAGAACGACCGCCGCAAGAGGTTCTGGCTCCACCCCCTGGACGTGGTGGCCGGTGAGGCCGCGACCCCGTTCCAGCGGGCTGTGACCCTGGCCGAGTCCACCAGCCTCATGTCGCACTGGGGCGACGAGGGCATCGGCTTCATCAACGCCGACCTCACCGTGGCGTTGGCCCGTCTGCCCCGCTCGGGTGACATCGGCATCGAGGCCGACGAACACCTCAGCGACGGCGGCGTGGCGGTCGGCAGCGCGTCACTGTTCGACCGCGACGGGGTGTTCGGCACCGGAACCGTGGTGGCCGTGTCCAACGCGGGACGGCAGATCGACTTCACCCGGCGCCGGGCGGGAACCGAGGACAGTGGATCGATCGGGTCCAACGAGGCGGCGACACGCGTATGAGCGCCAGGTTGACGCGGGAGCGGATGCTCGACGCGATCGAGGCCCAGGCCGGTCTGGTGCGCTTCGCGCTCGCCGGCGGGGACGTGGATCTCGCCGCCGGAGTGCGCTCCTGCCCGGACTGGTCGGTACACGACCTGGTCGTGCACCTCGGAACCGCCAACTGGTGGGGCGGCGCGAACGTGCGGGAGAAGAACCCCGACGCGCGGGCCCGCGGAATGCGTGCGGTGCAGGAGTCGGCCCCGCCGGCGACGGACGGTGCGGCGGCGCTCGGGGACTGGTACGCGGCGATGGCCGGGGAGATGATCGAGGCGTTCACCGAGGCCGATCCCGCCACGCCTGTCTGGACCTTCGCCGGCCCCGGGCGGGCCGATTACTGGCTGCGGCGGCAGCTCCACGAGACCGCCGTCCACCGCTGGGACCTCGAGCACGCCCTGGGCGGCCCCACCTCCACCACCCCGCTGCCCGAGGACGTGGCAGTGGACACCGTGGACGAGTTCTGCACAGCGATGCGCCCGATCATGGCCCTCGCGCTGCCCGAGCTCCCGGTGACGGTCCGGCTGCGCGCGACGCTCCAGGCCCCCGAGGGGCTGGCGACGGGTGCCGAGCCGGTGGGGGCGACGGATCCCGGCGCCCTCGAATGGGACCTGCCCGGTGCTGACGGGACTCAGGAGGTCGAGGTGGTCGGCTCCCCCGAGGTTCTCGCTCTACTGCTGTGGAACCGGGTCGGCGCCGACGACCCGGGCCTGGAGATCTCCGGCGACCGTGCCGGCCTCGAGGCCGCTCTGGAGGCCGGACTCTCGGTGTGAGGCCGTCCGTCGTGAGCCTGCCCGTCGCGGTGGCGTTGGTGGCGCTGGGTGGGGCCGCGGGTTCCGGACTCCGTGCGACCGTGGCCATGAGCTTCCCCGGCCACCCCCTCGGGGCGACGCTCGCGGTGAACATCGTCGGGGCCTTCCTGCTGGGGATGGTGCTCGAATGGTCGACCACCTCCGATGAGCGCGGAGGGGAACGACGACGAGCCCGGGTCCGACTCCTCCTGGGGACCGGGGTGTGCGGAGGCTTCACCACCTATTCCGCCGTGACCGAGCATGCTGCCGAGTTGCTGCGGGACGGGGACGCGGGAATCGCCGCGGCGTACGTGCTGGGAACGCTGGTGCTCGGTGCCGTGGCCACCCTGGCCGGCGTCGCCGCGGCGACGCTCGTGACCAGGCGCTCAACCGATCACGCCGCCGCCTCCGCCGCTCCCGGTTCCTCTGGCTCCCCCGCCTCAACCGGCTCCCCCGACTCGCCCCCGTCCTCCGACGACAGCCCGGGGGCCACCCGATGAGCGCCGCGTTGATCGGGTGGGCGGCGCTGGGCGGTGCGGGCGGTTCGGCCCTGCGGTACGCCGTCGATGTGGCCGTGACCCGGCGGTGGCGGGGCGCCTTCCCCATGGCCACGTTCCTCATCAACGTGTCCGGTTCTCTGCTGCTCGGCCTACTGCTCGGGCTGCTGGCGGTGAACTCGACGGTCGGCCACTCCTCGGCAGCAGGTCCGGGCATCGCTGCGACGCTCGTGGGAACCGGGGTGCTCGGGGGGTACACCACGTTCTCCACGGCGAGCTATGACGCGGTGCGTCTCGCGAGGGAGGGCCGCCGTGTGATGGCCCTGGCCTACGCGGTGGGAACGATGCTCGCCGCCGTCGTCGCGGCGCTGGTGGGCTTGTGGCTTGGCGCGTGGTGGACCACCGTGGTGTGAGTGTCGTCGAGGGGAGTTGGTCGCGTATGACTCATCGGATGTTCGTCGCGGTCCTGCCACCGGACGAGGTGCGCGAGGAGCTCGAGCGGTTCCTCGAGCCGCGGCCGGGCCTGGCGTGGACTGCCCCGTCGCAGTGGCACCTCACGCTGACCTTCTGCCCGGTCGTCGACGAGTGGCGGATCGACGACCTCGCCGAGAGGCTCGGTGCGGTCGCCCGCAAGCACGAGCCCTTCCGGATCCGGTTGGCCGGGGCGGGGGCGTTCCCCTCGGTCGAGAGGGCCAAGGTGCTGTGGGCGGGAGTCGAGCAGTCGCCGGTCTCACCACTCCACGCATTGGCCGCGGGGGCCCGATCGGCCGCCAACGCGGCGGGTTGCGTCCCCGACGGAGCACGGTTCCGCCCCCACCTGACGCTCGCCCGGCTCGGTGGCCGTGACGACGCCACGGCGTGGCTGCGGGTCCTCGACACGTTCGCCGGCAGCACCTGGACGGTCTCCGAGATCGCGCTGGTCGACTCGTTCCTGGGCGAGGGCCCAGGCGGGCGGGCCCGGCACGAGGTGGTGGACCGGCTACCGCTGGGGGAGTCGGACCAGCGCTGGTGGGCGCCGACCCCGGGGTGAGCGAGACCCCGTGGGGTCAGACCCCTCGGCCTCCGGCCCCGTGGGGCCGGGGATCACAGGCCCACGCACTGTCCCTCCCGCTCGCCTCCGACCTGGTTGCCGCCGCCGGTCGGGGCCTCGGCGTTGTCCTCGCATTCGAGGTCGCCGCCGATGGTGTTGCCCTCGAAGCGCTGGGGGCCGGAGTTCTCCTCGGATTCCAGGTCGCCGCCGATGCGCACGTTCTCGACCGTCGCCTCGCCACCCCGTTCCAGCTCGATCGACCCCGCCACCTCGCCTCCGCTGACCAGGACGAAGGCGTGGCCCTCGGCCTCGATGTCCTCGGTGACCCGGACGTTGCGGGTCTCGAGTCGACCGCCGCCGAAGACGTCGATGTCGCCGGTGACGGTCAGGTCGGACAGCACACACGTCTGCCCGTCGCGGACCTGGACGTCGCCGGAGATGTCCTGGCCCGAGAGTTCGGTCGCACAGTTCGCGCGGTCGAACTCGTCGCCAGCGGCGCGATCGTCCTGCTGTTCGCCGGCCTGCGCCGTGGTCTCGGCGGGGGCGACCACGGTCTCGGTGACCGTCTGCTCAGCGGCCTGCCCGTCGTCTGAGCCGGTTGCACATCCGGCGGCCGTGAGCAGCGCCACCATCGGGAGAGCGAGTAGAGCGCGGCGGGCGGCGGCGGTTCGGGGAGACGGGACGGTCATCGCGGTTCACCTCTGAGTTCGAAGGGGGATCGGGGCCATCTGCTCCCACCGTAATGGCAATGGGCGAGGTGAGCAGAACACCCAGCAGGAGACCGTGCACCCCCGTCGCCTGCTTGCCATATGCAGCTGAGGACGCGAGCTGCCTCTCCCGAGCCCGCCCACAGGCGCTCCCGGTAGTGAACGGGCGCGTGTACCGCTGCGCAGGCCGGAGTTCGTGGCCGGAGGCGAGAGTGCAGGCGCGGGAGCGGATGCCCACTGGAGTGCGGGCGCGGTAGCGGATGGGCGGTGAGGACCGGCGGCTATCGTGTGGGCCGTGGAACTCCTCGGAACGGTCGATCCGGCACACCCTCTCGTCGTCGTCGCCCTGGAACAGGAGGCCCGGCACTTCGTCACGGACTTCCCCGTCCTGGTCACCGGCGTCGGCAAGATCCGGGCCGCGGTGGCGGTCGCGCACGCGCTCGGTGGCGGGATCCGGCCGCGCGAACTCGTCAACGTGGGCACCGCCGGTGGACTGCACCCGGGGATGGTGGGCACGCACGAGATCGCGACGGTGTTCCAGCACGACTACGACGATCCCGCTCTCCATGCCGTGACCGGCCGCCACGACGGGCCGCCCCTCACCCTCTCGGCCGCTCTCGCGGTCACCCCCGAGCCGGCTCATGCGTTGCCGTCCGCTCCCGGCGGGAGCGCCGCGCCGGTGCTCGCGTCCGGCGACCGCTTCGTGGCCGGCGGGCCGCTGCGCGATCACCTCGCGTCGATCGCGGACCTGGTCGACATGGAGGGGTACGCGGTCGCCGCGGCCGGGGCGATGCTGGGTGTGCCCACGCGCCTGGTCAAGTTCGTCTCCGACCCGGCCGACGAGACCGCGGGGACCACGTGGGTCGAGAGCGTGGACGCGTGCGCCCGGGTGCTGGCCGAGTGGGTGGGTACCCGGCTGAAGTGAGTGATCGAACACTTGTGCCATCCGGTCCCCCGGGGTATTGTCGAATTTAAGTTCGATGACGGGGGAGGTGGGATCGTGGCGACGACGAGTGCGCTGTTCGCCGTACCCGAGCCCCTCGGCATGGTCGACGCGGAGGCCGTCAGCGAGGCGGCCCGTGCCGCGACGCTGGCGCAGAATCGTGCCGGGGCCACGCGGCTGACAGCGGCACATGTCCTGGTCGAACAGTTCGCCCGGTCCGAACGGGCACAGGCCGACGAGGAGGCCGCCGTTTCGCGCCGGCCTGCGTACGCCCGATTGGATCCGCAGGCGCGGGCCCGCGATCACCTCGTGGCGGCGTGTCAGCTCACGTGTTGGCATGCTGCGCGGTTGGTGACGGCCGGGACGCAGATCCACCGGCGACTGCCTCGCCTGCGGTCCGCGGTCGACCGCGGGCTGATGCCGGAACAATTGGCGATCGACATCGCGTGCCGCCTGGCCGAGGTGCCCGACGCGATCGTGTCGGACGTGGAGGACGACGTGGTCGCGCGTGTCATGGACGACCTCGACGGTGGCGACCG
This sequence comes from Dietzia sp., assembly GCA_046292305.1. Taxonomy (GTDB): domain Bacteria; phylum Actinomycetota; class Actinomycetes; order Mycobacteriales; family Mycobacteriaceae; genus Dietzia. Next base: position 658 of record JBKBRA010000037.1, on the reverse strand, counting down.
GCCGAGCCGCAACGCGGTGGACTCCGTGATCGATGATGCCGTGGTGAGACACGACCCGGCTGCCGCGGAGGATGCCGCCGCCGCGGCGGCCGCTACCCGCTCGGTCCGATTCCGCGGCGCCCGTAACGGCATGGCCACGATGTGGGCCAGGCTCACCGCTGCCGACGCCGAACTCCTTCGGCGTCGCATCGACACCGACGCGTCGGCTGCCTCGGCGGACGGGCTGGATCGTCCCATGGACCAGCTCCGCGCCGACGCCCTCGCCTCGCTCGCCGTTTACTCGCCTGATTCCGGCCCGTTCGCGACCGGCCCCGACTCCGCCGCTGCCCCCGCGCCCGAGCACGGCGGCATCGAGCACGACGGCATCGAGCTCGACGGCATCGAACTCGGCGACGTCAGGGTCGGGGCGGACCTGCCCCGTCCCACTCTGGGCAATGCCGCGCGGGCCGGTCAGCCGATCCGCATCAGCGTGATCGCCTCCGCGGCCCGGGGCCTGCCCAACCGTGTCGAGTTCGTCCACGGGACGTACAGCAGCTTCGAGTGGCTCTGCACGGAACTGCTCGAGGGCGACGATGCGAGCGTGCGGTTCGAGCTCATCGACCCTGCCCCGGGCGTGCTCGACTCCCCGGAACACGCCCTGCGCTACGTGATCACTCCG
>JBKBRA010000036.1:25041-32537 GCA_046292305.1 Dietzia sp. | reverse complement strand
TCATCGAGGGCTCCAAGGAGCGCGTCCAGGTCTTCAAGGGCGTCGTGATCCGTCGCCAGGGCGGCGGAGTCCGCGAGACCTTCACCGTCCGCAAGGTCTCCTTCGGCGTCGGCGTCGAGCGCACCTTCCCGGTGCACTCGCCCACCATCGACCACATCGACGTCCTGACCCGCGGTGACGTCCGTCGCGCCAAGCTGTACTACCTCCGCAACCTCCGTGGCAAGGCCGCGAAGATCAAGGAGAAGCGCTGAGCGCGTAGAGCGGGTCGGACTCGGCCGCCGTGTGCGGTGGCTGATCGACTACGCTCGTCCGGGTGAGCAGCACCGAATCACCTGGACAGAACCCCTCCGAGCCGGGACCCCGAGAAGACGCGGACCCGGCTCGAGGCGTGCGTGGGGGTCGACGCGATACGCGGACCACCGAGAAGAAGGGCCAGCCCTGGTACATCGAGATCCCCATGTTGGTGGTGATCGCGCTGGTGCTGGTCTTCGTGTTCCAGACCTTCGTCGGACGGGTCTACCAGATCCCGTCCGAATCGATGGAGCCCACTCTGCACGGGTGTGCCGGTTGCACCGGGGACAGGATCTTCGTGGACAAGATCTCGTACCGGTTCGGCGATCCGCAACCCGGGGACGTCGTCGTGTTCGAGGGACCGGACTCCTGGAACCAGGGCTACCAGTCCATCCGATCGGACAATCCGACGATCCGGACCCTGCAGAACATCGGAGGGGTCATCGGCATCGTCCCGCCGGACCAGAACGACATGGTGAAGCGCGTCGTCGCCGTGGGTGGCCAGACCGTGGGCGGGTGCTCACCGGACGGACGGCTCCTGGTGGACGGCGAGCCCCTGGATGAGCAGTACCTCAACGTGGACCCCTCGCTCGATCGCAATCCGCTCAACTGCGCGTTCGGCCCGGTCACCGTTCCGGAGGGCAACTACTGGATGATGGGTGACAACCGGAGCAACTCCGCCGACTCGCGATACCACATGGGCGACGAGTTCCAGGGCACGGTCCCTGACGAGAACATCATCGGCAAGGTGCAGGCCATCATCCTCCCGTTCAACCGGATCGGGTCCGTGCCCTCGCCGGATATCCACGCGGGGTGAGCCCGGTCCGACCGGGTCGGGTCCGGGTGACCCGGCGTGACGGACGACTGGCCCTCGAGGCGGCCCTGGGGCGGCGCGGCCTCGGGCCGGTCGCGGGGGTCGACGAGGCTGGACGCGGTTCCTGCGCGGGGCCGCTCGTGGTGGCGGCGTGCGTACTGGGGGACCGTCTCGCCCCGGAACTCGCCGACCTCGACGACTCCAAGAAGCTGTCGCCGCCCACCAGGGAACGACTCCACGACGCCGTGCTGCGTCGTGCGGTCGCTGTGTCGGTGGTGGTGATCGAGCCTGATCGGATCGACGAGCGGGGAGTCCACCGGTGCAACCTCGAGGGGATGCGGCGCGCGGTGGCCGCTCTGGACCCGGCCCCGGGCTTCGTGCTCACCGACGGGTTCGCCGTGGACGGTCTGGGGTGTCAGTCCACCTCGGTCATCGGGGGCGACGCTGTCGTCGCATCCATCGCCGCCGCGAGTGTCCTCGCAAAGGTCACCCGCGATCGGATTATGGTGGACCTCGACCCGAGGTACCCGGGCTACGGGTTCTCAGCCCACAAGGGGTACAGCACCCCGGGTCACGCCAGGGCGATCGAACAACTCGGTCCCAGCGACATCCACCGGATGTCGTACGCCAACGTCCGTCGCGCCGCCCAGGCGCATTCGAGGAGCAGCACTAGATGAGCGCCGAGGATCTGGAGAACTACGAGACCGAGATGGAGCTCTCGCTGTACCGCGAGTACCGCGACATCGTCGGTCAGTTCACCTACGTCGTCGAGACGGAGCGGCGCTTCTATCTCGCGAACGCGGTCGAACTGATCCCGAGGTCTGCGGACGGTGAGGTCTACTTCGACGTCCGGATGTCGGACGCATGGGTGTGGGACATGTACCGACCTGCCCGTTTCGTGAAATACGTCCGGGTCCTGACCTTCAAGGACGTCAACATCGAGGAGCTCGACAAACCCGAACTCCGCCTTCCGGAGTAGAGCCTGACGGCTGATCCTCCACAGCCCTCCGCGCCTCCACAGGGTGCCACCGGCCCGATCCGTGTCCAGCGGATCGGGCCGTCGTCGTCCGGCATGGTGAGCCGCGGTGGCCCGGACGGTCCGGGTTGCCGGGGAGGGGTTCGCGATGGCGGGGGACAGGGCGGGATCGGTCACCGGCGCGGACGGGGGTGACCGGCGCCGGCAGACCGGGGCGATCGGGGAAGAGCACGCTGCGGGGTTGATCGAGGCGCGTGGGGGCGTCGTGATCAGCCGGAACTGGCGGAGCCCGACGGGGGAGCTCGACCTGGTCGCCCTGGACGCCGGGGGGCGGTTGCGGTTCGTGGAGGTCCGCGCGCGGACCGGGACCGGGTTCGGGACACCGGCCGAGTCGGTGACCGCGGTCAAGCAGCGCCGTCTGCGAAAGCTGGCAGCGGAATGGCTGGCGGCCCACCCGGGTCCCTGGCGTCAGGTCTGCTTCGACGTGATCGGCGTGGATCTCGCGGACCCCTCCCGTCCGCGGCTCGACCTCTTAGAGGACGTGCTGTAGTCGTGGCGCTCGGACGGACATGGGCGGTGACGCTCTCGGGGATCGGTGGACAGCTCGTCGAGGTCGAGGCCGATGTCGGGCGGGGGCTTCCCGGGGTGAGCATCGTGGGGATGGGCGACGGCGCGGTCATGCAGTCCAGGGAGCGGATGCGGGCGGCGGTGGGCAATTCGGGCCTGTCCTGGCCGAAAGGGAAGGTGGTGCTCTCGCTGTCACCCGCAGCGCTGCCGAAGCGCGGATCGGGGTTCGATGTGGCGCTCGCGATCGGAGCACTCACCGCGTCGAACGAGCTACCAGCCGGCGGTTTCGAGGGCACTCTGCTGGTCGGTGAGCTGGCACTCGACGGCCGCGTCCGTCCGGTGCGTGGGGTGCTACCGGCGGTGCTCGCGGCGCGGGACGCAGGCCTCCGGCGTGCGATCGTGCCGGCCGAGAACCTGGCCGAGGCCAGGCTGGTGGGCGGCATCGACACCGCGGGGGTGGAGTCCCTGGCGATGCTGGCGGCATGGAGCCGAGGCTGTGGTGACCTCATCACCGAGGCCCCGGACCCGCCGGCTGCGTGTACGGACGACGGTATGGACCTGGCCGAGGTCCACGGTCAGGACGACTGCCGTCGCGCAGTCGAGGTCGCGGCGGCCGGGGGACACGCGATGCTCCTGCGGGGTGCACCCGGGACGGGCAAGACGATGTTGGCCCGGCGTCTACCCGGTCTGCTGCCGGATCTGGGGGAGCGGGAGGCGCTCGAGGCCACAGCGATCCACTCGATCATGGGCCGCTTGTCGGACCACGACCCGCTGCTTCGGCGCCCGCCGTTCGTGGCCCCGCATCACACCGCGTCGTCGGCGGCGCTCGTCGGCGGCGGGAACAACACCGCCAAGCCGGGTGCCGCGACCCTCGCGCATCGGGGTGTGCTCTTCCTGGACGAGTGTGCGGAGTTTTCTGGAAGGGTCCTGGACAGCTTGCGGACTCCGCTCGAGGACGGGGAGGTCCGGATCGCGCGCCGGGACGGCGTCTCGGTGTTCCCTGCCCGATTCCAGTTGGTGATGGCGGCGAACGACTGCCCGTGTGGCTCACCGCGGCCCACCGAGTGCTCCTGCACTCCCGACGCGCGACGCCGATACGGCAGGTCGTTGACCGGCCCGCTGCGCGACCGGCTGGACATCCTGTCCCGGACTCTGCCGTTGGGGTCAGGGCTGTTCGCGGTCGGCGAGGAGGAGGACAGCGCCGTGGTCCGCGACAGAGTCGCGACCGCCAGGGCGGCGGCCGCCGAGAGGTGGGCGGCGTGCCCCGGTACCGCGGGCGCCCGCACCAACGCTGACGTTCCCGGGAGAGTGCTGCGCACAGTGCGCGGACTGGATCCTCGCGCGCTGAGGCCGCTCAACCGGTCCCTGGCGCTCGGGGTGCTGTCGCCCCGGGGGGTGGACCGGTGCCTACGCCTGGCGTGGACGGTCGCTGATCTCGACGGCGCCGGTGTCCCCGGGGAGGCGCACGTGTCCGAGGCACTCGTGTTGAGGGGTGAGGAGTGATGGACGACCGTGACGACATGGCGGTGACACAGGAGGTCCGGCGGGCGTACGCGTACCTGGGAGCGGTGACGGAACGCCCGACGGCGGAACTGTGGGATCTGGTTGACGCGGTCGGACCGGTCGAGGCCGGCGACCGCATACGGGTAGGGCGCGTCGCGGACGCGCTCGCGGAGCAGTCGGCGTCCCGACGGGACCGCGTGGACGGCGCGGCACTCATGGATGCCGCCGGTGAGGTCGGAGCCCACCTGCTGGTGCCCGGGGACCCGGGGTGGCCGGCGCACGCCCTTGAACCCTTGGACCGACCGAGGTGGCGGCGGCGGGGCGGCCGGGGCGGGGTCGCCACCGCGCTGCGCCCGCTGGGCCTGTGGTGGCGGGGGCCCGCCGATCCCACCCAGTCGCTCGGGAGATCTGTCGCGGTGGTGGGCACCCGCGCGCCCACGCCGTACGGTCGTGCGGTCACCGCGGATCTCGCCTCGGGCGTCTGTGCCGAGGGGTTCACGGTGGTCTCGGGAGGCGCGTTCGGGATCGACGCGGCCGCCCACCGGGCGGTCCTAGGCGCGGGAGGGTGCACGATCGCGGTACTCGCCGGAGGCGTCGACCGGCTCTATCCCCGCGGGAACGACGGGATGCTCCGAGCGGTCGCGGAATCGGGGGCGGTGGTCTCGGCGCAGGCTCCGGGCACCGGCGTGACCCGGTACCGGTTCCTCGATCGGAACAGGCTCATCGCGGCCCTGTCCCGCGCGACGGTGGTGGTCGAGTCGGCCGCCCGCAGCGGTGCGCTGAGTACCGCGGCATGGGCCTCGGCCCTGGACCGTCCGGTGGGCGCCGTTCCCGGACCGGTCACCTCGGTCGCGTCGGTGGGGTGCCATCTGCTCGTGCGGGACAGGGGAGCGGTCCTGGTCGGCAGGACGGCCGATGTGATCGAGTTGGCCGGCGACATGGGGGAGACGGCCGCCCCGCCCGCGGGGCATGCGAGTTCCTGGGACGGGTTGGACGACGTGACCCGCCGGATCCTGGAGGCACTCCCCGTCACCGGAGGTGCGGCACCGGCCGAGATCGCAGCGTCCGCGGGGACGGCACCGGCCACCACGAGGGCGGTGCTCGGCCGGCTGCTGTCCACGGGCGCGGCAGTCCGCGGTCCCGAAGGGTGGCGCAGGTCGGGGGACGGGGGCCTGCAACTGACGATCCCCGTGGCGTGAGAACCCGGATCCCGTGGACGCGGGCCCGAATCGCGCTCGGGAGCGATGGTGGTGCGCTTGCGCGCCAGGGTAACGCACGTGACAATTGGTACTCATGGGACATCTGGACGGGGTCGACGACAGTCGTGGCGGGCGCCGGTCCCCACTCGATGACGTCGTCGACGACTACGTCCAGGACCTCAGAACCGGCCATGCGCGTTCGGAGGCCACCGCGCGGTCGTACCGCTCGGACGTCCGCGCGCTCCTGGCGCATCTGGGTGTCGACGGCGACGGGCCGGAGACCGTGGCCGACCTGGCGGGGGCGCTCACCCTGCCGGCGCTCCGTGGCTGGCTGGCGGCCCAGGTCGGTGCGGGGGCGGCCCGGTCGACCATCGCCCGACGCGTTGCCGCCGCGAGATCGTTCAGTACGTGGGCGTGCCGTCGAGGTGTGCTCCCCACGGACGTGGCGGCACGGTTGGTGGCACCCCGAGCGCAGCGCCACCTCCCACAGATCCTCGATCGGGTTCAGGCCGCCGAGGCGATGCGTACCACCGAGCTCGGGGCCGCCGAGGGGGACCCGATCGCCCTGCGCGACCGGCTGGTGGTGGAGTTGCTGTACTCCTGCGGTATCCGCGTGGCGGAGCTGTGCGGCTTGGACGTGGACGATGTCGATACCGAGCGGCGACTACTCCGGGTGATCGGCAAGGGCGACCGGGAACGGGCGGTGCCGTACGGCCCGCCTGCCGAACGAGCCCTGCGCGCCTGGCTCGACGGTGGCCGTCCCGAGCTGGCATCGGTGGCTTCCGGACCCGCCCTTCTCCTGGGGGCACGCGGGGGCCGACTCGACCCGCGGGCCGCCCGGCGGGTCGTCAACGAGGTCACGGCCGCCACACCCGGTTCGCCGCGGGTGTCGCCGCACGCGCTGCGTCACAGTTCAGCCACCCACCTGCTCGAGGGCGGAGCGGACCTGCGCCACGTCCAGGAACTGCTGGGTCACTCGACCCCGGCGACCACACAGATCTATACGCACGTCTCCGCGGAACGGCTCCGTTCCGCCTACCGGGGCGCCCACCCCAGAGCCTGACCCGGATGGCCCGAGGAGGGTTCAGTCGACCCCGTCGCGGGGCAGGGTGGGCTTGAGGCGGATCGGCCTGTCATCAAGTGCCAACAGGCTCAGCGGATCGATGTAGTCGTCGTCGCCGCCCGACGGCCCACCCGAGGCGAGGCGCGCGCCCCAGTGCAGGCAGGCGACCACGGGACACCCAGCGTGGCCGGCGAGCAGATGGCCCACCGTGTCCCCGGTGGTGACACTGTCCCCGGTGCGCACGGTGGCCCGCACCGGTTCGTAGGTCGTGCGAAGACCCGCGCCGTGGTCGATCGAGAGCACCGGACGGCCTCCCACGGCGCCCGCGAACACCACGGTGCCGCCGGCGGGTGCGCGGATCGTCGACAGTGGTGCCGCCGCCAGGTCCACCCCCCGGTGTCCCGCCAGCCAGCGCTCGGCGGGTGGGTCGAAAGAGGTCACCACCGAGACCGGGCCGGGGAGAGGCCCCCGGAGGTCCCGGCGCGGGGGATCCGGGCTGGCCGCCGCGGGAGGGACCACGACGAGGACCGCCAGCACGGCCGCGGACACCACCGCGGACATCAGCGCGGACATCGCCGCCGACACCACCGCGTCCGCCGTCGCGATCGCCGACGGGCGTCTACGCCTCATCGTGGTGCTCGGTGTCCGGGTTCTCATCGCTCGAGTACACCCGTTGGACTGCCGGGAGGCCCGCCCCCCGGACGGTGCTGGGGATGAGGAGGACGACCATCCACAGGATCGGGAGGGCTATTGATCGCGTGTTGGACGATGGGCGTGAGCGGGTTATGATTGCCGATGCGGTCGACTGACGTCGATTGACTTCGCGTGTCCTGCTCCTCCCACGGGAGGAGCATCCGGACCCGGGGCTGAACAGCCCCGGCCCCACCGGACACCGGACCTGTAGGTGCCCCCGCTCATCGGGGGTTCGGTCCGGCGCGGACACCAGGGCCCGAGACCAACCGGTTAAACGGGCATAACCCGATACACACCAGAAAGCGAGGACGAGGGCCTCGCGGTTCGGCTGCTTCCAAGCCGGACGAGCCCCTCAATACTTCCATGGCAGTTATCTCCATGAAGCAGCTG
>JBKBRA010000036.1:23012-25031 GCA_046292305.1 Dietzia sp. | reverse complement strand
GACCCGTCGCTGGAATCCGAAGATGCGGCGTTTCATCTTCACTGACCGCAACGGCATCTACATCATCGACCTGCAGCAGACGCTCACGTACATCGACCAGGCGTACGAGTTCGTCAAGGAGACCGTCGCCCACGGTGGCACGGTCCTGTTCGTCGGTACCAAGAAGCAGGCCCAGGAGGCCATCGCCGAAGAGGCCGCCAAGGTCGGTATGCCCTACGTCAACCAGCGGTGGCTGGGCGGCATGCTCACCAACTTCCAGACCGTGCACCAGCGCCTCATCCGCCTCAAGGAGCTCGAGGCGATGGAGCAGTCGGGTGGGTTCGAGGGACGCACCAAGAAGGAGATTCTCATGCTGACGCGTGAGATGACCAAGCTGGCGCGCACCCTCGGCGGTATGCGTGACATGACCAAGGTCCCGTCCGTGGTGTGGATCGTCGACACCAACAAGGAGCACATCGCGGTCGGCGAGGCACGCAAGCTCAACATCCCGGTCGTCGCCCTGCTCGACACCAACTGCGACCCCGACCTCGTGGACTACCCGATCCCGGCGAACGACGACGCGATCCGCTCGGTCAGCGTTCTGACCCGGGTCATCGCCTCCGCCGTCGCCGAGGGCCTCAAGGCCCGTTCACAGGCCGGCAAGGCCACCGGCGAGGAGACCGAGCCGCTCGCCGAGTGGGAGGCCGAGCAGCTCGACCAGGTGACCGGCGAGACCGCGGCGCCCGAGGCCGAGAAGGCAGCCGAGGCGCCCGCCGCCGACGCCACCGAGGCCGAGGCACCTGCGGCCGACGCCACCGAGGCCGAGCCCGCTGCGACGGAGGCCCCCGCGGCCGAGTCCACCGAGGCCTGATCCGGCTCCACCAGCTCGAGCACGTCGGGCCCGGCCGCCCACGATCCCCAGCGGGGTCTCCCGGGCGCCGGGCCCGACGTGTCGGTGACGGTGGGCGAGGAGTCCCCCGGCGCCGAGGCGTCTAGGGTGGAGTCGATCGCGCCCGCCGGCCGACGTCAACAACTTCCGACACACCACGAACTCTTTTTAGGAGGGTCGCCCCACCATGGCGAACTACACCGCTGCCGACGTCAAGCGTCTGCGTGAGCTCACCGGCTCCGGGATGATGGACTGCAAGAAGGCACTCGAGGAGACCGACGGCGAATTCGACAAGGCCGTCGAGGTCCTGCGAATCAAGGGCGCCAAGGACGTGGGCAAGCGCGCCGAGCGCACCACCGCCGAGGGCCTGGTCGCCGTCAAGGACGGCGTCATGATCGAACTCAACTCCGAGACCGACTTCGTGGCCAAGAGCGCCGAGTTCATCGCACTGGCCGACAAGATCGTCGACGTCGCCGCATCCCAGGGCATCTCCGACCTCGACGCGCTCAACAGCGCCGAGCTGGACGGGACGACGGTCGCCGACGCGGTGGTCTCGTTCTCCGCCAAGTCGGGCGAGAAGCTGGTCCTGCGTCGCGTGGGCAAGCTCGACGGCCCCGTCGCCGTGTACCTCCACAAGCGTTCCTCTGACCTCCCGCCGGCTGTCGGCGTGATGGTGGCCTATGAGGGAGAGGGTGAGTCGGCCGAGGCCGCCGCGCGCTCGGCTGCCATGCAGATCGCCGCGCTCAAGGCGCAGTACGTCTCGCGTGACGAGGTGCCCGCCGAGATCGTCGCCAAGGAGCGCGAGATCGCCGAGGCCACCGCCCGCGAGGAGGGCAAGCCCGAGCAGGCACTCGTGAAGATCGTCGAGGGTCGCCTCAACGGCTTCTACAAGGACGTCGTCCTCCTGGACCAGCCGTCGGTCACCGACAGCAAGAAGACCGTCGGCGCACTGCTGACCGAGGCCGGCGCCACTGTGTCCGCCTTCCTGCGTTTCGAGGTCGGACAGGCCTGATCCGGCCCGGTACCCGCCGCGGCGGGTACTCCTCCGACGGCGGCACCCCGACACCCGGGTGGCGCCCGCGACCGCTGTGCGGCCCGGGCCGGGTGGAACCCCCGGGGGGCGGGGTGGCGGCGGGGTCGAGAGGGGCGAA
>JBKBRA010000036.1:0-23002 GCA_046292305.1 Dietzia sp. | reverse complement strand
GCCCCCGCCGGCGCCCCCGTTCCTCCGGGGGGCCGCCGTCGACGTCTGTCCGACCGGTCCCGTGTGCAACCCGCGGGCTGCGGTGTGGCGTCGGTGACGATAGGGCAGAATAGACGAGGTCCCACCATGGGCCGTACGGCTCCTCGACGACGGCGTCGGGGGCGTTGACGCACGAGACGGGCGTGATCCGTCCGGGACGAGGAGAGCGATGACCGACCCGCGGGACGGCTACAAACGTGTGATGCTCAAGCTGGGCGGAGAGATGTTCGGTGGGGGCAGCGTGGGGATCGACCCCGATGTGGTCCAGTCGGTCGCCAGGCAGATCGCCGAGGTGTCCCGCACCGGCGCGCAGATCGCCATCGTCATCGGCGGAGGGAACTTCTTCCGCGGTGCCCAGCTGCAGCAGCGCGGCCTCGACCGCGCACGCAGCGACTACATGGGCATGCTCGGCACCGTCATGAACTGTCTGGCGCTGCAGGACTTCCTCGAGCAGGAGGGCGTGTCCACCCGCGTCCAGACCGCGATCCACATGGGTCAGGTCGCGGAACCGTACATCCCACTGCGTGCCGAGAGGCACCTGGAGAAGGGGCGCGTGGTCATCTTCGGCGCCGGTATGGGAATGCCCTACTTCTCCACGGACACCACCGCAGCCCAGCGCGCGCTCGAGATCAAGGCGGAGGTGCTGTTGATGGCCAAGGCCGTCGACGGGATCTACTCCGACGACCCACGGACCAACCCCGACGCGGAACTGTTCGCACGGATCGAGCACCGCGAATGCCTGGAACGGGGACTGAAGGTGGCCGACACGACCGCGTTCAGCCTCTGCATGGACAACAAGATGCCGATCCTGGTCTTCAACCTCCTCACCGAGGGCAACATCGCGCGCGCCGTCGCCGGTGAGGAGATCGGGACACTGGTCAGCAGCCCGGCCTGACCGCAGGATCCGCGAACCGTAGCCAAGTAGAGAACGGAAGGCACCACATGATCGACGACACCCTGCTCGAGGCCGAGGAGAAGATGGAGAAGGCCGTCGAGCACGTCCGTGACGAGCTCGCCGCCATCCGTACCGGTCGCGCCAACCCCGGGATGTTCAACCGGGTGCTCTGCGAGTACTACGGGACCCTGACCCCCATCACCCAGATGGCCAGCATCGCGGTGCCCGAGCCCCGGATGCTCATCATCAAGCCCTACGAGATGTCGCAGATCGGCCCGATCGAGAACGCCATCCGCAACTCCGATCTCGGCGTCAACCCGACGAACGACGGCCAGGTCCTGCGCGTGACGGTTCCACAGCTCACCGAGGAGCGCCGCCGCGATCTGGTCAAGCAGGCCAAGTCGAAGGCCGAGGACGGTCGTATCGCGCTCCGAGGTGTCCGGCGTAAGGCGATGGACGAGCTCAAGCGCATCGACAAGGACGGCGAGGCCGGCGAGGACGAGGTCAACGCCGCCGAGAAGGAACTCGACAAGCTCACCCATCGGTTCGTGGCCGACGTGGACGAGCTCGTCAAGGTCAAGGAAGGCGAGCTGATGGAGGTCTGATCTCCCAGCCGACGCCGACCCACCCCCGAGACTCGAGGAGAATGCCGTGGACCCCGCCCCGCCCGGCCCACCCGGGCCCACAGCCGCGGCCGCAGCTCCGCCGTCGCGAGCCGGGAGGGACCTGACCCGGGCCATCCCCGTGGGCGTCGGGCTCGGTGCGCTGGTGATCGCGAGTATCGCGTTCAACCCCCGGGCCTGGTACCTGGTCGCCGCCGGAGCGGTGGCCATCGGTACCTGGGAGGTGTTCAAGCGGCTGCGACAGGCGCAGTTCCGACTGCCGCTCATCCCCCTGCTCCTGGGTGGGCAGGCGATGGTGTGGGCCGGGTTCTTCGCCGAGGCCAAGGGTGCCTTCGCGGCGTTCGCCGCCACGACCGTCCTGGTCCTGGTCTGGCGCCTCCTGATGGCGGGGCTGACCACTGCACCACAGAACTATCTGCGGGACGTCTCGGTCGCGGTGTTCGTCCTGGTGTGGATCGCGGTCCCGGGTGCACTCGGCGCGATGCTCGCGGACGGCGACTACGGGGCGCAACGCGTCGTCGCTCTGATCCTGTTGGTCGTGTGCTCGGACGTCGGCGGCTACGTCACAGGTGTGCTGTTCGGCAAGCATCCGATGGCGCCCGCGGTGAGCCCCAAGAAGTCGTGGGAGGGATTCGCCGGGTCGATGTTGTTCGCCATCGTCGGTGGCGCGCTGGTGGTGGTACTGCTGTTCGACGACAACTTCCTCAAGGGAGTCCTGCTCGGCGTCCTCACTGTGCTCACCGCGACCCTGGGCGACCTCATCGAGTCCCAGGTCAAGCGGGATCTCGGCATCAAGGACATGGGTACTCTGCTGCCGGGCCACGGCGGCTTCATGGACCGCCTCGACTCGGTCCTGCCCACGGCCGTCGTCGTGTGGATCATCTTCACCTACGTCGTCCCGACCTGACCGTACGGAGCGAAACTCCGCGATCAGGTGGGGAACCAGGCGGGTGGCGGAGTGTCGCTCAGTGCTGGCGGGCGCTGATCTTGCGCGCCTTCCGGGCGCGCATACGCAGTTGGAGGATGCGGAACCCCGCGAAGAGCGCCATGATCAACGCCCCGGCGATGGCGGCGAACAGGATCAGGACACCCAGCGGGAGGCTGAATTCCAGGCCGAGGTAGCGGACGTCGGTCGAGGTCGTGTTCTGCGCGACGAAGATCAGCAGCAGGATCGTCACGAGCGCGCCCAGGACCAATCCCACCCATGCGGACCCGAGCTTGCCGGCCGCGACGTCGGGCAGTTCGGCGTCGTGGCCCCTCCCGCTGTCCCGGGCGCCCTCGGCGGGCACCGTCGCCGGAGCAGAGGCGTGGGTGTCCTCGAGCGGGGCGATCTCGGCCGAACCCGGAGCGGAGTCGGTTCGGTCGGGCTCTACGGGATCATGTGAACGCGTGGGCATGCGTGAACTCTATTCCCTCCCACCGGCCGACGGCATCCGCTGGCGGTGTGTCGTGCAGTCCGGTTTCTGACACAATGGCAGCCATCATGGTTGAACCGCTACCCCTCGTCTTCGATGCCCCCCGCCGGGGTCTTCCCCCTCGTCACTTCGCCGACCTCGACACCGAGGGCCGAGCCGAGGCGATGGGTGAACTCGGGGTCCCCGCGTTCCGGGGAAAGCAGCTCGCCAACCAGTACTTCGGCCGCCTCGAGGCGGACCCGGGAGCCATGACGGACCTTCCGGTCGGGTTGCGTGAACAGGTCGGTTCTGAGCTCTTCCCGCGTCTGGCCTCGTCCGTCCGGCACATCTCGGCCGACGGGGGAACCACCCGCAAGACGCTGTGGAAGCTGCATGACGGTTCACTCGTGGAGAGCGTGCTCATGCGCTACCCGGACCGTGCGACGTTGTGCATCTCGAGTCAGGCGGGGTGCGGCATGGCATGTCCGTTCTGTGCCACCGGCCAGGCCGGGCTCCAACGGAACCTCTCGGCTGCGGAGATCCTGGAACAGGTACGGGAGGCGGCTCGGGCGATGCGGGACGGCGAGGTCCCCGGTGGACCGGGGCGTCTGTCCAACGTCGTGTTCATGGGGATGGGGGAGCCGCTCGCCAACTACAAGCGGGTCCTCACGGCTGTCCGGGGGATCGTCTCCCCGCCGCCGTCCGGTTTCGGGCTGTCCCAGCGCTCGGTCACCGTCTCGACCGTGGGAGTCGTCCCCGCGATCCATCGTCTCGCGGAGGAGGGGCTACAGGTCACCCTGGCCGTCTCGCTGCACACACCCGACGACGAACTGCGCGACACCCTCGTCCCGGTCAACAACAGGTGGCCCGTCTCCGAGGTCATGGACGCGGCGCGACACTATGCCGACGCCACCGGTCGGCGCGTGTCGATCGAATACGCACTGATCCGGGACGTCAACGACCAGACGTGGCGCGGAGAGATGCTCGGACGTCTGCTCGTGCAGCGACTCGGGCCCATGGCCCATGTCAACCTCATCCCGCTCAACCCGACGCCCGGCAGCGAATGGGATGCCAGCCCGAAGCCCCAACAGGATGCGTTCGTGGCCGCGGTTCAGCAGGCCGGGGTGTCCTGCACCGTCCGGGACACCCGCGGGCAGGAGATCGCGGCCGCCTGCGGCCAGCTCGCCGCAGAAGGCTAGACGCGGAAAAGTAGACGCGGGGGAGCAGAACCAGGAGAGTAGGCGCGGTCGGTGGGGCGGCGACGTCCGACCGCGGTCGGGCAAAGAGGAGGGCCGCCCCCGCGGAAGTCGCGGTGACGGCCCTGCCCGGTTCAGCCGGGATCAGCGCTTGGCGGGAGCCTTCCCGTCGGCCCCGGTCGCCGCGGCGCCGAACACGGAGTAGTGATCGGCGGGGACCTCGTAGATCTTGGACCTCTTGAGGATGTCGTCCTTCTTCGGACGCAGTGCGAGGAACATCCACGTCGCCATGAACAGGGCGATCCCCACCACCCAGATGTTCTCGACGTTACCGTCGTGGTTGCCGAACATCATCGCCACGAGGAACAGCACGAAGAAGCCGCCCGCGATGAGGCCGACCTTCCTGCTGTGCTCGTGCCAGCCCCACTCGACCGAGGGCTCGTCGAGTGAGCTGATGCCCTCCACGACGATTTCCTTGCTGGTGTGGTGCCCGTCCGCGCTCATGCTCCCCGGTTCTCCTCACGGCTCGCTGGCAGCCCTGCGGGCCGCCGACATCCCGCTCAGTCTGGCACACGCACGGTCGGGGTCGACGGGTAACCCGCCGGTATCGCGCCCCGGATGCGTCACGCGATGCGGCGCCCGGGGCTCCGGACGTGGACAATGACGGGGTGACCACGCGCGTTCTCATCCTCGGCAGCACCGGCTCGATCGGTACCCAGGCACTCGAGGTGATCTCCGAGGCCGGCCCCGGCCGGTTCGAGGTGGTGGGCCTGGCCGCCGGCGGCGGTCGTGTCGACCTGCTCGGGGAGCAGATCGCGGCCACAGGGGCCGGATTCGTCGCGGTCGCGGACCCTGCTGCCGCCGCGCGCATCCGGGCGGAGTTCCCGGACGTCACCGTCCTCGACGGGCCGGGCGGGGCCGCGGAGCTGGTCGGAGCGGTGGAGGCGGACGTCGTGCTCAACGGTATCGACGGTTCGATCGGACTCGGACCCACCCTGGCCGCATTGCGGACCGGCGCCCGACTGGCGTTGGCCAACAAGGAATCCCTCGTCGCCGGTGGTGCGCTCGTCACCGGGGCGGCCGCCCCGGGGCAGCTCGTCCCCGTGGACTCCGAACACTCGGCGATGGCCCAGTGCCTGCGATCGGGAACGGCGGACGAGGTCGCCGGTCTCGTCCTGACCGCGTCCGGGGGCCCGTTCCGGGGCAGGACGCGTGCCCAGTTGGCAGGCGTCACCGTCGAGCAGGCACTGCAGCACCCCACGTGGGCGATGGGCCGGATGATCACGCTCAATTCGGCCACCCTGGTAAACAAGGCGCTCGAGCTCATCGAGGCGCACCTGTTGTTCGCGGTGCCGTACGAGAGGATCGAGGTGACCGTTCACCCCCAGTCGGTGGTGCACTCGGCCGTGACCTTCGTCGACGGCGCCACGATCGCCAAAGCCTCTCCTCCGTCGATGAAGCTGCCCATCGCGCTCGCCCTCGGCTGGCCGGACCGGATCCCCGGGGCCACGACTCCTCTGGACTTCTCGCGATCCCACACCTGGACGTTCGAACCCGTGGACGAGCAGACGTTCCCGGCGATCTCCGTGGCCCGCGCGGCGGGTTCGGCGGGGGGCCTGCGGACGGCGGTGTTCAACGCCGCCAACGAGGAGGCCGCACCGGCGTTCCTCGACGGGAGGATCGGATTCACCGAGATCGTCGACGTGGTGGCGGAGACCGTCGCGGCGGCCGACGAGTGGTCGTCCGATCCGCGCGACCTGGACGACGTGACGGCGGCGGAGTCCTGGGCACGGCACCACGCCGCCACCCTCGTCGCGGGCCGGGAGGGCTGAGTCGTGATGGTCGTCGGGATCGTGCTCTTCGCACTCGGGATCATGGTGTCGATCGTGCTCCACGAGTACGGGCACATGCGGGTGGCCCAGTGGTCGGGTATGAAGGTCCGCCGGTTCTTCGTCGGCTTCGGTCCGACACTGTGGTCCGTGCGCCGAGGGGGTATCGAATACGGCCTCAAGGCGGTCCCGCTGGGCGGGTTCTGCGATATCGCCGGCATGACCGCGTACGACGAGCTGTCCCCGGAGGACGAACCCAGGGCCATGTGGCGCCAGGCGTGGTGGAAACGGGTGGCGGTCCTGCTGGCCGGGCCCGTCATGAACATCGTCCTGGCGATCGCTCTCTTCTACACGGTCGCCCTGGGCTGGGGCCTGGTCAACCGCGACGTCCAACCGATCCCCACCGACAGGGTCGCGGCAGTGGTGGGCGACACGTGTGCGGGGGCGGACCGGTGTGGCGCCGGTGTCGGCCCGGCGGGTGAGGCCGGCATCCTGGTCGGCGACCGGATCACCTCCGTGGACGGCCTGCCGGTGGGCAGCTGGGCCGATCTGTCCGAGGTGGTCTCCGCGCGTCCCGGCGAGACCGTGCCGGTCACGCTCGACCGTGCGGGGGAGTCCGTGACGACGACGGCGAGTCTCACCTCGTCCTCCGTCGACGGACAGGCGCGGGGAGCGCTGGGGGTGCAGCTGTCCAGCGACGGCATACCGCAGGAGATCCTCGACGACCCCGCTTACCAGACGGTCAACACCTACGACGCGCTCGGTGCGATCCCGGCGACCTTCGTGTTCACCGGGGAGATGATCGAGGCCACGATCGAGGGCCTCATCTCGTTCCCGTCCAAGATCCCCGCGGTGGCGGCGTCGATCTTCGGGGCCGAACGCGCCGACGACTCGCCCGTCTCGGTGGTGGGCGCGAGCCATATCGGCGGTCAGGCCGCCGAGGCGGGTGCCTGGTGGCTCTTCCTGCTCTTCCTCGCCGGGCTCAACCTGTTCCTCGGGGCGTTCAACCTGGTCCCGCTCACCCCGTTCGACGGCGGCCACATCGCGGTGGTGTTCTACGAGAAGATCCGGGACGCGCTGCGACGGCTCCGTGGCCTGGCGCCGGGCGGGCCGGCGGACTACGAGAAGCTCGCGCCGGTCACCATCGGGGTGTTCGTCCTGCTGATGGGCGTGTCCGCGATCGTCATCACGGCGGACTTCGTCAACCCGATTCTGCTGACAGGATGAGGGTGCGGACTCCCGATCTCGCCCCCGCGCCCCGGAACGCGGATACTGGTGGGCGGGACCCGCGAGCACCCGGCTGGCAACCCCTACGGAAGGCCCTGTTGTGAACGACTCCTCCTCCATCCCCGTCGGACTGGGCATGCCAGACGGTCCGCCGCCGGTCCTCGCGCCGCGCCGGAAGACGCGGCAGCTGTTCGTGGGCCAGGTCGGTGTGGGCAGCGACCATCCGGTGTCCGTCCAGTCCATGACCACCACCAAGACACACGACGTCAACGCCACGCTCCAACAGATCGCCGAGCTGACGGCGTCGGGTTGCGACATCGTCCGCGTGGCGTGCCCCCGCCAGGAGGATGCCGACGCGCTGTCGACCATCGCGCGCAAGTCGCCGATCCCCGTCATCGCGGACATCCACTTCCAGCCGAAGTACATCTTCGCGGCGATCGACGCCGGCTGCGCGGCGGTCCGCGTCAACCCCGGCAACATCAAGGAGTTCGACGGCCGGGTCGAGGAGGTCGCCAAGGCGGCCGGCGCCGCGGGCATCCCCATCCGGATCGGTGTCAACGCGGGCTCCCTCGATCCGCGTCTGCTCGCCAAATACGGCAAGGCCACCCCGGAGGCGCTCGTGGAGTCGGCGCTGTGGGAGGCCTCGTTGTTCGAGGACCACGGTTTCGGCGACATCAAGATCTCGGTCAAGCACAACGACCCGGTGATCATGGTGGAGGCCTACCGTCAACTCGCGTCGAAGAGTGACTACCCGCTCCACCTCGGGGTCACGGAAGCCGGGCCGGCGTTCCAGGGCACCATCAAGTCCGCGGTCGCGTTCGGGGCCCTGCTGTCCGAGGGGATCGGCGACACCATCCGGGTCTCGCTCTCCGCGCCGCCGGTCGAGGAGATCAAGGTCGGGTCGCAGATACTCCAGTCGCTCAACCTGCGCCCCCGCAAGCTGGAGATCGTCTCGTGCCCGTCGTGTGGACGGGCGCAGGTCGACGTCTACAAGCTCGCCGAGGAGGTCACGGCGGGTCTCGAGGGGCTGACCGTCCCCCTTCGCGTGGCGGTGATGGGGTGTGTGGTCAACGGACCCGGTGAGGCGCGCGAGGCCGATCTGGGTGTCGCGTCGGGCAACGGCAAGGGCCAGATCTTCGTCAAGGGCGAGGTCATCAAGACCGTCCCGGAGGCGATGATCGTCGAGACCCTCATCGAGGAGGCCATGCGGATCGCCGAGGAGATGGGCGAGCCGGTCGGCGAGGCCGCAGAGGGTCAGGGCCCCCAGGTCAAGGTCACGCGATAGGCCGATGACCGATACGGCTGCGCCGGAGACGGGGACCGGCGGTTGCCGCGGGGTGGGCCCGGGGGAGGCCCGCGCGCTGCTCGGGGTCCTCGGATCCGACCCCCTGGTGTCGTGTCCCGCGGCGGAGAAGTTCGCCGCCTCAGGTGCTGTCCCCGGGCCGGAGGGGCGGTTCCTGACCCTGGGCGGTCCCGAGAGATCCCTGGTGTTCGTGGGGAGTTCGGTGCTGCCACTCCGTGGTGACGCACACGACCACCACGCGCTCGGCCGGGCGGTCGCAGGCCTGGGGTTCGGGCCCATGTCTGTGCACGGTCGGCGGGATCAGGTCTCCGCGCTGTGGGACGCCCTGGGTGACTGTTGGGCTCCTCCCCGGGAATTCCGCGACTCGCAGTTCCTGATGTCGCTACAGCGGCCGGTGGACAAGTCCCTCGTGCTCGGTGGTATCCGGGCGGCGACCCTCGTCGAGTTCGAGCCGGTGCTCGCGGTCGCGGCGGCGATGTACCGCGAAGAACTGGGGTCCGACCCGTTCGCCGTGGGTTCGGGGATCCCGTTCCGTCGCCGCGTCGCGCGCTCCCTGGTGCGGGGGAGGACCTGGGTCGGGGTCGACGACGACGGCGAGGTGTTCTTCAAGGCCGATGTCGCCGCCGTCTCGGCGTGGTCCGCGCAGATCCAGGGCGTCTGGGTCCGGCCCGGACGGAGGGGGGCGGGACTCGGGACCGGCGGGATCGCCGCGGTGTGCGCCGCCCTCCAGTCCTCCCGGCTGACCCCGTCGTTGGTGGTCAACGGTTCAAACACCGCTGCCCGCTCGACCTATCGCCGGGTCGGGATGGTCGACGTGGTCGACTACGCGACCGTCCTGATGTGACCTCGTGGCCCCGGTGGCGGCGCGGGTTGACCCGGTCCCGGGGCCGGGTCGGCAGCCCGCGTCCGAACGCACCTATCCTTGAACCATGACCACCTCGACCCGTCAGCCCCTCGTTCCCGGTGAGCCCACCCCGATCCGGACGGTTCCCGAGTCGATCCCGCGGCCGGAGTACGTCTGGCGCGACCGGGTCGACGAGGCCAACGGGGAGCCGTGGGTGCAGTCTCCCGAGGTGATCGAGGCGATGCGGAGGGCGTGCACCATCGCGGCTGACGCCCTCGTGGTTGCGGGTCAGGCGGTGGCGCCCGGGGTCACGACCGACGAGATCGACCGGATCGCCCACGAGTACCTGTGCGACCACGGTGCGTACCCCTCGACGCTGGGGTACAAGGCGTTCCCCAAGTCCAGCTGCGTGTCCCTCAACGAGGTGATCTGCCACGGCATCCCCGACACGACCCTGATCCGGGACGGCGACATCGTCAACATCGATGTCACCGCCTATATCGGCGGAGTCCACGGCGACACCAACGCCACCTTCCTGGCGGGCGAGGTCGCCGAGGAGAACAGGCTCCTGGTCGAACGGACGCGAGAGGCCATGAACCGCGGGATCAAGGCCATCCGACCCGGACGCGAGATCAACGTGATCGGGCGTGTCATCGAGTCCTATGCGCGGCGGTTCGACTACACGGTGGTCCGGGAGTTCACCGGCCACGGGGTGGGGCCGACCTTCCACAACGGCCTGGTGGTGCTCCACTACGACGAGCCGTCCCGGACCGAGGTCCTGGAGCCGGGGATGACGCTGACGGTGGAACCGATGATCTCGCTGGGCGGCCCGGGGTTCGACGTCTGGGACGACGACTGGACGGTCACCACGGCAGACAAGGCGTGGACCGCGCAGTTCGAGCACACCGTGCTCGTCACCGATGACGGCCACGAGGTGTTGACGCTGCCGAGCGGGAGTTGAGTCCGCGGCCGACGGGGCCGGATCGCATGCTCTGACGGTCCGAGTTGAACGATTGTCCCGATGTTCCGCTACTAAGTGGACATATCGAGGCATGATGTCAACCATGATCGATACCCCCCTCGGACCTGTAGACCACATCGACACCCTCGTCGTCGGAGCAGGGTTCGGTGGGATCTCGATGGCCGATCGCCTGCTTCGGGAGGGGCGGGGCGGGGATCTCCTCGTGGTCGAGGCCGCGGGTGAGGTCGGCGGGACCTGGCGCGACAACACCTATCCGGGTTGCGCCTGCGACGTGCCCACCGCCCTGTACTCGTTGTCGCGTCACGCGCACCCCGACTGGTCGCACTCGTTCGGCCGGCAGGGCGAGATCCAGGCCTACCTCGTGGGGGTCGCGGACAGGATCGGTCTCCGCGATCGGCTCGTCACCTCCTGCGAGGTCACCGGCGCGCGGTGGGAGGGCGATTCCGCCCGATGGATCGTCGACACCAGTCGTGGCCAGGTCCTGGCGCGCAATCTCATCGTCGCGACGGGGGCGCTCTCCGCCCCCTCGGTACCCGGACTCCCGGGCCTGGAGGGCTTCGACGGCGAGGTGTTCCACTCCGCGCGCTGGCGTCACGACATCCCCCTCGCCGGCAAGAAGGTCGCGGTGGTCGGGACGGGCGCCTCTGCCGTGCAGTTCGTGCCCGAGATCGCCGGGACCGCCGACCACGTCACCGTCTTCCAACGGACGCCCGGGTGGATCCTGCCCCGGTTCGACCGTTCCATCTCCGAGCGTCGTCGCGGGTTGTACCGGCGTTTCCCGTTCCTGCAACGGCTCGTCCGTGGTCGGGTCTACGCGGGTCGTGAGTTCTACGTCCTGGCGTTCACCCGGGCCCAGTTCCTCCTCCGGTTCTTCGAGTGGTTCGCACAGTTCTACCTGCTGGTCAAGGTGCGGGACCGGCGGATGCGGAAGGCACTCACCCCTGACTTCTCGATCGGGTGCAAACGGGTGCTGCTGACCAGCCAGTGGCTTCCGGCGCTCTGCCGGCGGGACGTCACCCTGGTGTCCGGTGCCGCGACCTCGGTGACCCCGGACGGTCTCGTCGACGCCGGCGGGACCGAGCATCCCGCCGACGTGATCATCTTCGGGACCGGGTTCCAGCCCACCGAGCCGCCCATCGCGCGGGTCGTGACCGGTTCGGACGGTAGGACCCTCGCGGAACACTGGGACGGCAGCCCCCGCGCCCACAACGGGGTGACGGTCGCCGCGTTCCCCAACTTCTTCCTGTTGTTCGGACCCAACACCAGTCTCGGGCACTCGTCGATCGTCTACATGCTCGAGTCACAGGCCGAGCACGTCATGAGACTGCTGGAGATGTCGCGGGGTGCGGACCGGGGGATCGTGGAGGTGCGCGACGAGGCCCTCGACCGGTACTCCGACCGGATGGATCGCGAACTCGCCGGCACCGTGTGGAACGACGGCGGATGCTCGAGCTGGTACATCGACTCACGGGGCCGGAATTCGACGCTGTGGCCCACCTTCACCTTCCGGTACCGGCGCCAGGTCAGGTCGGTCGACCCGGCGGATTTCCTGGTCGGCTGAGTCCCCCGGGGCGGCGGGCTAGAAGCCCCGGTCCGGAAAATCCAGTCCGAGCAGGGCGTTCTCGACGACCTCGGCCATCGCCGGGTGGATCCAGTACTGACGACGCGCGAGCTCGGGAACCGCGATCTCGAACTCCATGGCCTGGATGAGGATCTGGATCAGTGACGGCGAGTGGGCCCCCATGATGTGCGCGCCCACCAGCAGCCCGGTGGCGCGGTCCGCGATGAGCTTGCAGCACCCCACCGAGTCCTCCATGGCCCAGCCGTACGCCACGTCACCGTAGTCCTGGACCTTGACCGTGACGTCGTACCCGGCCTCGCGGGCCTCCGCCTCCGTCAGGCCGACGGAGGCGATCTGCGGCCAGGTGAACACCGCGTAGGGCACCAACCGGTGGTTGACGGGTTGGAGGTCGTCCGGGTGCCGCAGGTTGTGTCCGAGCACCCGCTGTTCGTGATTGGCGACGTGCTTGAGCTGGTAGGGCGAGCTCACGTCGCCCAGCGCCCACACACCGTCCGCCGTGGTACGGCCGTATTCGTCGACCCGGATCAGCTCCCCGTCCATGGCCACGCCGGCCGAGTCGAGGCCGAGCAGGTCGCCGTTGGGGGTGCGGCCCGTGGCCACCAGGAGTGCATCGCCGGAGCAGGTGGAACCGTCCTCGAAGGTGACCTCGACGCCGCGACGGTCCGCGCTGGTCGCGGTCATGGTCGTGATCTGCTGCCCGAGCCGGACGTCCCACCTCCGGCCGGCCTGCTCGGTGAAACGCCCGGCCAGTTCCCTGTCCACGTTCTTGAGCAGGACGTCCGAGCGACCGATGACCGTCACCTCGACGCCGAGAGCAGAGAACACATGGGCGAACTCACAGGCGATGAAGCCGGAACCCTGGATCACCATCGACCCGGGCAGCTCCGGGATCCGCATGACATCGTCGCTGGTGTAGTAGGCGACGTCCGCGTCGACGACGATCTCGGGGATCGAGGGCCGGGCACCGGCTGCGATCACCACGGAATCGGCCGTGATGATCTCCCCGGTGCCCGTGTCGATGGTGCGCGGACCCACGAAGGTCGCGTGGCCGTCGAACACCGTGACGTTGTCGCAGCGGTTGCGCCGGTAGTCCTCGCCACTGGAGGCGATGGGGTCGATCCGACGGTCGAACACCCGGGAGACGATGTCCGGCCAGCGGACGCCGTCGAGCGTCGAATCGATCCCGTACGTGCTCGAGTGCCGGATGGCGGTGGCGGTGTCGGCGGCGTAGACGAACATCTTGGTGGGGATGCAGCCCACGTTGAGGCACGTCCCGCCGAAGGAGCCCTTCTCGCAGATCGCCACGGACTTCTCGGCGAACGACTCGTCGATCAACGAGTTGCCGCTGCCGGTACCGATCACGACGAGGTCGAAATGCCGGGAGGGGGTCTGGGTCATGGTCGTCAGGACTCCTTGGTGTGGGATGCGAGAATCTGGTCCAGCCACTCGCCGAGGTGCTGGAAGACCACCTCGAGCACGTCCGCGCGGGACAGGAACACGTCGTGGCGGGCGCCGTCGACAGGGACGTCCGTGACCCGGTCCGAGACGCGGTCGGCGAATCGCTCCATCGAGCGGACGTCGAGGATCAGGTCGGTGTCGACGTCGAGGACTCCGTCCGTGCCGCGGGTGTGGGCGGATGACGCGGTAGATCGCAGCATGAGCACCGGCAGCGGGAGGTGGACTCCGGACTGGAGTCGCTTCTGCGCCCGGCGGACGGCTGCCAACCATCCGGCCCGGACCCCGACCCCACCCGGGGGTTTGAGTGCGGTGTCGAAGTGGAAATCCCCGTCGTGGTCGACGTGGGTGCTCACCACGTACCGGTCCGAGGTCTTGAGTGGTAGCCGGTAGTAGGGCCTCGTCGAGCCCAGGGTGCGGATGACCGGGTCCAACAGTGATCTGGCGCGGTCGGGGACGTCGAGCTGGAACCAGGGGGAGTTGAGCACCAGTCCCACGACGGGGTCCAGTGCGCCCCTGTCGCGACGCCGACCGAGCCACAGCGGCACCACCAGTCCACCCGTGGAGTGCGCGGCCACGAGGACCGGGAGTCCGGGGTGTTCGGCGGTGATCACGGCCAGGGACTGGTCCAACTCGTCGTCGTACCTCGCCAGGTCGGTGGTGAAGTGCGGCGTCAGTCCGTCTCGCCTGGAGCGACCGCACTTGCGCAGGTCCACGCCATAGGTGGCGATGCCGCGATCGGCGAGGAACTCGGCGAGATGGGTGTGGAAGAAGTAGTCGGACAGTCCGTGGACGACCAACAGTGCTGCGACGGGCTCCGCCGGAGCGTCCTCGTGCCGCACGAGAGTGGCCGAGATCGGTCCCTCGCCGTCCGGATCGGTGCCGAGCGGGAGCTCCCGGCGACGGTAGGACGGGCCCAACAGGTCCGGGGTCCACTGTGCGTCGGATCGGCCGGGGGCGACGGGATCGGGGGAGGGCGGAGACACGACGACCACCCTAGTCCGGTGTGCCGCGGGGGCAGACCGGTGAGTAGTCTTGGGATCCGGTGGACGCGGGGTCGCCGGACGGGCCCGTGTCGATTCCAATTCGGGTCCACGACCAAATAGCGAGGGTAGCCGGTGACTGCAGATCAGGTGGCAAAGCACGGTACGACGGATGTGGCGCTCATCGGCGCGGGCACCATGAGCGCGACGCTCGGGGCTCTCCTGCGTCGCCTCCAGCCCGACTGGCAGATCGAGATCTTCGAGCGTCTCGAGGGCCCTGCGCTGGAGTCCTCCGACGCGTGGAACAACGCGGGTACCGGCCACTCGGCGCTCTGCGAACTCAACTACTCGCCCAAGACCGCCGACGGCGACGTGGACATCACCAAAGCGGTGAGCGTCAACGAGAAGTTCCAGGTCTCCCGACAGTTCTGGTCCTATGCGGTGGAGAACACGATCCTCGGCGACCCGACGGAGTGGATCCGCCCGGTCCCGCACATGAGTTTCGTCACCGGCGAGGGCGGGCAGGACTACCTCCGGAAGCGGTACGACAGGCTCGCGGGTCACCCCCTGTTCCCGGGGATGGGTCACACCACCGACTTCGGCGAGCTCGAGCGGCTCGTCCCCCTGATGGCCCGTGACCGTTCCGCTGAGCAGCCCTTCGCCCTCAGTCACTTCGAGAACGGCACCGATGTGAACTTCGGCGCCCTCACGAGGCAGTTCGTCAAATACCTCACCCGGACCGGCACCGAGGTCCACTACCAGAACCAGGTCAAGGACCTCGAGCGCAACACCGACGGCACCTGGCGACTGACCGTGGCCAACCGACACACCGGCGACGAGCGCACCGTCGACGCGAAGTTCGTCTTCGTCGGAGCGGGCGGCGGAGCGCTGCACCTGCTGCAGAAGTCCGGGATCCCGGAGATCAGGGGAATCGGCGGGTTCCCCGTCGGTGGCCAGTGGCTGCGCTGCACCAACCCGGACCTCGTCGATCAGCATCAGGCGAAGGTGTACAGCCAGGCGTCCGTGGGCGCGCCTCCGATGTCGGTACCGCACCTCGACACCCGCGTCATCGACGGCAAGAAGGGCCTGCTCTTCGGCCCGTTCGCCGGCTGGACCCCCAAGTTCCTCAAGATGGGTAGTTTCCTGGACCTGCCCTCGAGCATCCGGCCGGGCAATCTCCTCCCCATGGCCAACATCGGGCTCACCGAGATGGGGCTGGTCAAGTACCTGGTCACCGAGCTCGCCAAGAACCACGGGGCGCGGGTCGAGACCCTCAGGGACTTCGTGCCGTCCGCGCAGGACGGCGAGTGGGAGAAGGTTGTCGCGGGCCAGCGAGTCCAGGTGATCAAGCCCAACGGTCGTGGTGGCACCCTCGAGTTCGGCACTGCCGTGGTGAACGCCGCCGACGGGTCGATCGCCGGTCTGCTGGGCGCGTCCCCCGGCGCGTCCACGGCGGTCGACGCGATGGTCGATGTGCTCCAGCGCTGCTTCCCGAGCCGGTTCGCGGACTGGAAGCCCGCGCTCGAGGAGATGATCCCCTCCCTCGGCCGCGATCTGGCCGCGGAACAGTCCCTGTTCGACGAGCAGTTCGAGCGCTCGACCCGGACCCTCAAGCTCGATCAGAGGGCCTGAGAGCCCCGTACGACCCCGTCATCCCCCGGTCGCTCCGACACTGCGACCGGGGGATGACGCCTGTCACAGTCCCTCGGGGCCGAGGCGGTAGCGGCCACCGACGGCGGATAGGATCTTCGGCATGATCCGGCCCGTGAACCCGTACCCCGTCGGCTTGGACCTCGAAGGCCGTCGGGTCGTGGTGATCGGCGGCGGGTCGGTCGCCCAGCGGCGGATCCCGGTCCTCCTGGAGTCGGGCGCCGCCGTTCATCTGGTGAGTCCGGAGATCACGCCCACCCTGCAGGGACTGGTCGACTCCGGGCGGATCCGGTGGGAGGCCCGCGAGTACCGCTCCGGCGACCTCGAAGGCGCCTGGTACGCGGTGGCAGCCACCAAGGACTCCCTGGTCAACGCCAGGGTCGCTGCAGAGGCCGAGCAGGACCGGACCTTCTGCGTCCGATCGGACGCGGTCAACTCCGGCACCGCGGTGACCCCGGCGGTGGTCCGCCGCGACGAGATGGTGGTCGCGGTCCTCACCGGGGACCGAGCACGGACCGCCGAGGCCCGCGACGTGGTCGCCCGAGCCCTGAGCGGGGCCGGGGCCGAGGCGCCGGAGGTCGAGGAGAAGTTGCGGGGGACCGTCGCGCTGGTCGGCGGTGGGCCGGGTGCGGACGACCTGATGACCGTGAGGGGCAGACGCCTGCTCGCACGCGCCGACGTCGTGGTGGCCGACCGTCTCGCCCCCCAGCGGCCACTCGGGGAACTGCGCTCGGACGTGGAGATCGTCGATGCGGCCAAGATCCCGTACGGCCGCGCCATGGCTCAGGACGCGATCAACCAGGTGCTCGTGGACCGGGCCCGCGAGGGCAAGTTCGTCGTCCGGCTCAAGGGCGGCGACCCGTTCCTCTACGGGCGGGGATACGAAGAGGCCCATGCCTGCGCCGAGGCCGGGATCCCCTGCAGCGTCGTCCCCGGGGTGTCCAGCGCACTCAGCGTTCCGGCGTTGGCGGGGATCCCCGTGAGCAACCGCGGCATGACCCATGAGGTCACCGTCGTCTCGGGCCACCTCCCTCCGGGACACCCGGACTCCCTCATCGACTGGGAGGCGCTGGCACGGATGCGGGGAACTCTGGTCGTACTGATGGGCGTCAAGAACTCCCCGGCCATCGCCGAGTCGCTCATGGCCGGGGGGCGGGCGGCGGACACCCCCGCCGCGATCATCGTGGACGGCAGTCTCGACGGGCAGGCCACCTACCGGTGCACGATCGGGACCATGGCCGCCACTCTCGAGGAGCGCGGCGTCAGACCACCGGCGATAGTCGTGGTGGGCGAGGTCGCCGGACTCCCGCAGGTGCTGACCCGGTCCTGACGCCTCCGCTCAGGGCTCGGTGACCATCGTCAGGGCGGTGGCGGAGGTGCGCTCGAGAGTGTGACCCGCCCGACGGGCCACCCGCAGGAGGGCCTGCACGTCCGGCATCTCCGCGCGTGAGATCGCCAGCGCCCGGGCGAGCAGACCCTTGTGGTGCTTGGAGAAGTGGGAGACCACCTTGCGGGTCCCGTCCGGGTACTGCGTGACGACGTCGACGGTGACCGCCCCCGGAACCGGTCCCAGCTGGTGATAGCCACCCGATCGGAGGTCCACCACCAGTTCATCGGCCCATTCCGCGGTCGCGGCGGTGAGCGCCGGCTTCCACACCGAGCGGAGGGTGCCCAGTCCGGGCAGACGCGTTCCCGCGGAGAGTCGGTAGTGCGGTATCGGGTCGGCGGCGGCCAACAGTCCGAAGAGGGCCGATCCGATCCACAGCCGCGATTCGGCGCGCGACCGGGAGGCCCGGGTGAAGGAGGCCTGGTCCAACGCGTCGTAGAGCACCCCGGTGTACCTGGTCAGTGCGGGCGCGGTGGGGGAGGCCCACAGTTGCGCGTCCAGAGTCACCTCCCCGGCGAGCGTGTCGCTCAGTCCGAGCACGGATCGCGCACCTTCCGGGTCGTCGCCACACATCGCGACCAGGGAGTCGGCCACTGATCGCCGGGTGTCGGTGAGCGCGGGGAGCGAGAGCGCGGTCAGATCGAGGGGGTCGCCGGAGCCGCCGACGGACTTGGTCTCGGAGGGCGAGAGGAGGATTCGCACCCGGCTGAGGCTACCGTCGCTCCGGTGGCGGGTTCCCGGGCGGCTACGCTTGACCACCGTGATCACGCGTCTGTCCCACCTTTTCCTGCGTACGCTCCGCGACGACCCGGCCGATGCCGAGGTCCTGAGCCACAAACTGCTGGTCCGTGCCGGTTATGTCCGGCGCGTCGCGCCGGGCGTGTACTCGTGGCTGCCGCTCGGCCTGCGCACCCTCCGGCGCATCGAGCAGGTGGTGCGTGAGGAGATGAACGCCTCCGGCGCGCAGGAGATCAGCCTGCCCGCGTTGGTGCCCCGCGAGCCCTTCGAGACGACCGGCCGGTGGACCGAGTACGGACCGGCACTGTTCCGCCTCAAGGACCGCAAGGGCAACGACATGCTGCTCGGCCCCACCCACGAGGAGCTGTTCACGCTCACGGTGCAGGGGGAGTACTCGTCGTACAAGGACCTGCCCGTCACCCTGTTCCAGATCCAGTCCAAGTACCGGGACGAGGAGCGGCCCCGTGCCGGAATCCTCCGGGGCCGCGAGTTCACCATGAAGGACTCGTACTCGTTCGACCTGGACGACGCCGGTCTCGAGCGCTCGTACCAGGCGCATCGAGAGACCTACCAGCGGATCTTCGACCGCCTGGGTATCGAGTACGTCATCTGTGCCGCCACGTCGGGAGCGATGGGTGGATCGGCCTCCGAGGAGTTCCTTGCGATCTCCGCGGCCGGTGAGGACACCTTCGTCCGGTCGACCGACGGAGAGTACGCGGCCAACGTCGAGGCGGTGGTGACCCCGGTACCGCCCGCCCGCCCGCTCGAGGGACTTCCGGCTCCGGTCGTCCATGACACCCCGGGGACGCCGACGATCGAGAAGCTGGTCGACTGGGCCAACGGCGCGGAACTCGGTCGCGAGGTGACCGCGGCGGACACCCTCAAGAACGTGCTGTTCAAGGTCCGTGAGCCCGGCAAGGAATGGGCACTGCTCGGCGTGGGGCTGCCCGGGGACCGCGAGGTCGACATGAAACGGGTCGAGGCGGCACTGGAGCCCGCCGAGGTGGCCGTGCTGGACGAGGCCGACTTCGAGGACACCCCGTTCCTCGTCAAGGGGTACATCGGTCCCGGGGCCCTCCTGGCCAACGAGGTCCGGTACCTGGTCGACCCCCGGGTGGCCGACGGGACCGCCTGGATCACCGGGGCGGACCAGCCGGGCAGGCACGTCGTGGACCTGGTCTGCGGTCGCGACTTCACCCCTGACGGCACGATCGAGGCCGCTGAGGTCAGGGAGGGTGACGAGGCACCCGACGGGCACGGCACGCTCACCCTCGCCCGTGGGATCGAGATCGGTCACATCTTCCAACTCGGCCGCAAGTACACCGACGCCTTCGGGTTCGACGTCCTCGGCGAGAACGGCAAACCCGCCAGGGTGACGATGGGTTCCTACGGCATCGGGGTCTCCCGCCTCGTGGCCGTGTTGGCAGAGCAGTACGCCGACGAGAAGGGCCTGGTGTGGCCGGCAGCGGCGGCGCCGGCCGATGTCCACGTGGTGATAGCCAACAAGGACGAGGCGGCGGCCGGTGGCGCCGCGACGCTCGTCGAGGCTTTCGACCGGGCCCGCCTCGAGGTGCTCTTCGACGACCGGAAGGCCTCACCGGGTGTGAAGTTCAAGGACGCCGAGTTGATCGGGGTCCCGTGGGTCGTGGTTGTGGGTCGAGGCTGGTCGGAGGGGACGGTCGAGCTCCGAGAGCGTGCCACCGGGGAGGTCACCCAGGTGCCGGTCGACGGAGCCTCCGAGGAGATCATCCGGCTCATCGGGGCCGGACGCTAGGTCGTCAGGACGGGGGCGGGAAACCGGGTAGCGACTCGAACGGCGCGTCCGGGACCAGCGTCCGCCACCGCGCCAGCTGTACCGAGGCAGCGGTGAGGGCGTCCAGGCAGAACTGCCGGAGCTCCGTGGACCGCGCGGCCCCGATCTCCGTCCGCCATGCCACGCAGCAGTCGGATTCGAGTCGGATGGCGAGGAGCACGGGTGAGGTCGGGGCATCGGGGGCCGTCAGATAACCGACCGGCGCGGGAGCGGCTCCGGGCCACAGCGACTCGGCGGCATCACGGCGGGCGCGGTGCGCGGCGAGTTCCCGCCTGACCGCGGCGCGGATACTACTGTCGGCACCGGCCAGGACGAGCCCGTAGCCGAAGACCGCGGCGTCCTCGGCGGCCAACCCGGGTGGTGTGGTCATGCGAGCACCACCTCGACCGCCGTCGTACAGGCGGCCGACACCGCGGCCGCGAGCTCGGCGCGCTGACCGCGGGAGGCCACGGCGACCTCCCCGGCTCGTCTGGCGTCGTCACGCAGGCGCGTGCGGACCTCGTCGATGGGTGGACAGATCGCGGGGGTGTCCGGTTCGGCCCCGTTCGAGGGTGCTTCGGCGGAGTCCGTGGGACCGATCTCGACGGAGAGCCGCTCGGCGTGAGTCCGACGAGCGTCGGCGATCCTCCGCAGACGGGCGACGTCCGTGCCGTGGGAGGCGTCCGCGGCGGCGAGCTCGCGGGCGTCGCGGTCGGCGGCCTCGGCCAACTGCAGCAGGGGATCCGGCTCGTCGTCGATCAGTGGCACGGCGCAGCCCCCGGCGACCACCAACCCGGTGGCGACCGCGGTCACCGCGACGAACCGTCGACGCGACACGGGGACGGTGGAGGAAGCAGGCACCCCGACATCCTGCCAGGGGGCGCCGGGCACCGGCCCGGGGGCGGTACAGTGATCCGGCCCGTCCGCTACCCGGATCGGCACCCACCAGCAGCGACGCCAGGAGCAACGTGATCGTCCCCGAGCCCGACAGGGCCCACATCCGCAGAGCGGTCGCCGACCGTGGACTCGAACTCGAGGAACTCCGGGAGGATTCGCGGGCGGCCGACTGGCACGTGACCGTCGTCGTCGACGGCGACTCCGGTATCACGTTGGACGATCTCACGAGGCTGTCCACCGACCTCGACTCCGTCGCCGAGCAGTGGGGCGGACCCGACCGGGCCGTGACGTTCGAGGTGACCAGCCGTGGCGTGGACGCGCCCCTCGAGGCGCCACGGCACTGGAGGCGTGCCCGCGGTCGTCAGGTCGACGTGACCTACGTCGACGGAGCCTCCGGTCCCACCCGTGGGCGGGTCGGAGACCTCGACGAGGAGACCGGGGCCGTGCGGCTGGTCTCGAGGTCGGGTCGTGGGATGCGGGTCGACTCGGTACCGTTGGACGACGTGGCACGCGCTGTGACCCGGGTCGAGTTCCGGCCCGCTCCGGAGGACGAACTCGCCCTCCTGTCGGAGCCCGAGAACCCCGGACGTGGCGTGCGAGAAGGAGAAGACAGTTGAACATCGACATGGCGGCGCTGAACATGTTGTCCCAGGAGCGGGAGATCCCGCTGGACGACCTGGTGCGGACCCTCGAGAACGCACTGCTCACCGCGTACAAGCGAACCGACGACGCGCACCGCGTCGCGCGGATCCAGCTCGACCGTAAAGCCGGGACCGTCGCGGTCATGGCGGCTGAGGTCGACGAGGAGGGCAACCGGATCGGCGAGTTCGACGCCACCCCGTCCGATTTCGGCCGGGTGGCCGCGGCGACCGCCCGGCAGATCATCCTCCAACGCCTGCGCGAGGCCGAGACCGAGCGGATCTACGGTGACCTGGTCGCCCGGGAGGGCGAGGTGGTCAGCGGGGTCATCCAATCGGACTCCCGTGCGAACGTACGAGGGATCATCGTCGTCCACATCGGACCCGAGAACGGTGGGACCGAGGGCACCATCGCACCGGCCGAGCAGGTGCCGGGGGAGTCCTACCGGCACGGTGACCGCATCAAGTGCCACGTGGTGGGGGTTCACAAGGGGCCCCATGGCGCCTCCGTCTCGCTGTCGCGCACTCACCCGGATCTCGTCCGCGGTCTCTTCGCCCTGGAGGTACCCGAGATCGGTGACGGTTCGGTCCGAATCTCGGCGATCGCGCGAGAGGCCGGCCACAGGACCAAGATCGCCGTGGAGACGACGGTGTCGGGACTCAACGCCAAGGGGGCCTGCATCGGGCCGAACGGTGCCCGCGTGCGGGCGGTGATGGCCGAACTGAACGGTGAGAAGATCGACATCGTGGACTTCGACGAGGACCCGACGGTCTTCGTCGGCAACGCGCTCTCGCCGGCGAAGGTCATCTCGGTGACCGTGGCGGACGCCGAGACCCGGGCGGCCCGCGTCGTGGTTCCCGACTACCAGCTCTCGCTCGCGATCGGCAAGGAGGGCCAGAACGCCCGCCTGGCCCACCGGCTGACCCAGTGGCGGATCGACATCCACAGCGACGCGGAGTGACGTCCGGCACGGCCGCTGTCCACGCGGTCGGGCGCGCCGTTAGTATCGATAGTCCGCGACCTGTAGACTCATCGAATGTCACAGTGACTTCGCGTTCACCCGCTCGCGCGGGAGGGACGGTGAGAAACCGAGGCGGCCTGATGCGGGTACATCGAGACCGGCAGGACGGCTTAGCCGACGTGCCGGGTCCGGTAAGGACCTGTGTCGGCTGTCGCCGTCGGGATTCCGATTCCCGGCTACTGCGGATCGTCCACGATCCGCGGGCGGCAGCGCTCTCACCGGACCCCCACCGGCGAGCGGACGGACGGGGAGCCTGGGTGCATCGTGACGAGCGGTGCATCGCGACAGCACTCGACCGCAAGGCCTTCATCAGGGCCCTGCGGGTCGCCGGGAACGTGTCCCAGGACGCGATCTCGGAGGTGCTCGAGACGCTATCGTCGTGAGCACGAGACCACCCGCCGGCCGCATGGGCCGACTGGGGGAGCACAAGAGAAGGAACGGACCAGACACGATGAGCACACCGTGAAGCTCCAGCGATGAACGTCCATCGAATGTAGACCGAGGTCGCGCGGCCAGCCCTGCCGTG
>JBKBRA010000035.1:0-33289 GCA_046292305.1 Dietzia sp. | reverse complement strand
GGGCTGGCGAACTGCCAGGCCAGCAGCTCGACCAGGAGGAGGCGGCCCAGTCGCGTGGGCGTGGCGGACCAGGAGTCCCAGTCGGCCAGGACCTCGGCGAGGGAGTCGGCCGGCACGAGGTCGGCGATCTCCTGCACGAAGGCCCGCTCGAGGCTGAACAGGCGCGGCACCAGGTTGGGGATGTAGCGGCCCACGAGCACCGAGATGTCGATGTCGTGCGGGATCAGCGCGTCGAGGGTGGCCCGGAAGTCCGGGACGCCGCCGCGCAGGACGGTCGAGTGGAACGGCACGTCAATACCGGGCACCAGGATGAAGGCGTTCTTGCCGCCCGAGACCGCGAGCTCGCGCTCGACGGCCTTCTCCAGCGCCTTGCAGCCGGCGACGGTGCCGGCCAGCGCGTACTGGGATCCCGCGAGGTTGTAGTTGACGATCTCGATGAACTCGCCGGACTCCCGGGACACCGCGGCAACCCAGTCCACGACCTCGTCGTCGGCGATCCCCATCTGCGACGGCCGGATCGCGGCCATCCGGTAGTCGGACCGCCCCTCGGCGTCACGCGGGACCAGCTCGTGCATGGTCGCCCCGCGCTGGAAGACGATCTCCAGCAGCGGCTCGAGCTCCAGGGTGCCGGAGATGGCGGCCAGGGCGTCGTACTCGCCGATCGAGTGGCCGGCGAAGTAGGCCCCGTCGATGAACAACCCGTCGGCCTCGAGCTCGGCGCGCTGCGCCACCGCGAGGCAGGCCATCGCGACCTGGGTGAACTGGGTGAGGTACAGGACGCCGTCGGGGTGCCGGTGGACGGTGCCACGGACGGTCACCTCGGTGGGGTTCTCGCGGACGAGCGCCAGGATCGAGAAGCCCAGTGCCTCGCGGGTGTGCGTGTCGGCGCGGTCCCAGATCTCGCGGGCGGCGGGGCAGCGGGTGCGGCCCTCCATGCCCATCCCCTTGGCCTGGATGCCCTGGCCGGGGAAGGCGTAGACGGTGCGCGGGGCCTCGGTCAGGGCGGTGGCGGCCATGACGGTGGCACCCT
The DNA here is from genome assembly GCA_046292305.1 of Dietzia sp. GTDB lineage: Bacteria > Actinomycetota > Actinomycetes > Mycobacteriales > Mycobacteriaceae > Dietzia. Next base: position 32,259 of record JBKBRA010000035.1, on the reverse strand, counting down.
CGACCGTGCACGTGACCTCGAGGACCTGGCCGCCGGCGAGACGGCCGGTCTGGACGGCACGGACCTTGATGTGGTCGCCCGGTCGGACCGGGGCGAGCATGCGGGCGGTCCAGCCGGCGATCCGCAGGGCGGGGGTCTTTCCGTCCGAGGCCTGGACCGCGTGCTGTGCGGCGGCCGAGAGCCACATTCCGTGGACGATCACTCCGCCCAGGCCGGCCAGGTCGGCTGCGGTGTCGGAGACGTGGATGGGGTTGTGGTCGCCGGAGACCAGCGCGAACGCGGTCATGTCGTGCGGCGCGATGAGCGAGGTGGACACCCGGTGCTGGCGGCTGGTCTCGGCCGGGGTCACGGCTGCGCCCTCGGCGCTGACCAGGGCACCGCCGGCCGGGCGGGGGTCGCCCACCTCGGCGCGACCGGTGCGGCCGCGGATCGCGAACCGCTCCGAGAGGGTGCACAGCGGGGTCTGGGAACCGTCGGCGGAGACCGTGGCGACCTCGACCGACACCTCGACCAGGCGGCCGAGGTCGGTGTCGCGGACGCCACCGGATCGGGCGACGACGACGAGGTCGGTCGACCGCTGGGGCAGCGCGGAGTGCATGCGGACGCCGTGGTCCAGATGGACCAGGTCCAGCAGTCCCTCGACCACGGTCCCGTTGCCGCGCGGGCGACGGGCCTCGCCCAGCACCGCGAACACCGCGGGCCACGCCGCACCCACGAGGGCGTCCGGGACGCCGTCCGAGGTGATGAGCGAGGTGGGCAGACTTCCGGCGGTGACTCCGGTGTGGTCGGAGGCGAGGGTGGGTTCGAAGGTGAACCGCGCGGTGGCGACACCACCGGAGACCTCGGGCAGGGCCTCGATCACGGTGCCTCCGGCGCCGCCGCGGCCCACGCCGGCGGCGGTGCTCAGGAGCGTGCGCATGGCGGCTTCGGCGGCGTCGTCGGTGACGACCGGCGCGGCGCCCGTGGCGACCGCGTCATCCAGGGTGATCGTGATGGTCATCTCGGTCGGACCGACGGGCAGGGTCAGGTCGACGGTGCGCCCGTCGGCGGCCGGCGTCAGGACGGCGCCGGAGACCGGGTGGCGTCCGATGCCGTCGGCGTCGATCTCCCAGGCGTGGAGGACGCCCAGGCGGTGGACCGGGCTCACCACGAGGCGGCCCGCCCACGAGACGTCGGGGGCGTTGAGCACGTCTGCGACCGGGCCCTGCGCGGTGGTCACGGTGCCGCGGCGGCGGCCGCTCACGGCCTCGGTGGTGGGCAGATAACCCCGGACACGGTCGACGGTGGCGGACTCGAATCGGTCGAGCAGCTCGCCGACCGGCTCGTCCACGCGGGTGATGCCGGCGACCGCGGTGGTGCCGGGGATGACGCACACGGCGTCGGCGTCGTAGCGGGCGTCATGGGCCTGCCAGAGCGAATCCGAGCGCCACCAGCGACGGACGTCGCCGTCGATGACCGGCACGAACGGGACGGGCTTGCCGGGCATGCGACAGATGTCGAGGAACTCGGCGGCGTCGGCCGGGTGCAGGGTGGCGGTGACCAGCTCCGGGTATCGGGCCGAGAGGGCGTCGACGACCTCGGCGGGTCGCTCCATCGCCTCGACGCGGGGGAAGGCCGAGACGATGCGGCCGGAGTCCGCGGCGTCCAGACGGGCCTCGGCGCGCTGCACCATGCGGTGGAAGCGCTCGCGGATGGTGGGGTCGAGCCACACCGAGCGGGTGCCGTCATCAGTGGGGTCGGACGCGAGTGACAGCTCGGCGAAGCGGCGCAGCCACTGCTCGTAGGTCATGGACCCGAGGTCACCGAAGTACGGCTTCGCGGTGCCGTTGATCGCGGCGATGATCTCGTCGCGACGATCGGCCACGGCGTCGGCGTCACCGGCGACCTCGTCCAGCAGGCGCCCGGTGCGGGCGGCCGTGTTGTCGATCTCGTGGATGTCTGCGCCCAGCTGGCTGCGGCCGGAGGCCATTCCACCCTCGGCCTGGCCTGCTCCCACCCAGTGGTCCACGCCGACGGTGTCCACGAGGAGCTGCTTGACCTGCGGGCTGGTGGTGGCCTCGAGGGTCGCCATGGCGGCCGTGCCCACGAGGATGCCGTCGACGGGCATCGCCGGGTAGCCGTGGGCGTTGGCCCAGGAACCGGTGAGGTAGTCGGCGGCCCGTTCCGGGGTGCCGATCCCACCGCCGACGCACAGGACCACGTTGGGGCGGTCGCGCAGCATCGGGTAGCTGGCCAGCAGGAGGGCGTCGAGGTCCTCCCACGAGTGGTGGCCGCCGGCGCGCCCGCCCTCGACCTGGACGATCACCGGCATGTGGGGCACCTCGGCGGCGATCCGCACGACCTGGCGGATCTGCGCGATGGTGCCGGGCTTGAAGCTGACGTGGCGCAGCCCTGCCTCGGTGAGCTCCTCGATGAGGGCCACGGACTCGTCCAGCTCGGGGATGCCGGCGGTCACGATCACGCCGTCGAACGGGATGCCCGCGGCGCGGGCGCGCTGGACCAGCCGCTTGCCACCGACCTGCAGCTTCCACAGGTACGGGTCGAGGAACAGCGAGTTGAACTGGGCGCTCCGGCCGGGCTCCAGCAGCTCGGCGAGGCGCTGGGTGTTCTCGGCGAAGATCGGCTCGGTCACCTGGCCACCGCCGGCGAGCTCGGCCCAGTGGCCGGCGTTGGCCGCGGCGGCGACGATCTCCGGGTCCACGGTGGTCGGGGTCATCCCGGCCAGCAGGATCGGCGAGCACCCGGTGAGGCGGGTGAACGAGGTCTCCACGTGGACACTGCCGTCGGGCAGGGTGATCAGCTGCGGCTGGTAGGCCGTCCACGGGCGCTCGATCGACGGGGTGGCGCCCGGTGTGAAGAGATTGCGCAGTCCACCGCGGGTGGCGGCGGCGACCACGCCGACGCCCTGTCCGCGGACCACCGAGCGGTTGAGGCGGGTCAGGGCCTCGCCCGGGCCCATGTCGAGGATCCAGTCGGCGCCGGAGTGCAGCGTCTCGGCCATCTCCTCGACCCAGTCGACGGGCTCGGCGAAGACCTGGCGGGCCAGGGTGGCCGCACGGTCCGCGTCCAGGCCACAGCGGGTGGCCCAATCGAACACGATGTCCACGGCGGGGGCCATCGCGGGATGGTGGAAACCGACCTCCACGTCGAGGGGGTCGAAGACGGGGGCGAAGACCTCGCCGCCGGTGAGCTTGGCCTCGCGACGACGGCGGGACTCGGCCTCGAGGTCCGCACAGTGGCGGCGCAGGTCCTCGAGGTCGTCCGGACGACCCACCACGACGTGACGGCGCTGGGCGTTGCGGATGGAGACCGTGGGCCGCAGCTCGGGATCGACCGAGGAGAAGACCTCGTCGACGAGGGCTCGTAGCTCCGCGCCGTCGATGCCCGACACGCCGACCATCGGGCTGGCCTCACCGCGTCGGAAGAGGCCCGTGCGGCGGCCGATCAGGGTGGCGGCGGCGCCGATCAGCTCGGCCACCGCCAGGAGGCGGTCGTCGATCGAACCGAAGGTCTCGACGGACTCCACGGCCAGGATCCCCTGGGAGTGCCCGACGACCGCGGAGGGGGCGGTGTCGTTGACGTCGAAGCCCTCGGCTGCGAGGGCGCGGACCGCGCCCACCTGGGTGAGCAGGACGGCCGGGAGCGATACCGCGGCGGAGGAGAGCGATGCCTCATCGGGGAGGTCGCCGTGGTCCTCGTCCTCGCCCGTGGTGGTGTTGGCCCACTCGATGGGCCGGAAGCCGTGGGGGCGGACCACCGCGATCTCGTCGTGGACCGGTTCGGTGAGGGCGACGGAGGAGTCGACCAGGTCCTGGAGCTCCGGACCGATCCCGGTCCCGTCGATGAGATCGCTCAACGCGTCGCGCCACGCGATCCCCTGTCCCCCGAAGGCGAGGGCATAGGCGGTGCCCTCACGCAGGTCGTCCGCGAGCGCCCGGGCCTGGCGGCGGGCCGCCTGTCCGGTCTCGAGCGGGCGGGCAGTGAGGTCGCGGTCGTCGATCGTCACGTGTGGAACTCCTTGGCAACTTCGTCTGGGACATCTCCGCGCCGACACCAGTTGCTGGTCCGACGCAGGGCACAGACTGCCACAGGAACTTGAGGAACCCCTCAGCTTGAGGGGGTACGACCGTCCTTTCGGGGGCCGCCCGGGAGGCCTGGCGAGTGACTCCCCTCACATTTGAGACCTGATGGTTTCCTCATACACACAGGTGAGGGGGACCTCAGGTTTAGGGTAGGTGCCGTTACCGAATTGTTATCTCGTTCTCAGGGGTGATCCTCCCGGCGACGGCGTGTCGCCACCGGTCCGCGCACCCCGGTCAGGCAGTCAGGCCCCGCACCGGAGAACAGCCATCTGCGCGGCGTCGAGACCCTCTGTGGGGCACAGGTCAGCGGACAGGCGGTGGGGTCCGGACGACCACTCGACGTGGGCCGTGCGCACCGCGTCCCCGAAGGCGATGGTGACCAGGCCCCCGACACCCGGCCGCTCGTCCGGTGCCAGGCCCCCCAGGCCGACCGTCTCGACCGCGGTCACCTCGGCGACGGTCGCCGAGCCCGGCGCGGGGATCAGGCTGAGCTGGACCCTGGTGCCGTCGAACGCCCCGACCCAGGCCGCGAACATCCCCGTTCCGTCCGCTCGCAGATCGAGGGTGTACCCGTGCGAGAACCACGACCCGGTCTCGCGGACCACCTCCGCGGGAGAGGGGACGGGAGAGGCCACGGGGACGGCCACCGTCGGGGCGGCCGCGAGGGTGGAGGCCCCTGCCATCGACATCACGAGCGAGGCCGCGACCAGCACGCGGCCCGCCCTCCGGCTTACGCGCTGCGTCGTCATGAAGTCACTGTAGCCCCGCCAGTAACACATTTCGGTGCCGCGAATGCGTCGAAATGGTCACCAAAACCGCAACCCACCGACTAGATGTTGGGAGTTACGGAGACCACACCTATCGTCGTTCCGTCACACTCGGCGGATCCGCCGCCAGATCGTCCGACAAGGAGTCGACCATGACCAGCCCGCCCACCAGAGGTGGGGTGACACCGAGAGAGACTTTCTCCCGTCGCTCCGTCTTCGTCTTCGCCGCCATCGGCTCCGCCGTCGGACTCGGCAACATCTGGCGTTTCCCCTTCGTCGCATACGACAACGGTGGCGGCGCCTTCCTGCTCCCCTACCTCGTGGCACTGCTCACCGCGGGCCTGCCGCTGCTGTTCTTCGACTACGCGATCGGCCACCGCTTCCGCGGCTCAGCGCCCCTGAGCTTCCGGCGCATGAACCGCTTCGCCGAGCCGATCGGCTGGATCCAGGTCCTGGTCTCCTTCGTCATCGCCGTCTACTACGCGGTGATCATCGCCTGGGCGGCCTGCTACGCGTGGTTCTCGGTCGACGAACGCTGGGGTGAGACCTACGAGGAGTCGGCGTCGTTCTTCGCCGAGGACTTCCTCCGCGCCGGCAGCGGGTTCGGGGTCGACTTCGTCCCGGGCATCGCGATCGTCCTGGTGGTCGTGTGGATCGTCACGCTCGGCGTCCTGCTCGCCGGCGTCCAGAAGGGCATCGGCCGCACCGCGCTGCTCTTCGTCCCGCTCCTGGTGGCGCTCTTCGCCGCCCTGGTCGTCCGTTCGCTCTTCCTAGAGGGGGCCATGGACGGCCTGAACAACTTCTTCACCCCGAACTGGGGTGTGCTCACCGAGCCGAGCGTGTGGATCGCCGCCTACGGCCAGATCTTCTTCTCCTTGTCGGTCGGCTTCGGCATCATGCTCACCTACTCGTCGTACCTCAAGCGCAAGTCCAACCTCACGAGCTCCGGCCTGGTCGTGGGCTTCTCCAACTCGGCCTTCGAGGTCCTCGCCGGCATCGGCGTGTTCGCCACCCTCGGTTTCCTCGTCTCCACCTCCGCGGGCGCCGGCTGGGACGACGTCGGCGGCGGACCGGGTCTGGCGTTCATCGCCTTCCCCGCGCTGATCTCGCAGATGCCCGGCGGCCCGATCTGGGGCGTGGTGTTCTTCATCTGCCTCATCCTGGCCGGAATCACCTCGCTCATCTCCATCGTCCAGGTGGTCATCTCCTCCTTCCAGGACAAGATGGGCAGCAGCCGTACCACCTCGGTACTGGCCGTCGGCATCCCGATGGCCGGCGCCTCGATCCTGCTCATGCCCACCGAGACCGGGCTGCAGAATCTCGACGTGATGGACAAGTTCGTCAACAGCCTCGGCATCGTCGGCATCACCCTGATCGCCCTCATCGTGGTGATCTTCGTGATGCGACTGGGCCCCACACTGCGCGACCACCTCAACTCGGTGTCCTCGTGGAAGGTCGGCACGTTCTGGATCGCGTGCCTGGCGGTCATCACGCCGATCGTCCTGGGCTACGCCCTGATCCGCGAGATCATGACCCTCGTCTCCGAGCCCTACGAGGGGTACGACGCCTCCATCCTGGGAGTCTGGGGCTGGGGCATGATCGGGACCATCCTCGTCCTCTCGCTCGTCCTGTCGGCCCTGCCCTGGCGGGGGGCCCGCCACCTCGACGGGCCGCCGAGCGTCGACGACGACCCGAGCGACTACGGCTTAGAGGAGGGGCTCACCCGTCCCGACGAGAACCCGACACCCACCCACCCGCCCAAGGAGGCCTGAGCCATGGATGCTCCCGCGATCGTCATGATGGTGCTGTTCCTGCTCGTGATCTGGGGCGGACTCGTCGCCAGCATCGTGCACTACGTCGGTCATCCCGACGAGCCCGACGAGGCCACAGCACGCCCCACGAGCAAGGGCTGACCTCCCTCCGCACAACTCGACTGCCGGCCCCGACGCCCTCTTCCCGAGCGGCGCCGGGGCCGGAGTCGTCGAGGTGGACGGAACCGTGACCGCATCGTGTCGGGAAAACGCCTCCGGGCCGGACCGGTCTGCTAATTTCGCACGATCGACCAACAGGGACCCGCGATGACCACTCCTCCGCCTCGACGCCCTCACCGACCCCTGTGGCTCGTCCTCGCCGTGCTCGGTCTCGCGGTCGCCGGTGCGGTGACGGGCGTGATCCTGCCCCGCGGGCCGGTCACCACCGTCCACTCCGTGACGATGCTCCTCATCTGCCTGGGTCTCGGCGCCGCGGCGGGCATGCTCTCAGCCACCCGCTGGGCGACGGTGGTGGCACCGATCGCCTTCCTGACCGCCTTCGAACTGGCACGGATCCCGGCCGAGGGACCCACGGTCGACGCGGTGTACCTCGGGAGTATCTACGGGGTCATGGCGCTGGTGGTCGGCCGGGGCTTCGATCTGGCGGTGATGGGCCTCCCCCTGGCGGTCGGAGCGCTGTGGGGCGCCGCGGCCGGCCGGCGACGGGCACCGGACGCCGGGCCCGGTCGGTCGGTGGCGAGCAGACGTCTCCGTGGAATCGGGGCCGTCCTGGTCACCCTGCCCGTGGCGCTCCTGGCCGTCGCGCTGCTGCGTCCCGCGTCGACCGCGCCGGTGACCGGCCCCGACGGACAGGAACTGCCGACCAGCGTGGCCGAGTTGATCACCCTCCCGGTGGGCGGGCACGAGCAGTCAGTGATGCTCCGCGGTCACGACAGCGACGCCCCGGTGCTGCTGTTCCTGGAGGGCGGCCCCGGGGGCACGGCGATCGGGGCGATGCGGGCCTCCGGTGAGCGCCTCGCGGAGGACTTCGTACTGGCCGTATGGGATCAGCGCGGCACCGGGAAATCACTGCCCGCGTTGGAACCGACGGACACCCTGACGCTGGAGCAGATGATCTCCGACACCCTCGAGGTCACCGACCACCTGCGGGAGCGGTTCGGGCAGGAGCGCATCTACCTCGTGGGCAGCTCCTGGGGTTCCACCCTCGGTGTACTCGCCGTGCAGAGGGCGCCGGAGAAGTACCACGCCTTCATCGGGACCGGACAGATGGTCGACCAACAGGAGACCGACCGGAGGATGTACGCCGAGACCCTGGACTGGGCGGAACGGTCCGGCGAGCACGACTTCGCCCGACGCCTGCGAGACAACGGCCCACCCCCCTACCAGGACATGCTGGCCTACCCGGACGCACTGTCTTCCAATCCGGAGTATCACGACTTCCCGCACGGGGAGGACTACGACCCGGCCTCGGCGTACCCGGCGAGCCTGCTGGTCCCCGAGTACACCCTCACCGAGCAGATCCGGGGCATGGGCGGGATCATCGACACCTTCTCTGTCCTCTACCCGCAGTTGCAGGACATCGACTTCCGCCGTGACGTCCCCCGCTTGGACGTCCCGGTCTTCGTCGTCATCGGCGAGTTCGAGTCCCCCGGTCGCTCGGATCTGGCAGAGGAGTGGTTCGAGGACCTGGACGCCCCGACCAAGGAGTTGGTGGTCTTTCCCCGGTCCGGGCACACACCCCATCTGGACGAACCCTCCCGGTTCCACCGGTTCATGACCGAGGACGTTCTCGCGGCAACCGCCGGAACGCGCTGAAGGTCACATCACCGGGCCCGCCCCACCACGGCAGTAGCCTTGTGACCATGGACACTGAGGGAACTGACACCGAGAGCAGCGCCGCCGCCACCAACGAGCCCGCTGGATCCGCCGGCGAGGCCCCGGTCGAGGTGCGCCATCTGATCCAGCAGTGGAATCGCCTCGACGAGCTCCTCGCCGGTCTGAAGAGGGACGACTGGACCGCGCCGACCGCTCTCCCGGGGTGGACCGTCCGCGACGTGGTGGCGCACGTGGCGGGGACGGAGCACCTGCTCTCCGGAGAGCCGGTTCCGGACGTCGATCTGCCGTCCTCGGCTAGCGAATACGTCCACAACCCCATCGGGGAGCTCAACGAGAAGTTCGTGCAGGAGGCCCGGCCCCTGGCGGTCGAGGACGCGTTCGCGGACTTCCGTGAGGCCATCGCCGAGCGCACGAAGCAACTCGCCGAGATGACGGCCGACGACTTCGAGGCCGAGTCCGACTCCCCTGTCGGTCGCGTGCCATTCCGACGCTTCATGGGCGTTCGCGTCTTCGACTGCTGGGTCCACGAGGACGACATCCGTCACGCCCTCGGCATGCAACACCACCTCGGCAGCGGTCCGGGGCGATTCGCCCTGGACGAGATCATGCGAGCCCTCCCCCGGATCGTGGGCAAAAAGGCCGGCGCGCCGGACGGTGCCCGCGTCCGGTTCCGGGTCACGGGTGAGTCCGACACCGATCTGTCCCTGGCCACCGATGTGATGGTCGCCGGCCGGGCGGGACTCGTGGACGTCGACGACTCCGCACGGATCACGGTGGAGTTGGTATTCGACACCCCGACCTTCGTGCGCGCGGCGACCGGGAGGATCACCGCGGAACCCGGCAACGGTGTGGAGATCAGTGGCGACGAGGACCTGGGCAGGAAGATCCTCGGGTCGATGGCCTTCACCATCTGACAGGCCGGTGTCTAATCGGATGGGGCCGGTGCCCGTGCCCGCGCCGCACATCGTCGTCATGGGCGTGTCCGGTGCCGGGAAATCGACCGTCGCCCGCGCGATCGCGGAGCGTCTCGATGTGCCCTTCCTCGACGCAGACGACCTGCATCCACCTGCCAACCGCCGGAAGCTGAGCGCCGGCGACCCGCTCACCGACCATGACCGCGGGCCGTGGCTGGACGCGGTCCGCGACCGCATGCGGGAGCGGGACCGGGTGGGAACCGAATCCAGCTCGGACCCCGGCGTCGTCGTCGCCTGTTCAGCACTGCGCCGGGCCTACCGCGACACGCTCCGGGACGTCGACCGACCGGTGTTCTTCGTCGAACTCGGCGCCGACCCGGAGCTCCTCTCGGCACGGCTCGCCGCCCGCCGCGGGCATTTTGCGTCCCACCGGATCCTGGAGTCCCAGCTGGCCACGATGGAGTCTCTCGGCACCGACGAGATCGGGATCCTCTGCCCGATCACGCTGCCGGTCGAGGAGATCGCCGACAGGGTCCTCGCCGCACTCCGGTCGGTCCGTCGCCGGTGAATCCTCACCGCCCCGGCAGCCCGCGCACGGTCCCGGGGCCGTTTCGTGGACGCCCCCGTGGTCGTACGTCAGACTGGGACCAGGCCGCCTGTCGACCCGACACCGGAAGAGGACGCCAGCCTCCATGGAGCATCTCCGCCACTTCGCCCAGGAGTTCCGGAAAGCGCTGAGAAACCTCTTGCCCATCGTGGCCGTGGTGGTGGCCTTCCAGCTACTGGTCTTTCGCCGGATGCCCGAGGACCCACTCCAGCTGGTGGTCGGTCTGTTGATCGTGGGGGTGGGCATCGCCCTGTTCCTCCAGGGCCTGGACCTGAGCGTGTTCCCGGTGGGCAAGAACCTCGCCAACCAGTTCACCCGTCGCGGGGCCCTGGGACTGCTGCTGTCGTTCGGCTTCGCAATCGGGTTCGCCGCGGTGGTGGCCGAGCCGGCCCTGATCGCGGTGGCGGAGCAGGCGGAACTGATCAGCGAGGGGCGGATCAACGGGATCGTGTTGCGGGTGGTCATCGCCGTGTCCGTGGGCCTGGTGCTGGTCCTGGGTATCCTGCGCGTGCTTCGGGGCTGGGCGGTCCACCGGATACTGATCGGCGGATACGTGGTGGTCCTGGTGGCCACGTTCGTGGCCCCACCGGAGATCGTGGGCCTGGCCTTCGACTCCGGCGGTGTGACCACCAACGTCGTGACCGTGCCGCTGATCGCCGCGATCGGGATCGGGCTGGCGAACTCGATCCGTGGCCGCAGCGCGCTCACGGATGGCTTCGGGCTGGTGGCGCTGTGCGTGATGGTGCCGATGATCGGGGTGCAGCTGTACGGCATCTGGGTCTACACCTTCGGTGGTGCCGGCGGTGCGCCGCCCACCGGCGAGCAGCAGGCCAGCGCCCCACTGTGGCTGGAGCACGTGGTGGGCCTGGCCGAGATGGTCCGCGACGTGGCGCCCATGGTGATCGTGGTCCTGTTCTTCCAGTACGTCGCGCTGCGGCGCAGGCTGTCGCACCCGCTACGGGTGGCCGTGGGATTCGTCATGGTCCTCGTGGGGCTCTACGCCTTCGTGGTGGGCCTGAAGATGGGACTGTTTCCGCTGGGCACGCAGATGGCCGAGCAGCTCATCGATCGTGGCATTCCCGTTCTGATCCTGCTGTTCGCCCTGCTCATCGGGTTCGCCACCACGATGGCCGAGCCGGCCCTGGTGGCCATCGCCGACCAGGCCGAGGGCGTGTCACCGGCCGGGATCAGCGCCTCCGCCATCCGTCTGGTCGTCGCCTCGGGGGTCGCGGTCGGCATCGCCCTGGGGGTGTACCGCATCCTCTCCGGCGGGCCGTTGCACTACTTCATCATGGTCTCCTACGCGGTGGTCATCGTCCTGGTGGCCCTTGCCCCGAAATACATCGTCGCGCTGGCCTTCGACCTCGGCGGGGTGACCACCTCGGAGGTCACCGTGCCGCTGGTCACCGCCCTGGGCATCGGCTTGGCCAGCGCGATAGAGGGCCGTAGTGCGCTGATCGACGGCTTCGGCCTGATCGCCTTCGCCTCCATCTTCCCGATCATCTCCGTCCTGCTGTACGCCATCGCCCTCGAGAGAATCCCCCGCCTCCGGAAGGAACCGTCATGAAATTCACGGCCGTCGTCGTCATCGCTCCCCCTGAGCTGGAGGACACCGCCATCGAGGTCGCACAGCGAGCCGGAGCGACCGGGGTGACCATCATGGAGGGCAAGGGCATCGGTGGGGAGCAGAAGAAGACCTTCTTCGGCCTGACCTTCGAGGGCTCCCAATCGGTGCTGCTGATGGTCGTGGGCACACACCTGGCCACCCCGATCCTCAAGGCACTGCACGAGATCCTGGTGGACGGGGACAACTCCCACGGCATCGCCTTCAACGTCCCCATCGAGCACCTCACGGGGATCGACGCCCGGCAGCTGGTGAAGTTCGAGGAGTACATGCGCCGGGAGAACACCTGATCCACGCCACGCCCGCACCCCCGTCCCGACCGGAATCTCCAGGAGGATCCCCATGCTGACCGTCCACCAAGTGATGGTGCCCGAGGTCATCACCATCTCCCCCTACGCCACCCTGCGCGAGGCGCTGTCGATGATGCGCTCCCATCGGGTGAAGAGCCTGGTGGTGGATCGCCAGCACCCACATGACGCCTACGGTCTGCTCAGCTACAACGAGCTGCTGCGCGCCATCGTGGTCGAGGAGGGCGACGTGGACCTGCTCAACGTCTACGACGCCGCCGTGAAGCCGGCCATCACCGTGGGCGAGGACCTGTCGGTGAACCAGGCCGCGGCCCTGATGAGCCGGTTCCACCTCAACCGCCTGGTCGTGGTCCGCGGCAACGACCTCATCGGGCTGCTGACGATGAACGACATCCTCGCCCGACTGATCGGCGAACTCACCTGAACCGCCATCCCACGTGTGCGCCCGGGGAGACTTGAACTCCCACGTCCGTAGACACTGGAACCTAAATCCAGCGCGTCTGCCAATTCCGCCACGGGCGCCCGCCCGGGGGTACCGGGCGAGGAGAGCTTACCGCGCCGTCGGCGGTATCGTGGAGGGGTGTCCGACACCCTGAGCCCCCGCACGGTCGGAGGCGACCCCGCCTCCGGTCATCCGGATTCCGCCAAGGTCAGGCACCGTCCCGCGTGGATCGCGTTCGTCGTCCTCGGCTCGATCGTCTGCCTGGGGATGGGGTTCTGGCAGCTCGCCCGCTACCAGGAGGCCACGGGCACGGTGCAGAACCTCGGCTACACCTTCATGTGGCCGTTCCTGGCGGGCTTCCTCGTGTACGCGTACCTGAAGTACGTGCGGCTGGAGGCCGAGGAGGCCGAGACGGCCCTCCCCGCGGCGGGTGCCGGTGGGGGTAAGGGTGACGACGACGAGGTCGGCGCTCACCCCGACGGGACGCCCCCACGCCGGGGTTCGCGCAGGCGCGACCCGGTCGTCACGGAGATCCCCGTCGATCTCCTGCCCACCCGGCGTCCTGTCGCGGAGGTCCGAGCCCGCGACGAGGGCCTGGACGCCTACAACTCGTACCTCGCCGAGCTGGCCCGACAAGACGCGGCCGCCGGCGACCGTCACCAGGAGAGACACACCACATGACCGTCGCAGCCACCCCGGAGACCGACAACCGCAAGCCGGATCCCGACGGCAAGGTCCGCGGAGCGCTCGCCCGGTACCGTGCCCTGGCCTGGATCACCGGCGTGTGGCTGTTGGTCCTCACGGTGGAGATGATCTACAAGTACCTGATCCTGGAGAACTCCTCGGATGCGCCCGACTGGTTCACCTACATCGGGCAGGCGCACGGTGCCTTCTACATCGTCTACCTGTTCATGACCCTCGACCTCGCCGTCAAGGCCCGGTGGCCTGCCTCCCGCACGCTGCTGACCGCCCTGGCCGGAACGGTCCCGTTCCTGTCGTTCTGGTTCGAGCACAAGCGGACCCGGGACGTCAGGGCCGAGTACGCGGTCTGACGGGGACTCAGCGACGGTCAGCCGCGTCGCGCGAGATCCCGCAGCGCCGGCGCCAACGCCCGCAGGGCGAGTCCGCGGTGCGAGGCGGCGTCCTTCTCCTCCGGCGTGAGTTCGGCGGCGGAGCGCTGAGAGCCCTCGGGCAGGAACAGCGGATCGTAGCCGAACCCGCCCTCGCCGTGAGGCTCCCGCAGCACCTGTCCGGCCCACCGCCCTTCCGCAACCCGCTCGACCGGAGTCGTCGTCGACTCTTCCGGATCCTGAGCCGAGTACACCAGTGCGCAGCTGGAGAAGAAGGCCGCGCCTCGACGCTCGTCGGGCACGTCCGAGAGCTGGGCCAGCAGCAGCGCGTTGTTGGCCGCGTCGTCGCCGTGCCGGCCCGCCCAGCGTGCGGAGAGCACGCCGGGCTTCCCGTTGAGTGCGTCCACCGCGAGCCCGGAGTCGTCGGCCAAGCACGCCAGGCCCGTCGCCTTCCAGCCGGACCTCGCCTTGATCAGGGCGTTGTCGGCAAAGGTCGCGCCGTCCTCCGGCTCCTCCGGATAGTCGGGCACCTCGTCCAGGCCGATCGGCTCGATGCCGACGATCCCCTCGGACTCCAGCACCCGGCGCAGCTCGGCGAGCTTCTTGGCGTTCCGGCTGGCGACGAGCAACCGCACGGTCACGGCTACCGCCCCGCGGTCCGGGCGGCCCGAGGCGCGGGCAGCTGACCCGGGTAGGGCGCTGCGAGGGCCTGACGCTGCAGCTCGAACAGCCGCTCGCAGCCGGCCTGCGCAGAGTCGAGCATCGCGTCGAGGGTGTCCCGTCCGAACGCGGCCCCCTCGGCCGTCCCCTGGACCTCGACGAGCTCCCCCGCGTCGGTGCAGACGACGTTCATGTCCACCCCGGCGCGCGAATCCTCCTCGTAGGGCAGGTCGCACAGGACACGACCGTCAACCACCCCGACGCTCACGGCCGCCACGGCGGACGTGAGCGGGTTGCCGGTGACGGCGCCCTTGGCCCCCAGCCACGTCACCGCGTCCGCCAATGCCACGTAGGCGCCGGTGATGGCGGCGGTCCGGGTGCCCCCGTCTGCCTGGAGGACGTCACAGTCCAGCGCGATGGTGTTCTCCCCCAGCGCGGACAGGTCGATACAGGCGCGCAGCGACCGGCCCACCAGGCGGCTGATCTCGTGGGTGCGGCCACCCACCTTGCCGCGAACGGATTCGCGGCCCGAGCGCTCGTGGGTGGCGGCCGGGAGCATCGCGTACTCGGCGGTCAGCCAGCCCAGCCCCGACCCCTTGCGCCAGCGTGGGACACCCTCGGTGACACTCGCCGTGCACATGACACGGGTCTGCCCGAAGGTGACGAGAACCGATCCCGCCGGGTGCGAGGTGAAACCCCGCGTGATGGTCACGTCGCGGAGGTCGCCGTCCGCGCGTCCGTCTGCTCTGCCGTCAGTAGATGAGGTCACGCCCGCCGATCCTAGCGGCCGGACCGCAGACACCGTGCCTCAGACACCGGGCCCCAAACACTGCGCCGCGGACACAGGGCCTCAGACCTCGAGTCTCAGACCTCGAGCCTCAGATCCGGCGCGGCCAGTATGACCTCGCCGTCGAACTCCGCGACCGCCTCGGCACGCACGGCCACGGGGTCGGTCCACGGCTGGATATGGGTCAACACCAGACGCCCGACCCCGGCCAGCCGGGCGGTGCGACCGGCCTCGGCGCCGGACATGTGGATCCCCGGAGGCCGGTCCTCCTCGTGCGTCCACGACGCGTCACAGAGCAACACATGTGCACCGGCCGCGAGTTCGATCAATGAGTCGCAGTAACCGGTGTCGCCGCTGTAGACCAGCACGCGACCGGCCCCCGACGTCAGGCGCATACCGTAGGTCTCCGGCGGGTGATCCACCCGGTCGGCCCGCACACGCAGGCCCACTTCGCCGTCGTCGCCCCTCATCTCCACCTCGGGCGCGACGTCCCACGAACTCACCTCGAAGGTGTCGGACAGGTCGTCGACGGCCCCCGGCTCCTCCGCCGAGGCCACCCCGATCCGGTACGCCGTCCCTGACGGACCGATGAGCGGGACCCGCACCGCGCGCTCGGCCTCCGGTCCGTAGCGGCGCAGCACCATCAGACCCGGGACGTCCAGACAGTGGTCTGCATGGAGATGGGACAGCAGGATCGTGGCGTCCTCCGGCGCGATGTACCGCTGCAGAGCGCCCAGCACCCCGGGCCCCATGTCGATCACGACCGGGGCGACCCCCTCGACCTCCACCAGATACCCGGACGCCGGCGAGGTGGGTCCGCCCATACTCCCCGAGCAACCCAGGACAGTCAGAAGCATGGGCACCATCGTGCCACGGCGCGCGACGGGTCGCCCGGACAGTGCCCCAGACGATCAGCCGACTTGGGCAGCGGGCGGCCGATCACGGGGTACCCGATCTCACTGCGCCCGAGCGGCCGACCGCCACGAGACCCGGACCGAGGAACCGGGACGCCACCCGGCGGAAGCTGTCCGGATCACCGGTCACGAGGAACTCCCGTGTCGCCGGATTCGCTGTGTCGTGGGGGCGCAGCAACTCCTCCGAGGTGAGCACCCGCAGCACGTCCTTGGCCGTCTCCTCGGCGCTGGAGACCAGCGTGACGTGATCGCCCACCGCGAGCTGGACCACCCCGGACAGCAGCGGGTAATGGGTGCACCCCAGGACCAGGGTGTCCACGTCGGCGTCCCGGATCGGTGCGAGGTAGGCCTCCGCCAGACCCAGGACCTGACGGCCACTGGTGATGCCGCGCTCCACGAACTCGACGAACTTCGGGCACGCCACCGACGTCAGCTCGACCCCGGCTGCGGCGGCCACGGCGTCGTCATAGGCCAGCGACGCGACGGTGGCGCGCGTGGCGATCACCCCGATGCGGCCCGAGCGTGTGGTGGCCACCGCACGCCTGGCCGCCGGTTGGATCACCTCCACCACCGGCACCGGGTAGCGCTCGCGTGCGTCCCGCAGCATCGCCGCCGAGGCGGTGTTACACGCGATCACCAGGGCCTTGACCCCACGGTCGACGAGTGAGTTCGCGACCGCCAGTGCGTGTTCGCGGACCCGGGCCAGAGGCAGTGGCCCGTACGGCCCGTGTGCCGTGTCACCGACGTAGATCAGCGACTCGTCGGGGAGTTGGTCCATGATCGCGCGGGCCACGGTGAGACCACCCGCCCCCGAGTCGAACACCCCAATAGGGGCCAGTGGATCAGGTGACGTCACCTCTGCGGACCGGCGTTCCACCGTGTCTGCCCGGCGGTGACGCCCTGTGGCTTCCGGTCACGCTTGAGTCCGTACGCCGAGAGCACGCCGCCGATGGCCCCGCCGAGGTGCCCCTGCCAGGACACGCCGTCCAGCATCGGGGACAGTCCCGCGAGCGCCTCGAACCCGTAGTAGAAGCCGATGACCAGACCGATGACCAGGTGCAGGAACCGGCGGGAGAACAGTCCCCGCACGATCACGTAGAAGACGTAACCGAACACGATGCCGGAGGCCCCGATGTGCACGGTCCCGGGACCGCCCAGGATCCACGACACCACTCCCGAGGCCAGCCACGAGATGAGCGTGACGCTGATCAGGGGCCGCATTCCGGACATCGCGATGATCGACCCCAGCACGAGCAGGGCGATCGAGTTGCCGATCAGGTGCGCCCAGTCCCCGTGGAGGAACGGCTGGAACAAGATGCCGGGCAACCCGTCGGTCGAGAGCGGGCGGACCCCGTAGCCGTCGAGGCTCTGCGCGGGACCGATCGCCGCCTGGATGACCTGATCTGCCGCCTCGACCACCCACATCAGGGCGACGAACGAGAAGAGCAGGACCAGTGCCGGCCAGCGGCGGGGCCCCTGCGGGACGGGACGGGCGGTCGTGACGCCCCCCGTCCGGAACGTGCGTTGGTCTGGATTCACCGTGTTCTCCTCACTTACCCGTCAGAGCGGTGCACAGGGAGTCCTGCATGAAGGTCAACCAGTGGTAGACGTCCAGGTGCGCCGACCTCGGGTCGTCCTCCGTGACGAACTCGGGGATGTCGGTGGCCGGGACTCCGTCCGATGCCCCGGCCTCGAGAAGCAACGCCCCCAGGCCGAGCCGGACGTCGTTGAGACAACCCATCCAGGCCTGGGCCTGCTCGGGGTTGAGCGAGACGGTTCCGCCGCGCGCCGGGAGCGACCGGAGGACCGTCGACGCCGCCGCGAGCTTGGCGTCGATGATCGCTGGCTCGTGGATCATGCGCATGCCCGAGTTGTGGGCGCGGGCCACCGCCGCGGCGTCCGCGTCGGATCCCTCGCCGGGCTCCGGCCGGTGGAAATTGGGGAGGAGCCGGGCCAGCGGGGCCTCGTCGGGGAGCTCGGAGTGGCCGCTGCGCATCCCGGTGATCTCGGCCAGCTCGTCCATCGGCGCCGAGTCGCGTCGCTGCTCCAGCATGTCGACGATGTTGGACACCAGGGCGTGGAGGATCTGGACCTCGTGCCCCTCCATGACCGCCTTGACCCGTGGGCCGGTGAGCGAGGACTTGCGCTGCCAGGCCTTCACGACGTCACGCCTCCCGCTGCATGGTGGCCCACAGTCCGGCCTCCTGCAGCTTGCGGACGTCGTTCTCCACCTTGTCCCGGCTCCCGGACGAGACCACCGCGCGGCCGTCGTTGTGGACCTTGAGCATGAGCTCGTGCGCCTTCTCCTTGCTGTAGCCGAAGACCCGCTGGAACACGAAGGTCACGTAGCTCATCAGGTTGACCGGGTCGTCCCACACCACGGTGAGCCACGGGCTGTCCACCCCGGCGTCGAGTTCGGTGTCCGTGGCTTCCACGGGCGCGGCCGACGGCATCGCCATCACGGCGACGACGCTCCGGTCGTCCGCGATCTGTGTGGTCACGGTGTGCATACGGCCCAGGATACGGATTACCGCCGGGTCGGCCACGCCGTAGAGTCTGGCGGGTGACCTCGACCGCTCCCACGCGCGCCCCTCACCCTCCGGGCCGTGCGTCCACCGCGCTGCTCACGGACAAGTACGAGCTCACGATGATCCGGGCGGCCCTGGCCGACGGGACCGCCGATCGCCCCTGTGTGTTCGAGGTGTTCGCGCGTCGTCTGCCGGCGGGGCGCCGGTACGGCGTGGTCGGCGGCACCGGCCGACTCCTGGAGCGCCTCGGGGACTTCCGCTTCGGCGAGGAGGAGCTCGCGGTGGTGGCCGACTCGCTCGACGAGCGGACCATCGAGTGGCTGCGCGACTTCCACTTCACCGGCCACATCGACGGGTACCCCGAGGGCGAGCTGTTCTTCCCCGGATCCCCGGTCCTGAGCATCCGGGGCGGCTTCGCCGAGTGCGTGCTCCTCGAGACCCTGGTCCTGTCCGTGCTCAACCACGACAGCGCGATCGCCTCCGCCGCCGCACGGATGACGTCCGCGGCCGGCGGTCGCCCGATCATCGAGATGGGGTCGCGCCGCACGCACGAGGAGGCCGCGGTGGCGGCGGCCCGCGCCGCGTACCTCACCGGGTTCGCGTCCACCTCCAACGTCGAGGCCACCCGGCGACACGGGGTGCCCTCCGCCGGCACGTCGGCGCACGCGTTCACCCTTCTGCACACCGGCCCGGACGGCCCGGACGAGGCGTCCGCCTTCCGGTCGCAGGTGGCCACCCTCGGTGTGGGCACCACCCTCCTGGTGGACACGTACGACATCACCAGCGGCGTGGCCACGGCGATCGAGGTGGCCGGTCCCGAGCTGGGAGGCGTCCGGATCGACTCGGGCGACCTCGGGGTGCTGGCCCGTCAGGTGCGCGTCCAGCTCGATGCCCTGGGCGCCCACCGGACCCGGATCGTGGTCTCCGGCGATCTCGACGAGTACGCGATCGCGGCCCTGCGGGCCGAACCCGTCGACGTCTACGGCGTCGGCACCCGACTGGTGACCGGATCCGGTGCCCCCACCGCCGGGATGGTCTACAAGCTGGTCGAGGTGGACGGCATCCCGGTGGCCAAACGCTCCGCCCACAAGGAGTCCCTACCGGGCGCCAAGCGGGCGGTCCGCCTGCACCGGCGCTCGGGCACCGCGGTCGAGGAGGTGCTCCTCCCGTGGGCCGGTACCGTGCCGGCCGAACCCGGGTTGGATCAACGGGAGCTGATGGTCCCCCTGGTACGCGACGGCGACCCAGCCCCCGGGCGCCCGACCCTGGCCGAGTCGCGTGCACTCCACCAGTCCGCGATGGTGACCCTTCCGTGGGAGGGCCTGGCCTTGAGCGAGGGCGAGCCGGCGGTCCCCGTGCGAGTGGTGCCCCCGGGACCACCCGCCGGGTGACGACCACCGCTGCCCGGCGCCCGGGACGCCGCCTCCCGCCGGCACCTCCGGCCACCCGACAGATCGCCGCCACGTCCGGTGGGGCCGCTAGGGTTACCGCGTGACCGACTCGCTCGCCCCCGTCTCCGACCTGCTCGCCACCGCGGTCGAGAGCCTCGGCGGCAGCGAGCGTCTGGGGCAGGTGCGGATGGCCGAGGCGGTGAGTAACGCGCTCTCCACCGGAGAACACCTGGCAGTCCAGGCCGGCACGGGTACCGGCAAGTCGCTGGCCTACCTGGTGCCGTCGCTGCGGCACGCGGTGGCCACAGGGGGGACGGTCGTGGTCTCCACCGCCACGATCGCGTTGCAGAACCAGTTGGTGGACCGCGACCTCCCCCGGCTGGCCGCCGCGCTCAAGCCGCAGCTCGGTGTGACCCCCTCGCACGCGATCCTCAAGGGCCGCGGGAACTACCTATGCCTACACCGCGTCTCGTCCGGACCGGTCGACGAGGTCGATCCCGAGGACGTGGTGTCCGAGGAGCTCTTCGACCTGCCCAACGGAGGCGAATCCACGGCCGCCCGCACCCCCCGCGACTCCTCCCCGCGAGATACCGGCCCCAGCTCCCGACTCGGCCAGGAGATCGCCCGGTTGCACGACTGGGCGCAGGACACCGAGACCGGCGACCGCGACGACCTGCCCCGCGGGGTGTCGGACGCGGCATGGCGCCAGGTGTCGGTGACCAGCCGCGAGTGCCTGGGGCAGTTGTGCCCCGAGTTCTCCGAGTGCTTCGCCGAACTGGCCCGGCAGGAGGCCGGACGCGCTGACGTGGTGGTGACCAACCATGCTCTCCTAGCGATCGACGCCATGACGGACGTCTCGGTCCTCCCCGAGCACGACGCGGTGGTGATCGACGAGGCCCACGAGCTCTCCGACCGGGTGACGGGCGTGACGACGGCGGAGCTCACCGGTGCCGCCGTGATCCAGGCGGCCCGTCGCGCGGCCAAGTTGGTGGACCAGCAGTCCGCCGACCGCATGGTCGCGGCGGGCGAGGGCCTGGCGAGCCTGCTCGAACTGTGTCCCGAAGGTCGGTGGGACCTCCTGCCCGAGGGTGCCGACCTCGCGCTGGCCGCGGTCCGGCACACCGCAGAGAACTGCAGGAGCGCCGTACCCGGACCCAAACCCGGCGAGGCGGCAGGAGATCCCCAGGGCGCATCCGAGCGTCAGAAGTCCCTCGCAGCCCTGGACGAGGTGGCGGACGCCGCCGACCGCATGCTCACCTCGTACGAACGCGCTGTCACCGAGCGACTCGAGATCGTGTGGATGACCGAGGAGGACCGCCGCGGCCGGATCCTGCGCGTCGCCCCGCTCTCCGTGGCCGGGTTGCTCCGCGCGCGCCTGTTCGCCGAATCCACCGTCGTCCTCACCTCCGCGACGCTCACGACCGGCGGGAAGTTCGACGGCCTGGCGGCCACGTGGGGGTTGCCGCCGGCCTCGTCCGCCCGCCCCGACCCCGCGACCGCCGTCGCCCTGGAACCTCCATCCGACGACGACGCCAGCAGCCTCAGGTGGACCGGGCTGGACGCCGGGTCACCCTTCGACTACCGCCGCAACGGCATCCTCTACGTGGCCTCGCACCTCCCGGCGCCCGGCAGGGAGGGTGCCTCCCCCGAGGCGGGTGACGAGTTGGTCGACCTGGTCACCGCTGCCGGCGGACGCACCCTCGGACTCTTCTCCTCGATGCGCGGGGCCAAGGCCGCAGCAGAGCTGCTCAGGGAGCGCCTCGACACCCCGGTGCTGTGCCAGGGCGACGACTCGACCGCGAACCTGGTCACCCGGTTCGCCGCGGACGAGGAGACCACGCTGGTGGGCACCCTCTCGCTGTGGCAGGGCGTCGACGTGCCCGGCCGGTCGCTCTCGCTGGTGGTGATCGACCGCATCCCGTTCCCGCGGCCGGACGACCCCCTCCTCTCGGCGCGTCAGCGCGCGGTCGGGGCACGCGGTGGAAACGGTTTCCTCGCCGTCGCCGGCAACCACGCCGCCCTACTGCTCGCCCAGGGCGTCGGGCGGCTCCTTCGTCGCACCGACGACCGGGGAGTCGTGGCCGTCCTCGACTCCCGACTGGTCACCGCCCGCTACGGCGGCTACCTCCGGGCCTCTCTGCCACCGTTCTGGCAGACCACCGACCGGGACGTGGTGCTCGGCGCCCTCGAGCGGCTCCGCGACGGCTGACCTGTCACTGGCCGGGCGGGTTAGGTCAACGGGGCAGAACGACCGGGGTACCCGTGTCCGGATCGCGGATGACCCGGCACCGGAGGCCGAAGACGTGCTCGATCAACTCCGCCGTCAGCAGCTCGGTGGGTGCCCCCGACGCCACCACACGGCCGTCCCGCATGGCGATGAGATGCGTGGCGAACCTCGCCGCGTGACCCAGTTCGTGGAGCACCGCGACGATCGTCCGTCCTTCTGCGCGGAGTCTGTCCAGTAGCCGCAGCGCCTCCACCTGGTGCGCGATGTCCAGGAACGTGGTCGGCTCGTCGAGCAGCAACAGGGGCGTGTCCTGAGCCAGTGCGACCGCGATCCACGCGCGCTGCCGCTGCCCACCCGAGAGCGTGTCGACCAGTCGGTCGGCGAGGTCCTCGATGCGCGTCAGCCGCATCGCCTCGGCCACCATCTCCTCGTCACGGCGGCTCCACTGTGCGAACAGGGTCTGGTGGGGGTAGCGCCCCCGGCGGACGAGCTCCGCGACCCGGATCCCGTCGGGCACCGGGGAATGCTGGGGCAACAGGCTCAGCCGGCGGGCCAGCTCTCCCGTCCGCAGGCTCGCGATGGCCTCTCCGTCCACCATCACCTGTCCACCGGACGGGGTGAGCAACCTCGTGAACGCCCGGAGGAGCGTGGACTTGCCGCAGCCGTTGGGGCCGACTATCGCGGTGAACTCACCACTGGGAACCACGGCGGTCACCTCGTCGAGTACCTTCTCCCCCCGACGGTAGGCGGCGGTCACGGCCCGGGCCTCGAGCGCAGCGTCCATCCTCAGCTCCTCTCGTTCTCTCTCAACAACAGATAGATCAGATAGATCCCGCCCAGACAGACGGTGACCGCGCCCACAGGAACGCTGGCCACGGGTAGCGCGTGTTGGGCCACCAGGTCTGCTGCGGACAGCAGGACCGCCCCCACCAGCGCCGAGCCCACCGGGTCGAAACCGCCCGAACGGGTGCGCAGTCTCCGAGAGATCTGGGGTGCTGCGAGAGCGATGAAGGAAATAGGTCCTGTCACCGCGGTCACCAGCGAGGTCAGCGCGACCCCCACCAACACCACGACCGCTTTTCCCGACTCAGTGCGTACACCCCGAACCCGCGCCGAATCGTCGCCGAGTTCGAGCTGTGCGACCACGCGGGTCAACCACGGCAGCACCGACGCCAGCACGAGGGCGGACGCCCCTGCGCCGAGCAGCTGCGGCCAGCGCACACCGTTCAGCGAGCCCGCCCCCCACACGGCAGCACGCAGTGCCACATCAAGGTCGGATTTAACGATGATCCAAGTGTTGGCCGATGCGAGAAAGGCACTGATCGCGATCCCCACGATGATGAGTCTGAACCCCTGCAGGCCCGACGAGTACGCGAGGAGGTACACCAGAGCCGCCGTGAGCACTCCTCCGACCAGCGCGCCCGTGGCGAAGGCCGCATATCCGGTCCAACCAAGACTGATGGCCATCAGCACGCCCGTGAACGCACCGGTGTTCAGACCGATGATGTCCGGACTCCCCAGTGCGTTCCGGGTGAGCGACTGGAACAGTGCCCCGCTGACTGCCAGACACGCTCCGAACACGGCCGCGGCGAGTGCCCGCGGTGCCCGCCATTCGACGACCACCATCGCGTCCAGACGATCGGCTCCCGGAGTGAATGCGACGAAAACCCGGTCCAGCGGGATCGCGCGTTCCCCCGCGGAGAGGGCCACCACCACGAGCACGAAAACCACGACCGCCGCCATGAGGGCGATCACGGTGTCCCGGATCGAAAGTGACCTGCTGAACCGGCCGAGTCGGAGGGCCACCTCATGGCCCCTCGGCTGCCGCGTCACATCCCACCCCGCTCGGCCCGGCGCACCAGGAGGATGAGCACCGGGGCTCCCAGGAACGCGGTGACGACTCCCGCCTGTAGTTCGGCGGGCCAGACCAGAAGTCGTCCGGCGATGTCCGCCGCGAGTAGCAGCACGGGTGCGCCCACCATGGAATACGCCAGGATCCAGCGCTGATCCGGACCGGTGAGTAGTCGCACCGCGTGGGGGACCATGAGCCCCACGAACGCGATCGGACCCGCCGCTGCCGTCGCCGCGCCGCACATCGTGGTGATCGCCAACGCGGACACCGCCCGGACCAACCCCAACGGCACGCCAAGCGACCGGGCACGTTCATCACCCAGGGCGATGGCGTTGGCCACCCGGCCGGTCAATAGCGCCACGACCAGGCCCACGACGATGAAGGGCAGGACGAACTCGACGGTCCCCTGCGGCCGGTTCGCGAGTGTCCCCACGCCCCAGAAGCGCATCTGGTCGAACACCCGCGGCATCACCAGGGCCAGGGACTGACCACACCCGGTGAACACCGCTGTCAACGCGACACCGACGAGTGTGAGCCGGACAGGGGTCGCCCCGTGCGGGCCACGGAGCGCGATGGCGTAGACCAGGACAAACGCGAAGAACGCCCCGGCGAAGGCGAACCACACGTAACCGTGGATGGTCGTGACGCCGAAGAAGGCGATCGCGATCGCCACCGCGAGTCCGGCTCCGGCATTGACCCCGAGGATGCCCGGATCCGCGAGAGGATTGCGGGTCAAGGCCTGGGCGAGCGCGCCGGACGCACCGAGTGCGGCGCCCACGAGGATGCCCAGCAGGGTCCGGGGGAGCCTCATCTCGACGACCGTCGAGTACGCGATCGGGTCGACCGGATCGGTCAGGGCCGTCACCACCTGCGCCGGGGTCAGCGCAGCCGAGCCGACGAGCAGGCTCGCAATCGACGCGACCGCGAGCGTCCCCAGTGCGCCGACCAGCCCGAGTAGGAGAAGGCCGGACCGCCCACTGGTACGGGACCCCGGACGACCCCGCGGCTCTGCTCCGCCTCTCCGTCTCGCCGGCAGGAGTGGACCGGCGGTCACCGTTCCGACGGGCCGTCGGAGGTGAGCTCGAACTCGTACGCGATGACCCCCCACCCCAGGCCGTGGTGCGAGACCGCGGTCCACCCGCTGTCCAGTCCCAGTTCGGCCACGCGCCGGGGCGACCGGGGCGGTGACGCCGTGGTGGCGAAGCGCAGCAGCGCCAGTTCCGCCGAGGCCTGCGAGAGACCGTCTGGCGTGCTGCCGTCCACGACCAGCAGGCGGGGCGCCGCCGTGGTGAGCCCACGCAGGTGGGACCGTGCGGCCTCGTCGTCGAGATGGCCGAGCACCATGGCCGAGACCACCAACGACGCAGAGGTCCCACCCACTCGGGAGTGGACACCCGTCAGACCGTTCTCGGTGGCGATCCCGACCACCAGCTCCGCCCCCGGCCCCACCACCAGCGTGTCCGGACTGTCCAGCGCGCCCAGGATCCGCAGGAGACCGTGCTGGAGGTAGACGAGGGACTCCGATTCGTGCTCCAGATGGCGGGCGACCTCGACGTCCACACCGGCGGACTCCGCGAATCCCACCCCGGTGTCCAGTTCCCAGGCAGCGCGACCGGTGCGCATGGACCGGGCCAGGTGGCGGAGTGCGATGACCTGGTCGGCCTCCGGCCCGATCAATTCCTCGACCTCGTGTGGGTCGTCGAGAAGGTCGACGGCGAGGTCGGTCAACTGCCAGAGATCCCCCGCTGTCGCACGAACGAATCCGGATGTCGCCAGCACCTCCACCAGTGGCCGGACGGACGTGTCCGTTGCGAGGGCCGCCTCCAACTCCGGGGAACTCAGCGGTCGATCGGCGAGAGCCCGGAGCAACCCCAGCTGGAGTGCGGCTCGAACCGCGAACCACGCCACCGGGGCCTCCGGGAGCCGCGGCTCGCCCATGGTCGTGTCGTGCAGGTCCTTCAGGTGCCAGTACCCGGTGATACTGCGGTAATCCTTGCCGATACGCCCGGCGAGCCTGCGGCGTAGCGGCAACAACGCCCTGGCCTCGCCCGAGGCCCAGACGAACGGCCGCTCGCCCAGGTCGTGCTCGTCGCCCACAGCGCCGAAGAGTGTGCCGATCACCTCGCCATCGGGCTCGGGCATGAACTCCAGGCGCAGGGAATCGGAGCCGCTCATCGGGAGCTCGTCTGCCATCTCCTTGCCCGCGGCCTTCTCCGCGGCCAACACCACGACACGGGCCGGCACGGACACCGGCCGCTCAGTGAGGAACCGCCGGATGGCGGGGAGCGCCGTCTCGTCCCCGATCATCACCATCGACGTCGCGTCCTCGGGGAGGATCTGCGAGGACTTGGGTCCCACGAAGGTTAATTCGGTCCCCGGCCCGGCACCGGAGGCCCAGCGGGCTGCCGGACCGTCACCGTGGAGCACGAAGTCCAGAGAGAAGGCGCCGGTATCGGGGTCGATCGAATGCGGGGTGTAGTCGCGCGTGAGTCGGGTCTCCGACGGCGTCCACTCGATACCGTCGGCGTGCTGGCGGGGGAGGGCTGAGCCGACATCGCCGTCCACTGCGAAGATCAACTTGATGTGGTCGTCGAAGCCCGGGGCCTCGAACGACGGGTGGGACAACCCGTCCCGCGTGAACGCCCGCAGTTGCTCACCCTCCAGGTGGATCCGCCGGACCCGCCCCGCCAGATCCTCCGCGACGGCGACCCTGGCGGTGCGTACGACCAACGGGTGGATGAGTAGCTCGGGACGGCTCACTGTGCGAACTCCTCCTCGACCAGATCCAGAAGAGCGAGCGCCTCGTCGTAGTCGTGACGGACCGCCCAATAGGGGAGGTCGAACGCGTTGCCCTCCACGAAGGCGGGGAGATTGCGCCACGCCGGTTCCTGCGCCAGACGACTGACGGACGTGGTCTCGGCGTTGAACCCCATCACGAAGACGGACCTGCTGTCGACGATCCGGCCCAGTTGCTCCGTGGACAGCTCGGCCATGTCGCCACCGGGCTGGTACGGCTGCAGGTCGTTCCGTGCGACCAGCTCGTCCGTCCCGAAACCCAGTTCGCCGAACATCAGGGGCAGACCTGAGTTCTCGAAGAGCAGGTACGGAGTGCCGTCTGCGGTGACGCTGATGAAGGAGGTCGGCTGATCGGGCACCTCGATCGACCCGGCGACCTCCCCCACCCGCGCCTCGTAGTTCTCGACCATGCCCTCAAATGCCCCGGGCTTTCCAAAGACATCGACGGCGAGGAACTCTGCCTGGTCCTGCCAGTCGGAGAACGCCATGTCGACCAGAACCGTGGGTGCGATCGCGGAGAGGTCGTCGTACGCCTCGTCCGCCTGGAAATGGGGAAAGCCCCACCCGCCGGCAACGATGAGGTCCGGATCGGTCTCGAGGATCGCCTCGAGGTCGAAGCCATCGGCAGACCACGGCAGGAACTCCGTCCCGTCCTCGGCAGGCGCCTCCCCCCACATCTCGGAGAACTCTCCCCTGGCCTGACTCGCGTCCTCCGGGATCGTCGCAACGACCGGGACGTCAAGCTCGTACAGGTAGCCGGCCAGGGCGTAGTTGAGTACGACCACCCGCTGCGGATCGGCCGGAACAGCGACCTCACCCTTCGGGGTGGACACCGTCCGTGTGCCCTCCGCACCCGCGATCCCACCTCCGTCCCCCGCGGCCCCACCCCCGGGTGAGCAGGCGGCGAGCGCGGCGAGCGTGACCGCCAGCGTCGCCGAGACCATCGATCGTACGGGGCGGGTCCTGCGAGTCATCGATCCTCCGGAGCGTCTAATTAGGTGAGGCTTACCAACTCCAGAAGAATAGGTGGCGATTCCTGCCACGACCGCCAGGATGCGACACGGCCGTTGTCCGAACGCGACGCGTCCGCGTGCGCGAGGCGGGTCCGTGCCCCCGACCACAGCCCGAGGAGGAACCGAATGGGCTTCACGCGCGACCTGGCCACAGCGGTGCCGGAGAACACGGTCCGCTTCCTGGGCCACCCCGAGCACCAACACGACGACCCGCATCTGATCCACATGGTGATGGGGCGAGGAGCCCTGAGAGTCGACGGTCAGACAATAGTGCTCGAGCCACGGACGTCGGTCCTGCTCGCGCCGCACGTACCGCATGCGCTCTCGCTCGACGACCATTCGATCGCTCTGGGCCCCCTGTTGTCACCGCACACCGCTCCGGTGGGCAGGGTGCGCCGACTCGGTGTGGTTCCGGCAATCACGGATCTCATGCTCGCCCGTCTGGCGGCTCAGCCACACACCACACAGCAGGTGGCTGTGTTCACCCGGAGTCTGGAGGAAATCATCACAGCGTTCAACACGGATGAGTTCGTGGCTCCCCTACCGGTCCATCCGACTGTCATCCAGATCGCCGAGGCCTCGGTCAGCTCACCGGCGCCCCTGTCGGTCTTGTGCGAGAGATCGGGGTTGAGCATGCGACAGACCCAACGCATCTTCCTCGCCGAGACAGGTCTGGGATTCCATCGATGGCGCACTCGGCGACGGCTCAACGTGGCGATCCGAAGCCTTCGGACCGGGTCCAGCGGAGAGAGTGCAGCGCGAGCGGCCGGATATTCGAGCAGGGCCAGCCTGCTGCGCGCGTTGAGCCGGGAATCGGGGGTCGGGCTCGAGGCCCTACGCGTGGACCCTCTGGCATGCCTGCCGATCTCGTCCCACGGTCAACTGCCGTCGACGGCGATCACCGTCAACGAGCCGGGCGCGACCTCGGTGTACCCGGCGTCGACCACGGCGGCCACCCCCGGGATGCGGGCGTCCACTGCAGCAGAGAGTTCACGCCACCGATCGGGGTCGGCCTCCCGGACGGCCACCGGGAGCCCGTCCGCCAGCCACCCCTCGAGCCGGCCTCGTTCCATCTCCGCGATCAGCACCATGACACCGTGACCGACCTGGGCGGCGGCCTTGCCCACGGACATCTCCAGCGCACTGTCGATCCACACCACCGGTACCCCGAGGGGCGGCGGCCGGGGATCGTCCCGCTCCAGGTCGGTGCCCCCGATCTGCAACCGACCGAGGCGCGGGTCCACCTCGTCGACCGGCCCGGGAACGAACGCCCGGGCCGCACACCCCTCCACCTCGCGGGTCACCCCCGGGACCTCGAGGGCGGTGCGCCACTGGGCGCCACGCGCACGCCGGGCGATCTTGCGCATCCGGGCGTCCAACCATGCCGCATAGGCCTCGTGCCACTGACCTCCCGGTGCCACACGCACGTCGAGGCACAGCGCGGCGACGGCGCCCGCGACCGCCTCGAGCAGCGGGGTCCGTCCTGGGAGGTCGGCCTTGGGCAGGTGCAGCACGATCGGCATGGAGCGGACGGTGCCACGGTCTTCCGGGTCCTCGGCTCCGGCCGACCCGGCGCGGAGCCGCGAGTGGCACCAGTCGAGCGCAGCCCCTGACGCGGGACCCCCGGGTGGCAGCGGCTCGGTCACACCAGCGGGACGCGGCGGTAGGTCCCGGCGGCGGTGTCGGCCGCCTCGATCTCGTCGCGCGTGATCCCGAGGACGAACAGGACGGTGTCGAGGAACGGCTTGGACAGCGACGCGTCGGCCACCTCGCGGAGGGCGGGCTTGGCGCAGAACGCGATCCCCAGCCCCGCGGCGGTGAGCATGTCGATGTCGTTCGCCCCGTCGCCCACAGCGACGGTCTGGCTCAGGGAGATGCCGAGTTCATCGGCGAATTCGCGCAGGTACTCGGCCTTGGCCTCGCGATCCACCACCTCGCCGACCACCCGGCCGGTGAGCACACCGTCCTCGATCTCCAGGGTGTTGGCCCGCGCGAAGTCGAGACCCAGCTCCTCGGCGAGACCGGCGATCACCTGGATGAACCCGCCGGACACCACACCGCAGCGGATGCCGAGACGCTTGAGGGTGCGGATGGTCGTCCGCGCGCCCGGGGTGAGCACGATTCCGGCGGCGACTTCGTCGAGGACGGTGGCCGGCAACCCTGCCAGCGTCGCGACGCGCTCGTGGAGGGACTGGGCGAAGTCCAGCTCACCTCGCATCGCGCGCTCAGTGACCGCGCGGACCTCGTCCTCCCTACCCGCGTGCGCGGCGAGCATCTCGATGACCTCGCCCTGGACCAGGGTGGAGTCCACATCGAACACGACCAGCCGCTTGGACCTGCGGCCCAGTCCCGCGCGGTCCACCGAGATGTCGATGCCGTGGGCGTCCGACAGGGGGGCCATCGTCTCGCGCAGCCTGGCGTCGTCCGCGGCGTCGCGTCCGGCGGTCGACACGTGCAGTTCCAGACCCGTCACCGGGTAGTCGGCGATCCCCCGGATGGTGTCGATGTTCGCGCCGATCGATGCCAGCGAACCGGCTACCGCGGAGAACGCCGACGCCGTGACCGGACTGCCGAGGATCACCACAGCGTGGGTCGAGGGCGGGGTCGGCGGGGCGATGTCGTCGAACTGGACGTCCAACTGCATCCCCAGCTCGTGGGCCTGCTCGGTGAGCTCGCGGACCACGGCCACGGCGTCCGCGCCCACCCGGACCATGAGGCCCAGGGAGAGGTGGCCGTTCACCACGACCTGCTCGACGTCCACGAGATCCGCGTGGTGGGAGGCGAGGACCGTCATGATCCTCGCGGTCACACCTGGCCGGTCGGGACCGGTGACGGTGAGAAGTGCCGGGGTGCCGGGGGTGCTCACGTGTGCTCCTGACAAGTGCTCGTGCTGAGTGACTGTGCTGGGTGATTGGGCCGGGGAGTGGGTGACGAGAAGGGCTGACACGCGAGAACCCCGCCGGAGGAGGATCCTACCGGCGGGGTTCAGAGCGACCGACGCCCGTGGGTGAGTACGGGCGGCTGGGTCAGCCCCTCTGTGGTGACGGGCCGCGCTCGGCCACGTCCTTGACCGCATCCG
The DNA here is from genome assembly GCA_046292305.1 of Dietzia sp. Taxonomy (GTDB): domain Bacteria; phylum Actinomycetota; class Actinomycetes; order Mycobacteriales; family Mycobacteriaceae; genus Dietzia. The sequence goes on along the minus strand of JBKBRA010000035.1, from coordinate 1,590 downwards.
GGTCCTGGGCCGCGGACCGGCCCCCGACGTGGGCCTCCGCGCGCATCCGCTCGCTCATGTGCGGGTAGTGCAGTTCGAAGGCCGGACGCTCGGAGCGGATCCGGGGCAGCGTCACGAAGTTGTGACGCGGCGGCGGGCACGAGGTCGCCCACTCGAGCGAGTTGCCGGCACCCCACGGGTCGTCGACAGTGACGATCTCGCCGTAGCGCCAGCTCTTGATGACGTTCCAGATGAACGGCAGCATCGCGATACCGAGGATGAACGAACCGACGGTGGAGATCTGGTTGAGGACCGTGAAGTTGTCCGTCGCCAGGTAGTCGGCGTAGCGGCGGGCCATGCCCTGGTTGCCGAGCCAGTGCTGGACGAGGAACGTGGTGTGGAAGCCGATGAACATCAGCCAGAAGTGCCACTTGCCCAGCGTCTCGTCGAGCATCCGGCCCGTCATCTTGGGGAACCAGAAGTACACGCCGGCGAAGGTCGCGAACACGATGGTGCCGAAGAGCACGTAGTGGAAGTGCGCCACCACGAAGTACGAATCGTGCACGTGGAAGTCGATCGGCGCCGCGGCCAGCATGATGCCGGTCAGACCGCCGAACAGGAAGGACACGATGAAGCCGAGCGCGAAGATCATCGGCGTCTCGAACGTCATCTTGCCGCGCCACATGGTGCCGATCCAGTTGAAGAACTTCACGCCGGTCGGCACGGCGATGAGGAACGTCATGAACGAGAAGAACGGCAGCAGCACGGAGCCGGTCGCGAACATATGGTGCGCCCAGACCGCCATGGACAGCGCGGCGATCGCGAGCGTCGCGAAGATCAGCCCGGCGTAGCCGAAGAGCGGCTTGCGCGAGAAGACCGGGAAGATCTCGGAGACGATCCCGAAGAACGGCAGGGCGAGGACGTACACCTCGGGGTGACCGAAGAACCAGAACAGGTGCTGCCACAGGATGGCTCCACCGTTGGCCGGGTCGTAGATGCGACCACCGAACTGGCGGTCGTAGAAGACGCCGAGGGCGGCGGCGGTGAGCAGCGGGAAGATCAGCAGGATCAGGAACGACGCCACCAGGATGTTCCAGGTGAAGATCGGCATCCGGAACATCGTCATGCCCGGTGCGCGGAGGCAGATGATCGTGGTGACGAAGTTGACGGCGCCGAGGATGGTACCGATACCGCCGATGCCCACGCCCAGGATCCACAGGTCCGCGCCGACCTGCGGGGAGTGGATGGCGTCGGCCAGAGGCATGTACATGGTCCAGCCGAAGGCCGCTGCACCACCGGGGGTGATGAAGCCGGACAGCATGATGATGCCACCGGCCGTGAACAGCCAGTAGCCCAGTGCGTTCAGTCGCGGGAACGCGACGTCGGGGGCGCCGATCTGCAGCGGCATGATGTAGTTCGCGAACCCGATCACGATCGGGGTTCCGTACAGCAGAAGCATGACCGTGCCGTGCATGGTGAACAGCTGGTTGAACTGCTCGTTCGACAGGAACTGCATGCCCGGGACGAAGAGCTCCGCCCGGATGAGCAGGGCCATGAGCCCGCCGATGAAGAAGAAGACGAAACAGGTGACGATGTACATCAGGCCGAGCA
>JBKBRA010000034.1:0-36720 GCA_046292305.1 Dietzia sp. | reverse complement strand
GCCTGGCGGGCGCGGTATTCCTGCTCGAACTGCATGCGGGCCACGTTAGCCTAGTGAGCATGAGTCGAACACTGGTCGAGCTGTCCGATCGCTGGGACCTACAGGACTTGGTGACCAGGTACGCGACCTGTATCGACGCCCGTGACTTCGACGGCCTGGACCGGGTGTTCACCCCGGACGCGCGGGTGAGCTACGAGGCGTCGGGAGGCCCCGCGGACGACTATCCGGCGGTGCGGACCTGGCTGGCCGAGATGCTGCCGATCTTCGCGTCCACCCAGCACCTCATGGGCAACCTCGAGGTGACCCTGGACGGTGACGCCGCGACCGGGCGCTGCATGTGCTTCAACCCGATGGCGCTGAAGCCGGTGTCGGAGAAGGACCAGCAGGTGTTCTTCTACGGGCTCTGGTACCTGCTGGAGTTCGTCCGGACCGGCGAGGGCTGGCGGATCTCCGGCCTCGCCCAGGAACAGGCCTTCCACCACAACCTGCCCTGACGCCTCAGACCGTCCCGCAGGAGTTGGGTGCGGGCCGGTCGTGCACCCGGTCCATGAGGTATCGCGCGTTGGTGGCGCGCTCGGCCAGCATCGGGAGGGCGTGGTCGATCACCAGGCCCGGCGCGAGAGCGGGTAGCTCGGCGGTGCGCAGCTCGACGGTGGTGCCCTGGGCGCACCAGTCGCGGACCAGGTCGACCGCGGTGTGATGCGGGACCACGTCGTCGTTGCGGCCGATCAGGACCAGCGCGGGGACAGTGGGGGCCACCGTGCCGAGGTTGTAGCTCTCGAGGACCCGCAGGATCTCCGGCTCGGACCGGGCGGCGTCGGCCAGTGAGTTGCCGTGCACGGTGAACTCGTTGGTGCGGCGCAGGCCGTAGGCGAACGCCGTCTCGGCGACACACTGTCCACTCGTCACTTCGAGCATGCGCCGGCCCTCCTCGTTGAGCTGGCGGTCGAACGCCGGTCGCAGCTCGGGGTGCACCTGCAGGATCCCGTTGATCGCATAGCCGACGGCACCCGTGAGCACGCCCCCGTCGACGCGGTCGAGCGTGCCTAGCATGTCCGACGGCGGGGCGCCCGCGGCGATGCCCACCAGGTTGAGGTCCGGTGCGTACTCAGGTTGCATCTCGGCGGCAGCCGCGGCCGCGCCGCCGCCCTGGGAGTAGCCGCTCACCACGGTGGGGGAGTCGGGGGCGAGGTCGGTGCCGGCCAGCCGCACCGCGGCGCGGGCCGCGTCCAGGGCCGAGCGGCCCTGCGAGTCACGGTTGACGTAGGGATGGTGGCCGGGCGTGCCCAGGCCCTCGTAGTCGGTGACGACGACGGCGAAGCCCTCGGCGAGCATCGAGTACGCGTCGATCAGCGAGTACCCGGCCGCCAACGAGAGCGGCGCCGTCTGGACGCTGAGCCCGACCTCCATGGACCTGGAGGGCGCGCACTGGTCGCCCTGCCCCTGCGTGCCGGGCGTGACCACGGCGAGCGGACGCGGGCCGGGACCGGTCCACGGGGCCTTGGGCTGCAGGAAGGTGCCGGTGACGGCGATGGGACCGCCCGCCGCGCCCGTGGAGCGGTACATGATCCGCTGTGCGTCGGCGGGCAACGCCCCGCCCGCGACGAGGTCCGGCACGCTCGGGGTGATCGTCATGGGTTCGCTGCGGATGACGGCGCCCGGCTGTGCGGGCAACTCCGCCGGTGGGGTGTAGAACGCGGTCCGGTCCGGTGCGTTCGACGACCCGTGGTCGAGTGCACCCTGCGCGGCGGCGTCCGGGGCCGCGCCGGTCGCGAGAGCAGGCGCCAGCGCCACGACCAGACCCAGTGCGAGGGCCCCGGCCAGGGTGGACAGGCCGGGGGTGGTGGCCCGGTCGGATGACGGTGATCTCACGTGGTCTCCAGTGGTATCGATGCTGCGGGAACGTCTCTGCCTGAATATCGCGCTTGACAAAACTATAACGTGTGTCTGTTTGGGTGATGATCCGCGTCACAATGGGAGCACTGAGAGTTCGGTTCACCGGCGATGAAACGGTGGCCGGTGTCGGAGGTCGCTGTTACGGTGGCGCCGTGCAGAAAGACGTGCTGATGTGTTGGCGACGCGACCCCGAGTGGATCCGCGCCGCCCACGCCGCCCACGCCACTGTGGCGTAGTACGCGTGTCACGGGCCCACCGGGAACGGGTGGGCTGATCAATCGTCGGAAGGACGGTCCACACCGGACCTCGGGTCGGTATCGAAGACCCCTGCGGCTCAGCAAGACCGAGCCCGCCCTGATCGAGGAGAACGTCCAGGTGACCGCAAGTCCCCGCACCATCCACCTCCCACTGTCCGAGTCGGACGTCCTGGTGAGCGCTCGCTCGCTGGGGGAGTACACCGACATGTTCGACCTGGATGACGCGGACCTCGGCGGCCGGATCGTCGACTGTCCTGGCGGGGCGGCGAGCGCCGTGGCGGAGATCTGCGCCGCCGGAGGTGACGCGATCGCGGTGGACCCGCAGTATGCGCTCGGCGGCTACGACCTGCGGACACGCGTGCTCGCGGACCTGGACAGGTCGATCGCACACTCGCACGCCCGCGATCTCGACTACGACTGGGACGTCCGGGGAGGCGTGGTGGGCCACGAATCCGTCCGCCGGACCGCGGCCGAGTTGATGCTCGCCGATCTCGACGCCGCACCCGGTCGGTACATCGCCGGGGCACTGCCGGATCTGCCGCTGGCCTCCGACTCCGCGGACCTGGTCCTGTGTTCCCACCTGCTCTTCACCTATGCGGACCGGATGAGCCCGGCGGATCACGTCGACGCGATCGTCGAGATGGCTCGGGTGGCCCCGGAGGTCCGCGTCTACCCACTGGTCGACCATTCGGGCAATCCCCTGCCCGAGCTGGTGCGCAGCGTGATCGCCAAGCTCAAGAAGGAACGGCTGACCAGCCGGATCGAGCCCGTCGTCCGTCCGTTCCAGCTCGCCGCCACCACGCGGCTGGTGGTGGAGCGGACCACCCGTCGGCGGCCGTGACGGTGGTCGGGCTCAGCCGGGCGTGAGGCGCAGGACCTGCTGTCCGGTGAACGGCGAGGTCTCGATGCTCGTGAGCAGCGGTTGCGGCCCGCCCACCTCGAGGGCCTGGCCGGGCTGGAACACGGTTCCCGACCCCAGCGAGTACGCGACCAGGTTGCACATCTGCCCGTAGACGGCGCCCGGGGGTCCGGCCACGTCGAGCCGCTCCAGGTCCAGGCGTCCGAAGCGCCCTAGCCCGCTGGTGTAGACGCACGACGTGGTCTCGGACTGCATGCCCGCCCGCACCCCCACGAGCGCCGGCACCGGGAGCGGGTTGCCGGTGACGAGATCGCGGTAGGGGCCGGCGGGCAGGGTGGTCGCCGCGCCGCCGACACTCACCGCGATCGCGCCGGGCAGCGCGGTCAACGCTGCGGTCACCGTGGCCACCGCGAGTTCGCACCGGAGGGTGTCGAGCCGGGGGTCCAGGTACTCGGGATCGCTCGGCTCGCCGTCGTCCCCCACCGGGCCGAGTCGGAAGGCGGCCACCACTACCTGGGACCGATGCGTGTCCACCACGCTTTCCCCGCCGTTCCAGATGGCCAGGTTCTCGGTGTACCGGGACGCCTCGCCGTCGGCCACTGGCCCGTCGAGCGGGGTGGCGACGGCCGTCGCGTCCTCGATGTACACGCCGGTCGCGGGGTCGTCGTCCGTGCCCGGGTCGACCTCGTAGGAGCCCTCGAAGATCTCGGCGAGCAGTTCGCTGACCTCGCGGTGGCCGGGCGCGGGGCGGTCGAGCAGGACTATCGCGACCGGGGTGCTCTTCCAGGACAGGTCCTCGCCGGTCCGCGGGTCGACGGACGCGGGCGGGTCGGACGCGGGCGCGTCTGACTTGAGTTGGTTGGACCCGGGCTGGTCGGACTCGGGCCGGTCGTGCTGGGGCGTCTCGCTCATGGGCCGAGGCTAGCGGAGCCCCGCCGGCCTCAGTTGAGCAGGAAGTCGATCACCAGGCGCTCGAACTTGTCCTTCTGCTCGATCATCGCCCAGTGGCCGCAGCGGGAGAAGGCGTGGAGTTCGGCGCGGGGGAGCTGCCGGAACGCGAAGTGCGCCTGCTCGTAGGGGAGCATGCGGTCGTCGCGACCCCAGATGAGCAGCGTCTCCTGGCGGATCTGGGAGGCCCGGGCGTAGAGCGGCGTGTACGCGTTCTCGGGCTTGAGGATCGAGCCGAAGATGGCGTACATCCGCTCGACGGCGCCCGGCGCGGTGGCGGCCTCGGTCCGTGCGCGGATCAGCTCGTCGGAGACGACCTTCTTGTTTCCCACCATCGTGTCGACCCAGGCGGCCATGGACTCGTCGGAGGGCTTGGCGAGGAAGTCGAACAGGCGCCGCGAGCCCTCGCTCGGCTCGGGGGTGAACAGCGGTGCCGCCAGGCCGCCGGGTCCCATGAGCGCCATCTTGCGGACGCGGCCCGGGTAGGCCAGGGCGGTCTCGCAGGCGACGTTGCCGCCCATCGAGTTGCCGATGATGTCGACCTTCTCGATGCCCTTGGCCTCACAGAACGCGTCGATGGCCTCGGCGGCGATCAGTGGGTAGGCCTTCTCCCACTCGAGGTCGGAGCTCTTGCCGAATCCCGGCATGTCCAGCAGGATCGTGTGGAAGCGATCGGCGAAGACGGGGAAGTTCCCGGAGAAGTTTGACCACGCGGTGACACCCGGGCCGGAGCCGTGGAGGAACAGGACCGGGACCGTGCTCTCCGGCTCGGTGACGCTCTGTTCCCCCGCCTCGTGGAAGTGCAGCTCGAAGCGGCCGGCGGTGATGGTTTTGCTGGTGGACTCGAAGTCGAGGGCGCTCATGCCGCCACGATACTAGAACACGTTCTAAAGGCTGCGACGTCGGCTGAAATGCGGCCGGCGGCGAAATTAAGTCAGCCGCGCGGGGAGTCCCAGAACATCCCCGCGCGGCGATGGCGAGAACGATACGGGATAATTCTCAGGTGACAAGTCGGTAACGATTGTGGCTTCCGTCACATCGTTGATATGGCCTCTACCAGCCGCTGCCGCGCGCGATGTCCCCCCGAATGTTGACGGCGTGTCCAACTGGAGGGGTTTCGTCAGCCCATCACCCGGTCCAGGAATTCAGTGGCGTCCGGCGTCGCCGCGTAGACCGTCCCGCTGTGGTCGCTGCTCGGATAGACGTGCAGCTCGAGCGGTTGTCGGTTCAGGGTCATCTCCGCCGCGAGCGATAGGGCGGAGGGTGCGGGCACGTCCAGGTCGAGCAGCCCCTGTCCCAGGAAGACGGGTCGGTCGTAGCCGACTGCCGGGGTGCCCATGTATCGGGCCAGGTGGCGGTAGACGTCCGGGATGTCCTTGACCGGCCTGGTCAGCGCCTGGGAGATCTGGAAGTCTCCGACCGCCTCGCGCATGTCGTCGTAGCAGAGGTGTTCGGCGGCGTCGACCATCTGGCGGCCTCGCGGGGTGAGGAAATGGTCGAGCTCGAACTCGGGGTGCTGATCGCGCAAGCCCGCGAGGATGTAGAGGGCGTAGAGGTTGAGACCGGTGGGCAGGGACACCGGCGGGAAGCCCGGTCCGCCCCACTGGAAGAGGTGCTCGAGGTTGGCCGGGGTACCGGTGGCCACGACGCCGCGGTAGTCCAGCCCCGCGGCCGCGCCCAGCTCGGTGGCGCGCGTGGCGGTGACCAGTGCAGCCCCCGCGCCCTGTGACTGGCCCACCAATGCCCACTTGGGGGAGAGCGGGAGCCCGTCGGCCTGCGCGGAACTGACGGCGTCGACGATCCCGCGCGCTGCGACCTGCCCGTTCAGGTAGCTGAGCAGGCCCGGCGTGCCGAGGCCCACATAGTCCGCCGCCACCACGGCGTATCCCTGCCGCAGCCAGTGGCCCAGGTATTCGGCGTCACGCTCGGAGCGCGGGTGGGTCGACGGTGCGCAGTCGTCACCCAGCCCGGTGGTCCCGTGCGCCCAGGCCACCACGGGCCATCCGCCCGGCGGGGGAGTGCCGTGCGGCAGGAACACCGCCGAGGTGGCGATCGCGTGGCGCCCGTGCTGGTCGATCGTCCCGTATGCCGAGCGCACCGCCCGCCCGGCCTCCGGTAGCGAGAGCGAGGGATCCAGCGGGACGGTGGTCGCGGGAACGCCGGGCGGCGGGATCGGCCGGTCCCAGTGTCGGGTGTCCAGTCCGGACCACCGTGGTGCGGGCTGGGTCGAGGCGGTGGCCGGCACGAGGACCGCGGAGGAGAGGACCCCTGCCATGGCGACGACGAGAGCGCCGACCGCCGAGGCCAGCGGACGGCGGGAACGAGTGGGTGTGGGGCGCATGTGCGGAGAATAACCGCAGTGTTCAGTGGCCTTCCGGGATCTGTCCCAATCCGAAGTGCTCGGCCAGCCTTGCCAGCGTGAACTCCTGACGGAGCTTGCACGCGCTGTTCTGGTTGGCGAACATGCCTTTAACCCAGAATGCCTCGGATTGTGGAACGGCCACGAGCCAGCGGACCGGCACGGCGTATTCGGCGTCGTCGTCGCTCTCCGCAACTCCGGGTGGGCTGTGCCTGTAGGGAGCGCTGAGTTCCTGGTCGGCGAGGCGAACCCACTCGTCGTCGACCAGGACCTCGGCCTGGTCGAAGCGGGTGGCGGGGCGAAGGACCTCGCCTATCGCGACGTATCCGCTCTTGGGGATGTGGACGTTGACCCGGGCACCGGCCGGGAGGTTGTGCAACGAACCCGAGTACCAGGTCCCGCCTCCGGCGGAGACGAAACCGAAGCGGCGTCCGTCGTCCCAGGCGCGTGCGCTCTCCTCCCCGAACGAGACGAACCAGTCGGTGCCGTTCCACTCGGCCCGCTTTCCCTTGGCATTGCGAGGGGACGTACCGGCGGCGACCGCACCTTCGTCCCCTGATGCAAGCCAGGAGCGGGCGAGGTAGCGCCGGCCGTCGTCCTCCAGGTAGGTGAAGAACACGACGTTGACGGGGACGCCGAAGTCGCGGAGGTAGGTGACGATCCTCTCTGAGCTGGGATCCAGGTCGGTGGCGACGACGACGAGGTTGAGTGCGGCGTTGAGCTCGTCTGGAGCCGAGGTGCCGAAGACCTCTTCGAACGCGGTCTCGAAGGGGGAGTCGAGGTGCTCATTCGCGAGATCGATGATGCTCTCGCGATCCAGAGTCGTGACCCACGAGCCGTAGTCGAGAACCTGCGCGATCACATCCCGCGGTGTCTTGTCCCGTTTGAGTTCGAGAACGTGGAGACTGCCCTCGGCGTCGACGGCGAGCAGGTCGATGAGCTTCTGATAAGGGGTGCGCACCTGCCTGCCAATCACCAGGAGTCGCTCACCCAGCAGTGACGGATCCCGCTCGAGGAACTCCTCCAGCATCACCTCGGTCGGCATCGTGGTGGCTGACAGTCGACGAGGTGTGTCGCCGTCCATCCGCCAGATCCCCATCTCGACCGGCACAGTGCTCTCCCCTCGAACTGAACTGTCCGAACATCTCTGCGGATCACCGTAGTCGCGTCCTCCGACACGCGATCCGTAGCCTGTGAACCGTGGCACAGAACAGCATCGAGATCCCGGACCTGACCGGCCAGACGTGGCTCATCACGGGGGCGACCAGCGGTGTCGGTCTGGAGACCGCCCGCGCTGCCTCGGACCGCGGCGCCCGGGTCGTCCTCGCGGTTCGGGACACCGCCCGGGGACGCCAGGTCGCGGATGCGCTGCCGGGCCCGTCGCGGGTCGTCGAGTTGGACCTGGCGTCGCTGGGGAGCGTGAGACGCGCCGCAGACGAACTGCGCAGCGGGGAGCCCGAGCCGATCGACGTGCTGGTCAACAACGCCGGCGCCATCACGTCGCGACGACGCGAGACGGCTGACGGGTTCGAGATGCTGCTCGGCGTCAACGTGCTCGGGCCGTTCTTCTTCACCAACCTCGTCCTCCCGGGCGTGCGCCGCCGCGTGGTGATCGTCGGTTCCAACGCCCACAAGGCCGCGACCTTCGACTTCGACGACGCCCACTTTCGGAAGTCGCACGGTAGCCGGCGTCGGTGGACCCCCGCGGCGGCCTACGCGCAGTCGAAGCTCGGCGACATGCTGTGGGGGCTCGCGCTGGACCAGCGGCTGCGGGACGGTCGGGCCGAGGCCGCGGTGGCAGGGGTGGACGTGCAGCTCACGCACCCCGGGTGGGCGGCGACCGGCATCTCCAACGCCAGCGGGAACGCCGTGGTCGACAGGGTGATCACCGGCGTCTGTTCGGTGTTCGCCCAACCCGCGTCCCAGGCGGCGCTCACCACGATGTTCGCCGCCACCCGGCCGCTACCCCCGTGCAGCTACACCGGTCCGGACGCGCTGGGCAACCTTCGCGGGATGCCCACGCTCATCGGGCGTAGCGCCGAGGCCTCGGACCCCGCGATCGCGGAGCGCCTGTGGCGGTTCGCGCACGACGCGACCGCCGGAGCGTAGGAGAGTCCTGACCGGCTACCGGGGCGTGGATCGTGCGGCCTCGATTCCTGCCGACCATCCGGGTGCGGATCCGCCGCCGGGCGGTGTCAAGCCTGCCGCGTCGATCCCCGAGGTCTGCAGCAGCCAGGACACCAGTGAATTGGAGTTCCACATCTCGCCCGTACCCAGTGCATCGCGTCCCCACGTGTGCCGCGGGACCACGGCGACACGACCGAGCAGAGCTTCTGCCCCGGGAGCTGTGAGTGGGAACAGAGTGGGAGGCGTGAGAGCCCACGCGCGGTCGGGGATCTCGCCCCCGCACAGGCAGCGGACCTCGTAGCGGAACACTCGCGACCGCCCCAGCCAGGACAGGCCGACCGGGCCGGTGGCCACGACCCCGCTCGACCCGCTGAGTGGCCCCCAGGCCGGTGCCATCTCGATGACGTGGCGGCCCTGCTCGGTGAAGACCTCCAGGGCGGCGTGGAACAGCGGCCTCGGGTTGCGATCCTCCCGGAAGGCCCGGTACGACTCCCACCAGCGACTTGTGTGTATCGCCACGTGCCCTCCGGCCCCGACCGGCAGCCACCACAGCGCCACTCGTTCACCATTCATGGCGTCTCCTCGACTGCTCGGCCGTCACTGCCCGTGTCCCACTGAATGCGCTTGACTGAACTCGCGGCGTCCAAGGACACCGGGAGGTGACCCACAGCGAGCACCACGGCAGCCACGGCGATCCACGGGCTGTTCAGCCAGCCCGCGGAGGCGAGGAACACCACCACCGGCAGGATCGCCATCGGCGCGGGGACCCGACGCCACCAGTACAGGGAAGCGGCGTGGCGACCCGTCGCCAGATACCGCGCCCACAGGGCGTAGTAGGCGACCAGTCCGACGATCGCGGGAACACTCCACCACCAGACGACTGTGCCCGAGGCGCTCAGCGCCGGAACCACCAGGCACAGGGCCTGGCCGACGCGCTCGATCCAGCGAACCGGGCGGGGCGCCGACGAACGGGGAAGCGGCTCCCGGGGTGGGAAACGCACCAACAGGAGAGTCGGAGCGAGCACGGCGAGGCTCAGACCCAGACCTGCGAGGTGACTCTCCACGCTGAGATGCTAGCCGCGGCGCCGACCCTCGTCAGTGCACGTATCGGTACCCGAACCGTCGATGAGCTGGTCAGGTGAGGTGGTCGTAGTCGCCGTCGACCCATTTGGCGTAACGCTCGGCCGACCGTTGGACGGCAGCGTGGGCGTCGTCCGGGACACAGCCGCCGAAGTTCGCGTAGATCCGGTCGAAGTCGTACCGCGCGACGTGCTCGGCGATTCGCCGGACCACGGCCCCGGACAGGGGCATCCAGTTGGGGAACGAGCGCATGAAGGTCACCCAGCGCGGATCGGCGACGGTGCCGATGGTGTCTCCGGTGAACAGCACACCGCGGCCGTCGCGCGCGGTCCAGTGGACCACCGTGCTTCCGGGGAAGTGGCCGCCGGGCTGGGAGGCACGGACCCCTGGCACGATCTCGATCTCGTCGCCATCGTGGCCCCCGCCCCACACCACGGTGTTGCGGGGACGCAGACCGAGCCAGTGCTCGTCCGGAGCGGAAACGTAGACCGGGGCGTCGTCGAACGCGGCGGACCACAGCGACTGGACGCCGTACATGTGCGGGTGCGAGGCGATGATGGCGGAGATCCCTCCCCACCCACGGACGGCCGCCACAGCCTCGTCGCTGATGTGATTCGGCGCCTCGACCAGGACGTTCCCGTGGTCGGTGCGGATGAGCGCCGGCTTCTGCCCTATCCCCGGACAGCTCCGGTGGACCAGGTTGATCACGTCCGCCTCGCGTTCGATGAACTCGATCCGCGCGCCCCGGGCGGACGACTCCTCGGGGCTGGTCCACCGTTGGCCACCGGCGGGGACGTACTGGCGATCATCGGCGCAGATCGGGCACACCTCGGGCAACGGTTCGGCGTGCTCGACCCCGCAGGTGGCGCACTGCGTGACCGTCACCGTGGTGGCAGGGGTCATGGCATGTCCCCCTCCATGGCTACTGGGTGCCATCCGTCTCCCACCAGGACCTCGAGTTCTGCGTCGACCGGGCGGGCGTCGGGCTGGAGTGAGACGGCGGACTCGAGCGCCTCCTGGGCGTTGTCGAACTCGCCGAGATCGATCGTGCGGTCCGGGGTGCGGAGGCGGAATGTCGACATACCCGCCAGTCTCCCCGTCCGGCCCCGCGGTCGCATCCGTCGTGACCCCCGCCGCGTCACCCCGCCGCGTCACCCCGCCGCGTCACCCCGCCGCGTCACTCCACCATGTCACCCCGCCACGCAGCCCCGCCATGTCACCCCGCCACGCAACCCTGCCCCCTGCCCCTTGCCGCCTCGATCGCCGCGGCCGACCGCAAATACTTCCCGGGCGCCGGAGACAGGAGCACAATGTGCATCAGTACCGCTGCTCGAGGAGGACTCATCGTGTCGTCGTCGTCCCCTGTCCCGCCCCGGGACCAACCGCACGGTCCACCTCCCGGCTACCCCGACCTCGGTCCGGAGCCCGTGGACGGGGTCCGTGTGTTCACCGTGCCCGCGGTCCCCACGGCGGTCGTCCGGGCGACGGCCGTGCCCATGGCCACGATCGAGAAGTTCTTCGACTCGGCGTTCGGCGAGGCGTTCCCGGCATTGTTCGCCGCGGGGGTGACACCTGCCGCCGCCGCGTTCGCGCTGTACACCAGGATCGCCGAGGACCCGGAACCCCAGGCGGACCTGGAGATCGGGTTCCCCTTGGCCGAACCGCTGCCCGAGCAACTCGGCGGGGATCCGCAATTCAGCGGGGATCCGGAGGAGGCCGGCGGGATGCGGGTGGTGCCCTCTGAACTGCCGGCCGGCGAGGTCGCCGTGACGAGCTACCTGGGCTCCTACGACGGGCTGGGCGAGGCGTGGGAGAAGTTCATGGGAGAGATCGCCTCCCTGGGGCGTGCGCCGTCGAACCCGTTCTGGGAGTCGTACGTGACCGAACCCTCCCCGGACATCGATCCCGCCACCCTGCGCACCGACCTGTTCTGCCCGGTGCGGAACCCCGACGACGCCGCCTGATCGGCGCGGCTTTCCGGGCCGGGCAGCCGCGCCCCGCCGTCGGACCGCACGACTCCAGGTAGGCGCGGGGTAGGCGAGGCGTCAGGCGAGGCGGCGGACCGGCTGGAGCGGGGTCGCCTACTCCATGTCCTCGAGCGATCGGCCCGTGGTCTCGGGGACGAACTTCGCCACGAACAGCAGTGAGAGCAACGCCGACACGGCGTAGAAGCCGTATGTGAACGTCAGGCTGAACTCGGCCATCGGCGGGAAGGCGGTGGAGATCGCGAAGTTCGCCAACCACTGGGCGGCCGCAGCCAGGCCGAGGGCTGCGGTGCGGATGCGGTTGTTGAACATCTCGCCCAGCAGGACCCACACCGCCGGGCCCCACGACATGCCGAAGAACACGACGAACCCGTTGGCGGCGATCAGCGCGATCACTCCCTGGGTGTCGCCGAGTTGGGGAGCCAGTTCGCCGTCGGGCCCCGGGCCCATCGTGGCGGTGCTGAACATCAGGGACATCACGGCGAGCGAGATGGTCATGCCCACCGACCCCGTGATGAGCAACCTGCGGCGGCCGATCTTGTCGATGAGCGCGATGGCCACGATCGTCACGACGATGTTGGTGACCGAGGTGATGACGGTCTGGGTGAGCGCGTCCGCCTCGGTGAAGCCGACCGACTGCCAGAGGGAAGTGGAGTAGTAGAAGATCACGTTGATGCCCACGGCCTGCTGGAAGACGGACAGCACGATGCCGATCCACACGATCGGCAGGAGGTTCCTGCCGCTCGGGGCGAGCATGTCCTGCCACGACCGCTTCCTGTCCTCGCGGACCGTCGCGCGGATCTCCTTGATCCGGTTGTCGACGCCACTGGACTGGATGGTGCGCAGGACGTCCCTCGCCTCGCCGACCAACCCCTTGGCCAGCAGGTAGCGGGGGGACTCCGGGATCATGAGCGCGAGCACGCCGTAGGTGATGGCGGGGACCAGCTCGGTGAGGAACATCCAGCGCCAGGCCTGGATGCCCAGCCACAGCTCCTCGATCGCGCCACCGGCCACGGCCGCCAGCCAGGCGTCGGATAGCAGGGCCACGAAGATCCCGGAGACGATCGCGAGCTGCTGGAGCGAACCGAGGCGGCCGCGTATCGAGGGCGGGGCCACCTCGGCGATGTACGCCGGTGCGATGACGGAAGCCGCCCCGACTCCCAGGCCCCCGACCACCCGCCACAGGATGAGGTCCCAGGGGCCGAAGGCGAGCCCGGATCCGACCGCGCTGACGGTAAACAGCGCCGAGGCCAGGACCATGACGCGGGTGCGCCCCCAGCGGTCGGCGAGGCGGCCCGCGAGATACGCACCGGCGATGCATCCGAGCAGGGCCGAGGAGACGACGAACCCGGTGAGTCCGGCGTTCATCCCGAAGGTCTCCTGGACGGCGTCCACGGCACCGTTGATGACCGCGGTGTCGAAGCCGAAGAGGAACCCGCCGAGCGCCGCCACCAGGGAGATGATCACCACCCGGCCGGTGTGGAATGACTCCTCCTCGTCCGAGCCCCTGGCCGAGACGTTCTGTGTGGACATGGCGTACCCCGCTCCCGGGCCGGTCGGACGTCCTATCACTGGTGAAGGGAGCGTAGGCCCGGCGCGAACGTGACGCAAGTCACAAGATCGGAGCGTGGTTTGCGGTGTACGAACCCGCGGGACGAGAACACGTTCTAGGCTCGAGGCGTCTCGTCGTCATACCGAAAGGGCCATCGCCGTGAGTGCCTCCCCCGAGCAGATCCGTTCCACCGCAGACTCCTACATCGCCGCGCTGGTCGCCGGCGACCTCGAGGCGATCCTCGACCTCTACGCCGAGAACGCCACGGTCGAGGACCCGGTCGGCAACGGCACCGTCCACCAGGGCAAGGCGGCGATCCGCGACTTCTACGCGTCCGTGGTGGCGATGAAGATCGACGGCGAGGTGCTCGAGGCGCGGGTGTGTGGTGACGACCTGCTGTTCAACTTCGAGATCACTACGCACTTCGACGCCGACTCCAAGGCCACCATCAACGTGTGGGACCTCATGACCCACGACGACCAGGGCAAGATCGCCTCGATGCGCGCGTACTGGACCCCGGAGAACATGCGCTGAGCCGACGCCGGCCGGTCCTGCTGCATTCATTCCTGCTGCATCCGGTTCCGGCGACGCGTCCGCATGCCCGATCCGGCGCGTTCCGGGACGCATCGGTCGAGAGGGAGTCGCCGAGAACGCGGCGGGAATTCACAGAACGCGCTCGATCGCGCCGGCCCGCGCATCCCGGACGAAGGCGCGGGCTACGCCTGCTGCACTAGCCTGAGGCCCATGATCACCGCCATCGTCTTCGTCCACGCCGAGACGGCGCGCATCCCCGAGGTCGCCGAGGCGATCGCCGAGATCGACGGGGTCTCCGAGGTGTACTCGGTCACCGGCACCATCGACCTCATCGTGTTGGTGCGCGCACGCCGCAACGACGAGGTGGCCGATATCGTCTCCGACCGCCTGAACAAGGTGCCGGGCGTGGTGGACACCGAGACGCACATCGCGTTCCGCGCACTGTCCAAGCACGACCTCGAGGCGGCGTTCTCCCTCGGATACGACGAGTAGCCCCCGGCGGCGGTGTGAGCCGGTGCGCCCCCGTGCGCCGGTGTTCTCGGGAGGTGCCGCCACGGCCTACGCGACGGATGTGCATACTGACACCACGACTTGCTGATTTCCGGATACGCAGGGGAAGACCGGTGAGAATCCGGCGCTGACCCGCAACGGTATGTCGTCACCTCGGTGACGACGAGCCCGATTACCTGCCCGGAGATTCGCGACTCTGCCAATCGCCGCGGTCTGCGATCCGGAGTCCTGCACGGTCGGCGGCCGGCATCGACGGCCGCCCACCTGCGGGTCTCGTGTGTTCGTGGGCACACGACACGATCCGAGGTCTGATCATGTTCCGTCGCCAGTCCAGGTCCACCATCGCGCTCGCCGCGCTGGTCGTCGCGGGGGCCGCCGTCGCGGGTTGCTCCCGCGGCGACGCGCAGGAGAGCACCGCCTCCGGAGTGGCGTTCGCCGAGCCGGTGACCATCACCAACTGTGAGCGGGAGTCCACGTTCGACGCCCCGCCCGAGCGCATCATCACGATGAACGCCCACGTCACCGAGACACTCATCCAGATGGGTGCGGGGGACCGGATCGTCGGCCGGGGATACGACGACCGCGAGGACGTCCTGCCGGAGGTCGCCGAGGAGCTCGAGGCGATACCCGGACTGGCCGAGGAGTACCCCACCTGGGAGCAGATCGTCGATCTGGAACCGGACCTGGTGGTGGCCGGCATGCGCAGCGCGTTCGACGAGAAGGAGGGCCGCAGCCGCGACGCTCTGGAAGCCGCTGGCATCGACACCTTCCTGTTCTCCGAGTACTGCGGCGACGGTTTCCCGGACTTCTCCATGCTCGAGACCGACTACTCGCAGCTGGGTAGGGTCCTCGGCGTCGAGGAGGGTGCGCAGGAGCTCACCGACAGCATCGTGGACCGGATCGAGGCGGTCCGGGCGACGCTCGACGAGGCCGGCGTCACGGGAACCCCCACGTTCTTCTATGACGGTGGTGAGGCCGAACCGATGACTATCGGAGGCGTCGGCATCGGCCAGCTGATCGGCGAGTACGCGGGAGCGGACAACATCTTCACCGAGGGTGACCGCCCGTACCTCACGACCACGTGGGAGATCCTCGGCGAGCGCCAACCGGAGGCGATCGTGGTGCTCGACTACGGGGCCACCAGCGCCCAGGACAAGATCGCCTACCTGCGCAACCACCCCATCATGTCCACCACGCCGGCGATCCGGTCCGGTCGCATCGTGGTGGTCCCCCTCGCCGACTTCTTCGAGAGTTCCCGGATGGCGACCTCGGTCGAGACGATCGCCCGCGAGCTCTACCCCGACGCCTTCGGGAGCTGACATGGCGACGGTCGTCCACGACGGGGCCCGTCGTGCGCGCGGAACCGGGGCGCCGTATCCACCCGGCCGCCCGGTGCCGCGCCGCGACAGGCGGTCGCTGGGGTTGATCCTCGCTCCACTTCTGGGACTCCTGGCCCTCTCGGTGGCGGTGGGGGTCTCGCTGGGGTCGGTGTCCATCCCCCTCGGTGACGTCTGGGCGATCGTCGCCCACCGCCTGGCCCCGGGGTCGTTCACCCCGTGGTGGTCCGAGGCGCGCGAGGCGATCGTGATCGAGTCCCGGCTTCCGCGCGCGCTGATGGCGGCTGCGGTGGGCGCGTCCCTCGCGGTGGCGGGGGGCGTGGCGCAGGCGGTCACGCGTAACCCGCTTGCCGACCCCTATCTGCTGGGGGTGTCGTCCGGGGCGGGCTTCGGCGTGGTCGTCCTGACCGTCCTGGGCGTGGGTGCCGGGGTGTGGGGCGTCTTCACACTCCCGATGGCCGCGTTCCTCGGCGCCCTCCTGCCCCTGGCCGGGGTGATCCTGGTGGCCCGTCGCGCGCACGACACCACGGCGATCGTCCTGGTGGGGGCGGCCCTGACGATGGTGTTCTCCGCTCTCAACACGTTCACGCTGTTAGTGCTTGGCGACGACCACCAGCTGGGCACCGTCATGCGCTGGCTCGCCGGCGGGTTCGGTGACGCCGGGTGGGCCATGTTGCTCGCCCCGGTCACGATCCTCACCGTCGCCGGGCTCCTCGTGATGTTGTCCAGCCGTCACCTGGACCTACTCCTGACCGGCGACGACGGAGCCACGGCCATGGGCATGAACGTCCCGCGGTTCCGCCTGCTCATGCTGCTGCTGGTGTCGATGCTCACCGCGGGGGCGGTGGCGGTGTCCGGGGCCATCGGGTTCATCGGTCTGCTCATCCCCCATCTCGCCGGGTACGTCACGGGCCGCACCTCGGCGCGACTGCTCCCGACGGCCGCAGTGCTGGGCGCGGTGGCCCTGGTGCTGGCCGACATCGTGGCCCGGTCCGTCAGCGACGGTGCCGAGCTCCCGGTGGGCGTGGTCACGGGAATCGTGGGCGGCCCGGTGTTCCTGATCATGCTGTGGCGGCGCTATGGAAGGACTGCGACGTGACCACGCTGACCGCGTCCGATGTCTCCGCCGCCCTCGGGGGACGTCGGATCCTCGACGGGGTGGACCTGACCATCGCCCCCGGCCGGGTCACCGCGCTCGTGGGCCCCAACGGCAGTGGCAAGACGACGCTCCTGCGGACCTGCTACCGGGCACTGCCCACGACTACCGGGATGGTCCGCCTCGACGGTGACGACATCACCTCCCTCCGCCGCCGCACCCTGGCGCGCACGGTGGGAGTGAGTTCGCAGGAGCCGGTGTCGCTGGGCGGCATCACGGTCCGCGAATCGGTACGCCTCGGTCGGACGGTCACACGCGGGTTGTTCGAACCGTTCGGAACCAACGACGCCGACGTGGTGGACACCGTGCTCGACCGCGTTGGGTTGACCGGGCTGGCGGAGCGCGACGTCCTGGCGCTCTCGGGGGGTGAACGGCAGCGGGTGTCGATCGCCCGGGCGCTGGCCCAGCAACCCGAGGTGCTCCTGCTGGACGAGCCCACCAACCACCTCGACCTGCATCAGCAGCTGTCCGTCCTGTTGCTGCTGCGGGAACTGGCGGCCGGCGGGTTGGCGGTCCTGCTGACGCTCCACGACCTGCGGATGGCCACCGAGTATTGCGACGCGATGGTGGTCCTGAGTCGTGGCCGGGTGGTGGCGACCGGAGCGCCCGAGGAGGTGCTCGATCCCGCGCTCCTGGCCGGGGTGTTCGGGGTCCGCGGGCAGGTGCGACCGGGGCCGGCCGGCGGCCGGACCCTGGAGGTCTGGGGGCTCGCCGATGGCTGAGTCCACCACCACCACCACAGCCGCCGCTGGTACCTCCACCGCTGCCACCGCTGCCGCCGCTGTGGCCGCTGCGTACGCGGACATCGCGGCACCGCTCGGCGAGTTCGCCCGGACCATCGAGCACGGCCCCGGGGTTCTCCCCGGGACCGTGTTGACGGACTCCCGGTGGCTGGCGGGGCGCGTCGAGGACACCGGGCGACGGTGGTCACACGACGATCCTCGGGTCAACGCCACCCTCTGGTGGTACTCGGCCAGCTCCTCTCTGGTCGCCGCGCCATTGGCGATGCTGCTCGCCGCGGGTGTCGCACCTGATCCCCGGCCGGAACGGCTCACCGTGTCCCTGCAGGCCAACGGGTATCTCCGGGCCGCGCGTTCGGACCGGTTGCTGACGTCGGTGACCGCGTTCGCCGAGGAACTGCGTGAGGCCCACGAGGCGGTGATCACCTCGCTCGCGGAGGTCTCGGGCGCGGCACCGCGCGCGCTGTGGGCGATCGCCTCGGACTCGATCGCCAACCGGGCGCTGGAGGCGGGCCGGGCTGTCGGTGACCAGGAAAAAGGCTGTGAACTGGCCCGGACCGTCTCCCGGCACCCGTTGCTGCCGGTGCGCTATACCGACGTCGAGGGGCCCGAGCTCACCCGGCGGTTCGTGCGCCGTGGTTCCTGCTGTCTGATCTATGTCGCGACCGCCGGGGACAAGTGCGTCAGTTGCCCGCGCCGCACCCCGGCGGACCGCCACGCCGGACTCCTCCGACGCACGTCGTCCTGACGCACTGCGGACAGGCCAGCGCTCGACCTGTATCGGCCGTGCCCTGTACTAGCCCTGCCGCCGCGTCAGCCTCCGCGACCGGCGCTGCGCGCGCTGCAGCTCCGCGAGCAGCGCCTTTCCGGTCCACTGGCGGCGGTCGGGCCCGGCCCGTTCGGCTTCGTGCACCAACTCGACCATGCGCGCGCAGGCCGGCGTCTCGACCCCGAGGTACCGGGCCATCCGCACGACCTCACCCTGGAGGACGTCGATCTCGGTCTGCCGGCCGCGGACCAGGTCGTCGTGCATCGACGACGTCCCGTCGGAGTCGACCCGCATGACCGCCCGGGCGAGCCTGCGGAACACCGGCGTGGGCAGCCGCATGACGAGCGGCAGCATGCCGGCGGGTACCGCGATGGGCACCCGAGACACCACCCCGGCCGCGGTGAAGACCCGGTTGCCCTCGGCCTGGCAGAGCGCGACGCACCTCCTCAGGTCGCGGTCGAGGAGTTCGGATCGCAGCGGCAGACCGGACAGCGCCTGGACGGCGTTGTTGAGGTTCAGCAGGACCTTGCCGTGCAGCACCGCCTGGATGTCGTCGGTCGCGCGCACCCGCAGGTCGGCCTCCTCCATCACGCGCATGAGGGGGGCGGCCAGTGGATGCTCGGCGATCCGGATCTCGCCGGTGCTGGTCCGGCGGTAGGTGGCGGGGCCGGTCCGGGCGACGTTGAAGGGGATGACCCCGGCGATCACCGGTGTGGAGTCCACGCCCTCCCGGATCAGATCGGCCGAGTGCAACCCGTTCTGCAGGCCCACCACCAGGGACCCCGGCCGCAGGAACCGGACGAACTCGGCGGTGGCCGCGGCGGTGGAGCCCGCCTTGGTGCACACGAGGACGACGTCCGAGCGTCGGACGGACTCGGGCGACTCGGCCAGGGTGAGCGCGTCGGGCGATATGTGGAGTCGGTCCTGCACTCCCTCTCTGGACTCCACGGTGAGCCCGACCGCGCGGATCGGGTCGAGCACGTGAGGGCGCCCCACCAGGGTCACGTCGGCATGTCGGGCGAGCCGGCCGCCCAGGTAGCAACCGACCACGCCCGCACCGATCACGGTGATGCGCAGTGGGGTGTCGGGGCCGGTCATGGTGCTGGACGTTACGACATGCGCACCGGTCCGGCGGTGGGATCGTGCACGTGCCCACCGGGCCGAGGGGATCTCAGTGGCGCCGAGGTCTGAGAACCACCTCGGTGGGGTGGGCGTCGGGGTTCGATTCGAGGGCGTGCCGCACCGCGCCGGCCACAGAATCCGGGCTGAGGTGGGCCGAAGGGTCGTAGTTGCCGCCCTCGGCGGCGACGATCGCCCGCTGCATCCCGGTGTCCACCCGGCCCGGATGGATCGAGGTGACCCGCAGCGCGGGCTCCTCGCCGCGGAGCGTGTCGGTTACGGCGCGGAGGGCGAACTTGGAGGCGCTGTAGGAACCCCAGCCAGGCTTCGCGGTGGTTCCCGCGCCGGAGTTGATGACGACGAGGTGGCCGCGGGCCGCGCGGAGCGCCGGGAGCAACACCCGGGTGAGCTCGACCACCGCGAGCACGTTGATCTCGAACGCGCGGCGCCACTGGGCGGCGTCCACCTCGTCGACCCGGCCGAGCTCGGCGATCCCGGCACAGTGGACCAGCCCGTCGAGGGTGGCGATCCCGTCGGCGACCAGCGAGACCCCGTCGGCCGTCGTCAGATCAGCGGTCACGACGCGGGCGGACCTGCAGGAGCGGGCCACGGACGCCAGTGCGTCGGCGTCGCGGCCCACCAGGATCAGATCGTGACCGTCCTCGAGTGCCCTGGCCGTGGCCGCGCCGATTCCGCGGGAGGCCCCGGTGATCATGACTGTGCTCATGACCGCCGAGGCTAGACGCCGGGCCGGTTCAGCGGGAGAGTCCGGGCCCGTCGAAGGCGTCCAGCAGCGCGTTGAGAGCGGGGACCGCCGCCGACAGCGACTTCCGGTGTTCCGGTGACAGGCGCGACAGGTGGTCTGCCAAGTCCTGGTCACGTGCCTCGAGCACCTGGTCGATCCGCGCCCGCCCCAGGTCGGTGAGTTCCACGCAGACGCCCCGGCCATCGGATTTGTCCCGTACGCGCTCCACGTACCCCATGCTCTCCACGACGGTCACCGAGTTGCTGGTCGTGGGGACCCGGACGTTCTCCAGCCGGGCCAGGTCGCTCATCCTCAACCGTCCGTGGCAGGCGAGCGTGTACAGGATCGAGGTCTGCGCGCGGCTGAGGGCGTATTGGGTGTTCTGCCGTCGGACCAGAAGGTCCAGTCGGAGGAAGATGGGACGGAACTCCGTCGCCAGCCCGCTCGTCGCCGGTCCGCTCGTCACCGTGTCCATGCCGTGCCCCCCTGGCCAGTGCGTCCCCCACAGTCGCTTGGGAGATGTAAGCACGTTCTTCGGCGGTCATGGGGCGCCATCCCGGGTCCGTGGTGGACACTGGGGTCATGGATTTGTATCACCAGATCACCGGTTCCGGCCCCACCGTCGTCCTCATCCACGGCGTCTGCCACCGAGCCCACGCGTGGGACGCGGTCGTGCCGCTGCTGGCTGACCGGTTCCGCGTGGTGGTGGTGGACCTGCCCGGGCACGGGGCGTCGGCGGACCTCCCCGACGCCGGCGACGTGCTGGACTACATGGTCGGGCAATTGGTCGACCTCCTCGAGGCGATCGTGCCGGAGGGGGAGCGACCCCACATCGCCGGGAACTCGCTCGGCGGGTTCCTGGCGCTGGAGCTGGGGGCCCGCGGCCTGGCGGGCAGCGTCACGGCGCTCTCGCCGGCCGGGTTCTTCCGCTCGTACGCCGAGTGGCGGTACACCATGACCGTGTTCCACGGTCTCCGTCGCGTGGCCGGCAAGCTCGGTCGGCACATTCCCGTACTGACGGAGAGGGCGGCGGGCCGCGCGGTGATGATGGGCGTGTTCTGCGCCAGGCCGTGGCGGTACCCGGCCGAGGCGGCGGCGATCGACGGTGAGGCGATCATCAGCAACACGGTGCTGGACCGGGCCGATCGCGGCACCTTCCTCTTCTCGGCGCCGGTCGACGAGGAACTGCCGATCACCATCCGCTGGGGTCGGTTCGACCTGGTGCTGCCGGTTCGTCAGGTCAAGCTCGCCTCGAGGTTGTTCCCGCAGGCCCGGGTGGAGATCACGGCCGACGGGCACGTTCCCATGTCGGACGATCCGGAAGGCGTCGCCTCCTCGATCGCCGCGACCGTCGAGCGAGGGTTGGCGTATGCGGGGCCGGTGAGCCGGGTCTGACGGCCCGGCCGGAGCCCGGCCCCGCACACGGGCGGTCAGGAACCCAGGGATCCCATCGGGAGCGAACCCCCGGACAGTGACCCGGTCCCGCCGGTGAACCCGTCACGCCACGCCACGACCGTCGACGGACGCGGCTGCGACGTCCCGCCGTCCGGCCAGTGGGAGGCGGGGTTCTCGACCGAGGCGCCGTCCTTCTCTCCCGGGTGCTGGACGTTGACGATGGCGCGGTCGGCAAAGATGAGCGGGCCGCACGTCTCGGCACCGATCGGCACGGTGAGGAACAGCTTGGTCTCGCCCCGGTTCGGGCCCTCGGTGGCCACCGAGTACAGGCCGTCGTTGAACCCGAGCGCGTTGCCGTCGGTGGACACCCACAGCCCGCCGGCGGGGTCGAAGGCCACGTTGTCCGGGCAGGAGATCGGGCTGACCTTGGACTTGTCGAAGCCGCCGAAGTAGGTGTCGGCGGCGGCGGGGTCGCCGCACACCAGGAGCAGGTTCCAGCCGAAGGTCGTACCGGCGTGGTCGTCGGTGATCTCGACTACCTGGCCGTGCTTGTTGTCGTGCCTGGGGTTGGCCTCGTCGACCTGGCCGACGGTGCGGCGGGTGTTGTTGGTCAGCGCCATGTAGACCTTGCCGGTCGTGGGGCTGGGCTCGACGTCCTCCGGGCGGTCCATCTTGGTGGCCCCGACGGCGTCACCCGCCTTGCGGGTGTAGACCGCGACCTGCTCCGCGGTCATGCCGGCGACGTGGGAGACGGCGTTGCCGGAGGAATCCACGGTCATGAGCGGGATCCAGCTGCCCGTCCCGTCGAATGCACCGTCCGAGGGGAGCGTGCCCGACCCGTCGATCTCGGACTGCGGGGAATTGCCGGTGAAGGTGGCCACGTAGAGGGTCCCCTCGTCGAGGATCCTCATGTTCTGGGTCCGCGCCGCCGCGCCGCGCCCCTGGACCATCTTCCGGCTGGAGACGAACTTGTAGAGGTAGTCGAACCGCTCGTCGTCCCCCGAATAGATGACGACGGTCCCGTCGGCCGTCACGTGGACGGTGCCGCCCTCGTGCTTGAACCGGCCGAGCGCCGAGTGCTTGACCGGCGTGGAGTCCGGGTTCCACGGGTCGACCTCGACGATGTAGCCGAAGCGGTTGACCTCGTTGGGCTCGACGGCCAGGTCGAAGCGGCTGTCGAAGCGCTCCCACTTGCGGCCGGACTCCGCGACCGAGATGCCGTAACGCTGGAGGGCCTGCAACCGGTCCGCGTCGGTCACGGAGCCGGTGGTGCCGAAGTACTGGTTGAAGTTCTCCTCGCCGGAGAGCACGGTCCCCCAGGGGGTGTGGCCGCCGGCGCAGTTGTTGAGCGTTCCCAGCACGCGGGTCCCGGTCGGGTCGGCGGTGGTCTGGGTGAGCGCGCCGACGGCCGGGCCGCGCAGCTCGAACGGTGTCGTCGCGGTGATGCGGCGGTTGTAGGAGCCCATCACGGGATCGAGCCCGCCGTCGGTGGGGCGGCTGGTCACCTCGACCACGGTCATCCCGTGAGCGGCCCACGCGGTCTCCACCTGCTCGCGGGTGGGCGCGGCGGAGTCGTACCCGCGGAACATCATCGGCTCGGTGGTGTACTCGTGGTTGACGATGAGCAGAAAGCGGTCGTCGCGATCGTCCATGGGGAACAGGACCGCGAGGTCGCAGTTGAAGCCGTACTGCACCGCCTGCGCCGCGGCTGTCTGGTTCTCGAAGTCGAAGGCGGGCGCGCCGGGGACCACCGGGTCGCCCCAGCGGATCACCACGTGGCTGGAGTGCCCGGCCGGCACCACGACGGCATCCGCGGTGTTGGGCGCTACCGGGATGAAACCGGTGTCGAGCGTCCCCCCGCCCGACGCGCCGAGGCCGCCGACGGAGCCGGCGCCGAGCGAGCCCTGCGCGGCGACGGTGGCGGGCAGGACCTGGGTGGCGCCCACGGCGAGGGCGACCACCCCGGCGGCCTTGAGGGCTCCGCGGCGGCTGATCTCGGTGGCGACGTCCCCGAAATACGGATTGCCGCTGGTGTTGGGGACCGGTGCCGCGCACTGGTCACCGCACTTGTACAGACATGTCAGGTGCTGACGGTTGGAGATGCCGGGGGTGGCGATCGGAAGCAGACGACGGACTGACAACGGTTCTCCCTGAATACGTG
Organism: Dietzia sp.; assembly: GCA_046292305.1. Classification (GTDB taxonomy): domain Bacteria; phylum Actinomycetota; class Actinomycetes; order Mycobacteriales; family Mycobacteriaceae; genus Dietzia. The sequence continues at coordinate 13,191 of JBKBRA010000034.1, read as the reverse complement.
TGAGCCCCGCACAGGCGCACGAGGACGCTGTGACCCTAGGGAGCGCGGACTACGTCACGGGCGTGGAGAGGACACGTGCGGGTGAACTGTGGGCGCAGTCCCGGTGAACTCCGGTCCGGTGGCGCTACAGTCGTCGTGTTCGCCCTCAATCTCGGATCGTCCGGCACGTTCCTGCCGGTGAAGGGAAATATCTCGCATGGCTACGGTGACCTTCGAGAACGTGTCCATCATCTACCCGGGCGCCGCACGGCGCAGCGTGGACCGACTCGATCTGGAGATCGCCGACGGCGAGTTCCTCGTCCTGGTCGGACCGTCGGGCTGCGGCAAGTCCACCACCCTCCGCGCGCTCGCGGGACTGGAGGACGTGTCGGCCGGGCGCATCCTCATCGGCGACAAGGACGTCACCGGCACCGAGCCCAAGGACCGGGACATCGCGATGGTGTTCCAGAACTACGCGCTCTACCCGCACTACACGGTGCGCGAGAACATGGGTTTCGCGCTCAAGCTGGCCAAGGCGCCCAAGAAGGAGATCGCGGAGCGGGTGGACCGCGCCGCGGAGATGCTGGACCTAGCAGACTACCTCGACCGCAAGCCCAAGGAGCTCTCTGGTGGTCAGCGCCAGCGAGTCGCCATGGGCCGGGCGATCGTGCGCAGCCCCCAGGTGTTCCTGATGGACGAGCCGCTGTCGAACCTGGATGCCAAGCTCCGGGTGGCCACCCGCGCCCAGATCGCCAAACTGCAGCGTGACCTCCGCACCACCATGATCTACGTGACCCACGACCAGGTGGAGGCCATGACGATGGGAGACCGGGTCGCGGTGCTCAAGGACGGCATCCTGCAGCAGGTCGACGCCCCGCGCGAGCTGTACACCAACCCGGTCAACGCCTTCGTCGCCGGATTCATCGGTTCGCCGTCGATGAACCTCTTCGACGCGCCCGTGGCCGACGGCAGGGTCGACCTGGAGGGGTTCGGTGAGGAGGTCCCGCCCGGCACCGGGGCGATGGTCACCGTGGGCGTGCGGCCGGAGCACCTGCGGATCGCCGGGGACGGGCACGGGCTGCGGGTGACCGTGGACCTCGTCGAGGAACTGGGAGCCGACAGCTACCTGCACTGCTCCACCGCAGACGGACACCCCGTGGTCTACCGCGCCGAGTCGGGTGATCACCCGCGCAAGGGCGAGACCATGTTCCTGGCCGCGCTCGACGGAGAGGTCCGCTTCTTCGACGTGGAATCCGGTCTGCGTCTGCGGTGACGGGCGTGGCGGAGTGCCGCAACACCTGTTGTTGCTAGAGTGTCGTGTGTGATCTGAGTCTCGCTGACCCCATGGTCGGCGATACTGCGGGACGTCGGCGTCGAGACCGCGCATGGTGCGACGCCACAGGCCCGGTGTGGGTTACGCTCAGCGGGACCTCAGAGAGACCCGCGTCACAGTGAACCCGGGATCACCCGATCGTCGGCACACGTCGGCGGTAGGCGAGACACGACAGTAGGAGAGAGCGCATGGCCGTTCACGGCAGGTTCCTCAAGGCGGCGGCGGCCGCATCCATCGTCGCGGTGGTATCCGCGGGCTGCACCAACGGTGGTGGTGAAGAATCCGACGAGCAGGCGGAGGCGGGCGCCTCGGGCGTCGGCCCGATCACCTTCGCGATGGGCAGTAACGACACGGACAAGCTCCGCCCCGTCATCGAGCAGTGGAACGCGGAGAACCCCGACCAGGAGGTCACCCTCCGCGAGCTCCCCGCCGAGCAGGACGGACAGCGGGACACGCTCACGCAGTCCCTCCAGACCGAGAGCGGCGAGTACGACGTGTTCGCGCTCGACGTCACCGACACCGCGTACTTCGCGGCCAACGGGTGGCTGCAGCCGATCGAGGGCGACACCGAGGTCGACACCTCCGGCCTGATCGAGGCCGCGGTCGACTCGGCGACCTACAACGGCACGCTCTACGGCATCCCCCAGAACACCAACGCCCAGTTGCTGTATTACCGCACCGATCTCCAGCCGGAGGCGCCCGCCAACTGGGAGGCGCTGGTCGCCTCCTGCGAGGCCGCCGAGGGTGCCGACGTCGACTGTCTGCAGACGCAGCTCAGCCTGTACGAGGGCCTCACCGTCGCCGCCACCCAGTTCATCCACAGCTGGGGCGGCCAGGTCGTGGGCGAGGACGGTCAGACCCCCGAGCTCGATACCGACCAGGCACGCGAGGGCCTCACCGCCCTGGTCGACGCCTACCAGAACGGCGTGATCCCCCCGCAGACCGACGCCTTCACGGAGGAGGAGACCGCGCAGGCCTTCCTCGCCGGCGAGACCATGTACTCCTACAACTGGCCGTACATGTACGAGTCGGGCCAGTCCGACCCGACGTCCCAGGTCCAGGGTGAGTTCGCGGTCGCGCCGATCGTCGGTCGCGACGGTGCCGGCCGGTCCACGCTCGGCGGCTACAACAACGCGATCAACGTGTTCTCCGAGAACAAGGCCACGGCCCAGGCGTTCCTCGAGTTCGTCATCTCGGAGGACGTCCAGATGGGCTTCGCCGAGCAGTCGTTCCCGCCGGTGCTGTCCTCGATCTACGACGACGAGGCGCTGCAGCAGGAGTTCCCGTACATGCCGGCCCTCAAGGCGGCGCTCGAGAACGCCGAGCCGCGCCCGGTCACGCCGTACTACCCGGCCGTGTCCAAGGCGATCCAGGACAACACCTTCGCCGCGCTGCGTGGGGAGAAGAGTGTCGAGCAGGCCCTCACCGACATGAGCGCCGCGATCGACCAGGCGGCTCAGTGACGCCGGAGCCTGAGACATCAGGTTTCTGATACAGCGCTGATGGGCCCCGGGTAGCATTCCCGGGGCCCATCGGCCGTCGTGGTGAGGGCGGGTGCGATCCGATGAGGAGCTGCAGCGATGACGACGAGTGAGAAGTCCCCGGCGCCACTGGTCGAGAAGAGGGTCGACTGGCGTCCGGTGTGGATGGTGGGCCCCGCGCTCGCGATCCTCGCGGTGGTGATCGGCTATCCGGTCGTCCGCGCGGTGTACCTGTCCTTCCAGGCCGACCGCGGCCTCGATCCCGCCACCGGGATGTTCTCGGACGGCGGGTTCGCGGGATTCCAGCACTACCTCTACTGGCTCACCCAGGCGTGCCCGGCCCGGGGCGGCGACGGCACCATCCCATGCCCGCCCGGTGTCTCGGCCGTCGACTTCTGGCCCGCCATGGGCAACACTCTGTTCTTCACCGTCACCACCGTCTCGCTCGAGACCGTTCTCGGCTTCGCCATGGCGGTGGTCATGGGCAAGAGCATCTGGGGACGCTCCCTGCTGCGTGCGGCGGTCCTCGTCCCGTGGGCGATCCCCACCGCGGTCACCGCCAAGCTCTGGGCCTTCATCTTCGCCCCCAACGGGATCGCCAACACGATGCTGGGCACCAACATCGCCTGGACAACCGACCCGTTCTACGCCCGCATGGCCATCATCATCGCGGACGTGTGGAAGACGGCACCCTTCATGGCGCTGCTCATCCTCGCCGGGTTGCAGATGATCCCCGGTGACGTCTACGAGGCGGCCCGCGTCGACGGCGCCTCACGGTGGCAACAGTTCACCCGGATCACCCTGCCGCTGGTCCGGCCCGCGCTGATGGTGGCGATCCTGTTCCGCACCCTCGACGCGCTGCGCATGTACGACCTGCCCGTGATCCTCGTGTCCGCCAACTCCGGCTCACCCACCGCGACCGTGTCGATGCTGGTGGTCAACGAGATGCGGATGGGCAACTTCAACAGCGCATCCGCCATATCGACACTGGTGTTCCTGCTGATCTTCGCCGTCGCGTTCGTCATGGTGAAGTTCCTCGGCGCGAACGTCGTCGATGACCGCACCGGCAAGAAGGAGGAGATCCGGTGAGTCACCGAGCGCCTGAACCGTCCACCTCGTCCACCACGCCGCCGACCACCTCGTCGTCCGCCACCTCGTCGTCGGCGCGACCCGGTTCGCACGATCCGGACAACAACGACGACCTCCGCCCGCCCCGCAAACCCCTCGGCCCGAGGATCGGCACCTACATCGGGGCCGTGCTCATCCTGATCTGGGGGCTCGCGCCGTTCTACTGGATGCTCGTCACCGCGTTCCGCGACAACCGGTTCGTGTTCTCCTCCAGTCCCGTGCCCTCGCACCTCACCCTCGACAACTTCCGTGAGGCGCTGTCGACGGACGGGGGCAACAACTTCTTCGGTGCGATCATCAACTCGGTGATCATCAGCTCGATCACCACCGGGCTGGCACTGACCTTCGGCGTGTTCACCGCCTACGCGCTCGCCCGGGTGGACTTCCGCGGGAAGTTCCTCGTCACCGGCGTCATCCTGGCGGCGTCGATGTTCCCCGGTGTCGCCCTGGTCACGCCGCTGTTCCAGTTGTTCACCGACATCGGCTGGATCGGCACCTACCAGGCGCTCATCATCCCCAACATCTCGTTCGCGCTGCCGTTGACCATCTACACCCTGACCTCGTTCTTCAACGACCTACCGTGGGAGTTGGAGGAGGCCGCGCGCGTCGATGGCGCCACCCGAGGCCAGGCGTTCATCAAGATCATCCTGCCGCTCGCGGCCCCGGCGCTGTTCACCACCGCGATCCTGGCGTTCATCATCACGTGGAACGAATTCCTGCTCTCGCAGCAGCTCTCCACCACCTCGACCGAACCCGTCACGGTGGCGATCGCCCGCTTCTCGGGCGTCAACCCCTACCTCCCGCCGCACGCGGCGATCATGGCGGCGGGTGCGCTCGTCACCGTCCCGCTCGTGATCATGGTGCTGATCTTCCAGCGACGGATCATCTCCGGCCTCACCGCCGGCGGTCTGAAGAGCTGACCCGGTCGTGGCTCGGAGCGGCGGGGACGCGCTCGGGACCCGGCAGAGGCTGGAGGTCCTCGGCGGGTTCGTCGGGTTCTTCACCGTGCTCGCGCTGGTCAACGCCGTGGGGTTGATCGTCGCCGGTCGGCCGTCGATCCTCGCCTCGTTCGTGCTGGTGCTGATGCTCGCGGCGTCCGGGTACACCTTCCGCGTGTGGCGCCGAGCCGACCGCGCCGTCAATCGCGGGTGACCATCGTGGGATGCGGAGCCGGCGTTCAGCGCCCGTCGCGCCAGGCCACCAGCGACTCGACCAACTCGAGCGGGTAGTCGGGCCCGTTGACGCCCACGGTGAACAGCGTGACCCCCTCGGCGGCAAGGTCGTCCGCGAGCCGCCGCGCCTCGTCGGGGGATCCGGCGCCACCGAGTTCGGTGGAGCGCTCGATCTCGCCGGGGTCGCGCCCGAGATCAGCGCAGTGACGCGCCAGCACGCCAGACTTGTGGCGGTAGGTCTCCACGTCCACGAACGAATGCCAGATGTCGGCGTGACGGGCCACGTGCCGGAGCGTCTTGCGCTCTCCGCCGCCTCCGAGCAGGACGGGGATGTGACGCGTCGGGGGCGGGGTGAGCTTGGCAAAGCGCTGCTCGATCCTCTCGAGGGAGTCCCCGAGGTCGTCGAGCCGTGAGCCCTTGGTGCCGAAGTCGTACCCGTACTCGGCGTAGTCCCGCTCGAACCAACCGCTGCCCAGCCCCAGGATCAGGCGGCCGCCCGAGATGTGGTCGACGGTGCGGGCCATGTCGGCCAACAGGTCGGGGTTGCGGTAGGTGTTGCAGGTGACCAGCGCGCCGATCTCCACGCGCTCGGTCTGCTCGGCCCAGGCAGCGAGCATCGTCCAGCACTCGAAGTGGGCGCCGTCGGGATCCCCGTAGAGGGGATAGAAGTGGTCCCAGTTGAACACCACGTCGACCCCCGCGTCCTCGGAGCGCCGGACGGCGTCGCGCAGGAGGCCGTAGTCGGGTGCGTGCTGCGGGCGGAGCTGGACGGCGATGCGGACCGGACGTTCGGTGTTCTGGGTCATGCGTCCAGTGTGGTCCGCATCGCCGTCCCGTGCACCCGGCCCGGTGATCGCCGCCTGTCACTGCGGGGGCCGCCGTCCTCCGGTGAACAGCTCGGGTGGGTCAGCTCTCGCGCTCGAGGACAAACCAGAAGTGCTCGCCCTCCTGGACGGTGCCGCGACCGTTCATCACGGCCAGGAGGGTGTCGGGGTCGACGACGGCGAAGTGGTCGATCACCGGCAGCCGGTCGTAGACCATGGACGCGCACGGGCGGCCGCGGAACGAGACCTCCCAGAGCGAGGCCCCGCCCCCGCCGGTAGCGGAGGTGTCCGGCACGACCGCCCCCGAGTCGTCGGTGACGAGGATGGGGTCCACCTTGCGGGGATCGGTGAAGTCCTTACCCCACCAGCGCATCTGACCGAGCATCCCGAACATCGGGTGCCCGGTGTCCAGTCCGGTTCCGCGCCAGCGGGTTCCGGCGACGTCGTCGACGCGGGCGGGCTCCAGAGAATCCCAGAGCGCCGACACCCGCTCCGACGGCACCGTGTCGAGCGCGCGGATCGCGGCGAGTTCGTTCGCGGCCGCGGCGCTCACAGGCCGTACGTCTTTCCGATGATGTCGCGCTGGATCTCGTTGGTGCCGCCGTAGATCGTGGACACCACGGCCTGGCGGACCAGGCGCTCCATCCCGTACTCGGTGGCGTAGCCGTAGCCGCCCATCGACTGCATGCACTCGAGCGTCACGCGCTTGCTCAGCTCGGAGGCCTTGAGCTTGGCCATGGAGGCCTCACGCGGGAACAGGGCCGCGGGGTCCGACTCGTCGACCTTCTTGGCCACGGCGTAGACCAGCAGGCGCGTGGCCTCGATCTCGGTGGCAAGGTCGGCCATGCGGTGTCGGATGACCTGGAAAGAGCCGACGGGCCGACCGAACTGCTCGCGCTCGCGGACGAACGTCAGGCAGTCGTCGAAGGCCCGCTGGGCCACGCCGAGCTGCATGGCGGCCAGGATGAGCCGCTCGATGTTGAGACCGGTCATGAGCTGCTTCCAGCCGCCACCGACCTCGCCGATCACGGACTCCGCGGGCAGTCGAACGTCGGTGAAGTAGAGGTCGTTGACCTCCTTGCCGCCCATGGTCTCGATCCCGGTCATCTGCAGGCCTTCGACGTCGGCGGGCACGTCGAACATGGTGATGCCCTCGTGCTTGGCGCCCGAGGAGTCGGTCCGCGCCACCAGGAGGATGCGGTCGGCGAAGTGGGCGTTGGAGCACCAGGTCTTCTGGCCGGTGATCACCCAGTCGTCGCCGTCGCGGACGGCCTTGCAGCGCAGTGCCGCGACGTCGGACCCGGCGCCCGGTTCGGACATGGAGATGGACAGGGTGCCGCCGGCCACGACCAGCTCGAGGGCACGCTTGCGCTGCTCCTCGGTGCCGAACTTCTGATAGGCCGCGGCGGTGATGAGTGTGGGGCCGATGCCGCCGATCGGGGCGAGACCGCGCAGGGAGTGCTCGAGCAGCAGACAGAGCTCCACGGCGCCGGCGTCGGCCCCGCCGTACTCCTCGGGGATGGTCAGGCCCAGCCAGCCGAGTTCGGCCATCTTGGAGTAGATCTCGGGCGAGTGGGTGCCCCCCTCGGTGGTGAGTTCACTTCTCTTCTCGACGCTGCCGACCTCGCGCGCGCAGAAGTCGTCGATGGACTTGGCGAAGTCTCGCTGTTCTTCGGTGAGGATGTCGAACACGTCTGGCCTCGGTTTTCTGTCAGGGGGTGACGGTAGCGGGCAGGGTGGACTACTGTGGCCCGTATCACCGTACGGTACATCAAATATATGTGATCTAAAACGGAAGGACTCCAGATGACGACGACCGAGCCCAGAAAGACCGGCCCCACCCTCGCGAGCCTGGACCCCCGCGACGGCACCGTCCTGGCGGAGTACCCGATCGCCGGTCCCGAGGAGGTGGCGCTCGCGGTCGAACGTGCCCGCGCCGCCGCCCGCTGGTGGGCCAACCAGGGACCGCGCGGACGCAGGGAGTGGCTGCTCGAGTACAAGCGGGCCATCGCCTCCCGCGCCGAGGAGCTGGCCTCACTCATCTCGGCGGAGACCGGCAAGCCGGACGAGGACGCGACCCTCGAGGTCATGCTCACGGTGAGCCACCTGGAGTGGGCCGCCAAGAACGCCGACAAGGTGCTGCGCCGCCGCTCCGTGTCCGCCGGTCTGCTGATGAGCAACCAGGCGGCCTACGTCGAGTACCAGCCGTACGGCGTCGTCGGCGCGATCGGCCCCTGGAACTACCCGGCCTTCACCCCGATGGGCACCCTGTCCTACGCCATGGCCGCCGGCAACGCGGTCGTGTTCAAGCCCAGTGAGCTCACGCCCGGCGTCGGCGTCTGGCTCGCCGAGGTGTGGGATTCGCTCGGTGCCTCGCAGCCGCTCTTCCAGACCATCACCGGCGACGGCTCGACCGGTGCCGCACTGTGCAAGGCCGGCGTCGACAAGCTGGCCTTCACGGGGTCGGCCGCCACGGGACGCAAGGTCATGGCCGCCTGCGCCGAGACGCTGACCCCCGTCGTCATCGAGGGCGGCGGCAAGGACGCGTTCCTGGTGGACGCCGACGCCGACCTCGACGCGGCGGTCGACCAGGCGGTCTTCGGCGCCATGGGCAACGCGGGCCAGACCTGCGCGGGCGTCGAGCGGATCTACGTCCACCAGGACGTCCGGGACGCCTTCGTCCACAAGTTCACGGCCAAGGTCCGGGCGCTGACCCCGGGCACCGCCGTGACCTCCAGCTACGGACCCATGACGCTGCCGGCCCAGATCGACATCGTCCGCCGGCACGTCCAGGACGCGCTGGCCCGTGGTGGCAAGGCCGTCATCGGTGGCGAGGGATCGGTGGGGGACAGGGTCGTCGAGCCGGTCGTCCTGGTCGACGTCCCCGAGGACTCCTCCGCGATCACCGAGGAGACCTTCGGGCCGACCGTGGTCATCAACTCGGTCGTGGACCTGGAGGAGGCGGTCGAGAAGGCCAACGCCAGCCGCTACGGCCTCGGCGGGGCGATCTTCACCAAGAACCGCAAGCGGGGTCTGGAGTTGGCGGAGAAGCTCGACGTGGGAATGGTGTCGGTCAACTCGTTCCTCGCGTTCGCCGGGATCCCCTCGCTCCCGTTCGGCGGTTCGGGGGACTCGGGCTTCGGCCGCATCCACGGTGCAGACGGGCTGCGCGAGTTCGCCCGACCCAAGGCCATCACCGCCCAGAAGTTCGCCGCCCCGCTCAACCTCATGACCATGACCCGCAAGTCGCGGGACATCAAGGTGGTCAAGTGGATGCTGGCCAACGTCCAGGGAAAGCTGTGATGTGAGATGACCGCCACCGCATCCAGCAAGAACATGCCGGAGGAGATCCGGGACACGACGACGAGGTCCGCGGGCACCGGGAAGCACACCGTCCCCGGGGTCTTCGGACCGATCCCGTCCGAGCTGGTGGCCGACGCCGCCGCCCACCCGCTCACGGCCACACTCCCGCTCAAGCCCGGGCGGTGGTACTGGCGGGATCTCATCTCGACCCTCGACCCGGTGGCCGACGCGTCGGAGATCCACCGCATCACCACCTCCTTCGAGTTCCCCTGGGATTATCAGCGGGCGCTGGAGCTGGCGCTGTACCGCACGTACTGTGTGCCGTCGGTGTCGGCGGTCCTGGCGGAGGCCGGCCAGTTCCGCGACAACCCCCAGAAGCGGTACGACGACACGGCGCTGCTGATGGTGGAGTTGGTCGAGCACGGTTACGACTCGCCGCGGGGCAGAGAGGCGCTGCGGGTGATCAACCGCCAGCACGCGCGGTACGACATCACCAACGAAGACATGCTGTACGTGTTGTCGACGTTCATCTACGAGCCGCTCGAGTGGATCGACGCGGTCGGGTGGCGGCGACTGCACCCCAACGAGCGGCTCGCCGCGTTCCACTTCTATCGCGGGGTCGGGCAGCGGATGAAGATCGCCGACATCCCGGAGGACATCGGGGAGTTCCGCCGGTGGCGTGACGACTACGAGGCACGCACCTTCCGCTACGACCGGAACAACGAGCTCATCGGCACGTACACGCTCGATCTCATGTGTTCCTGGTACCCCGAGGCCGTCCGACCAGTGCTGCGCAAGGCCGTCCTGTCGCTCGTCGACGAGGACATGACGCGGGCGTTCGGGTTCCCGTGGCAGCCGCCGTCGAGGCGCAGGGCCGCGCACGCGGTGCTGCGGGCCCGGTCGGCCGTCGTGCGATGGCTGCCGGTTCGTCGACGGGCGCTCGGGTCCGACGCGACCGAGAACCGCACCTACCCGGGGTACCCGACCGGGTACCGTCCCGCCGACCTGGGGGCCTGCCCCATCCAACCGCGCGACCGGCTGGGTGGCTGCCCGGTCGCTCACGAGGGCGGGGAGATGCCGGGAGAGGCCGTGGCGTGACCGCCGCCGCCCCGCCCCGACCGCCCGGTGCGCCGGCCCGCTTCGCGGCCGACGAGCGGTGGGGGCGCCGGGCGGCGCGCCTGTTGCGGCCGTTCGCGGACGTGCGCTCGGGCCCCACGCCCGCGGAACGCGAGCGGATCTCCGAGGCGTTGATGTCCGGCGACCCCCCGGCCGACGCGGTGCTGGGTGCGATCGAGAGGGGCGAGACCTCGATGGCGCGGGTCCGCGAGGTGCTGAGGGCGGCGGTGGCCGGGGACCAGTGGCCCCCGGGGGAACCGACCGAGGTGGTCGACTTCGTCCGCTCCGTCACCGAGATCCCTGACTGGCTGGACCCCGACCTCGCCGACCACGGTGCCCGGGTGTGTCTTCGCGCCGGGCTCACCGGGCAGGACGTGCTCGGGGATCTCGCCCTGCTCGGCGGTTACCGGCCCGCGGCCACGACAGAAGTACTCACCTCGACCGGACGTCTGACCGGGGAGGGGACGTCCACGCGCGTCGCCGAGACCATGGCCTGGTGGCACGCTGTCGCCGCCCCGGACGGTTGGCGACCGGGTAGTCCCGGCTGGGAGATGACCGTCCACGTGCGGCTCATGCACGCACGGGTCAACCGGGCCATGCTCGCGAAAGGCTGGGATGTCCGGGCCAAGGGGTTGCCGATCAACCAGGCGGACATGGCCGCCACCAACGGGTTGTTCTCGGCGACCTTCCTGCTGGGCACGTCGGTGCTGGGGATCCCGCACCCGCCCGCGGACGGGCGGGCCGTCATGCACCTGTGGCGGTGGGTGGGACACGTGATGGGTGTGGACCCCGACTTCCTCCACGATCGCCCGCGGCGGGCCCTGCGGGACATGTACCACTTCCTGCGAACCTCGCCGCCCCCCGACGCCAACTCGGTTGTGCTGGCGGAGGCGCTGCTGGAGTCCTACGGTCTGACCGACTTCCCACGATTCGCCACGGTGCGCTGCCGACTCGACGTGGCCAGACACCGCAGCATCGCGACCTACCTCAACGGCCCGGCGGGGATGCGCGAGCTCGGTCAACGACCCGCGCTGCCGTGGTACCCCGCACTGCTGATCCCGGTCAACCTCGTGACCCACGGTGTGGCCGCGGTGTCCCCGACGGTGCGCCGCGCGCTCGAGCGCCGCGGTTACCGCCGGATCCGGCGGCAGATCGCCCGCTATTCGCGCCGCACCGTGGAGCCCCTGGCCTAGCTGTACTGGCCCGGGAGGTCGGGCAGGCGGTCCGGGGACAGGAGCACGGTCCGGGCGAGGTCGCCGAACCTCGCCGCGGCCGAGGGGTGGAAGCTCGTGCCCTGCCCTCCGTCCAGCACCACCGCGAGTGCGGCGTGGACCCGGATCCGGGCCGTCGCGTCGTCGACGGACGTCCCCGCCGGCGCCGCCTCGCGGACCAGCCCGGCCCACCGCTCGAGCTGTCGCAGTTGGGACCGGCGGATCCGCCGCCTGTCGTCGGGGTCCAGGGTGCCGAGTTCGGAGTGGTAGAGCATGAGTTCGGGTCCGTGGGAGAAGGCGATGGCGACGTACTGGTCGAGCAGGTCGACGAGCGCCTCGGCGGGGTCGTCCCCGGAGCCGCGGAGGGCGGCGTGGCGGTCGAGCAGCTCGGAGACCAGGGCCGCGGTCCGGTCGACGGCTGCGGTGAGCAACGCGGACTTCCCGGGGAAGTGCCGGTACAACGCGGACGCCGCGACGCCCACGTCGGCGCCGATCGCCTCCATCGTCACCTCGTCGTAGCCGGAGGAGTGGAACCGGGCTATCGCGGCGGTGATCGCGCCCTCGCGGGTGGCGGCCCCGCCCCGGAGCCGGCCCGGTGCGGTGGACCCGGACGCGGTGGACCCGGGCGCGGTGGACCCGGGCGCGGTGGACCCGGGCGCGGTGGACCCGGACGCCGACCGGGTCACCGCCGGTGGTCGCGGTGTCGACCGGACCCCCGTGGTCGATCCGGCCAGGTCCGCCGCGATCGCCTGCATCAGGGCCACCGCCCCGGTCTCGGTGACCTCGATGCGGTGGTGGCCGAGCGAGGCGATGCAGGCGAGGACGGCGCCGGCCGCGCCCCCGGCACCGGAACCTGACCCGCCCCCGGTGCCGGCCACTGTCGCCGTGTCGCTGCCGCGGATCGCGTCGGCGAACCGCTGTCGGATCCGGATGTCGGCCGCCACGACGGCCGCCCGGTCGTCCGGCGTGAGATAGCGGATCTGCCAGCGGTACAGCGCCGCGCGGGCACGGTGGGTCAGCGTCGCGCGGGTGGCCGAGGCGACCAGGTGGTCGAGGTCGTCGGAACCGGATGTCGCGGCGTCGAGTTCGGCGACGAGCGTGGCCACCGCGTCACGGAACATCTCGTACTTGCCCGGGACGTACCGGTACAGCGCACCGGGGGTCACGGCGAGGCGGTCCGCGATGTGCTCCACGCGGGTCGCGTGGTAGCCGCGCCGCGTGAACTCCTCGGCTGCGACAAGCGCGATTTCCGCCCGTCGCGACCCCGGCGGAGGGGCGTCCGGGAACCACGTGGGGAGTGCTGGAGGAGACGTCATGGCCTCTCGGATCTCGTGAGGGCGGATCGGGGTGTGATCTTGACAACAGCGGATACAGTGGACATAGTAAACCCGAATTCACAGATATATGTGATCGAATCCATGTGAGTGTCTCGAGTCGGTCGTCACGGACCGGCCCCGGGACGGAAGGGACAACCCACCCATGTCAGTGCCCGAGGCCTACATCTACGACGCGGTGCGTACGCCACGCGGTAAGGGGAAGTCCAGCGGATCGCTGTACAGCGTCGCCCCGATCGACCTCGCCGTCGGCGTCCTACGGGCGCTGGTCGAGCGCAACAGCAGCCTCGATCCCGCACAGATCGAGGAC
>JBKBRA010000033.1:0-37000 GCA_046292305.1 Dietzia sp. | reverse complement strand
CCACCAGCGTCTCCACCAGGACCGTCACGCACCGCTCCGCGGGGTCGCGGTAGTCGGGGCGGGCACGATCCGGTGTGGCGGCCAGCGCCTCGGAGGCCTCACTGAGACGCTTGTCCGCCACCGCCTCCGAGAGAAGGGTCCGGAGTTCGGACAGGTGACCGTCCGTCAGCGGGGCGGCGAGTTCGACGGTCCGCTGGTCCACGCGGCCGGAGTCGGTGATCAGCACCAGCAGGAGGCGGGTGGGGCCCAGGCTCACCACCTCGAGGTGGCGCACGGTGGAACGGCCCAGGACCGGGTACTGGACGACGGCGACCTGGCGGGTGAGCTGCGACAGCAATCGCACGGCCCGCCGGAGGACGTCGTCCAGGTCGACCGCGCCCTCGAGGAAGGCCTGGATGGCCCGTCGCTGGGCCCGCGACAGGGGCGTGATCTCCTCGATCGAGTCGACGAAGTGGCGGTAGCCCTTCTCCGTGGGGATCCGTCCGGAACTGGTGTGGGGCTGGACGATGAAGCCCTCCGCCTCGAGCACGGCCATGTCGTTGCGGATCGTCGCACTGGAGACCCCGAGGGAATGGCGGTCGACCAGCGTCTTGGAGCCGACGGGCTCGTGCGAGGCGATGTAGTCGGAGACGATCGCACGAAGGACGTCGGTCCTACGATCGGCCGTGCTCGACATCGGATCCTCCTCCTCGCGTCCTGCGTCCTGCGTCCTGCCGATTCTAGGCCAGCGGTTCTACAGGAGGACGTCGCGCACGACACCGTCAGCCAGCAGCCTGCCCGACTCCGTCAGCGCGTACCCGGGTCCGTCGGCCTCGCCGGAGGTCCGGCGACGCAGCAGACCCGCCTCCACCTGGAGATCCGCCCGCGCCCGCTCCTCGGCCGTGAACGCGCCGTCGGGGAGCCCCTCGGCCAGCCGGAGACCGGTCATGATCCGCTCGAGGTGCCGGTCGGCGTCGTGGAGCCTCTCCCCGCCCTCGACCGGGAGGTCCCCGGCGTCGCAGGCCGCGGCGTACCTGGCCGGGTGACGCAGGTTCCACCACCGTGCTCCGGCGACGTGGGAGTGCGCCCCGGGTCCGATCCCCCACCAGTCGCCACCGCGCCAGTACCCCATGTTGTGGCGGCAGTATCCCGCCTCGTCGGTCGCGAAGTTGGAGACCTCGTACCAGTGGAACCCCGACCGTGACAGTCGCTCCGCCACCTGTTCGTAGCGGTCGGCCAACACGTCGTCGACGGTCCCGGGCAGTTCACCCCGACGGATCCTCCGGGCCAGGGCGGTTCCGTCCTCGACGATCAGCGAATAGGCGGACACGTGGTCCACGCCCGCCTCGACGACGGCGTCGAGGGTGCGGGCGAGGTCGTCGTCGGTCTCCCCCGGGGTCCCGTAGATCACGTCGAGGTTGATGTGGTCGAACCCTGCGCGACTCGCCTCGGCGACCGCCTCCTGGGGGCGGCCCGGGGTGTGGGCGCGGTCCAGTACCCGCAGGACGTGCGCCGCGGTGGACTGCATGCCCAGCGAGATCCGCGTGAACCCGCCCTCGCGCAGTCGACCGAAGAACTCCGGAGAGGTGGACTCGGGGTTGCTCTCGGTGGTCACCTCGGCGCCGGGCGTGAGGCCGAACGTCGACCGGACGCGCTCGAGCATCCCCACCAGGACATCGGCCCCCACCAGAGACGGTGTCCCGCCACCGATGAAGACCGTGTCGACCGTCGGCGGGGTACCCGACCCGGCGAGGACCGACGCCGCCCGGTCTATCTCCAGTGCGGCGGCCCGCTCCCAGTCGGCGGGCGAGGTGGCCGACCCGAGTTCTCCGGCCGTGTACGTGTTGAAGTCGCAGTAGCCACACCGGGAGGCACAGAACGGGACGTGGAGGTAGATGCCGAACGGGGCCTGCGGGTCACGCGGCGGCGGTGAGAGGGCGAGATCGGCCGGATCGTGGACCCCGGTCGTCACGCCTGACCGGACACGCGGTCGCTCCCGGTCTCACCGCCCCCCGGCTCGGAGGTCGCCAGCACGTCCTGCGGAACGGCGGTGGCCGGCGCACTGTAACTCGGCGTGGAGACGTCGGGGGCCGGCTCGGTACCTGGTGCCGGCTCGGCCGCGGGCGCGTTGTCTGGTCTGGGCACGGAGCCCACAGTGCCGGATGCCGGGTCCGCGGGGCCGCCGACGGGGGTGACGACAGTTGCGCTGTTGGTCGGTGCGGCGGGAGCGGTGTCGGGCTCCGGGGTGGGCGCACCGCCGGAGCCGGAAGCGGAGGCGGGTGTTCTCGAGGAGACGGGCTTGGACCCCGTCGGCTTGCCCGACACCTTGCGGGCCGGAGCCTTGCGCGCCGGAGCCTTGCGGACCGGAGCCTTACGGGCCGGCGCCCCCTTGGCAGGGGCCTTCTTGGCCGCCGGCTTCTCCTCGGCAGCAGTCTTCGTGGCCGCAGGCTTCTTCTCGGCAGGGGCCTTCTTGGCCGGAGTTTTTTTGGCCGAGGCCTTCTTGGCTGCGGTTTTCTTCGCGGGGGTCTTCTTGGCCGCCGGCGTTCTAGCGGGCGGCGTCGTCGCCGCGGTCTCGGCGACCCCGGTCGAGGTGCTGGAGGTCTCGGCAAGCTCGGTCGACGTGCTCGGGATCTCCGCCAACTCGGTTGACATCGCGGGCGCCTTCTTGGCCGGCGCCTTCTTTGCCGGCGCTTTCTTTGCCGGGGCCTTCTTCGCAGGAGCTTTGTTCGAGGAGTTTTCAGCGTCAGCGGTTTCTGTAGCGGCCGATGACTTGCGGCCCGACGACTGACGATCCGCCTTCTTCCGATCCTTCCGCAACTGGGCCAACTCGGCAGCGGACATCCGCTCCGCAGAGGGGGTCCCACTCGCCTCTCGCTCCTCGGCGGCGGCGACGAAATCCGCCATGGCCTCATCGACCGCCCGGGCCAGGGGCCAGGGGTCGGGGACGAGGTCCTTGCAGGCGATGAACCCGAAGTGCAGCTCACCATCCAACGACATCACCGTGCAGTTGAGGCCGGCGCCGTGGAACACCGGACCCATCGGCAGCATTTTCTTGACCCTGGCTCCGAGGAAGTAGAGAGGGATGTTGGGTCCGGGCACGTTGGAGATGATGAGGTTGTGCACCACCGGGTGGCGCTCGGAGAGCCTCAGACGCGAGTACATCCGGACCGCGGAACCGAACACCGACGGTGCCGCGAACTGCGCCCAGTCCGTCAGGAGGTTTGCGTCGAGTGCGTCGGTGTGGTCCTTGGCGACGGTGTTGGCGTCCCGGATCGACTCGAGCCGCTCGACCGGATCGTCGATGTCCGTGGCCAGCGACATGAACATGCCCGACACCCGGTTGGTACCGGGGCGCGACTCCGCGGCGTGCACCGACATCGGGACCATCGCGATGAGGGGCTTCGGCGGCAGTTCGTCGAGGTCATCGAGGTAGTTACGCAGGGCGGTCGAGCAGAGGGCCAGCACGACGTCGTTGACGGTGGTGCCGAAAGCGTTCTTGATCCGTTTGATCTGCTCCAGGTCCACACTGGCGTACGAGATGGACCTGTGCCCCGTGATGGTGCGGTTGAACGGGGTGCGGGGCGCGGTGAACGGCGCGGGCATCGCGAGTCCCTTGCGGGCCCTGTTGATCCACGCCGGCAGGACTCCAAGGGTTCCCGGCAGCAGCGAGGCCAGCCGCCACGGGGTGGCCAGTCGGGACAACGCCCCACCGACGGCCAGCTCGAGGGCACCCGACCCGCCGGCTGTCTCCTCGACGAGCTCCTGGTCGAGTGATGGATCGTCCGGGGTGAGCGTGCACAGCTGGGACATCATGTTGGCACCCGTGACGCCGTCGACGGTCGAGTGGTGCATCTTGGCGAAGACGGCGAACCGGTCGTCCGGCAACCCCTCGATGACGTACATCTGCCACAGCGGCATCGACCGGTCAATCGGCTGGCTGGCAAGGTGGCCACACAGCTCCGCGAGCACCTCGTCCCCGCCCGGTTCCGGGAGGCCCACCCGGTGGAGGTGGTGGTCGATGTTGAAGTCCTCGGCCTCGACCCAGACCGGGTGGTCGATGTTCAGCAGCGAGTCGTGCAGCTTGCGTCGGAACTCCGGCATCCCGGTGACCCGGCGGGCCAGTTCCGCCCGGATCGCGTCGAACGAATACCCGCCGTCCATCTCGGATCCGTCGAGGACTATCAGGCCGCACACGTGCAGGAGCTGGGCCCTCGTCTCGAAGTAGAGAAAGCTGGCGTCAAGTCCACTCAGGCGCTGCATGGGGGGAGTGTACGTCCGGAGTCCGGCCCGCAGAGTCTGTTCCGCTGACCGCTTCTCCTCAGAGAACGTCGAGGAGGAGCCACGCGATCACGACGAGCGCGATCAGCAGCATCAGGGCGAGAGTCACACGCGACCGGGGCATCAGAGGACCTCCTTCCCCGACTCGGCGTCCCCGGAGGCGACCAGCCCCCGGAACCGGTGTACGAGCACATCCGCCACACGCTCTACACCCACTGCGACCAGGAAGAAGAGCGGGACTCCCGCGGCGAGCATGATGAACACCTGCAGTGGGAACGGCAGGGTGGCGAGCCAGAGTTCGACCCTGTCCCAGAACTCGAGGAATGCCGTCACGGATCGATCCTACGACCGCCCGGCGGCGGCGACCTCCCGGCCGCCCACCACCGAACTGTCCAGGCCTCGGCGACGTAGCAGCGCCGACGGGCTCGGGTCCGACCCGCGCATCGCCCGGTATGCGTCGAGGAAGTCGATCGCTCCGCCTCGGGACAGCACCTCCCGGCGCATCGCCTCACCAGAGGACCGCTGCAGTCCCCCACGTTCGGCGAACCACTCGGCGGCGTCCGCGTCGAGGACCTCCGCCCAGAAGTATGAGTAGTAGGCGGCCGAGTACCCGCCGGCGAAGATGTGCTGGAAGTACCGCGACCGGTACCTGGGTTCCACGCCGGGGACGTCGAGCCCCGCGTCCGCCAACACCGTCGCCTCGAACTCGTCGACGTCGGTGACCGCCTCGGCCTCCTCGAGTGTCAGCGAGTGCCAGGCGAGGTCGAGCAGGGCGGCGGCGAGGTACTCGACGGTGGCCTGGCCCTCGCCGAAGCGCTCGGCCTCCCGCATCCGCGCGACGAGATCCTCCCCGATCGTCTCCCCGGACTCCACGTGTCGGGCGTATCGCGCGAGCATCTCCGGCCGGCGGGCCCACATCTCGTTGACCTGTGAGGGGAACTCGACGAAGTCGCGGGGCACCGACGTGCCGGAGAACACCGGGTACTCCACGTCCGACAGCAGGCCGTGCAGGGCGTGCCCGAACTCGTGGAACATCGTGGTGACCTCGTCCATGGTGAGCAACTTCGGCTCACCGGCCGCGGGGCGGGACAGGTTCATGACGTTGACGACGACGGGCCGCGAGTCCAGGAGCCGGGACTGGTCGCGGAACGAACTCATCCAGGCCCCGCCCCGCTTGGTCGGTCGCGCGTAGTAGTCCAGGAGTAGCAGACCGATCCCGGCGTCGGTCTGGCTCCGCTGGTCGTCGAAGACCTCGATCACGCGGACGTCCGGCAGGAATCCGCGCAGGTCCGGCCGCTCGGAGAAGCGCAGGCCGTAGAGCTCGGAGGCCGAGTGCATGACCGCGTCACGGAGCACCCGTTCGAGCTCGAAGTACGGCCGGACGCGTGCGTCGTCCACCTGGAAGCGGTCGGCGCGCAGCCGCTCGGACTCCCAGGCCCAGTCGGCCGGGTTCAGCTCACGGTCTTCTCCGCCGAGCAGATCCTTGGCCTCGTTGCGGGCATTGGTGACAGCGGCGTCGACCACGTCGAGCAACAGACCTCGTGCGGCTTCGGGCGAACCGGCCGTCTCCACGGCCAGGACGTGCTCGGCGTGGCAGCCCAGGCCCAGCAGTTGCGCACGCTCGGCGCGGAGGCGGACGATCTCCAGGACGATCGGGGAGTTGTCGTGATCCGGGGTCGAACCCCGTCGCAGCGAGGCCTCCATGACGCGCCGACGCAGACCCTGGTGGTCCAGCCACGCCGAGATCGGCTGCACGGTGGGCAGGCCCAGCGGGAGGAGCCAGCCCTCACGTCCCGCCTCCTGCGCCGCGGCGGCGAGCGTCGAGCGCATGGACGCGGGCAGGCCCGCCAGTTCGGACTCGTCTGTGACGGGGACGGCGAGTTCGGCGGTCGAGGCGAGCAGGTTCTCCCCGAACGCCGTGGTCAGTTCGGCCAGTCGGGTGTCGATGGCCGTCAGCCGAGCGCGTCCGGAGTCGTCGAGTCCCGCGCCCGCCCGCAGGAGGTCACGGTGGTGCCGACGGATCAGACGGTCGGTCTCGTCGTCGACCTCCAGCTCCCCCGCCTCCAACCCCGAATGGACGGCGTCGACCCGTGCGTACAGACCCGGGTCGGTCATGACGGCAGAGCCGTGCGCGGCCAGCAGTGGCGAGACCACCCGTTCGACGTCCAGTCGCGCGCTCGTCGCGTCCGGACCGAGGAGTCCGTAGAACACGGACAGCACGCGGTTCAGAGCCTGGCCCGACCGTTCGAGGGCGACCACGGTGTTCTCCACCGTCGGCTCCTCCGGGTTCGCCACGATTGCCGCGATCTCCGCTGCGTGGTCGTCGACCGCGGTGCGGATGGCCGGCTCCAGTTCCGCCTCGTCGATCGCTGCGAAGTCGGGCAGGCCGTACGGCAACGGCGACTCGTCGAGCAGCGGATGGGGCCGGGGATCGGGGCTCGAGAGGGTCATGGGGCGAGTCTACGTCGGCTCCCCGACCGTCCTCACGTCCACTGGACCACCGTGTCCCCTGCCGACCCCGGGACGGCCCGGCTACTTCTTGTCCGCGCTCGAATCCGCGGACAGCGCGGCCACGAACGCCTCCTGGGGCACGTCCACGCGACCGATCGACTTCATGCGCTTCTTGCCCTCCTTCTGCTTCTCGAGCAGCTTGCGCTTGCGGCTGATGTCGCCGCCGTAGCACTTGGAGAGCACGTCCTTGCGGATGGCGCGGATGTTCTCGCGGGAGATGATCTTCGCGCCGATCGCCGCCTGGATCGGCACCTCGTACTGCTGGCGCGGAATGAGCTCCTTGAGCTTGCCCGTCATCTTGTTTCCGTAGGCCTGTGCGTAGTCCCGGTGCACGATCGCGGAGAACGCGTCCACGGCCTCACCCTGCAAGAGGATGTCGACCTTGACCAGGTCGGACGCCTGCTCCCCGGCCTCCTCGTAGTCCATCGACGCGTAGCCCTTGGTGCGGGACTTGAGCGAGTCGAAGAAGTCGAAGATGATCTCGCCCATCGGCATGACGTAGCGCAGCTCGACACGGGTCTCGGACAGGTAGTCCATGCCCTTCATCTCACCCCGCTTGGACTGGCACAACTCCATGGTCGTCCCCACGTACTCGCTCGGCACGATGATCGTGGTCTTGACGATCGGCTCGAAGATCTCGCGGTGCTTGCCCTCGGGCCAGTACGACGGGTTGGTGACCTGGTGCTCGGTGCCGTCCTCCGCGACCACGCGGTACACCACGTTCGGGGCGGTGGAGATCAGGTCGAGGTTGAACTCGCGCTCCAACCGGTCCCGGGTGATCTCCATGTGCAGCAGACCCAGGAAGCCGCAGCGGAAGCCGAAGCCCAGCGCCACGGATGTCTCGGGTTCGTAGTCCAGTGAGGCGTCGTTGAGCTGGAGTTTGTCCAGGGCGTCGCGCAACACCGGGTAGTCGGATCCGTCGATCGGGTACAGACCCGAGAACACCATCGGGTTGGGTTCCTTGTACCCGGCCAGCGGATCCTCCGCACCACCCCGGGCACTCGTCACCGTGTCGCCGACCTTGGACTGGCGGACGTCCTTGACGCCGGTGATGAGGTACCCCACCTCGCCGGGGCCGAGCCCCTTGGTGGCCTTGGGCTCGGGCGAGATGATCCCGACCTCGAGCGCCTCGTGGGTGCTGCCCGTCGACATCATCTTGACCTTCTCGCGCGGCCTGAGCGAACCGTCGACGACGCGCACGTAGGTGACGACACCGCGGTAGGTGTCGTAGACCGAGTCGAAGATCATCGCGCGGGCCGGGGCGTCGTGGTCACCCACGGGCGCCGGGATCACGTCGCACACCTTGTCCAGCAGCTCCTCGACGCCCGCACCCGTCTTGCCGGAGACCCGCAGGACCTCGTCCGGCTCGCAGCCGATGATGTGGGAGATCTCCTCGGCGAACCGCTCGGGGTCGGCGGCCGGCAGGTCGATCTTGTTGAGCACCGGGATGATCTCGAGATCGTTCTCCATCGCCAGGTACAGGTTGGCCAGGGTCTGCGCCTCGATGCCCTGCGCGGCGTCCACCAGGAGGATCGCCCCCTCACACGCCTCGAGCGCGCGGGAGACCTCGTAGGTGAAGTCCACGTGGCCCGGGGTGTCGATCATGTGCAGCACGATCTCCTCCCCCTCGTGGGCACCGGAGCGCGGCACCCACGGCAGGCGGACGTTCTGCGCCTTGATGGTGATGCCGCGTTCGCGCTCGATGTCCATGCGGTCGAGGTACTGGGCCCGCATGAGCCGCTCCTCGACCACACCGGTCAGCTGCAGCATGCGGTCGGCAAGCGTCGACTTGCCGTGGTCGATGTGCGCGATGATGCAGAAGTTCCTGATCCTGGCTGGATCGGTGAACGTCGTCTCTGCGAAGTTGGGAATCTCGATCACTCCTCGGGCGGGCCCGGGCGTGGCGGGGTGCGGTCCGACCGGGCGATCACCCCATTGTCACACGCGCGCACTCCGGATACGCATCACGTACCGCCCCGTGGGGATCGCATCGACCGCGCCGTCGTCGAGGAACCGGGCGGTCGAGGCGGTCATGGCCTGGATGTTGGCACTCATCCTGTCGTCACTGCCCCGTGCGTCGAAGAACACCCCGAGGTCTCGGGTGGCCTCGATCGGGAACACCTCCTCGACGATCCCGGCGATCTCCGGGGCGCCCTCGGTCAGTGCGCGGACCACCACGTGCTGGGTGTACCCGGTCGTCGACTGCGTCTCGATCGCCACGGGCGTGTGCTCCTCGAGCCAGATGCGCAGCCACTCGTCGCGGTCCAACCGCGCGGGCCGTCGGAGGAAGGCGAGGTTGGTCAGTCCGGGGCACCGCCCGTCCTCCCCCGGCCCCGGCGCGGGTAGCGGCTCCGACCCGGTCACCGACCACGCGGAGACCGGACCGATCACGCGTAGGGCGTCGAGGAGGTCGGCGCACGCCGTGCCCGAGGCCACCGGCACCCGTGCGCGGACCGCCGCGAGCACCGGCCGCGGCGTCACCTGCACGTCGATCATGGCGCCCGCCACCGCGTCGTCGCGGACGTTCACCACGTACTCGGCCACCCCCAGGTCCGCGAGCGGGCCGTCCACCGCCCGGGCGATCTCCGACCGCAACGCGGCACCGTCGGGCACGGCCCGTTCCGGGCCTGTCGACCACACCACCGCGAAGATCACGTCCATGAGTCGGGATCCTAGATGCAGTTACCCTGTGGGGCATGGCGATCAACTGGGCCCGGATGGGTCGCACCGCGGCTCGGATGAGCCGCAAGTACGGACCGACGGTGGCTCTCGAGGTGCGCAAGCGCCTCGAGGATCGGGGGATCTCCTCCGCCGCACCGCATGACGCCGTCGGCGCGGGTCGGCCCACCACGACCGGGACCGTGCCCACGTCGAGTCGCGCACGGATCGTCTCCTACGCGCCCGACCTCGACGGACACGCCGACCCCGGGGAGATCGTGTGGACGTGGGTGGAGTTCGAGGAGGCCGACGGCCGCGGGAAGGATCGTCCGGTCCTGGTGGTGGGACGGGACGGGGACCGTCTGCTCGGCCTCCAGCTCTCCTCGCAGGACAGACGGGACGACGACGAGGGATGGCTCGGGCTCGGCACCGGGCCGTGGGACTCCGAGGGCCGGCCGAGCTGGGTCCGCCTGGACCGCGTGCTGGACGTCCCCGAGAAGGGCATCCGGCGCGAGGGGGCCATCTGCCCCCGCTCGAAGTTCGAGCAGGTCGCGGACCGGTTGCGCTCGGACTACGGCTGGCGCTGAGGCCGGTGGTCGCGGGCCGCGGGCCGGCGAGCCGACCGGGAGCGCGACCACCGGTCACGCGTTTTGGCCGGTGTCGCCGCCGCTGGTAAAGTAGGACGTCGGTGTCCACCGAATCGCGTTACGCGTGTTCGAGCGGACTAGAGACATGACATCAGATCGACCGGATCCCCCGCGGAGCCGTCGACACACGACCAAAGGTGTGACCAGTGGCAAACATCAAGTCCCAGAAGAAGCGGAACCTCACCAACGAGCGCAACCGTATCCGCAACCAGTCGATCAAGTCGGCTCTGCGTTCCGCCATCCGCAGCCTGCGTGAGGCCACCGAGGCCGGCGACAAGGCCAAGGCCGGCGCTCTCCTCGTCGCGACCTCGCGTCAGCTCGACAAGGCCGCCACCAAGGGTGTCATCCACCAGAACCAGGCCGCCAACAAGAAGTCGTCGCTCGCCAAGGCCGTCAACGCACTCTGAGGCGACCCGCTCCTCCCAGAGGGGAGCACAGCCCCGCGGTGTTCGCTGCCGCGACGAGGCTCCGAGGGCCCACCCCGCACCAGTCGAGTGCGCGTGGTGGGCCCTCGTCGCGTTCTACACGGCACCCGCCAGTGATCCCACCTGCCGAACCGCCCGCTCGAGTGCGTAGGACGTGTCCTCGGCCTGCCCCTTGACCTCACCGTTCAGGCGGGCGACCACCTGGAGGGCGCTCCCGAGGGTGTCGATGGTCCAGTACCGTGTCTGCCCGGTGACCTTCTTGACCTTCCACGGAGGTAGACCCTGCCGGGCCAGTTCGGCGGGCGGGGTGCCCCGTTGTGTACCCACCATGGCGATCGAGTTGACGGCGTCCGCGAGGGCGTCCGCCAACACGACGTGCGGGACCCCGGTGTGCATGGCCCATTCGAGGGCCTCGATCGCGCCGGCCACGTCCCCGGTGACCGCGCGCTCGGCCACGGTGAATCCGCTGACCCCCACGACGCCCGAGTGGTAGCGGCGCACCGCCTCGACGTCCACCTTTCCCCCGGTGTCAGCCACCAGTTGGCCGCACGCCGACGCCAGCTGCCGCAGGTCCGTGCCCACCGCCTCGACCAGGGCCTCACACGCCTCGGGGGCCACGCGGACATCGAGGCCCCGGAACTCCGAGCGAACAAAGCCCACCACGTCCATGTGACGGGAGAGCTTGCCCGCGGCGTGCTCCTGCGCACCGGCCTTGCGCAGGTCCGGCACGAGAGTCTTGGCCCGGCCCCCACCCGTGTGCTGGACCACCATGACCGTCTGGTCCGGCAGGTCTCCGGCGGCCCCCATCACCGCCGCCTGGGCGTCCTTGCCCAGGTCCGCGGCTCCGGTGATCACCACGATCCGGGCCTCGCCGAACAGCGACGGCGAGAGCAGTTCGAACAGCTGGGGCGCACCGACCTCCGGCCCACCGAGGCGGGAGACCACGGGCGGATCCTCGCCCTCGGGTGCCGCGGCCCGGACGGTCGCGACGACCCCGGCGGTGGCGCGCTCGGTGAGGAACTCGTCCTCGCCCAGGACGAGGTGCAGAGTCGCGGGTGCAGAGCCTGGTGCCATGTGCGCTCCTCGTCGTCGTCTTCGGTCTCGTCCTCGTCGTCGTCACTCGACATCGTGCCACGCAGGTCCGTCACGACAGGCGCGGGATCACCCGGGCGCGACGTCCGGCGAACCCGGCAGGGCCACGGCGATGTCCGCGACCGTCTCGAGCCACCACAGTGCCGGGGCGCACGCCGCCGCGAGCAGGACCGCCCCGTCCTGCCACACCGGACCCAGAGCCGCGGCGGCGGTCCCGAGCACCGTCACCAACGGCACCACCGGGGCCACCGCGATGTTGGCGGGCAGCGCCCAGGGTCCCGACTGCAACCCCGTGGCCCCCAGCACCGGCAGCGTGGCCAGGTGGGCCACCACGCAGACCGCCAGCACGTCCGCGACGGTCGCCGGCATCCACGGGCGGCGCAGACGCACGGCCACCGGTCTGGCGGCCAGGACGAGCGCGGCCGTGGCGGTGACCGACAGGATGAATCCGGCCCCGGTGGCGGTGGCGGGGTCGAGCATCGCCACCAGCAGCACCACGCCGGACAGGGCCGCCAGTGGCCGACCGGTCCGGTGGGAGGTGAGTGCGGCGAGGCCGATGGCCCCGGTGCCGGCCGCCCGGAGCACCGCGGGTTCCGGACCCACCACCGCGACGAAGCCCGCCAGCGCCACCCCCGCGGCGACTATGCGGCCGCGGCGTCCGGCACCCAGGGCCGCGGCGGCCAGGAGCACCGCACCCACCACGTAGGTGGTGTTGGCCCCGGACACCGCCGCGAGATGGGCCAGGCCCGACGCCCGGAACTCGTCCCGGGTCTCCGTGGACACCCCGCCCTCGTCGCCCAGCACGAATGACGGGAGCAGACCCACCGCCTCCCCCTCGAGCGCCCGGCCCGAGACCACTCGCAAGCGCTCACGCACCGCCGCCGGGGCCCGGCCGGACGGTCCGGGTTCGCCCGTCACCAGCGGAGGGGTCAGTGCGCGCAGTCCCGGCGGGTCGCCGGGTGACCGCGGCTCGAGGACCGTGACCGGGGCCCGCACGCGCGTCCCGGGAGGCAGTCCCCGCCACCCCTCGCGGGCGAGGACCGCCACATCTAGTTCCGCTGCTCGCGCCGACGCCCCCGAACCGGTGACCTCCACCCGGAACGGGACCATCACTCCCCCACTGCGGACCGGGCGGTCGAACCCCGTCACCACGCCCTCGACACCGGTGCGGGTGTCCACGAGCGAGACCAGCGGATGTGCCGCCAGCGCGTGCGACCGCGCAGCCTGGACCCCGGCGCCGACCGCCCCGAGCGCGCACGCCATCGCCAGCACCCCCAGCGCTGTGTTGTCCACCCGGACGCCCGCGCCCACGGCCCTCGACCAGAGCACCGCGATCACCGCTGCGACGAGCAGGACCACCCCGACGGCCGAGGCCGCGGCCGGCCGCATCCCGACGGTGACCGCGGTCGTGACGAAGAGCGCGAGCGTCGGAACGACCAACCGGAGATCCCGCGCGGCGGGGGCCCGCGCCGGTGGAACCTGTCCGCGGCCGGGTCCGTCGGCCGGGCCGGCGCCGTTCACACCGTGACGAGGGGCCGGAGGCGGGCCAGCGTCACCGGGCCGATGCCGTCGACCTCCGCCAACTGATCGATGCTCGCGAACGCGCCGTTGGCGGCCCGCCAGGCCAGGATCGACGAGGCCGTCACCGGCCCCACCCCGGGCAGGGTCTCGAGGGCCGTGGCGTCCGCGGTGTTGAGGTCAACCAGTCCCGCGCCCGACGCCGGCGCGCCGGGTGCAGCCCCTGCCCCGGCTCCGGCACCGGGCGCGGGCGCGGGCCCGCCCTCCACCGGCGCGTCGTCGGCACCGACGATCCCGCTGCGCGGACCGCGGGGTCCGTCGGGCCCGGGGGCCAAGCCCACCAGGATCTGCTCGCCGTCGACCACCTTGCGTGCCAGGTTCAGGCCGTCGCGGTCACCGCCGTCCAGGACACCGCCCGCACTGTCGAGGGCATCCGCCACCCGCGCGCCCGGGGCCACCGTGACCAATCCACTACGTCCGACGAGTCCGACCACCGAGACGACGACCGACTCCTCGGACGCGGCCACCTCGGTCGGTGCCGGCACCTCCGGAGCACCCGGGGCGGACGAGCCGTCTGCCGGGACCGTCACCCCCGGAGTGGCCAACGGGAGGTCCGGTACCGGCGGACCCTCGGGTACCGCCGCCAGGAGCCGGTGGACGGAGAACCCGCCGAGCCCCAACACGAGCACGACCAGCGCGATACCGGCGACCCTGTCCGGGGCCCACCGGACCCGGCGCCACCACGGCGGGTCGGCCCACGCCGCCGGATCCGGGTCCTCGGGCGGCACCCGCTCGGGTCGTCTGCCGTCCGGGTCCGCGACGGCCCAGGGGGCGGAGGCCGCACCCACCGGCGCGGTCACGCTCGAGAGCCGGTGCAGCGCGGCCTCGCGAGCCGGGTCCCGAGAGGGATCACCTGTATCCGCGGGACGAGTCCGGGTGTCGGAGAACATGGGGCGACGCTAACCCGGCGGGGCCCCCGCCCCGGCCCCGCGGAGGTCTCTCAGTCGCCGTCCTGTGGAGAGACCGCGGGGATGGGGAATCCGGTGTCCACGAGGTCGGTCACCGAGACGCCCACGGTACCGGGCCCCAGGTGCCAGGCCAGGACCTCGTCGAACTCGACGACGAGGACCCGCTCGGGGAACGGGGTCTCCTTGCGGATCTCGATGGCCATCTCCAGAGCCCGCTCCGGGGCCTCGTGTTGGTGGACGACCACCAGCACGTCGCCCCGGCCGATCTCGTCGCGCAACAATGCGCGCAGCCTCTCGTGCGCCTTGGTGGTGGTCCGGGCCTTGGCGGCCAGGTCGACCGAACCATTGCGCAACACGATGATCGGTCGCATGGCCAGGGCGCTGCCGAAGATCGCGGCGACGGCGCTGATCCTGCCCCCTCGGCGCAGGCTCTCCAACGATTCCAGAGCGGCGAAGGTGGACGCCCCACGGCAGATCCGCTCGGCGAGCTCGTAGGTGGCCGACAGGCCGAGGCCGTTGTTCGCCGCCCACGCGCACTGGGCCACCGCGGCGCCGAACGCCATCCCGGCGCACCGGGAGTCCGAGACCAGGACCCGGCCACCGAACCTCGTGGCGGCGTCGGCGGCCGATTCCCACGTCCGCGAGAGCTCACGCGAGAGGTGGACGGAGACGATGCCCGTGCAGTCCGGGTCGTCGAGGAGCTCCTGGTATATCACCGTCAGCTCGTCCGGGGTGACCGCGGCGGTCGAGACCGCCCGGTCCCCCTCCTCGACCACGTGCAGGCCCACCACGGTGATGCCGAACTCGCGGACCCACTCATCGGGGAGGTCGGCGCTCGAGTCGGTGACCAGACGGATGGTCATGACGGAACCACCGGGGGCGTGAGACCGGCGTTCCACTGGTCGAGTCGCCAGAGCACGTCGCGGGCGCCGTCGGTCGTCGGCCCGATCTCCGGCGTCGCGGGCTGCCCACTCCAGGAGGATCCGGGCCGGGGGTGCGCGGACAACTGGACCCAGCAGGTGTTCCCGAGGCCGTTGAAGATCGGGTACTGCTCGACCGGCAACTCGATCAGAGCCGCGGTGAGTGCGGCGATCGCTCCCCCGTGGGCGACGAGGACGGCGGGGTGCTCGTTCCACCCGGGCGAGTCGTCCACGAGCTCGTCGACCACCTGACGGGTGCGCCGGGCCACGTCCAGTCGGCTCTCCCCCTCCGGCGGGGACCACCGGGGGGTGCTGCGCCACCGCATCCGTGCCTCGGGCCACAGCTCGTCGACCTCGGAGTGGCTCATCCCCTGCCAGGTGCCCAGGTCGGTCTCCCGCAGGCGCGGGTCGGTCCGGACATCCAGCCCGACCTCCGAGGCCAGTGCCCGAGCCGTCTCGCGCGCCCGCTGCAGATCGGAGGAGAGGATCGTCCACGGTCGGCGGTGCGCCAGGGCGCGCCCCACCGCATGAGCCTGCTGGACACCGAGCTCACTGAGCTCCGTGTCCAACTGGCCCTGCATACGCAGCGAGGCGTTGTAGTGCGTCTGGCCGTGACGCAGCAGGATGAGACGTCGGGTCACAGGTGGGTCAGAGCCCCTGATCCCGCTGGGGCTCCTCCGGGGCGAGCGAATCGTCGGCGCCACTGGTCGCGGACTCGGGCCGACCGGAGGTCTCGACACCCTCGATCTCCACGACCGGGCAGTCCTTCCAGAGACGGTCGAGCGAGTAGTAGTCACGCTCGTCGACGTGCTGGACGTGGACGACCACCTCGTTGTAGTCGAGCAGCGCCCAGCGGCCCTCACGCGTTCCCTCCCGACGCAGCGGCTTGTGCCCCGCCTCGCGGAGCTTGTCCTCGATCTCGTCGACGACGGCGTTGACCTGGCGTTCGGTCTCGGCAGAGGCCAGGACGAAGCAGTCGGTGATGATGAGCTGGCCGGAGACGTCGATGACGACGATGTCCGTGGCCAGCTTCTCGTCTGCGGCGCGGGCGGCGACGCCCGCCATCTCCAGGGCCTCGGGGCTAGCTGTCACTGGTGGTTCTCCTCGGTGTGGTGGTCGGTGTGGACGAGCTCGCGGTGTGCCGGAGCCGTCGCGGCGGGGGTCCCGTCGAGCCTGGTGGAGCCCTCGGGACGGTAGAGGTTGCGTTTGGCGATGTACTGGACGACCCCGTCCGGCACGAGGTACCAGACCGGGGCGTCCTCGGCCGCACGCCGGCGGCACTCGGTCGAGGAGATGGCCAGTGCGGGGATCTCGAGCAGGTGCACTCGCCCGTTGCTGATCTCCGCGAGGTGGGTGTCGGACAGCTCGAAGCCCGGGCGCGAGACCCCGACGAACGTGGCGAGCCCGAACATCTCCTCCCACCCGCGCCAGGTCAGGATCTTCTCCAGCGCGTCGGCACCGGTGATGAAGAACAGCTCGGCTCCCGGGTTCTGCCGCAGCAGGTCCCGGAGGGTGTCGACGGTGAAGGTGGGGCCCCGGCGGTCGATGTCCACGCGGCTGACGGAGAACCGGGGGTTGGAGGCCGTCGCGATGACGGTCATGAGATACCGGTCCTCGGCGGGCGAGACGGTCCGCCCACGTTTCTGCCACGGCTCCCCGGTGGGGACGAACACCACGTCGTCGAGTCCGAAACGGTGGGCGACCTCGCTGGCCGCCACCAGGTGACCGTGATGGATCGGATCGAAGGTCCCGCCCATCACTCCGATGCGGCGCCCGGCGCCCGCGGCGGTCCCCATCATGGTCATGGTCGACGAGTCTATCGGTCCGCCCCCTCGTTCCGCCTCCTCGCGTGTCGGCGCCCTCACACGGGCAGCAGACCCGCGACGACCGCGGTGAGCTGCTCCACGTTGCGGCACTCGTGCATGGGCACGTACTGCGAGTACAGCCTGGCCGCCGAGTCCCCGGTACCCCACTGCTTCTTGGGCTCCGGGTTAAGCCAGTGGGTGTGACCGACGCGCTCGCTGACGAACTCCAGTGCCTCCACCGACGGGTCGCGGTAGTTGTTGCGCCCGTCGCCCAGGATGAGCAGCGAGCCCGTGCGGGTGAGCGTGTGGGCGTAGCGGTCGGCGAACCCCTCGAGTGCGTGTCCGTAGTCGGAGTGCCCGTCATAGGTGACGATCTCCGCCTCGCGCACCATCCGGCTCATCGCCGATCCCAGGTCCGAACCGGTCTCGAAGAACGAGGTCACCTCGTCGGTGGTGTCGACGAAGGCGAAGATCCGCACGCGGGAAAACTGCTCGCGCAGAGAGTGCACCAACTGGAGCGTGAAGTGGCTGAACCCCGCGACAGATCCGGACACGTCGCAGAGGACCACCAGCTCGGGCCGCGCCGGCCGGGGTTTGCGCAGCACCAGTTCAACCGGCACACCGCCGGTGGACATGGACCGGCGCATCGTCTTGCGCATGTCGATCGCGCCCTGACGGTGACGACGACGACGTGCGGCCAGGCGACTACCGAGCTGACGGGCGAGGGGGCCCACGCGCCGTCGCAGCACCTGCAGGTCCTGGTCGTTGGCGCGCAGGAAGTCCACCTGCTCGGCCGCGGGACCCACCGCGTAGTCGGCCACCCGGTCGCGCCCCACGGTCTCCGCGGTGCGGCGCCGGGTCTCGTCGGCCACCTCGCGCAGGAAGCCCCGCACCATGTCCGCCGCGGAATTGGCGGCCGCGGACTTCTCGGCGTGCCGCTTGGAGCCGTCGGGGTCGAAGGGGTCGGCCCCCATCAGGCCGTCGAGGATCTTCTGCATGATCGCGCCCGTGTCCAACGGGCTGAGGGCCTGGTAGGCGGAGAACCGCTGCCCGCCCGCCGAGTCGTAGGAGCCGAGTTGCTCGACCAGCAGTTCTGCCAGTGCCCGGGCCTTGGCCCGCGACTCGTCGGTGTCCTCAAGCAGCAGCGAGGCGATGAGCTCGTTGAGAGCCTCCGGGTCCACCTTGCCGTCGTCGTCCGTCGGGATCTCCACCTCGAGCGCCACCCCGTCCGACGCCGCGTGCACCCCGATCGCGGCGGGGAACCACAGGTCGAAGAGCTGGTCGAACACCCCGCGGTGGGTGGGCTTGTGCAGGATCGTCGCGGCGAGCGCCTCCCTGAGCGCCGCACGGTCGAGCAGGTCGATGTGGACCATCGCCGCGGCCGCGTCGACGGCCTCACTCGGCCCCACGGGGATGCCCTTGCGGCGCAGCGCGTCGACGAAGTCGACGAGGTGCCCGGACATCCCGCCGGGCGAACGCGTGGTCATCTCGCCTGACCTCCTGATCGCCGCACGCTAGTTGAGCCGCAGCTCGGCGGCCGCGCGCAGCTGGTCGGACTGGTGCTTGAGCACCACACCGAGAGTCTGGAGCACGGTCTCGTCGTCGATCGTGTCCAGGCCCAGCGCGACCAGGGTGCGGCCCCAGTCGATGGTCTCGGACACGCTCGGTACCTTCTTGAGTGCCATCGCGCGCAGCACCCCGACCACCCGGACCAGTTGCTCGGCCAGCCGGTCGTCGAGCTCCGGTACCCGCGAGGCGAGGATCTTGCGCTCGAGCTCGGGGGTCGGGAAGTCCAGGTGCAGGTAAAGGCAGCGGCGCTTGAGTGCCTCGGAGAGTTCGCGAGCCGCGTTGGAGGTCAGCACGACGAACGGCTTACGGATCGCCTCGATGGTGCCGAGCTCGGGGATCGTCACCGCGAAGTCGCTCAGCACCTCCAACAGCAGGCCCTCGATCTCGATGTCGGCCTTGTCCACCTCGTCGACCAGCAGCACGGTGGGGTCGCTACGGCGGATCGCGGTGAGCAGCGGCCGAGACAGCAGGAACTCCTCGGAGAACACGTCATCACGCGTGGAGTCCCATCCCTCACCCTGGCCGGCCTGGATCCGAAGGATCTGCTTGGCGTGATTCCACTCGTACAGGGCCCGGGCCTCGTCGACGCCCTCGTAGCACTGCAGGCGGATCAGCTCGGCCTCGGTGGCCGCGGCGACGGCCTTGGCCAGCTCGGTCTTGCCCACACCCGCGGGCCCCTCGATGAGAAGCGGCTTTCCCAGCCGGTCCGCAAGGTAGACCACGGTCGCGGTCGAGCGGTCGGCCAGGTAGCCCTGCGCGCCGAGACTCTCGATGACGTGGTCGATGCTCTCGAAGGCCGGTCGTTGCGCGGTCCGGGCTCGGTCCATGGGTGGATCCTTTCGGTTCTAATCGCCTTGTGGTGGGCCGTCGGCCCGGTTCCGCGCGTCAGGGACGCACGTGCCCCTTGCCGTGGGCGATCCACTTGGTGCTGGTGAGTTCCTCGAGGCCCATGGGCCCGCGGGCGTGCAATTTCTGTGTGGAGATCCCGATCTCGGCGCCGAAGCCGAACATCTCCCCGTCCGTCCACGCGGTGGAGGCATTGACCATGACCGCGGCGGCGTCGACCTGCGCGCAGAACGTGTCGGCCACCTCGATACTGCGGGTGGCCACGGCCTCGGTGTGCCCCGAGGACCAGCGGGCGATGTGCTCGATCGCGGCGTCCACGCCGTCGACCACCTTGAGGGCGATGTCCATGCTCAGGTACTCCTCGCCCCAGTCCACGTCGTCGGCAGGTACCAGACCTTCGCGGTCACCGTGGACGGTGACGCCGGCGGAGTGCAGGGCACCCACGACGCGGTCCACGGCGGCGTCACCGAGGGCTTCGTCGAGCAGCACCGTCTCGGTGGCGTTGCACACGCTGCAGCGACGGGTCTTGCCGTTGAGCAGCAGCCTGATCGCCTCATCGAGATCGGCGTCCCCATGGATGTAGAGGTGGCAGTTGCCGGTGCCGGTCTCGATGGCCGGGACCTTGGCGTTCTCCACCACGGTCTGGATGAGCCCCGCGCCGCCGCGGGGGATCACCACGTCGACCAGACCGCGCGCCTGGATCAGGTGGGTGACCGACGACCGGTCCGCCGACGGCAGTAACTGGGCGGCGTCGACCGGCAGTCGGTGGCTGGCCAGGACGTCGCGCAGAACCGTCACGAGCGCCTCGTTGGAGTGCCGGGCCGAGCGCGACCCGCGCAGCAGCGCCGCGTTGCCAGATTTGAACGCCAGGCCGAACGCGTCGACGGTGACGTTGGGGCGGCCCTCGTAGATCATGCCGATCACGCCCAGCGGCACGCGGACCTGACGCAGCTGCAGTCCGTTGGGGCGGGTCGAGCCGCGGGTGACGGTGCCGATCGGGTCGGCCAGCCCCGCCACCTGCCTCAGGCCACCGGCGATGCCCTCGATCCGGTCGGCGGTCAGGCGCAGCCGGTCGAGCATGGCCTCGCCGGTGCCCTCGGCCTCTTGTTCCACTATGTCGCGGGCGTTGGCCGAGAGGATCTCCGCCTGCGAGGACACCAGCGCGTCGGCCGCCGCCAGCAGGAGCGCGTTCTTGCGATCCGCGGTCAGCAGCGCCAGTTCACGCGAGGCGGCCCGCGCGCGGCGTGCCGCGTCGTGGACAGCGTCGCGTGTCGGGTCGATGGCGTGCCGATCGGCGTCCGTCTGGCCGGAGAGGTCGGGGGCGTCGAGTTGGCTGATGGTCATGACCACCAGCTTACCGATGCGACCGACGAGGTCACCGCGACCAGTCAGACGGCGGGGACGGCCCCGGTCTCGCGCACGGCGAGCTCGCGGAGGCTACGGGCGAGGTCCGGATCCCCGGCCGGGGAGGATCGCTCGCACGGGCCCGGTGCCCCGGCGATCTGCCGGAAGCCCGACGGGCCGATGTACGAGGCCGGCGGGAGCGCCTCCGTCGCTGCGTACAGGAGCGGTCGCGCCCCGTCGGACGCGGTGGGGACGACCCTGCGTCCGAGCAGATTGAGTACCGCGTTGACCGGCGGGAACGGGGTCGGGTCGAGGATCGAGGTGGCCGCGAACCCGGGGTGCGCCAGCTGAACGTCGACTGCTGATCCAGCGGCGGAGAGCCGGTTCTGCAGGTCCAGACCCCAGAGCATGCACGCGAGTTTGGACTGGGCGTATGCCGCCGCCATCGAATACGGACGCCGGCGGAAGTGCGGGTCCTCGAAGTCGATCCTCCCCTTGGCATGGGCCATCGACGCGGTGATCACGACCCGCTCCCGGATCCGCGGCAGCAACAACTCGGTGAGCAGGAACGGCCCGAGCACATTGACCCCCAGGTGCAGCTCGAGGCCGTCGGGCGTCTCCTTGCGGGTCCTGCTCATGAGCCCGGCGTTGTCCAGCAGCACGTCGATCGGGTCCGTGTACCCCGCCGCGAACTCGCGCACGGCGTCGAGGCGGCTCAGATCGAGTTCGTGGATCTCCGTCGAACCGCCGATCTCCGCCGCGGCCGACTCCCCCTCCGCGCGTGTGAGGGACGGGAGCACCACGTGGGCGCCGCGGCGCGCCAACTCGCGAGCCGCCTCCTTGCCGATGCCACTCGTGCCACCCGTCACCATGACAATCCGGCCGGTCTGGTCGGGGATGGAGTCCACTGTCCACTTCTGTGCGCTCATGAACCCCAGTGTGCTGGGGTCCCGGGGAATCGTGTGGGCCCACCGATCCACGGGGCGTCCTGCCGCCGGTCACGCCGCATCCTCATGAAGAGGGCGGCGGCCGCCTGTGATCAGTGGCACACTCTGAAATCCGATGGGTCACCACGGAACGAGCTCCGATCCGAGGAGAAGCAGTGACCGACGTCCCTCACACCACCGCTCGTCACACCACCGCACGTCACACAACCAACGAGGGCGGTGAGTCGCTGGACCTCAACTCCGTGTTCGTCCGCCCCGGCGAGGCCACGGAGTTGCCCCGCTTCGAGCTACCGAGGGGCCAGACCCGGCCCGCGACGGCCTATCAGATCGTGCACGACGAGGCGATGCTCGACGGCAACGCGCGGCTCAACCTGGCCACGTTCGTCTCCACCTGGATGGACGACGAGGCCCGGCGCCTGTACTCGGAGACCGTCGACAAGAACATGATCGACAAGGACGAGTACCCCCAGACCGCAGCGATCGAGGAGCGGTGCTGGCGGATGATCGCCACCCTCTGGAACGTGCCGGATGTGCAGCACTCCATCGGCACCTCCACCATCGGCTCCTCCGAGGCCTGCATGCTGGGCGGGCTCGCGCTCAAGCGGCGGTGGCAGGCCAGACGCAGGGCCGAGAACGCGTCTACCGAGAGCCCGAACATCGTCCTGTCGACCGCCGTGCAGGTCTGCTGGGAGAAGTTCTGCAACTACTTCGAGGTGGAACCCCGGTGGGTGCCGATCTCGGCGGAGCACCCGATGCTCGACGGCCACGATCTGGAGAAGTACGTGGACGAGAACACCATCGGTGTCGTCGCCATCATGGGCGTCACCTACACCGGCGCCTACGAGCCCGTCGCGGAGATCGCCGGGAAGCTCGACGAGATCGAGAAGGCCACCGGTCTCGATGTCAGGATCCACGTCGACGGCGCGTCCGGCGGCATGGTTGCGCCGTTCTGTCAGCCTGACCTGGAGTGGGACTTCCGCGTCGAGCGCGTCGCGTCCATCAACACCTCAGGCCACAAGTACGGGCTCGTCTACCCGGGAGTCGGTTGGATCGTGTGGCGCGATACGGACGCGCTCCCGGAGAGCATGATCTTCCACTGCAGCTACCTCGGCGGCGACATGCCCACCCTCGCGCTGAACTTCTCCCGCCCCGGCGCCCAGGTCCTACTGCAGTACTACATGTTCCTCCGTCTCGGATGGGAGGGCTTCCGCCAGGTTCAACAGAGCTCGCTCGACGTCGCGCAGTTCCTGTCAACGGAGATCGGGGCACTCGCCCCGTTCGAGTTGGTGAGCCGGGGCGCCACGATCCCGGTCTTCGCGTGGCGGCTCAAGGAGGGGTACACGGACATGTGGACCCTCTACGACCTGTCGGATCGCCTCAGGATGAAGGGCTGGCTCGTGCCCGCGTACCCCCTCGCGGACGATCTGGCGCACCTGACCGTCCTGCGCATCGTGGTCCGCGTCGGCCTCAGCCGCGACCTGGCGTCGGCGCTGATCAAGGACATCGCCGGCGAGGTGTCGTTCCTCGACGAGCTCGACTCTCCGATGCCGCGCAGGGGCACCGGATCGCATTTCCACCACTGACTGGCCCGAAGCCGAGAGGCCCGGGGCTACCCGCGGACGAGTACGGCGACCATGAAACCGCTGTCGTCGCGGAACGGCCGGAGGTCCCACGTCGACCAGCGCTGCTCCAGCTCCAACCCGGCCTCGCGCGCGTCGGCGTCGAACTCATCGCGCGACCACCCGCGGTCGAGCCCGAATCCCACCACGAGCCGCCCGGCCCGGCCCTCGACGTCGTCGGACGCCGTCACCAGACGCGTGGCGAGGTTGGCCAGCACGGCGCCGCGGTCAGCGGGGTCGACGAACGCCAGGACGTTGCCGGCAGAGACCGCCAGGTCGAACGGTCCGGCCGCCCAGCCGTCCCCGGCCAGGTCCGCGACCTCCCAGGTGGCCTCAGGGCACAGCTCGCGCGCCCGTTCGACCAGGAGTGGGTCGAGGTCCACGCCGGTGACCCGGTGCCCGCGCCCGTGCAGGTAGGCACCCGTGCGGCCCTGTCCGCACCCCACGTCGAGGATTCGGGCCCCACGCGGCACCATCGCGTCGATCAACCGCGCCTCGCCGTCGATGTCCACGCCCTCGGCAATCATGTCGTCCCACCGCTTGGCGTACCGACGCGAGTGCTCGGGGTCCGCGTCCACGATCTTCTTCCACGTCTGCGTCATGGGTCCCAGTATGACTGCGCCGTGCCCCGTGTCGACCTCATGCGTCCAGCAGGCGCATCAGTCGGAACGCGGTCAGGTCCGCGCCCCGGTTCTGGTTGACGAGCGCGAGAACCACGGTGCCGGAGCCCGGACTCATGATCGCGATCGACCGGAATCCGCCGGTCCCGCCGTTGTGCCACAGGGACTGATCCCCCGCACGGTGCCACCCGAGCCCCATCTGCTGCGGCCCACCCGGCGGTGTGGCGTGGGTGAGGCGGATGGCGTCACCGAGCCCGGTGCTCGCGGGATCGACCTGGGCGGCGAGGTACCGCACCATGTCCGAGGCCGTGGACCGCAGTGCGCCCGCTCCCGCGATCCCGGCCAGGGGCCAGGGGTCGGCGGGGCGACGACGACTCCGGAACCCCACCGCCGTCCGTCGACGCTGATCGGTGGTCATCTGGGCGTCGACCACGGTGTCCGCCATCCCGAGTGGGCCGCAGACCCGGTCTCGTACAAGCGTGCCGAAGTCCAGCCCGGTCCCCGTGGTCATCGCGGTGCCGAGGAGGCCGAATCCGAGGTTCGAGTACTTCGGCTTGCCACGCCCGGGCACCCGCGTCAGTCGTGCGTCGCACACACTCTGCAGCACGTCGTCCTCGGTCAGTCCCGCGTAGGGGTCGGCACCCGTGCGCAGATAGGCGACGTTCTCCCGGAGCCCGAGGCGCACCGGCGACCGCGGGAGCCCGGCTGTGTGGGTCGCGAGGTGTTGCAAGGTGATCTGTACCCCGTCCCGGCTCGGAACCTCCACACCGGCCGGCACGAGGTCACGTACCGGGGTGTCGAGTCGCCAGTCCCCCCGGATCACGCCGTCGGCCAGCAGTAGCGCCGTGAAGGTCTTGGTGATCGACCCGATCTCGAACAGGGTCCCCGCGTCCGGGACCTCACCGCGGCCGTCGTCACCGCCGGAGGCGATCGACATCTCTGTGGACGGCCCTCCGCCGACCACCAGTCCGACTCGTCGACGAGCCAGCCGTTCCGTCGCCCTCTCGACGAGTTCCCCGCGTCCGCTCATCCGGGACCCCGCCCGGAATTCCCTGCCACCATGGCCTCGAGTCAACGTCATCCGGCCGCCCACCGCACCCTCCCTGTCGGAGCAGTGGTGCACGATGGGCGACATGTCGTCCCTTCCCAGCGCCGTCTCCACCACCGGACCCGACCGTCACGCGCTCCGCTCGCGCGCCGACGAACTGTTGACCGCGCTCGCAGGGCAGGGTGCGACGCTGCGGGAAGACCAGTGGACGGCGATCGAGGCGCTGGTGGCCGACCGCCGACGTGCCCTGGTGGTCCAGCGCACGGGCTGGGGAAAGTCTGCGGTGTACTTCATCGCCGCCCGCCTTCTGCGGGAACTCGGCTCGGGGCCCACGGTGATCGTCTCGCCCCTGCTGGCGCTCATGCGAAACCAGGTCGAGGCGGCCGCTCGGGCCGGGGTGCGGGCGGCCACCATCAACTCGGCCAACATGACCGAGTGGGACGACGTGCGCGCCTCGGTCCGCGCCGGCGAGGTGGACGTGTTGCTGGTCAGCCCGGAGCGGCTCAACAACCCCGACTTCCGCGACACCGTGCTGCCCGCCCTGGCAGCGGACGCCGGCCTGGTGGTGGTGGATGAGGCCCACTGCGTCTCGGACTGGGGGCACGACTTCCGGCCCGACTACCGACGGATCCGTACGCTCCTGGCCGACCTTCCGGAGGGCGTTCCGGTGCTGGCCACCACGGCCACGGCCAACGACCGCGTGGTTCGCGACGTGGCGCAGCAGCTCGGTGTGGGCGAGCGGCCGGACGGGTCCGGCCACCCGGGCCCAGGTTCGGACGATTCCGGACAGTCCGACACCCTCGTCCTGCGTGGCGGACTGGACCGTGAGTCGCTGCGCCTGTCGGTGGTCGCGATCGACGACTCGGAGCGTCGCGCCGCCTGGCTGGTGGAGAACCTGGAGTCCCTGCCGGGCAGCGGGATCGTCTACAGCCTGACCGTCGCGGCAGCCGAGGACATGGCCGAGCTGCTCACCTCCGCCGGACACCGCGTGAGCGCGTACACCGGCAGGACCGACGCCGCCGAGCGCGAGGAGCTCGAGCGCGCCCTGCTGGACAACGAGGTCAAGGCGCTGGTCGCCACGTCCGCGTTGGGTATGGGGTTCGACAAACCGGACCTGGGCT
Source organism: Dietzia sp. (assembly GCA_046292305.1). Taxonomy (GTDB): domain Bacteria; phylum Actinomycetota; class Actinomycetes; order Mycobacteriales; family Mycobacteriaceae; genus Dietzia. Next base: position 11,085 of record JBKBRA010000033.1, on the reverse strand, counting down.
TCGTGGTTCATCTGGGCGCCCCGCCCTCCCCCATCTCGTACTACCAGCAGATCGGACGTGCCGGCCGTGCGGCCGACCGGGCCGAGGTCGTCCTGCTGCCCGGCCCCGAGGACCGGGCCATCTGGAACCACTTCGCCTCCCTGGCCTTCCCGGCCGAGGACCTGGTCCGGCGGGTCCTCGACGCACTCGAACCCGACCGCCCACAGTCCACCCAGGCCCTGGAACCCGCAGTGGATCTGGGGCGGACCCGCCTGGAGATGGTGCTCAAGGTCCTCGACGTGGACGGCGCAGTCCAGCGGGTCCGTGGCGGGTGGATCTCCACCGGGCGCCAGTGGCACTACGACGCACCGCGCTACGCGGGTCTGGCCGAAGCGCGGAAGGCCGAGCAGGCGGCGATGATCGAGTACGAGCGGACCGACTCGTGCCGCATGGAGTTCCTGCGTTCCCAGCTCGACGACCCCACCCTCGACCCGGCCTCCGGCGGGTGCGGGCGCTGCGACACCTGCACCGGCGAACGCAGGACCACCGCCGTCGACGACAGCGCACTGGCCCGCGCCCGCGAGGCACTGGAGCGTCCCGGGGTGGTCCTGCCCCCACGCCGGCAATGGCCCACCGGGCTCACGCGGCTCGACGTACCTCTCAAGGGCAAGATCGCCGACGGCCCCGCCGAGGGCCGCGCGCTGGCGCGCCTGACCGACCTCGGGCTGGGCCAGAAGCTACGAGGACTGCTCGCCGAACCGGACCAGGAAGCACCCGACTGGGTGGTCCGCGCCTGCGTGCCGGTACTACGCGACTGGGGATGGGACGAGCGCCCCACCGGGGTGGCGGCCCTGCTCACCGGCGAGCGCCCGATCCTCGTGGGGAGTCTGGCCCGGGCACTCGCGCAGATGGGCCGCATGGACCACCTCGGCGACCTCACCCGCGACACCGCGCTCCCAGCGGTGACCGCCCAGAACTCGGCCTACCGGGTAGCTCAGCTGTGGGGCACGCTCACGGGCCCGGCCACCGTTCCCGACGGGCCCGTCCTGTTGGTCACCGATATGTTCGGGACGGGCTGGACGGCCACGGAGGCCGCAAGGCACCTGCGCTCCGCCGGGGCCCCGGCCGTCCTGCCCCTCGCGGTCGCCACCGCCGGCTGAACCGACGAGTGCGTGGCAGCGGCGGAGCAGACGACACGGGATAATCGACCCATGGACTTTTCAGACGCTCTGACACGGCGCCTCGAGGCAGGGTTCTCCACCTCCCACCCGCGGGATCTGACATGAGCATCCTGACGGTGGCCGCGCTCGCGGTCGGGTTCGTCCTGCTGGTCGCGGGCGGAGAACTGCTGGTTCGCGGCGCGAGCAGACTGGCCGGCACCCTGGGGATCTCTCCGCTGGTGGTGGGACTGACCGTCGTCGCCTTTGCCACCTCGACCCCGGAGCTCGCGGTGAGCGTCGACGCCGCCCTCAGTGGTTACCCGGGCCTGGCGGTCGGCAACGTGGTGGGCAGCAACATCGCGAACATCCTGCTCATCCTCGGGCTCACGGCGTTGATCGCCCCACTGCTCGCGAAGTCCCGGATCGTTCGAGTCGACATCCCCATCATGGTGGGGTTCTCCATCGTGCTGTTGTTGGTCGCGCTCGACGGGGTGATCAGTTCGCTCAACGGACTCCTGTTGCTCACCGGAGTGGTGGCGTACGTGGTGGCGACAGTGGTCATCTCGCGCAGGCGCAGCTCCGACCAGACTGACGCCGACCCGACTGACACCGACACGACTGACTCTGAACGGGGCGGGTCTCCCGGCGAAAGAACCGATGCTGGTGCCGGCGTCCCTGACGCTGACGACGAGCAGTCGTCCGACGACGGGGCGTCGCACTCGGTGCTCAAGAGCAGCGCGCTGGTGGCAGTGGGCGTGCTCATGCTCGTCGTGGGCGCACGCCTGCTCGTCACCGCAGCGAGCGACCTCGCGGCGGCATGGGGCATGAGCGATCTGGTCATCGGTCTCACGGTGGTGGCGATCGGTACGTCCCTCCCGGAACTCGCGACCAGCCTCGTGGCCGCGTACCGGGGGGAGCGCGACCTCGCCGTGGGCAACATCGTCGGCAGCAACATGTTCAACATCGGCGCCGTTCTGGGCATCACCTCGCTCATCACGCCCATCGAGGTCGCGGCGGGAGCTGTCCGCTTCGACCTGCCGATCATGGTGGCGGTTGCGCTGGCCCTCCTCCCCATCGCCTTCACCGGGATGGCGATCTCACGCTGGGAGGGGCTCCTCTTTGCCGCGTTCTACGCCTCCTACATCGTCTACGTTGTGCTTCAGGCGTCGGACCACGACGCATTGGACCCGTTCAGTACCGCGATGCTCTGGTTTGTCATCCCTTTCACTGCACTGTGGCTGATCGTCTTGGCCACCTACGAACTCGGTGTGATCCGGGGGCGGAGACAGGCTCGACGGCAACTCGTCCCGGACGAGTAGCGCGCCGTGGTCGAGGGAGCCACATGTCGCTGGACGGCCCTGACCACGGACGGCAGGACCGTCTAGGGGATCAGGCCGGTCTCGCGGATCAGGGGTCAGGACAATTCGGCGAAGCGCTCGGTGTCGCGGACCTTTCCGGAGACGATGATGGTGTCTCCAGAGGTGAGGACCGTCTCGGCGGTGGCGTAGGTGAAACCCTCACCCGGGCGTTTGATCGCGACCACCGTGACTCCGAAGTCGGTGCGGATGCTGGTCTGTCCGAGAGGGTGCCCGAGAGCGAAGGCCGGGGCGGATGTCTTGACCATGGCGAAGCCGTCGTCGAACTCGATGTAGTCGATCATCCGGCCCCGCACCAGGTGGGCCACACGTTTTCCCATGTCGTGCTCGGGTCGCACGACGTGGTGGACACCGATCTGGGTCAGGATCTTCGCGTGGGAGTTGCTGGTGGCCTTTGCCCAGATATTGGGCACGCCCAGGTTGATGAGCACCGAGGCGGTGAGCAGACTGGCCTCGAGATCGGATCCCATGCCCACGACCGCCCGGTCGAACTGGTGAACCGACAACTGGCGCAACGATTCCTCGTCGGTGGTGTCGGCCACCACCGCGTGGGTCAGACGGTGGGAGATCTTCTGCACCACCGCGTCGCTGGAGTCCACGCCCAGCACTTCCGCTCCTTGTGCCATCAGCTCCAGGGCCAGGGACTTGCCGAACCGGCCCAGTCCGAGCACCACCACAGCATCGGGAGCACGTCGTCTAGCCAATGAGGGGCCTTTCTGCGGGAAGGTCGTATCTGCGGCCACGCTGTCGCGCGGCCAGGGCGCTGACCATGGTGATCGGGCCGATACGGCCCAGGTACATCAGCACTATCAGTATCCACTGACCCCAGTGGGGCAGCTCGGCGGTGATCCCTGTGGACAACCCCACCGTGGCGAACGCCGAGGTGACCTCGAACAGTAGCTCGTTGAGCCCGAACGGCGTGCCGGCCAGCAACACGATCGTCGAGGTCATCACGAGCCCGATTCCGATCAACGCCACCGCCAGCGCCTGACGCTGCACCCGGGTGTCGACCCGGCGATCGAGGATGGTCACCGACCGCTCGCCCCGGACCTCCGCGATGATGATGAACAGCAACAGGGCGAAGGTGGTCACCTTGATTCCGCCGGCGGTACCACCGCTGCCCCCGCCGATGAACATCAGAACGTCGGTGACCAGCAGCGTCGCATCGTCCAAATCTGCGTAGTCGACACTGTTGAACCCGGCCGTCCGGGGCATCACGCCCTGGAAAGCGGCCACCAGGATCTTCTGTGCCGCACTGTAGGTCTGCAGGGTGCGGGCCCACTCCAGGGCGAGGACCGCGGCGAAGCCGACCGCCAGCAGTACCGCCGTGACCGAGACGGTCAGTCGCGTGTGCAGGGTCCACCCCGTCCGCGAGCGGCTCCCCGGTGCCGCCCGTCGCACCCGCCGCCCCACCTCGAACAGGACCGGGAACCCCAGGCCGCCCAGGATCACCGCGACCATCAGCGGTACGCAGATCCACGGGTCGGTGGCGAACCCGATCATATTGTCGCTGTAGAGGGCGAACCCGGCGTTGTTGAACGCTGAGATCGAGTGGAACACCCCGAGCCACAGCGCCCGCAGCACGGGTTCGTCGTAGCCCAGCGCAAAGCGGAGCGTCAGCGCCGCCGCGGTGACCAGTTCGATCAGTACGCTCAGGCGGATCACACCGATGACGACGTCGCGGACGTCGCCGAGCTCGGAGGCCCGGGCCTCGGCTGCGGTGTTCATCCGGGCCTTGAGCCCGATCTGGTCGGCCAGCATCAATCCGACCATCGAGGCCATGGTCATGATCCCCAGGCCGCCGGCCTGAATCAACGCGAGGATGACCACCTGCCCGAACCCGGACCAGTGCACAGGGGTGTCCACGACGATCAACCCGGTCAGGCACATCGCTGACGTCGCCGTGAACAGCGCCTCCGTCACGCTCGTGCTACTGCCGGCTTCGACCGCTCCGGGAAGCAGCAACAACGCGGTACCCACCACGATCGCCGCGGCGAAGCTCATCGCCACGACCCGGACCGGGCTCAACACCACCCACCCGGACAACCGCCGCATCCCCGACGGCGACACCAGCCTGTACCCACCAGTCACGACCACAGACTGTAGACCTACGGCACCGAACACCGGACGCTGAATCTGCCGAAGACCAGCCAGGAGACGATCCGCCGTTAGGTTTGTCAGGTTGCAAGCGCCGAATCTCCCGGGCAGCGCCTTCCCTGGACTCGCAACTGGGAGGACCCTTCCGTGTCGGCACGGGCAGGATTCCGAGAAACTGCTGGACAGCCGGTGTCGGACACGGCACCGAGCCTGGGCTGGCGCATCGCAGAAGGCGGATCGCAAAGAACTGTGGCCTACACCACAATCCTGCTGTAGGATAACGGTCGTTAGCCTCGGGCGGATCGAGAAGGTCTGCGTTGCGCCTGATCACAGCTCGAACCCTCCGTCATCGCCAGAGTGACAGCGGAGAGCTCTCGCCGACGCCGTGGGTCGAGGACTACAACGAAGGACGGTATCGCCGTGCAGTCATCACTTATCTCTCTGTCCTCCATGGAGAGGGTCCACATCGGCACTCCGGTCGCGGAGGCCGCGGCGCAGGAAGCGGAGTTGCTCGGCGCCAGTCGGGTATTCGTCGTCTGCAGCGGGACTCTGAACTCCCAGACCGACGAGATCCAGCGGGTGACCGACGCCCTGGGTGATCGCTACGTCGGTCTCTTCGACGCGGTGCGGCCCCACGTGCCCCGCGAGGACGTCATCGCGGCGACCCTGGTCGCGGCGGAGGCCCGACCGGACATGCTGCTGTGCATCGGCGGCGGGTCGGCGACCGACCTCACGAAGATCCTCGCGGTCACCCTGGAGCACGGGATCCGCGAGGCGTCTCAGATGGACGCCTACCACCTGCAGGTCAATCCTGACACCTCCGTGACCGCTCCGAGCTTCTCGGCCCCCAGCATCCCCGTGGTGGTGGCGCCCACGACCCTCGCCGGCGGTGAGTTCAACGCCCTCGCCGGTTCGACGGACGAGAAGAGCAACGTCAAGGAGGGCTATCTGCACCCGGCGATGACCCCGAGGGCCGTCATCCTCGATCCCGCACTCACCCGGCACACGCCGGAGTGGCTGTGGCTGTCGACCGGGGTGCGCGCCCTGGACCACGCCTTCGAGACGCTGGGCTCACTCGACTCGAACGGGTACTACGACGGGATGGCGATGAACGCCATCCGCCTGCTCTCCGAGGGGCTCGTCCGGGTCAAGGAGGACCAGAACGACCTGGAGGCCAGGCGGATGTGTCAGGTCGGGGCCTGGTCCTCGATGGTCGCGATCGTCGCAGGACTCGACATGGGCGTCAGCCATGCGGTCGGCCACGCGCTCGGCGGGTCGTTCAAGGTCCCGCACGGATACACCTCGTGTGTCATGGCGCCCTTCGCACTGGAGTACAACCGTGAGGTCAACGAGCACCGTCAGGCGCTGATCAGCGTCGCGTTCGGCGAGCCGCAGACGCCTGCGCACGAGCTGGCCGACTCGCTCATCCGGCGGCTCGGTATGCCGCGATCACTGGGAGAGGTCGGGCTGTCCGAGGACGATCTCGCCAGCCTTGCGGCGTACACGTTCAAGGACATCTGGTGCGGGACCAACCCCAACCCGATCGCCGACGCGGACGAGCTGGTCCCCCTGCTGCGACGCTCACTCTTACTCGCGACGCGAACTGTGCGGTCCCCAGTTCGCCTCTGGCGGTGGGTGTCCGGCTCTTCTGCGCGGTCGGGGCGGGCGACACCGTTACCCGGTCGGATCACCCGCGCCACTTCGGACACCGCGCCGGTGCCGGAGGATGCCGTCGACGATGTAGTCCACGTAGGTGGCGACCAGCGCGTCGATGTCGTAGTCGTCCCGGAGCCACCAGCTCACACCGTTCATGAGGTCCAGGACGGCGACGGCCGCGCGCAGCGGATCCTCGACACCGAACTCCCCCGCGCGGATACCGGCGGCGATCACATCACGTACGCGCCGCTGGTAGTACTTCCGGTAGTCGACCACGCGCTCACGGTGGTCGTCCGTCAGCGCCGAGAGCTCCCGCAGGCTCACCAGATGCTCCACCCGGTTCACCGCCAGGTGCCGCAGATGCACGTCGACCAGGGAGGTGATCCGCTCGGCCGGTGTTCCGGACTCATCGAGGACGAGCAGATGCTCCTCGACCGGGACCCGGGTCATCTTGAGTGCGATCGCGTAGAGGATCTCCTCTTTCGAGGTGAAGTGGTTGTACAGGCTCGCGCCCTTGATCCCCACCGAATCGGCGATCCCGCGCATTCCTGCCGAGTGGTACCCCTGCTCGGCGAAGTACTCGGCCGCCGCGGCCAGTATCGAGTCGCGTCTACTGGGCTCGGTGTTCGGCGTCTCAGTGTTCAGCGTCTCACTCCTTTGCGTGCAGGCGGCGCAGCTCTCTCTTGAGCAGTTTGCCCTGGGGGTCCGTGGGAAGCTCGTCGACGATCGTGATCGCCTTGGGGACCTTATAACCTGCGAGCACGGTCTTGCAGTGCTCTCGCAACTCCGGGCCCGACAGGTCGCTGCCGTCGACCGCGATGACGAAACCGGTGACCGCCTCGGACCAGTACTCGTCCGGGAGTCCCACGACGGCGGCGCGTGCCACCCCGGGGTGGGCCTGTAGGACCCGCTCGACCTCCTGGGAGGACACGTTGTATCCACCCGTCTTGATCATGTCCTTGCGGCGGTCCAGGAAGAACATGTTGCCCTCGGCGTCGCGTCGCACGATGTCACCGGTGTGGACCCAGCCGCCGTCGAGGACCGCGGCGGTCTTCTCGGGATCCTTGTAGTAACCCGTCATCACCGACGGCGTGCGGCACAGGAGCTCGCCGCTCTCTGCTTCGTTCCCGTCGGCGTCGATCACCTTGACCTCCAGGTGGCCGACCGGCTTACCGATCCAGGTCGGGTCCTGCCCGGGGACGTCTTCGAGTCGCTTGAACCAGCCGACCGAGCCCAGCTGGGTCAGTTCGGACTGGCCCCAGTAGGTTCCCCAGATCGACATCGGGGCCGCGTGGTGCCAGGCGTCGACGGTTCGCGGGGAAACCTGTCCCCCGTAGGTGAGACAGCGCTGGATGGTTCCTACCGAGTCGGGGCCGAAGTCCGGATGATCCGCCAGGGCGATGAAGAAGGTCGGCGTCTGGGCCAGCACCGTGATCTGCTCTGTCCTGATCATGGTCAACGCGTCGGCGGGCGCGAGACTCGCCGGCAGCACGAGGGTCGCGCCCAGCAGCACGAGCGAGGTCAGGGAGCCGATCCCGGCGATCGTGTGGAACGGCATGACGAACAGCCAGACGTCGTCGTCAAGACACCGCAGTCCCCACGTGTAGGCGGGCGCGGTGGAGATGAGGTAGTTGCGATGCGGCAGCATGACCCCCTTCGGTGCGGCCTCGGTCCCGCTCGTGTAGACGATCATCGCGAGGTCGTGCTCGTCGACGTCGCACTCGGGCTCGGTGGCCGGCGAGGACTCGAGGAGCCGCTCGAAGCTGTGTCCGCCGACCTCCTCGGTGCTGTCCAGGACCACGATCTCGGGCCGGTTCTCGGAATCGGCGAGCGCCGCCTCCAGGACCGGGAGGAACTCCGCGGCCACGACGACCGCCGCGGGTTCGAGGTGGGCGAGCTGTTGGGCCACCTCGCCCGCCCCGAACAGAACGTTGATGCCGGAGTAGGCGGCGCCGATCTTGAGGGCGCCGTAGTAGGCGATGACCGACTCCACACGGTTTCGCGCCATCACCGCGACCCGGTCGCCGCGGGAGACACCGAGCCCCAGGAGCATGTGGGAGGCCTGGTTGGCGCCTCGATCGAGCTCGCCGTAGGTGGTCACGGTCCGTCCGCCGTCAGGGGCGTAGGAGACGATCGCGGCCTTGGCCGACCGGCTCTGCGCATGACGGCGGAGCTGGTCACCCAACGTCGCACGTCCCAGTGGAGAGGATTGCGCGGAGGTGAGGGATCGGTCCCCGGCGATCCCGTTCCCCGGGGACTGGCGCGGATCGGTGACATTCGACTCGACACGTACCGGCTGCTCCATGGTTTCTCACTCTCCCGCGGCACTTACCGCTGTTAGTATGATCTGGCTCATAGTCCCATCGTCATCCACTACGGTCAAGCGATGCCAGCGGACGCGCCAAGCGGAACCTCGCAAACGCTTGGGTCCAGAACTAACTGCTGTTAGTCTGCGCTGTATGACCACAGTCACTGAATCGGACCGCCGCCGACTGCGATCGGCGGTGCGCCGGGGCAACGTCCCGACCATGCTCGCGGTGTTGCTGGAGTTGACGGCCGATGAGCGGTGGACGGCCCCCCGCTACCAGCCCACCCGCAGTCGGGGAATGGATGACAACTCGACCGGGGGGCTTCCAGAGGACGCCCGGTCCGAGATCCAGGAGGGGCTGGTCGACGCGGTCGAGCGCTGGTGGGCGTCAGGGGCGCCCTCCCGACGGGAGATGGACGGCTCGGACGTCGAGCGGATCCTCAACTTCACCTGCGGTGAGACCGTGCCGCCGGACTTCGCGCCGATGATGGCGGAGATCGTCAACGGTCCGCAGATCACACCAGCTGCCACCGAGCCCGACGGACGACTACACGCCATCGTGATCGGGGCCGGCATCGCGGGGATGCTGGCCTCCGTCGAGTTCACGCGAGCCGGGATCCCCCACGTGATCCTGGAGAAGAACGATGATGTCGGGGGGTCCTGGTGGGAGAACCGCTATCCCGGCGCCGGGGTGGACACGCCCAGCCATCTCTACTCGATCTCGTCGTTCAACCACAACTGGTCGACACACTTCGGCAAGCGCGACGAGGTGCAGGGGTACCTCGAGGACTTCGCCGAGGCGAACGACATCCGGCAGCACGTCCGCTTCCGCCACGAGGTCACGAGCGCGGAGTTCGATGACCCGGGCCAGTCCTGGCGCGTGACGGTCCGGGGTCCCGACGGTGAGTCGGAGATCCTGGAGGCACCGATCCTGATCAGCGCGGTGGGACTGCTCAACCGCCCGAAGATCCCGAACTTTCCGGGCATGGAGAGCTTCGGTGGTCGACTCTTCCATTCCGCCGAGTGGCCGAGCGAGCTCGACGATCCGGATGCCCTCCGGGGCAAGCGAGTGGGCATCGTCGGGGCGGGCGCCAGCGCCATGCAGATCGGGCCGGCCATCGCGGACCGTGTCGGAACCCTGACGATCTTCCAGCGCTCGCCCCAGTGGATCGCCCCCAACGACGACTACTTCGCGCCCATCGACGAGGACGTCCACTGGCTGATGGACCACATCCCCGGGTACCGGGAGTGGTACCGCGCGCGCCTGTCGTGGATCTTCAACGACAAGGTCTACCCGACCCTCCAGGTGGATCCCGAGTGGCCCGAGCCCAGCGCCTCGATCAACGCGACCAACCACGGTCATCGCAAGTTCTACGAACGCTATCTCCGCGATCAGCTGGGCGACCGCGATGACCTCATCGAGGCGTCGCTGCCGGACTATCCCCCATTCGGCAAGCGGATGCTGCTGGACAACGGCTGGTTCACGATGCTGCGCAAGCCCCAGGTCACCCTCGTGCCCCGGGGCGTCGAGGCGGTGACGCCCTCCGGGTTGATCGACTCCGACGGCGTCGAACACGAACTGGACATCATCGTCATGGCGACCGGTTTCCACAGTGTGCGGATCCTGCACCCGATGGACATCGTGGGTCGATCCGGTCGGTCGACCAAGGAGATCTGGGGCGAGCACGACGCACGTGCCTACCTGGGGATCACGGTTCCCGACTTCCCGAACCTCTTCATCATGACCGGCCCCAACACGGGCCTCGGCCACGGGGGCAGCTTCATCACGATCCTGGAGTGCCAGGTCAGGTACATCATGGACGCCGTGGAGCTGATGCGGTCCGAGAACCTCGGCTCGATGGAGTGCCGCGGGGAGGTCAACGATCGCTACAACGAAGCCGTCGACCGGCAGCACGCGCGAATGGTGTGGACCCATCCCGCGATGGAGAACTGGTATCGCAACCCGGATGGTCGCGTCGTGTCGGTGCTCCCCTGGCGGATCAACGACTACTGGGCCATGACCAACGAGGTCGACCCCGCGGACTTCCACACCGAGCCCGTCCGCGCCGGGTCTGCCCCGGCCCTCACCACCCGGGGATGAGCACTCGGAACGGCGCCTCCGGGTGGGCGGCCGATCCGCGGGACCGCGTCACACGGTGATGCGTAGCGTCCGGAGTCGACGGACCAGCAGACTCTGGTGCCACTCGGCGTGGGAGGCGTCGATCCCGGGGACCTCGTCGAGGCCCAGGAGGAAGTCGAGTGCGGCGAGCGACTCCATCCGTGCGAGCGCCGCCCCCACGCAGAAGTGGATCCCGCGCCCGAACGACAGGTGCGACCCCTCCGCGCGGTCCGGTCTGAACTGATCCGGTCGGTGGAACTGTCGGTCATCCCGGTTGGCGCTACCCCAGAGCAGGAACAGGTGTGTGCCCGCGGCGAGACCGACCCCGCCCAGTTCCGTGTCCCTGGTGACGTGTCGGTAGTGCCCCCGGAACGGCGCCTCCAGCCTGAG
>JBKBRA010000032.1:0-38878 GCA_046292305.1 Dietzia sp. | reverse complement strand
CCATCTCCTCGCCGCGTGCGGCGGAGGCCGCCGCGGCCACGGAGGTCACGACGTCGGCGAGCTGCTGGGCCCCCATGACGGCGGACTTGGAGCTGGGCCAGGTGTAGAGGAACCGCGGGTCGAAGGCGCGGCCGCACATGCCGTCGTGGCCCGCGCCGTAGGAGGCGGCGGTGATCAACGACAGGTGCGGGACCTCGGAGTTGGAGACCGCGTTGATCATCATCGCGCCGTGCTTGATGATGCCGCCGCGCTCGTACTCGGACCCCACCATGTAGCCGGTGGTGTTGTGCATGAACACGAGCGGGGTGTCGTAGCGGTTGGCCAACTCGATGAACTGGGTGGCCTTCTGCGCCTCCGCGCTGAACAGCACGCCGCGGGCGTTGGCGATGATGCCCACCGGGTAGCCGTGGATCTCTGCCCACCCGGTCACCAGACTCGCGCCGTACATGGGCTTGAACTCGTCGAAGTCGGAGCCGTCCACGATCCGGGCGATGATCTCGCGCGGGTCGAAGGGGATCTTGAGATCCTCCGGGACGATGCCGAGCAGGTCCTCGTTGCCGTACAGCGGCTCTATGACCTCGGCGCGTGGGGTACGCCCCTGCTTGGACCAGTTCAACCGGCGGACGATGCCGCGCGTGATGCGGGCGGCGTCGGCCTCGTCGAGGGCGTAGTGGTCCGCGAGGCCGGAGACCCGTGCGTGCATGTCGGCGCCACCGAGGGTCTCCTCGTCGGCGATCTCTCCGGTGGCGGCCTTGACCAGCGGGGGTCCGGCGAGGAAGACCTTGGAGCGCTCCTCGATCATCACGACGTGGTCGCTCATACCCGGCACGTACGCGCCGCCGGCGGTGGAGTTGCCGTAGACCACGGCGATGGTGGGGATGCCTGCTTTGGACAGTCGCGTGAGGTCGCGGAAGAGCGCGCCACCGGGGACGAACACCTCCTTCTGCGTGGGCAGGTCGGCGCCACCGGATTCGACGAGACTGATCACCGGGAGCCGGTTCTTGCTGGCCACGTCGTTGAGGCGGAGGATCTTGCGCAGCGTCCACGGGTTGGACGTGCCGCCCTTGACCGTGGGGTCGTTGGCGATGACCAGGCACTCGACACCCTCGACCACACCGATCCCGGCGACCACGGAGGCGCCGGTCTGAAAGTCGGAGCCCCACGCCGCGAGGGCGCACAGTTCGAGGAACGGGGACTCCCGGTCGAGGATCATGTCGATCCGCTCGCGGGCGGTGAACTTGCCGCGCTCCCGGTGGCGGGCGACCTTGCGCTCGCCGCCCCCGGCCAGGGCCGGTTCGAGGTCGGAGGTCAACTGGTCCAGCTTGGCCTCCATGGCCTCTTTCGCGGCGCCGAACTCGGCGCTGGTGGTGTCGAGCGTGGAACGCAGGATTGTCATGCGGTGTACCCCAAACGTCGTCCGGCGAGGGTGGTCAGGATCTCGGTGGTTCCTCCGCCTATGCCCAGGAGGCGGACATCGCGGAACTGTCGGCTCACCTCGGACTCGGCCATGTAGCCGAGTCCTCCGAAGAGCTGGAGTGCTTCGTTCGCGACCCACTCGGCGCATTCGACGGCGGTGTTCTTGGCAAAGCAGACCTCGGCGATCGCGTCGTGGCCTGCAGCGGCCAGGTCCACACAACGATGCGTGTAGGTGCGGGCGACATCGATGCGGCGGGCCATCTCGGTGACGGTGTTCTGCACGGCCTGCCGGGAGAGCAGGGGTCGACCGAATGTCTCGCGCTCGCGGACCCAGTCCAGGGTGAGGTCGAGGCACCGCTGTGCGTGGGAGTAGCCCTGGGCGGCCAGGGCGGCGCGCTCGCCCACGAAGCCGATCGCGATCTGGGCGAACCCGTCGTTCTCGGCGCCGACGAGGTTCTCCACCGGCACGCGGCAGTCGGTGAAGGTCAGCTCGGCGGTGTCCGACGCGCGCCAGCCCAACTTCTCCAGCGGGGCCGAGCGGTGGAAGCCGGGGGTGTCGGTGGGGATCACGAGCAGGCTCACGCCCGCGGCGCCCCTAAGCTCGTCGCCACCGGTGCGCACGGCGGTCACGACGAAGTCGGCGCGGGTGCCGGAGGTGATGTAGGTCTTGGCACCGTTGACGACGTAGTGGTCGCCGTCCCGGCGGGCCGTGGTGGTCAGGCGCCCGACGTCGGAGCCGCCGCCGGGCTCTGTGATGGCCAGGGAGCCGATCAGCTCACCGGCGAGGGTGGGCGTGACCCAGCGCGCGATCTGGTCGGGTCGGCCGGACTGGGCCAGGTGCGGGGTGGCGATGCCGCAGGTGAACAGCGAGGCGAACACGCCGCCGGCGACGCCGGCCTCGTGGAGGGCCTCACACACGATCAGGGAGTCACGCATGTCGCCGCCCCCGCCGCCGACCTCCTCCGGGAACGAGACCCCGAGCAGGCCCAGTTCTCCGGCCTTGGCGTGCAGCTCACGGGGCAGGACGCCGGCGGCCTCCCACTCGTTTTGGTGGGGCAGGATCTCACGCTCCGCGAAGCGGGTGGTGGTCTCGCGCAGCGCGAGACTCTCGTCGGAGTACCAGGGATCACCCGGTACGTGGGGCGGGACGGTGGGGGTCGTCCTGCGTGGGACGGTGGGGGCGGTACTGCGCGGAATGGTCACGCGTTCTCCTCTGCGGGGGCCGGTGCGGTGGGTGCCGACACGGCGGGGACGGGGGCGGTGATGTGGTCGGGGACGTCGACGACTCGGGAGCGCAGCCACTCCGCGAGACCTTTGGCCTGCGGGTCCCAGCGGTAGCCGTGGGCGACGCCCTTCCCGAGCAGTCCGTCGACGACGAAGTTCACGGCGTTGATGCGGGGCAGCTCGTACCGCTCGACCGGGAGGTCGGCGGTCTCCGGGAGCAGACGGCGCAACTCCTCGACGGTGAGTGCCTCGCGCATCCAGCGGTAGGCCTCGGCGTCACCGGCCCACAGCCCGATGTTGGCGTTGCCGCCCTTGTCGCCCGAGCGGGCGCCGAGCACGTCTCCCAGCGGCCGGCGGGTGCTGGTGACGGCAGGCGTGGCGGACCCGGTCGACGGGGAGGACTGGGGTAGCGGTGCGCCCTCGGCGTCGAGCCCGTCGGAGGCGTGACCGTCTCCCATCTCCTCCATGGTCTCCGGCGGCGCGATGTCCACCCGGGACCCGTCGGGGAGCACCGCGACGTGCGGGATCTCTCCCTGCGCGAGGTAGGCCGGGATGTACACGCCGTACGGGCCCCCGCGTCCGGGAGGAGCGCTGGGCGTGGCACCCGGGTAGCTGGCCAGGGTCATCGCCACCGCGGCGTCGGAGAACGCACGACCCACGACATCCTTGTCCGGGTCCCACGCCACGATGGTCAGCATCGCGGTGGCGGCGGCCTGGGTGTCGGCGTCGGGGTGGTCGGTGCGCTGCAGACGGAAGTCGATCTGCGCCGGACGGGTCTCGAGTCCGGTCAGGAACTGGCGCTCGACCAGCGCAGCCTTGTCCTCGATGTCCAGTCCGGTGAGCAGGAACGTCAACTCGTTGCGGAAGCCGCCGAGGCACGTGACCGACACCTTGGTGGTGGTGGGGGCGGTCTCCCCGCGTACGCCGGAGATCCGGACGCGGTCCGGGCCCTCCTGCTCGACCACAGCTGTGTCGAGGCGGGTGACGACGTCGGGGCCGCCGTAGCGTGCGCCGGTGACCTCGTAGAGCAGCTGAGAGGTGACGGTGCCGACCGTGACCGCTCCCCCGGTGCCGGCGTGCTTGGTGATCACGGAGGTGCCGTCGGACGAGATCTCGGCGATCGGGAAACCGGGCGTGACGGGGTCGGTGATCTCCCCGCGGTTGAAGAAGGAGTAGTTCCCGCCCGTGGCCTGGGTACCGCACTCGATGACGTGCCCGGCGACGGTGGCGCCGGCGAGGGCGTCGAGGTCGGCACGGGTCCACCCGAAGTGGCTGATCGCCGGGCCGACGATCACCGAGGCGTCGGTGACGCGGCCGGTGACGACGATGTCGGCACCGGCGTCCAGGCAGCGGGCGATCCCGAAGGCCCCGAGGTAGGCGTTGGCGGTGACCGGGAAACCGGCATCGGCGGGAATGGACAGCTCGCCGACTCGCGAGATGAGGTCATCGCCCTCGACGTGCGCGACCTTCGGCGACAGGCCCAGTCGGCCGGCGAGCTCGCGGATCGCGTCGGCCAGCCCGGCGGGGTTGAGCCCGCCCGCATTCGCCACGATCGTGACGTTCTTTTCCAGTGCCAGCCCGAGGCAGTCCTCGAGCTGCCGCAGGAAGGTCTTGGCGTACCCGAGGTCCGCGTTCTTCATCCGGTCGCGGCCGAGGATGAGCATGGTGAGCTCGGCGAGGTAGTCGCCGGTGAGGACGTCGAGCTGGCCGCCCTCGAGCATCTCGCGCATCGCGGAGATGCGGTCGCCGTAGAAACCCGACATGTTTCCCACGCGCAGGGGCGAGGTGAGGTTCTTGTCTGTCATGCTCGTGCTCCCTCCTCGCGGCCGCCGCCGGGCAGTCCAGCGAAGGCCTGGGCGATCCGCAGCCACTCGTCCGCGTCGTCGCCCACCGCCTCGAGGGCGGTGTCGGCGAGGTGGACGCGCTGGGTGACCAGCAGGCAGAAGTCCAGGACCGGTCCGGTGACACGCTGCTCGGCGTCGGCCGGGCCGAACTCGAGGACGCTGCCGTCGGCCAGGGTGAGTGCGAGGTGGACCTCCGAGGTCGGGGCCTCGAGCCCGTTCATCAGGTACGCGAAGCCCCTGGTCTTGAAGCCCAGGCGGGCCACGTGCGGTAGCGCCGAGACGAAGGCCGGGTCGGAGTCGAGAGAGATCCCGACGGCGTCGGCGACGTCGATGCCGTGTGCCCAGGTCTCCATGATCCGGGCGGTCGTCATGGATTTGGGCCGCATGGGCGGACCGAACCACGGGACCTGGCCCCCCGGATCGGCGGCCTTGAGCGCATCCGCCAGTTCCCCTCGTGCCAGGCGCCACCGGGCCAGCACCTCGTCGCGGCCGGTGGCGGCGATCTCGGCGGCACCGGCGTCGACGAACCCGGTCGGGTCGGCCATGGCCGTCTCCACCACACCCTGGAAGGCGTCCGGGTCATTGATGGCGGTGACGGAGACCTCGTCGGTCCAGGCCAGGTGTGCGATCTGCATTCCGACGTCCCAGCCCTCGGCCGGGGTGTCCAGGTTCCAAGCGTCGGGACCGGTGGTCTCGACGAGGTCGTCTAGTCGGGCGCTGAGCGCGGCCAGGACCCCGTGCGGGTCCTCCGTCGCCGAGGGCTGGGTGTTCGTCTGCATGGCACCAGACTCCCACTCGATCTAGAATAAAGCAAGCATGATTGCTTGCTTCTGCCGGCCGAGCAGAAACCAGCTCCTGGCGTCCGAGGAGGACGGCGAGATCGCCTACCGCGGCTCCACCGTCATGGAGGGTTACTGGAACCAGCCCGGAGGCCAACGCTGAGGCCTTTGCGGGCGGCCACCTGCACTCGGGCGACCCGGGACGCATCGGCTCGGGACGACATGGTGTGGTTTGCCGACCGCGTTGAAGACGTCGTCAGGCCCGGAGGAGGAAACGTGTCCTCACCACACGTTGAACAGCTCCGCTTCGACCACCCATTCGTCCCGAAGGTCGCGTGCGTGGGCCGGCCGAAGTGGGGCGAGATCGTCATCTCCGTGGTCCGCCGGCCGACGGCGTTCTGACGGACGCCGAACTGGTCGATTCCGTGCAGGAGTTTTGCACCGAGCGGCTCTTCTGCTCGCACCGCTCGCGCGACATCGTTACCGCCCACTCCAACCCGCACACCGCGACGGGCAAGATCTGGGAGGCGGAGCTGCGCGGGAGGAGGTGAGCCGAACGAGTCCGGGTGCGGTCAGACCGGACAGCCCAATGTGTAGTTCCACTCGGTGCCGTTCCGTGGGGCGTCGACCTTCACTGTCATCGATGTCGACACCCCAGGGGGCACGTCGATCCAGATGTTCCAGTCACCGTTGGTCCCGACGTATCCCGGAGTGGTCCACAAGACGTTGCCGTCATATGCCACCTCGACGTAGTCGGGGACGTAGTAGGTCTCCAACCTCAGCAGGACTCGGCCACCGCCGTGTCGACCGATTTCGTGCCTGTTGGTGAAGATCCCCTGCCGCCCGGAATTGGTGAAGGTGTTGCACGGTGTGACGGGCGCCAAGACCACCTGGGTCGCTGCGAGGACACGGTCCCAACCCACTTCCCCGCGCGATGCCCGCTCTGCAAGGGTCATGATGTCCTGCGAGCCGCCGGGGATCCCCTGCAGAACCCGGAACACATCGAACATCTCTCCGCTTCGAATATTGAAGATCAATTCGTTGAGGTTGGCGAGGGACCCGTTGTCCAGCGCTCCGCGCGCACCGGGGTTTACTCCCTCGATTATGGCCTCCAATTCCTGCACACTTCCGGCCGCCTCCCCGAATTCGCTGCTCAGCTCGGCGCTGGAAGGCGACTCGGTCTGGGCGTTCGCGGCCGGCGCCGCACCTGCGACCACTGCAATCAACGAGGCTAGCGCGACGAGACGGACTCTTGTGATGATCGAACGTGTCATGCGGACTCCTCAGGATGACCGCACGAATCGTGCGCCCGGCGGGCCCGGACGGCGAACGGTCTCCTTCGACGCTAGGCAGCCGAGGCGATCCGGTCTGTCCTACGTTCGCTCCATTTCCGTCCGGCCCCGCTTCACGGGCCGAACTCGAGGAGCTCGCCGGGGATTCCCAGGCGGACGGAGGCGAGGTCGGCCCCGAGTCCGGTGTCGAGAGCCACGCCGCGCGGGGGGCGGGCGACGAGGTTGACGGCCCGGAGGTTGGGCAGCAGGTAGAGGTGTGTCTCCATACCCTCCAGGGCGGGCAGGAGTTCGCGGAAACGCTCGATCGTCAGCTCTCCGGCGAGCCACGCGAACGCGGAGTCGTCCCAGGTCCACACCGCGATGTTCACCCCGCGGCCGACCACGCCACGCCGCACGCTGGCGACCGAGCCCAGCACGGACTCCACCGGCGCCCCACCGGGAACCGCACCCGGCGACCATGGGGCGGGGAGCTCACCGGGCCCGATGTCAGCGGTCTCCGGCGGGTCCGGCACCGCGACGCGCTGCCCGCCGGGGAGCACGACGGTATGGCCGGCCTCCGCCTGCGCCAGGGGGCGGGCGACCCGTCGGGGGCGCTCGGGCCCCCTGGTCATGGCCACCAACGCCACGACCGGTGGCGCGGGCTCGCCCCGGGCCCCGCTGATCCGGACCCGGTCGGTGCCCTCCTGGGCGAGACGGACGGAGTCCAGTCGCAGGACCACGTCGGGAGCGGCGTACCGCGCCCCCGCGACCCCGTCGAGGAGCTGGTCGGTGACGGTGCCGACGGTGACGGACCCGAACGCCGACGGGTGACGGGTGACGACCGCGCACCCGTCGTCCGCGATCTCCGCGATCGGGTAGCCGCCGGACACCGGGTCGGTGGTCCGGGTGACGTCGGTCGACGAGTCCACGACGCCCGTCGCGCCCGGGCCTCCGGAGAGCACGTGCCCCACCGCCACCGAACCGGCGAGCGCATCCAGGGCCGACGGGGTCCATCCGTGATGTGCTGCCGCCGCGCCGGTGACCAGTGCCTCGCGGCTGACCCGGCCGGTGACGACGACGTTCGCTCCCGCGGCGAGGGCCCGCGCGATCCCGAACGCACCGTGGCGCACGGTGGCGACGTCGGCCTCGCCGAGCCCCAGCTCGACCGCGCGGTCGGTCACGTCACCGGAGTCCACCGAGGCCACCGCCAACTCGACACCCGCGTCGGCGGCCATGACACGGAGAGCCTCGGCCAGCCCGCCCGGGTCGAGGGCGCCGGCGTTGGTGACGATCCGCACGCCCCCTGTCCCGACGCGGTCGAGACACTCCCCCAGTTGGACGAGGAGCGCCCGCTCGTGGCCAGGGCCGCCCTCCGCGCGTTGCTCGGCGAGCTCCAGCATGGCCTCGTCCGAGAGCATGTCCAGAGCGAGTACATCCAGGGACGCGGCCGCGAGGAACTCGGCGGTCGCGGTGGCGCGGTCCGTCCGCGAGGCGGAGACGTTGCCGATACGCAGCGGGCTCTGGGTGCTCGTCATGGATCCTGCGGCTCCTCGTCGATCGGTCGTTCGCCTACCCCAGCATGCTCCCCGTAGCGGCGAGGCGGGTGTGGAACGCGAACGCCTCCGAGCATAGGCGGAGTGGTGCCGGTGTCCGGGCGGGCCTCGGCGAGGTCGGGGTGATCGCGCGGCGCGGGCCGGTGGGTACCGGACCAGTCCGCCGGTCGTACCGGGTTCACGGGGTCGGTAACGATAGACTCACCTGATCAGACGCCCGCCGTGTCCTCCAGGAGTGAGCCGTGCCCCCCAGGACCGCACCGATCCCCGACCGCATCGACCAGGCCCGCGCCAACTGGGAGCGGGAGGGGTGGACCGACGCGGCCCAGGGGATGACCGTGGTGACCTCGGTCATGCGTGCGCACCAGATCCTGTTGGCGCGGGTGGAGGAGACACTGCGGCCGTGGAACCTGTCGTTCCCCCGCTACGAACTGCTCCGGTTGCTGGCATTCTCCCGGTCCGGTTCGCTGCCCATCACCAAGGCCTCCGAGCGCTTGCAGGTGCACGTCACCAGCGTCACCAGCGCCATGAAGCGCCTCCTGGACGCCGGACTCGTCGAGCGGCGCCCACATCCCACCGACGGCCGCACGACTCTGGTGGAGATCACCGCAGAGGGCAGACGAGTGGTCTCAGAGGCGACCGCCGCGCTCAACGCCGGCGTGTTCTCCGATCCGGGGATGGAGGAGTCCGAGCAATTGGCGCTCATCGAGGCGATCTCCTCGCTTCGGCAGACCGCCGGCGACTTCTGACGGCCTGGGCTGCCGCTCGCGGCGATACCCCTCCCGCCTGATCCTCCGGGCTGCTCCCGCGGCCTGCTCATGAGCTCTGCACCGTGACCGCTACGTCGCCCCTCGGTGATCCTCCCCTTCGCACCCCTCGCACACAGCACCGCGCCCGGCCCCCTCTCGGGTGGGGCCGGGCGCGGCTGCTCTTGGGTGGATCCGTGTCGCAGGTCTCAGACGTGGGTCGTCAAACCTGGGGTCACGGCATCTCGGTGGCGAGGAGACGGGAGTCTTCCGGCTCCGGGTCTGCGTGGATGACGTTCTTGCTCGACTCGGTCATGAGGAAGATGCAGATCATCGACAGGATCGACAGTGCCGAGAGCATGATGCCGACGCCGAACGTGTTCCCTGCGCCGATCATCGCGGCGGCGGCCAGCGGCGGCAGCGCGCCACCGAGGATGCCGGCGAGGTTGTACCCGAGTCCGGCACCGGTGTAGCGGTAGCGGGCCTCGAACAACTCGGGCAGCAGTGCGCCGGCCGGTCCGTACGCGATACCGAAGATGATCAGCGTGACGAACAGGACCACACCGAACGCGAAGGTCGAACCGGTGTCGAGGATCGGGAAGACGAACAGCGTCCAGGGGATGGCCAGGCCGACCGAGGTGCCGATGACCTTCTTCCGACCGATCTTGTCCGAGTACATCGCCGACAGCGCGATCGCGACACCGAAGACGAGCGCGGCGATCATGCCCATACCGAGGACGAACGGGCGAGAGTGCCCGAGGGTGGCGGTGGCGTAGTTGGTGAGGAACGACGTGCCCATGTAGAAGAGGGAGAACAGCGAGGTGAGCGCGCCACCGGCGATGAGGATCTCCTTCCACTGGTAGCGGATCGCATCGGCGAACGGCAGCGTCTTGGGGGCCGGGGCCCTGTTCGCGGCCTTGTCGGCGGCCTCGGTCGCGGCGGCTTCCTTGGCCTCTCGAGCCTGGGTCTGGCGGAAGACCGGGGTCTCCTCGACGGTCAGACGGATCCACAGACCGACCAGGACGAGCACGGCGGAGAGCAGGAACGGGATGCGCCAGCCGTACTGCATGAAGGGGCTGTCGAGCTCGGCTCCGCCACCGGCGACGATGGAGAAGATCAGGAACGTGCCTGAAGAGAGGAAGAACGCGAAGGCCACGCCCAGCTGCGGCCACATGGCCATCATGCCGCGCTTGCCCTCGGGGGCGTACTCGGCGGTGAGAAGTGTCGCGCCGGCCCACTCGCCGCCGACCGCGAAGCCCTGGAAGAAGCGGCAGATGACGAGCAGGGTCGGTGCCCAGATACCGATACCGCCCTCGAAGACTCCGAAGGCTCCTGTGCTGTACCCGGGCAGCAGCCCGATGAACACGGTGGCGACACCCATGATGATGAGCGTCCACACGAGCGTGTTCTTGCGGCCGATGCGGTCACCGAAGTGGCCGAAGATCGCCGCTCCGACGGGCCGGGCGAAGAACGCCACGGCGAAGGTGGCGAACGAGGACATCGTCGCCGTGGCGGGGTTCTGGTCGGGGAAGAACAGGGCGGGGAAGACCAGCGCGGCAGCGGTGCCGTAGATGAAGAAGTCGTACCACTCGATGGTGGTGCCGATCGAGGACGCCGCGGCGACCTTCTTCAGCGAGGTCCTCTGCTTGACCGGCGGAAGATTGGGGGACTGCGGGGCCGCGTCCCCCGGCGGGGTGTTCATGGACTGCGTCAAGACAACTCCAGTCATATCAGGTTCGCCGGGTATCGGACCTCCGGCGAGGCGGGTGATCGCCGACGCATCAACGTCGATTGAACAAGACAGTATGTGATGACGGCCACACCCGATACACCCGAAAGTGGATGGGCGGTGACGCCGACCACACCCGCTGACTGCTGACAGGCCCGGCCCGCGACCGGATGTCGTCACCGCCCACCGCCCCTAGGGTGGCGCGTGATACCGCAATCAACCCGGAAAGAGCACAGATGTCTTCTCGCAGCCCCCGGATTCTCCGCGACCAATCCCTCGACTTCCTCCGATCCGGCTACCTGTTCGCCTCCCGCGTGCGGCAGCGCGCAGGCGTCTCCCCCGATTCGCAGACGCCCGTTCGGCTACGACTGATGGGCCGGAAGGCGGTCCTCGTGCGCGGAGTGGAAGGCGTCCGGAGCTTCTACGACTCCGACAAGATCAAGCGTGACGGGGCCATGCCGGCGTTCATCCGGTTGCCGCTGTTCGGGCCGGGGGCGGTACACGGACTCGACGGCCGCGCGCACCAGGTGCGCAAGGACGCGATGACCGACTTGGCGTACGACGACGAGCGGGTCGCCCGGTTCGCCGACCTCGTGACCGGTGAACTCGAGGAGATGCTCCGCCGATGGGCCCGGTCCGGCTCGGGGACCGTGCATGCCGACACAGCCACAGCATTCGGCCGGGCGGCGTTCAGCTGGGCAGGGCTGCCTCTCACCCAGGAAGAGTCCGATCGCCGCGCCCGGCAGATGAACCGGCTCCTCGACACGTTCGGCAAGGTCTCGTCCAACCCGGTCGCGATGGTCGAGCGGATCCGTATGGACCGATGGGCCACCGGCCTGATCCGAGCGGTGCGGTCCGGTGAGCTGCGGGCCGAGCCCGACTCGGTGCTGTCGGCGATGGCAGACCTACGCGATGAGAACGGAGAACTTGTCGACGACCGTACCGCCGCCGTTGAACTGCAGAACCTCACCCGGCCCACCGTGGCGGTGGGCCGGTTCGCCGCCTTCGCCGCCGTCGCCCTGACCGAGAACCCCGGATGGGCCGACCGGATCCGCGACGCCTCCTCGGCGGCGGGCCGGCTCACGGAGGTCCCGGAGGCCGTGGCCTTCGCCCAAGAGGTGCGGCGGGTCTACCCGTTCGTGCCGATGCTGCCGGCGTTGGCGACCCGGGACTTCGAGGTACAGGGTTGCCCTGTGCACAAGGGTCAGCGGGTCCTGTTGGACATACTCGGCACCGACACCGATCCCACTCACTGGCGGGATGCGGGCACCTTCGACCCGGAGCGGTTCATGGACGTCGACGACGCCGAGAACCTCGAGGCGTTCATCCCCCACGGCGGAGCCGGCGTGCGTACCGGCCACCGCTGCCCGGGGGAGAAGATCGCGGTGACCGCCCTGGCCTCGGCGGTCGCCGCGCTCTGCCGACCCGGGGTGCGGATCAGCGAGGACCACGACGACCAGACCTTCCCGTGGACCCAGATGCTCACCCGACCGGCGACCGGGGTCCGGGTGGCGTGGGAGTCCGCAACGGTGTGACCGGGGCCTCCACCCGCTCCCTGGGCGCCGTGTGGGCGCTCAGGGTAGGACGCCGAGGAGCCGGGCGCGGGCGACGGATTCCATCCGCGACCGCGTCCCGAGCTTGGTACCGATGTTGCGCAGGTACGCCTTGATCGTCTCGGGCGAGAGCGACAGTCGCGCCCCGACTTCCGCGTTGGAGCACCCCAGGGCCACCTGGGCGAGCACGTCGATCTCCCTGGGCGAGAGAACCGACTGGGTCCGCATCGGCGATTCTGGGTCCCCGACCGCCCGGCCGACCCCCGCCAGCGCGGAGCCGGCCGCCAGCAGCCGTTCCCGGAGTGCGGGGTCGCCCAGTTCGGCGGCGATCGCCCGCAGTTCACCGTGGAGCACCCGGAGTTGTTCCCGGTCGGTGGACTCGAGCCCGACGCAGTGCTCGGCCGCGGCGAGATCGGCCATGCGGAGTCGACGGTCCACCTCGTCCCGGACCTGGAACTCCGAGGCCAGTTCGGCCGCGACAGAAGAGAACGTCTTGGTCACCTGGTCGCCCAGCTGGGTGGCGACCCGGGCGGAACCGTAGAGGATCGTCCGCGCCACCCCCGAGACCATGACGGGGACCGAGATGATCGCCCTCAGGCCCTCGCGCTCCACCGCCACCGCGTAGTCACGCGTGATGTTCGAACAGTCCTCGTAGTCGCGCACCGTCGCCGGGCGACCGGAGGCCATGACGTGCCCGCCGAGTCCCCGTCCCTTGGCCACGGCGAGCCCCTGCATCGAATCCGTTCTGACGCCGATGAATCGCGTCAACCTGGCCGTCTCGCCGTCGGCTTCCCCGGCGAAGACCGTCGGCAACCCGGTGTCGTTGCGGACCTTGCGTAGGGCACTGAGTACGGCGTCTGAATCCTTGGGTCGAAGGGTGGACATGGTGTTCTCCCGAGAGTGGAGGGGTTCAGCCCCGCGAGGAATCGCGGATGCTGGTGATGATGGCGCTGAAGTCCTTGCCACCGTTGTCCTGCGCGAACTCGTCGTACAGGGCCGCCGCTGCCGCGCCAAGCGGAGCGACAGTACCAGTGCTCTCCAGGGCCGCGAGCGCCAGCCCGAGATCCTTGTTCATGAGAGCCGTGGCGAAGCCGGGCGTGAAGTCGTTGTTGGCGGGGGAGGTGGGAACCGGACCGGGGACCGGGCAGTTGGTGTGCAGCGCCCAGCTGTTGCCGGTGGCGCCGGTGACCACGTCGAACAGGGCCTGATGATCGAGACCCAGCCCCTCCGCGAGCACGAACGCCTCGGCGATCGCGATCTGGTGCACGGCCAGCACCATGTTGTTGCAGACCTTGGCGGCCTGGCCGGCCCCGGTGCCGCCACAGTGGATGACCTTGCCCGCCATCGGCTCGAGCACGGGCTGCGCGGCCGCGAACGCCTCGTCCTCGCCGCCGACCATGAACGCCAGAGTCCCGGCGGTCGCTCCCTTGACCCCACCCGAGACCGGCGCGTCGACCTGGAGCATCCCGGCGGCCACCGCCTTGGAGTGGACCGCGCGGGCGTCGTCGACAGAGATGGTGGAGGAGTCGATGAACAGCGTCCCCTCCCCCGCCTCGCCCAGGACGTCGTCGTAGGTCGACGTCACGAGCGCGCCGTTGGGCAGCATCGTGATGACCACCCCGGCACCCCGGACCGCCTCGGCGGGCGAATCGCACACGGTGACCCCGGCGGTGCGGGCCGCGTCCTGCGCCGCCGCGACCGGGTCGAAGCCTCTGACGTCGAGTCCGGCGCCAACCAGGTTGGCGGCCATGGGTCCACCCATGTTGCCCAGCCCGAGAAACGCCACAGTCTGTGATCGGTTGTCCATGTCCTACGCTCCCAGTCCGCGCGCGGCGACGGCCCGGCCGACGACGACGCGCATGATCTCGTTCGTCCCCTCCAGGATGCGGTGCACCCGGAGATCTCGCACGATCTTCTCTATTCCGTACTCGGCCAGATACCCGTACCCGCCGAAGAGCTGCAACGCCCGGTCCGCGATGTCGTAGCAGTGGTCGGTGACGAAGAGCTTCGCCATGGCGCACTGCTCCACGTGATCCGGCTCCTTGGCGTCCAGGGCGGCGGCGGCCCGCCACAGCATGAGCCGGCTCGCCTCCAGCTCCGTGGCCATCTCGGCGAGGGTGAAGCGGATGGTCGGCTCGTCGATCAACGCGCCGCCGAAGGCCTCCCGGTCCCGCACGTGGGCGACGGCCCGCGTGTACGCGTCCTGCGCGCCCCCCAGGGAACAGGCGGCGATGTTGATGCGCCCGCCGTTGAGTCCCCGCATCGCGATGGTGAACCCGAGGCCCTCGCCGCCGGTGTCCGCGCCACCGATGAGGTTCGCGGCCGGCACGCGCACGCCCTCCATGATCACCTGGGCGGTGGGCTGGGCGTTCCAGCCCATCTTCTGCTCGTCCGGCCCGAAGCTCAGGCCCTCGGAGTCCGCGGGGACGAGGAAAGCCGAGATCCCCTTGGGTCCGGCCTCACCGGTGCGGGCCATCACGATGTAGACGTCCGACTGACCGCCTCCGGAGATGAACTGCTTGGTGCCGGTGAGGACGTACTCGGCGGTCTCGCCCTCGCCCTCCTTGACCGCCTTCGTCCGCAGGGCCGCCGCGTCCGAACCGGCGCCCGGCTCGGTCAGGCAGTAACTCGAGAACAGCTCCAGGGACGCCATCCGCGGGATCCACTCGTGACGCTGCTCGTCGGTGCCGAACTCGTCGACCATCCACACGCACATGTTGTGGATGGACAGGTACGCGGCCACCGACGGGCATCCCCGGGCGAGCTGCTCGAAGATCCGGACGCCGTCCAGGCGGCGCATCCCGCTGCCCCCGACGTCCTCCGAGATGTAGATGGCGCCCATCCCCATCTCGGCCGCCTCGCGGAGCACGTCCTTAGGGAAGTGGTGGGTCGCGTCCCACTCCTGCGCCTTGGGCGCGATCCGCTTGACCGAGAAGTCGTAGGCGGTGTCGACGATGACCTTGTCGTCGTCATCAAGGGTGAACATCGGGGTTCCTCTCCCACGGTGCGGCGGTTCCTACAGTGCGGCGGTGACGTTCCAGCGGTGCGGAGATCAATCCATCGTCGGGATGTTGAAGTCGGCGCCGTCCTTGATGCCGGAGGGCCAGCGCTGGGTGACCGTCTTGACCTTGGAGTAGAACTTGATCGACTCCGGGCCGTGCTGGTTGAGGTCGCCGAATCCGGACTTCTTCCAGCCGCCGAAGGTGTGGTACGCGATCGGCACGGGGATCGGCACGTTGACGCCGACCATGCCCACCTGGACGTTGGACACGAACTCGCGGGCGGCGTCGCCGTCGCGGGTGAAGATGGCCACGCCGTTGCCGTACTCGTGCTCGTTGGGCAGGCGCAGGGCCTCCTCGTAGTCCTTGGCGTGGACCACCACGAGGACGGGACCGAAGATCTCGTCGGTGTAGACGCTCATGTCCGGGGTGACCTTGTCCATGAGCGTGGGGCCGACGTAGTAGCCCCCGGAGATGTCCTCCCCGTTGAACTCGTCCGTGTAGGCACCGACACTGCGGCCGTCGATGAGGATGTCGGCGCCGGCCTTCTCACCCTGGTCGATGTAGTCCAGCACGCGGGCCTTGGACTCGGGGGTGACCAGCGGGCCGTAGTCGGCCTGCGGGTCGTGGCTGTGGCCCACCCGCAGCTCCTTGACCTTGGGCACCAGCTTCTCCAGCAGGGCCTCCGCGGTGCCCTCCCCCACGGGGACGGCGACGGAGATCGCCATGCAGCGCTCGCCGGCGGAGCCGAAACCGGCCCCGACCAGGGCGTCCGCGGCCTGGTCCAGGTCCGCGTCCGGCATGATGATCATGTGGTTCTTGGCGCCGCCGAAGCACTGCGCGCGCTTGCCCGTCCGGGCCGCGTTCTCGTAGATGTACTGCGCGATGGGCGTGGAGCCGACGAAGCCGACGGCCTGGATCGTCTCGCTGTCCAGGATGGCGTCGACCGCCTCCTTGTCGCCGTGCACGACCTGGAACACGCCGTCCGGCAGGCCGGCCTCGGTGAACAGCTCGGCCAGGCGCACCGGGACCGAGGGATCGCGCTCGGAGGGCTTGAGGACGAAGGAGTTGCCGCACGCGATGGCCGGCCCGGCCTTCCACAGCGGGATCATGGCCGGGAAGTTGAACGGGGTGATGCCGGCGACCACACCGAGCGGCTGGCGCATCGAGTAGACGTCGACACCCGTGCCGGCGTTCTCGGTGAACTCGCCCTTGAGCAGGTGCGGGATACCGATCGCGAACTCGATCACCTCGAGGCCCCGCTGGATGTCGCCCTTGGCGTCCGGGGTGGTCTTGCCGTGCTCGATCGCCAGCAGCTCGGCCAGCTCGTCCATGTTCTGGTTGATCAGGTCGACGAAGCGCATGAGCACGCGGGCGCGCTTCTGCGGGTTCTGCGCGGCCCAGCCCTTCTGCGCCTCGGCGGCCTTGGCGATCACGTCGTCGACCTCGGCGGCCGACGCCAGCGGAACCACGGCCTGCGCCTTGCCCGTGCTGGGGTTCAACACCTCGTGGGTGCGCCCGCCCGTGGCGGCGACCCTCGTGCCGTTGATGTAGTGCTCGATCTGCCTGAGATCCGACATGGACATCCCTTCGTCGTGAGGCCGCGGGCTCGAATGCCCACGCACCACTTCGCCCGTGATGGCCATCACTCTATACTTGCATCTCCTAGTAATCCAGGCCCGGGCGCCGCGGCCGCCCCCGACCCTCCCCTTTCGGGTGTACCGCCACCCGGCCGGCCAGCCATACTGTGAGCTGACTCACTTCCCGCGCCCGTTATCACCCGTGCCCGCTTTCAGGAGACTTCATGGCCCCGCTCGCCACCGACGCCACCACCCGGTTCCGCACCGCCCGCGACTTCCTGCAGGCCAACGCCGCGGACTACGACGCCGCCCGGGCCGGCTTCTCGTGGCCCGAACTCGACGAGTGGAACTGGGCTCTCAACTGGTTCGACGTCGAGGCCGAGGGGAACACCGACCCCGCACTGTGGATCGTCGAGGAGCACGACGGTGGCGGCGCCCCGACCGAGGCGAAGTACTCCTTCGACGAGATGCGGATCCGCTCGGACCGCACCGCCAACTGGCTGCGCGAGGCCGGGGTCGGGCCCGGCGACCGGATCCTGCTCATGCTGGCCAACCAGGTGGAGCTGTGGGACGTCATGCTCGCGGTGATCAAGCTCGGCGCCGTGGTCATCCCCGCCACCACCCTGCTCGCCGAGGGTGACCTGCGCGACCGGATCGCGCGCGGCGGGATCAAGCACGTGATCGCCCGCTCCGAGCTCGCCGAGCGCTTCGCCGACATCTCCGGTGACTACCGACGTTTCTCGGTCGGCCGGACCGACGCCGGGGGCGCTCCCGAGGGCTGGACCGACCTCGCCGCGGCGATGGACGCCTCCCCGGACTTCGAGCCCAGCCACACCACCCGGGCCGACGACACCCTGCTGCTGTACTTCACCTCCGGGACCACAAGCAAGCCCAAGCTCGTCGAGCACACCCACGCCTCCTACCCGGCCGGCCACCTGTCGACCATGTACTGGATCGGCCTTCAGCCCGGCGACATCCACCTCAACGTGTCCTCGCCCGGCTGGGCCAAGCACGCGTGGTCCAACGTGTTCACCCCGTGGATCGCGGGGTCGTGCGTGTTCATCTACAACTACTCCCGCTTCGACGCCACGGCGATGATGCGGGAGATGGACCGGTGCGGGGTGTCCAGCCTGTGCTGCCCGCCCACCGTGTGGCGCATGCTCATCCAGGCGGACCTGACGCAGCTCCTGACCCCGCCGCGCCTGGCGGTGGGCGCCGGTGAGCCCTTGAACCCAGAGGTGATCGGCCGCGTCCGTGATGCGTGGGGGGTGACAATCCGCGACGGCTTCGGCCAGACCGAGACCACCGTGCAGATCGCCAACACCCCCGGACAGCCCATCAAGGACGGGTCCATGGGGCGGCCGTGCCCCGGCTTCGACGTGGCCCTGGTGGATCCGGCCACTGGACAGGAGGTCACCGGAGAGGGCGCGGAGGGCGAGATCTGCCTGCGCCTGGACCCCCGCCCGCTGGGTCTCATGGTCGGCTACCACGGCGACCCCGACCGGACCGATGCCGCCTATGCGGACGGTTTCTACCACACCGGCGACGTCGGATCTCGGGACTCCGAGGGCTACATCACCTACGTGGGCCGGACCGACGACGTGTTCAAGTCCTCGGACTACCGGATCTCGCCGTTCGAGCTGGAGTCCGTCCTGCTCGAGCACCCGGCGGTGGCCGAGGCCGCTGTCGTGCCCTCCCCGGACCCGGTGCGGTTGAGCGTGCCCAAGGCGTTCGTCGTCCTGGCAGGCGGCTGGGAGCCGACCGAGGACACCGCGCGTCAGATCTTCGACTACTCCCGCACCCACCTGGCCGGCTACAAGCGGGTCCGCCGGCTCCAGTTCACCGATCTGCCCAAGACCATCTCCGGCAAGATCCGTCGCGTCGAGCTGCGCAAGGGCGAGAGCGAGAACGGCCCGTCGGTGGACTTCCCCGGCGAGTTCCGGGAGGAATCGCTGCGGTGACCCGCTGATCGCGGCCCCGCGCGAGGTGCGGCGAGCCGACCCCGACGCGTCTCGAGCAGCTGCCGGGCCTGTTCAGCGCCGGACGATGCCGTCGATCTCCTCGGGTGTCCACGGCGGGCTGTCGTGGAAGTCGCGGTAGGCCAGGATCTGCGCCTCCGGCGTGGGGAATCTCCCGATGAACCCGCCCGATCCGGCGAACACCCCGCCGGTGATTCCGGCGGACAGCTCGGATGCCAGATAGGTGTAGAGCGGGGCCACGTACTCCGGCCCGGCCGGGTCCAGTGCGCCGGCCACGCTGAGTTCGTCGAGCATGCCCCGGCGACCCAGCTCGCGGATCTGTTGTTCGTAGTCCTCGCCGCTCGACAGCCTGGTCCGGGCGCCGGGGCACACCACGTTCGCCCGCACCCCGTGCTCGGCCAACTCGGCCGCGATCGCCATGGTCAGCGAGGTGACGGCGCCCTTGCCGGCCGGGTACCCCGTCCCCCCGTAGTCGCCCTTCCAGGCGAAGGACGACGTGGTGACGATGGCGCCCGAGCCGACCGAGACGAAGTGCGGCGCGAACACGCGGCACGCCGTGAACACCGTGCCGAGGTGGGCGTCGATGAGCGAGCCGAAGTCCGCGTGGGAGACGGTGAGGATCGAGGACCCCGCCGGTTCCGGCACTCCCGCGCACGTGATGAGACCGGACACCACCGACCCACCGCTGGCGGCCGCATCGAGCAGCGACTCCGCCACCGCGGGCTCATGGGCCGAACCGGCGACCCCGGCTATCCGCCCGTCGGACCGCGCGCCGAGCTCGGCGACCCGGTGCTGCAGCGCCGCCTCGTCGCGCCCGTTGAGCACCACGTCGGCGCCACGGGCGGCCAGGTCGTCCGCGACGGCCGCGCCGATGCCGCGGGAGGACCCGGTGACAGCGAAGGCCTGGCCGCTGAGCCGCAGCCCGGTCACGCCGTCCCGGCGGCGCCCGTCCGCCGGTCGTGATCCGGGGCGCGCTCCGCCACCAGGCGGCGCGCCCAGCCGTAGTCGGTCTTGCTGCTGGGATGTCGCTCGACGCGGTCGACCACCCAGTACGCCACGGGGATCTTGAACCCGGCCAGGTGCTCGCGCAGAGCGAGCCCGACCGCATCGAGGTCCCCGGGGTGCCCGGCAGCGCCCGGGGAGCCGTCCGCCCACTGGACCACCGCGCCGACCCGGTGACCGAAGCGCTCGTCCGGCACACCGAAGACAACGGCGTCCTCGATTCCGGTCACCGCCTTGAGCGCGGCCTCGACCTCCTCGGCGAAGATCTTCTCGCCGCCGGAGTTGATCACCTGACTGGCCCGGCCGAGCATGATGATCGTGTCGGGGCCGTCGTAGCGCCCGCGGTCGCCGGTGAACACCCGCCGGGTGCCGGCCACCTCCCGGAAGGTCTCGGCGGACTTGGCCTCGTCCTTGTAGTAGCCGCTGGGCTGGTACCCGGACTTGACGATCCACCCGATCTCGGTGGAGTCGTCGGGCAGGGGATCGTCGAGGTCGTCCACGAGTTGGAGGGTCGTGCCGCGCGGAATCCGCGGGCCGTGGTCGGCGAACAACGACCCGTCGTCGAGGTTCGCCTTGGTGACCACGCCCAGGCCGCCGAAGCCGCTCTCGGAGGAGCCGAAGGCGTCCATGATCATCAGATCGGGGCGCAGCTCGAGCAGGTCCGCCTTGACCGAGGGCGAGAACAGGGCCGCTCCCGAGCTGACCATGAACATGCTCGAGGTGTCGGGCTCGGTCCGTCGCATCTGGTCCACCAACGGCCGGACCATCGCGTCACCGGCCACCACGGCGACCTGGATCTTCTCGCTCTCGATCTCCTCCAGGACGTCAGCCGCCCGGAAGTGCGGGAGGTAGTGCATGGTGCCGCCGGCGAACAGGCCGGTGAAACTGGGCATGATGCCGGAGGTGTGGATGAGCGGGAGCAGGATGAGATACCGCAGGGGGTCGCCACCGAGGCCCGCCTTGGACTGGTGGTACTCGTCGGGCACCGGCTCGCCCGTGTGGTAGTCCGCGCCCCCGCCGAGGCTGCGCCACAGGTCCTCCTGGCGCCACATCACACCCTTGGGCTTTCCGGTGGTGCCGCCGGTGAACACCAGGTAGAGGTCGTCAGCGCTCCGCTCCAGCCCGGGGCGTTCGGCCGACGCGGCGTCGAGCGTCTCGCGGGCGGGATGGGCACCGTCCGGGATGGTGTCGACGCCCGAGCCGTCCTCGACCACGATGGTGTGCCGGATCGCGTCGAGTCCGCTGACCGCCTCGGTCACCGCGGCACCGAACTCGCGGTGGAACACCAGCACGCTGGTATCGGAGTAGTCGTAGAGGTACCGCAGCTCGGGGCCCGAGTAGCGGTAGTTGATGCTGATCGTCACCGCCCGCAACTTGAGGACGCCGAGGATCAGCGCCAGACAGTCCACCCCGTTGCGCAGGTGCACGCCGACGTGGTCGCCGGCCCCCACCCCCAGCGAGGAGAGCGCCGAGGCCCAGCGGTTGGCCTCGGCCTCGAGGTCGGCGTAGGTGAGACGGCGTTCGTCCTCCACCACCGCCAGTCGGTCGGCGCCGTAGGCGTCCACGGCGTGTTCGAAGAGGTCGGCCAGGTTGTGTGCCATGTGGTGTCCTCCGTGACGGGGTTCGGGTGTGCTGACTCGGGCGAGAGTCCGGTCTCAGACCGGTGTGATGGGCAGTGGCGTGCGGGTGGGACCGAAGTCGAACGCCGCGCCGGTGCTGATCCGGGTGACCGCGACCTCGTCGGACTCGGTGGCGGGCTCGTCGCCGAGCCGCAGGACGGCCTCCACCCGGGAACCGTCCGAGGGCACGCGCTCCACTGTCCAGTGCGGGTCCACGGCCTGTGCGGCCGCGGCGAGAGGGCGCAGCCCGTCCCGGGCGAGCAGGGGCATCCAGGTGTCGTCGACGAACGCGTCCGCCGCGGTGTCCCAGGCGACGGTGACGCTCGCGCCGTCGTCGGAGACCGATGAGGAGTACCCCGTGTAGGCGGTCGGGCCGGCCAGGGGGTGCAGGTCGAGCACTGCGGCCAGCCCGTGCGCGTCCCCGTCGACGCCGAGGACATCGCGGGTCCGTCCGGCGGCGACCCCCGCGATCCCGGTCGCCTGATACGCGAGCAGCCGGTCCGCGGTCTCGGCGTCCGACCGACGGCGCACAGACTGGTGGAAGCCCACCGCCAACAGGTGCATCTGGAGGTACACCTCGCGGATGACGCGGATGAGCGCGGCAGAGGTGAATTCGGTGAAGACCAGATCGGACAGCAGCGGCCCGGCGTAGTCGTCACGCTCTCCCTGGCCGGCGGTGTCCCGGGGTGAGGGCGGGTCGAAACGGAACTCGATGAGCCGGCTCGAGGCCGCCTCGATCGCTGGCGCCGGGACCGGGAAGGGGTCGCCCTCGGGGTCGATCCGTACGGTCCAGTGGCAGTGCGGCGTCCGGCCCTCCGGGCTGCGGGGCGGACGGTGGATCGGTTCGACGACGGCCCGCGGGTTGGTGGCCAGGGCGGTGGCCGGAAAGGTGGGGTCCTCGATGTCGTGACACATCGTGGTGACGAGCCGGTCCCCCATGGGTTCGACGTCCATCAGCGCACCGCAGTGGTCCAGCCAGAACTCGCCGTGGTCGTGGTCGGTGACGCTGTACCGGAAGTCCATGAACTCCGGCGGCGCACCGACGTCCAGTTGGAAGCCCTTGAATATCTCCGCGACGCCGTCGCCGGTGATCGACAGCGCCTCCTTCATGCGACGGGTGTAGTGCGGGCTCGCGGCCTGCCACTCCTCGATCGCCACGTCCCGCATCCCGTCCACACCGAACTCGCCGAGCAGGGCGGGCATCCCCGCCCGGTCGATGAGCTGGCCGATCAGCAGCAGGTCGGGAAGCAGACGTGCGAGCCTCGCGTGGTCGAGGGACTCCAGGGGATCGCGGGACCCGTTCCCGTCGCGCGTGGTCACCGGACTCAGACCTCGTCCGGTGCGGACACCGGCCACAACGGGGCGGGACTGTCCTCGATGCGGTACCACCCGGCCGGCTTGTCACCGGCCGCCTCGAACCGCGCCTTCATGGAGTCGGTGAGCGCGTCGGCCTCGTACATCCGCATGAACAGGTCCACCACGTTGCCGAAGTCGAAGAAGTCGCGCTGCCAGGCCCACTGCTTGTCGCCGTTGTAGAGGAACCACGATCCGCCGAGCCCGTGGACCTCGTACGGCTGTCCCGTCTCGGGGTCGACGGTGTCCCGGGCGATCTGCTTCCACAGACACAGCACGTCCCCGGTCTCGGGGTCGATGATCGTCCGGATGTAGGGGTACTCCCAGCCGTCGAGACCGGCCATCTCCTTGCCCAGCGCGATGTCACGGATCTCGTCCCGGCCCACGGCCATGAAGTCGTCCTTGGTGCCGTAGTTCCAGCCGTAGGTGGCGTCCTCGGCGTAGAAGTCGGCGAGCGGCGTCCAGTCCTTGTTGCGCTCGCACTCCGCGTTGGCGTCGATCCAGCGCTGCACGAACTCGGCGATCTCGGCACGGTCGTATCGGGTCACGTCACTCACTCCTGGGGGTTCTGTCGTTGTCGACCAGGCGGAGTGCCTGTGTCGGGCAGTACTTGACGGCGTCTTTGACGGCCGCGAGTCGGTCGGCGGGGATCTGCCCGCGCTTGGCACGGACTTTGGCCTCTGAGCCCTTGCCCACCGTGAACCAGTCGGGGGCCTCCGCCTGGCACTCCGCGTGTCCCTGACACAGGTCGAAGTCGACCTCCACGCGCATCGCCTTCACCTCGTCCATCAGCGCTGCCTCCTCCGGTAACGGACGGTGCACGGCTGGTCCAACTGGACGACCATCTTGGAGTGGTCGTTGTGGTAGCTCTCGGGCGGCTGGGCGAGCTCGAACTCGAACTCCCGCAGCAGGATCGAGAAGATGGCCTTGATCTGGAGCTGGGCGAACGCCGCGCCCACGCAACGGTGTCGCCCGGCGCCGAACGGGATCCAGGTCCACCGGTTGACGATGTCCTCCTGGCGCGGCTCGGAGTACCTGTCCGGATCGAACGCCTCTGCGTCCGGGAAGTCCTCGGGCAGCCGGTTGGACACCGCCGGGGACGCCGCGACGGTCTGCCCGGCGCGGACGACGTGGTCGCCGATCTGGACGTCCTCCTGCGCCACCCGCATGAGGATGATGAGCGGCGGGTGCAGGCGCAGTGTCTCCTTGAGCGCGTTCTCCACCTTGGGCATCTGGCGCAGAGCCCCGAAGCTGTACTCGGCCCCGTCGGAGTAGACCTCGTCGAGCTCGGCGACGACCTGCGCGAGGTAATCCGGGTGCTTGAGCAACTCGATGAGCATCCACGCGCTGGTGCCGGAGGTGGTGTGGTGTCCGGCGAACATCATGGAGATGAAGATGCCGGTGACCTCGTCCGCGGTGAACCGGTACGTGCCGTCGTCGTTCTTGACCGAGACGAGCACGTCGAGGAGGTCGCGGTCCTCCTTGCTCGCCGGCGGCTCGGCCATCCGCTGGTCCATGATCCCGGAGACCAGCTCGACCAGCCCGGCACGGGCCGCGTCGCGCTTGCGGAACGCCGGGATGTCGGCGTAGGCGTCGATGTACGCGTGGGGGTCAGTGCCCTGCTCGAGGTCGTGGTACAGGTGCGCGAACCGGGCGTCGAGCTGCTCTCGGAACTTCGGGCCGATCAGGCACGCCGATGAGGTGTAGATGGTGAGTTCGGAGAACCACTCGAGGAGGTCGATCTCGCCCTCGTCGCCCCACTCGCCCACCATGCGCTGGACCTCGTGGGGGATGGTGACGGCGTGCTGGCGCATGTGCTCGCCACGCAGCGCCGTGTTGTGCAGCATCTCCGAGCGGCGCTCAGGGCTGGCGTCGAAGACGACGCCCTCACCGAACACCGGCGTCATGAACGGATAGGCGGCGGCCTGGTCCAGCGACTCGTCCGGGGCACGGAAGAAGGCCTCGTTGGCGGCCGCGCCGGAGGCCAGGCAGATGTCCCGGTCGACGATCTTGAACACACCCAGGTCGCCGCACTCCTCGCGGACCCGCCAGAACAGGCTGATCGGGTCGGTACGGAGTTCGTCCATGTGGCCGAGTTCGCCCTCGCCTCCGGAGACCCGCTGCGGCTCGGCGAGGGAGGAGAAGTCAGTGGGCTTGTCGGTGGAGCTGTCGGTACTGGTCACGAGTAGTCCTCCTCGATAGGGGCCTCCGGCTGGATCTCCAGCTCGGTGATCTGGGCGCCACGGGGCATCGACACCATGGCGGCGACCCCCCGGGCGAGGTCGGCCGGTTTACACATGCGCGGGTGGCGACCGAAGCCGTGCTTGACCCAGTCGTTGATGACGGATTCCGCGGTCTCCGGGTCGAATTCGGTACCCATCTCGGTCATCACCGGGCCCGGGCGGACCACGCCGAGGCGGATCCCCGTGCCCTCGAGTTCCTTGCGCGCCTGGTGGGCCATGGTCTCCAGGCCTGCCTTGGCCGCCACGTACGCGCCGGAGCGGGGCCGGGCGGTGTAGGCGACGTCGGAGCCGATCAGCACCACGTCACCCCGGCGACGCGAGACCATCCCGGGGACCACGGCGTGGAGCAACCGCTGCACGGCGAGCAGGTGGATGTCCATCTGCGAGGCGAAGTCGTCGGGGTCCATCTCCCACACGCGGGCCATCTTCAGCGTGCCGGCGCTGGAGACCAGCACTTCGGGTGGGCCGTACGCCTCACCGGCCGCGGCGACGAACTCGGCGACCGACTCCGCGCTGGTCACGTCGACCGGTCGTACGGTGGCCTGCCCCCCGGCCTCACGGATCCGGTCGACCAGGTCGTCGAGGCGGTCGGCCCGACGGGCTCCCACGACGACGGGGTGTCCGAGCGCGGCCAGCGCCTCCGCGGAGGCCCGTCCGATCCCGGAGGAGGCGCCCGTGACGAGTGCCGGACGTTCGGCGACGCCCAGCTGCGTCGGGAATCTGAGGCTCATCAGCGTCGGACCTCGACCCGCATGGGCAGACGCGCGAAGCCACGCACGTTGGAGGAGTGCACGCGCTCGGCGCCGGGCAGGATCTCGTAGCCCGTGATGGACCGGGAGATCTGATCGAGCGCGATGCGGCCCTCGAGTCGCGCGAGGTGGGCACCCAGGCAGAAGTGCGGCCCCTGCCCGAAGCTCAGGCTCGCGGAGGTGTCGCGTCCCAGTCGGAACGCGCCGGCGTCCTCGAACACCTCCTCGTCGCGGTTGGCCGCGCCGATGAGGAGCAGCACCTTCTGGTCGGCCGGGATGGTGATGTCGCGGACCGTGACCTCCTGCGTCGTCGTGCGCAGGACCAACTGGCTGGAGGTGTCGTAGCGCAGGGTCTCCTCGACCCAGTCGGTCACCCGCTCCGCGTCGTCGATGGCCAGTTGCGACTGCTCGGGGAAGTGGTGTCCCCAGAACATCGCGTTTGCGAGCAGCTTGGTGGTGGTCTCGTTGCCCGCCACCACCATGAGGAAGAGGAAGGAGAGGATCTCGTCCTCGTCCAGCTTCTCCCCGTCGATCTCGGCGTCGATGAGCGCCGAGGTGAGGTCCTCGGTCCGCTGCTTGCGCCGCTCGGCGACCATGCCCTGGTAGTAGGCGATGAGGTCGAAGGCGGCGACCATGGAGTCCTCGGGCACGTCCTGACCGCCCTCCTCACGGTGCATGACGAGGTCCGCCAGCCGGCGGAGCTCGTCCCGGTCGGACTCCGGCACCCCCATGAGGTCGGAGATGACGTCCATCGGCAGCTTGCCGGCGTAGTCCTCGACGAAGTCGAACTCGCCTCCGTCACGAGACCTGTCCAGGCACTCGTCCCAGTACTGCCGGGAGATCCGCTCGATGCCCTCGGAGAGGGCGTCGACGCGCCGGGAGGTGAAGCCCTTGCTCACGAGTTTGCGCAGGCGGGCGTGCCGCGGGTCGTCCATCGCGAGGAAGGACATCGTCTTGTAGGCGTGCGGCCCGTACGCCGCCGGGTCCAGGGAGACGCCCATCGAGTTGGAGAAGACGTCCGGCGCGCGGAAGGCCTCGCGGACGTCGGCGTGCTTGCTCAGCGCCCAGAAGTCGAGATCCGGGTTGTGGTAGACGGGCGCCTCGGCGCGCAGGCGTGCGTAGAACGGATACGGGTCCTCGTGCACGGCGTAGTCGTACGGGCTGAACACGAGCGGGGCGGGAGTCGCGGTGGTCATGTCTCAGGTCACCTCAGGATGAGTCGGGCGGCGGATTCGATGGCGTCCGCCATGTCGGAGTAGGAGCCGTAGCCCATGCCTGCTCGGACGAGCGCGCCGGCGTAGACCATCTCCAGTGCGTCGACCACCTCGTCGTCGCTCTCGTCCCCCAGCGCGGTCATCAGACGGCGACGGATGTCGGCACCGATCCGGATCCTCAGGTGGGAGACCTCGGGGTCGTCGCCCAGCAGGGCGGCGGTGACCGCCGAGGAGAGTTCGGGTTCGTCCGCGAGCAGC
This sequence comes from Dietzia sp., assembly GCA_046292305.1. GTDB lineage: Bacteria > Actinomycetota > Actinomycetes > Mycobacteriales > Mycobacteriaceae > Dietzia. The sequence goes on along the minus strand of JBKBRA010000032.1, from coordinate 11,767 downwards.
AGCGCGACGTCGCGCAGGACAGCCACCACCCTGTCCACCGTGGTGCCGTTCCCGGCGCCCTCGGTGACGTGGTCACGGAGGCGCCGCCAGAACACCTCGGCGATGAGGTGGCCCTTGGAGGAAAAGTAGGTGTAGGCGGTGGCCGGGGCGACGCCGGCTCTGGAGGCCACCGCCCGGACCGCGAGGCCGCCCGGCCCCTTCTCGCGCAACACCTCGACGGCAGCGCTGGTGAGGCGGTCGACGGTCTCGGCCTGTTGGCCGTTGAGCCGCCTCCGCGTCGATTCGAAACGAACGTCACTGGACATGTGTCTGGACAGTACACCACTCGCCGGACTATCGTCTAGACAGTTGTCCACCCACTCTGGCGACCACGAACCCCGACGGAAGGCTCCCAGTGACGACGAGCACCACATACGACGCCCCGCTCCTCATCGGCGGCGAGCTGCGCCCGGCCACCGGTGGAGGCACGTTCGACGTCCTCAACCCCGCCACCGAGGAACTGATCGGCCGCGCCTCCGACGCCGGCCGCGAGGACATGGACGCCGCCATCGCGGCCGCCCGGACCGCGTTCGACACCACCACGTGGTCCACCGATCACGCCTTCCGCGCGTCGTGCCTGCGGCAACTCCGGGACGCCCTGCAGTCCCATACGGAGGAACTCCGCGCGCTGACCATCGCCGAGGTGGGCGCCCCCCACATGTTCACCACCGGTCCGCAGCTCGAAGGCCCCGTGGACGACCTGGGCTGGCTGGCCGACCTGGTCGACGCGTACGAGTGGGTCGAGGAACTGGGCGAGTCCGAGGTCATGGGGATCCGCTCCCACCGCTCGGCGCGCCGGGAGGCGATCGGCGTGGTCGGTGCCATCACCCCGTGGAACTTCCCCAACCAGATCAACCTGGCCAAGATCGGTCCCGCGCTGGCCGCCGGCTGCACCGTGGTGCTCAAGCCCGCACCGGACACCCCGCTGATCGCCGCGGCCGTGGCCCGGATCGCCGCCGAGGAGACCGACATCCCCGCGGGCGTGCTCAACGTGGTGTCGTCCTCGGACCACGGTGTCGGCGCCCAGCTGACCACCGACCCGCGAGTGGACCTCGTCTCGTTCACCGGCTCCACCGCCACCGGCAAGAAGATCATGGTGGCCGCGGCGGAGACCCTCAAGAAGGTCTTCCTCGAGCTCGGCGGCAAGTCCGCCGCCGTGGTGCTCGACGACGCCGACCTCAACGCCGCGTGCTTCATGACCGCCCTCAACGCCTGCACCCACGCCGGCCAGGGTTGCGCCCTCACCACGCGACTGGTGGTGCCGCGCGAGAAGTACGACGAGGCCGTCGAAGCCGCCAAGGGCGCGATGGCCGCGTTCGCGCCGGGCGACCCGACCGACCCCGGCACCCTGTGCGGTCCGCTGATCTCCGAGCTGCAGCGCGAGCGGGTCGAGGGCTACATCGCGTTGGCCGTGGAGGAGGGCGGCACCATCGAGATCGGTGGCGGTCGCCCCTCCGGGGAGGACAAGGCCACGGGGTACTGGGTCGAGCCCACCCTGATCTCCGGACTCGACAACTCGGCGCGGGTGGCACAGGAGGAGATCTTCGGCCCCGTCCTCGTCGTCATCCCGCACGACGGCGACGACGACGCCGTCCGGATCGCCAACGACTCCCCCTACGGCCTCTCCGGCGCGGTCTGGGGCAGCGACCTCGACCGCGTCGAGAAGGTCGTGGCGGGCATCCGCACCGGAACGCTCGGGGTGAACGGCGGCGTCTGGTACGGCGCCGACGTCCCCTTCGGCGGCTACAAGCAATCGGGAATCGGCCGTGAGATGGGCCGCCAGGGCTTCGAGGAGTACCTCGAGACCAAGTCCGTGGCCACCCCGGCCTGACCCACCTGACCCACCAGATCCACCCCACCACTCAAGAGAGCAGACACACAGACATGGGACGTTTTGACGGCAAGACCGTGATCGTGACCGGCGCGGCCGGCGGCATCGGCGAGGAGTACGCCAAGGCGCTCGCCGCGGAGGGCGCCAAGGTCGTGGTGGCCGACGTGTCGGACACCGAGGGCGAGCGGGTGGCCGCGGACATCGTCGCCGCCGGTGGCGAGGCGTTCTTCCAGCACACCGACGTCTCCGACCCGGATTCGGCCACCGCCTGCGCCGAGGCGACCGTCGAGAAGTACGGACAGCTGGACATGCTGGTCAACAACGCGGCGATCTTCGGCGGGATGAAGCTCGACTTCCTCATCACGGTGCCGTGGGACTACTACCAGAAGTTCATGCAGGTCAACATGAACGGCCAGCTCCTCATGGTGCGCGCCTGCTGGGAGAAGATGGCCGCGGCCGGCGGCGGAGCGATCGTCAACCAGTCCTCCACCGCCGCGTGGCTCTACTCCGGCTTCTACGGCCTCGCCAAGGTCGGCGTCAACGGCCTGACCCAGCAGCTCGCCACCGAGCTGGGCGGGTCGAACATCCGGGTCAACGCCATCGCTCCCGGCCCGATCGACACCGAGGCCAACCGCACCACCACCCCGCAGTCCATGGTCAAAGCGATGGTCGACAACCTGCCCCTCAAGCGCATGGGCCAGCCGCAGGACCTGGTGGGCATGTTGCTGTTCCTGCTCTCGGACGAGGCCTCATGGATCACCGGGCAGATCTTCAACGTCGACGGCGGACAGATCATCCGGTCATGAGCGCCGACGCCACCGCACGGATCGGCGCCGGCGCGCCGGAGGACTCCCCCGCCCCCGTCGGGTTCATCGGGCTGGGGAACATGGGGGCGCCCATCGCCCGGCAGCTGCTGTCCTGGCCCGGCGGGCTGGTCGTCTGCGACGTCCGTCCCGAGGCCACCGAGCCGTTCGTCTCCGAGGGGGCCACCGCCGCCGCGACACCGGCCGAGGTGGCGCGGACCGCACGACTGGTCTCGGTGACGGTGCTCGACGACGCCCAGGTCCGGGACGTCGTCGACGGGCCCGAGGGCATCCTGCGCACGGCCGCGCCCGGGACGGTGATCGCGGTCCACTCCACCATCTCCGACTCCACGGCCGTAGAGCTGGCCGGGTCGTGTGCCGCCCACGGGATCCACCTGGTGGACGCCCCGGTCTCGGGGGGCGCGCAGGGTGCCGAGCAGGGCGAGCTCGCCGTGATGGTGGGCGGACCCCGCGAGGTCTACGAGGCCTGCAAACCGGCCTTCGCACTGTGGGCCGGCATGCCGGTCCACGCCGGCGAGGTGGGCGCGGGCACCCGGATGAAGCTCGCACGCAACCTGCTGCACTTCATCTCCTTCACCGCCACCGCCGAGGCCTCGCGCCTGGCGGAGGCGGCGGGCATCGACATCGTCAAGCTGGGCCGCGTGGTCCGGCACACCGACGCGATCACCGGAGGTGCGGGGGCCGTCATGCTGCGCGGGACCACCGCGCCGATCGCCGAGGACGACTTCTGGCACGGCGTGTTCACCCACGTCCGCGGCCTGGGCGAGAAGGACCTGTCCCTGGCGTTGGCGCTGGGCGATCGGCTCGACGTGGATCTGCCGCTGGGCACCGTCGCGTTGCGGGACCTGGGCGCCGGCTTCGGCGTGGGACCCGGTGAGATCGCTCGTGCCGCGGGGGACCACAACGACGACGACGAGGGAGCACGATGAGCGACACGACCGAATCCGACATGACCCCGGAGCGCGAGCGCGGGTTGGCCATGATGACCGAGGTCTACGGTTTCGAGATGACCGACGGCCCGGGCGACTACTTCGCCGAGACCGCAGACCACCTGTTCGGACGCGTGTGGTCCCGACCGGGCCTGAGCCACCGCGACCGTCGCCTGCTTCTCCTGGGCGCGCTCACCGCGCAGGGCAACACCGACATCGCCGACATCCAGGTGGGTGCCGCGCTGGGCAACGACGAGCTCACCCCGGAGGAACTGGAGGAGATCGTGCTGTTCCTCTGCTATTACGCCGGCTGGCCCAACGGCACCAAGCTCGGCAACGTGGTGGGCCCCCACGTGGCGCGCGCCCGCAAGGCCGCCCGGCGGGCCGCGGCAGAGACCGGAGGAGCGGGCTGAGGGCGGGGGCCGAGAGCAGAGTCACGGGCGATAGGTTTATGACATGACCGCTCCCGAGATCGACCAGGCGCTGCTCGACGTGGCGCTCGCCGCCCCCGGCTTCATGCCGCTGGACGAGGGCCGCACCCTCTACGAGATCGCCTGTGACTACCTGGGCGACGGCGTGGGGGTCGAGATCGGCACCTACTGCGGCCGGTCCACCGTGTTCCTGGGCGCGGCCGCGCGCGTGACCGGCGGCAGCATCGTCACCGTCGACCACCACCGTGGGTCCGAGGAGCACCAGCCGGGGTGGGAGTACCACGACACCACCCTGGTGGACCCCCACACGGGCCGTCTGGAGACCCTCGTGGCGTTCCGGCACACGATGTGGGACGCGGGGCTCGACGACGTGGTGACGGCCGCCGTGGGCACCTCGCGCCAGGTGGCCCGCGTCTGGGGCAAGGCCGCCTCGTTCGTGTTCATCGACGGCGGCCACTCCTCCGAGGCGGCGCAGGCCGACTACGAGGGCTGGGCACCGTGGGTCGCGGTCGGCGGTGCGTTGTTGATCCACGACGTGTTCCCGAACCCCGAGGACGGCGGCCGCCCGCCGTACGAGATCTACTGCCGCGCCCTCGAGTCGGGGCAGTTCACCGAGGTCCGCGCCGTGGACTCGCTGCGCGTCCTGCGTCGCGACTCCGGCGAGGTCGGCGCGCCCATGCCGTGAGGCCCGCGCCTCCTCACCCCGCCCAGCGGCCGCCCGCGCTCCACACGTCACCCGAGCCCGGGCGGCCGCGGCGCGTGTGCAGGAACCTCCCGACCACGGCCGCGCCGAGGTCGTCGACGTCCGGCGCGACCACCGTGCCGCCGACCCGGCGGGCCAGCGCGTCGAGGAAGCGCCCGAGCCCCGGGTCGTCGCCGAGCCGGAAGAACGTGGTCCGCGCTCCGGATCGCGCGACCCGGTCCAGCTCGTCGACGGTCGTGCGGATGGTCTCCGGCGCGGGCGGGTAGCCGAACCACGGATCCCCGCTGCCCAGCAGGTGAGCGGTCGGCTCGCCGTCGGTGACGATGAGCAGCACCGGCTGCATCGACGGGTGCTTCCGGAAGAACCGGCCGGCCAGCAGCAGCGCGTGGTGCAGGTTCGTCCCCATCTCGTACTCCGCGTCGAGGGAGAGAAGTTCCTCCACCGTCCGTGTCTGCGCGAAGCGGCCGAACGAGATGAGCTGGAGCGTGTCCTGCCGGAACCGGGTGCTGACCAGGTGGTTCAGAGCGAGCGCTGTACGTTTCATGGGGACCCAGCGGCCCTCCATCGCCATGGAGAACGACGTGTCGACGAGCAACGCCACGGCGGCCTGGGTCCGCGCCTCGGTCTCCCTGACCTCGATGTCGTCCGGGAGCAGGCGGATCCCGTCGCCCGGGTCACCCCCCTCGGCCGCGACCCGGGAGACGGCGTTGGTGACGGTCCGCGGCACATCCCACGACTCGACGTCCCCGAACTGCCACCCGCGACTCGATCCCGTCTGCTCGCCGGCCGCTCCGGCCATCCGCGTCTCGCGGGCGCCGGCGCGGCCCGAGAGCCGACGCGCCGCGTCCCGCAGGAGGGAACCGCCGAGCTTGCGCAGAGCCGCCGGGGACAGCCGCAGGTCGCCGTCGGGGCGCCTGCTCAGGTACCCGGAGTCGCGCATCGACTGCTCGAGCCGGGCCAGGGTCCGCAGGGACACGGCGGCCTCGCCTCCGAGGTGACGGGCCACGGCCTCGAGGTCCAGCTCGGACAGCGGTGAGCCCTCGCTGCCCCGCGCCAGCTGCTCGGCGAGACGGTCCAGGTCACCGAGCTCGGCCATCGCCGCCGCGCCCTCCGACAGACCCAGACCCTGCTCGCCCTCGAAGTCCGCGGAGCCCTCCCAGTCCTCGCCGGGCCGGAGGGACTGGAGCAGACCGTCGAGCCGCCCGAGCTGCTCCATGAGCTCCGGCGAACCGAACGCCTGCTGGGAGAGCGCCATGAGCTCCTCCCGCTGCTCCGCGGTCATCGACCGCATCATGCGTTGGGCGGCCGCCGCGCGCCGGGCCAGCACATCGATGAGCTCGTCGATGTCGGCCGGTTGCTCTGGGAAGGAGTCGGAGTGCTTGTCCATGAACCGCTCGAAGTCCTCGGGGGTGTCCTGCCCGCGGGAGTGCTTGTCCAGCAGCTCGGTGAGGTCGGCGAGCATCTCGGACACCGCTGCGCGGTCGGCGTCGGTCGCGTTCTCCAGGGCCTGCTTCATCCCGGCGAAACGGGCGTCGAGCGCCTCCGCCCCGAGCAGATCCTGGATCCGGCGGTACGCCTGCCGAGCGTCGGTGGAGGCCCAGTCGTAGTCGGCCAACTCCCCGACGGCGGCGGCCGGGGACTCGGGCAGGTTCTCGATCGTCATCTCCCGCAGGGTGCGGTCCATCGGATCCATCTGCGTGTCCCGGGCGAGCTGACCGCGTTCGGCCAGCAACGCCTCCTCCAGGAGCGCGGCCACCTCCCCGAGGGTGCCGCCGAGGTGGTTCCGCTCGAGCAGCTCCCGGCGGCGACGCTGCACCCTGCCCGCGAGGTCGTCCAGTCCGGTCTGGTCACGACCGCCACGGCGCAGGAACTCGCGCATCGACCGCTCGGGCGAATACCCGGACATCACCCCGTCGGATACGGCGTCCAGTGCCTCGGACAGGTCGAGTGGGGGTGCGAGCGGATCCGGACCGCCGGCATAGCGCCCGTACCGGGCCCGGGGTTCTCGTCGCGACATCGTGGACCTCCTGATCTGGCCGTCCGTCCGGGGCCCTCGGCACCGCAGCTGTGGGATCTCAGCTCCGGGACCTCAGCTCCGGGACCTCAGCCGTAGACGGCGGCGCCGTCCCCTGTTTCCTTGGACAGGCGCCGTGAGAGGAACAACCCCTCCAACGCCAACTCGATGGCCCCGGCCCGCTGACCCACGGTGGTGGCGCCGAGGCGTTCGGAGATCTGGTCGTACAGCCCCGGGTCGGAGAGCTCGGGCAACGCCTCGAGGAATTCCGCGGCGGTGACGCTGGCACCGGTCGTCAGTGTCACCGAGCCGTCGAACGCCTCGACCAGGGGCGCCAGGTCGAGCCCGCGGAACAGGTCTCGCACCACGTCGACGGTGGCGCTGCGCAGCAGGTAGCGCAGGATCTCCGGCTCGCGCCCCTCCTCGCCCGGCTCGAACTCGATCTTCCCGCGCAGGACGTCGACGGCGGCGTCCACGTCGACCAGACGGGCCACCGCCTCACCCGGGTCGTCGGTCCCCCGGACGGCGGCGCGCCGCCTGGCCGCGGCGGCGACGGTCTCGGCCCCGGCGATCGCGAAGCGCGCGGACACTCCCGACGCCTGGTTGACCGAATCCGAGGTACGGAGTTCGCGCGTGAACCGGGCGAGCAGCTCCATCAGGGCGTCCGGCACCTCCGCGGTGAGCTCGGCCTCCTGGCGCACGACCTCGATCTCGTCGGACAGGTCCAACGGGTAGTGCGTGCGGATCTCGGCGCCGAAACGATCCTTGAGGGGGGTGATGATGCGGCCGCGGTTGGTGTAGTCCTCCGGGTTGGCCGAGGCCACCACCAGCACGTCGAGGGGCAGCCGCAGCACATAGCCTCTGATCTGAACGTCGCGTTCCTCCATGACGTTGAGCAGGGCCACCTGGATTCGCTCTGCCAGGTCAGGGAGTTCGTTGAGCGCCACGATGCCCCGGTTGGCGCGGGGCACCAGCCCGTAGTGGATCGTCTCCGGGTCGCCGAGGCGCCGTCCCTCCGCCACCCGCATCGGGTCGACGTCGCCGATCATGTCCGCCACGGAGGTGTCCGGGGTCGAGAGTTTCTCGACGTAGCGTTCGGACCGGTGCCGCCAGGCGATCTGCAGGGCGTCCCCCTCGCGGGCGATCCGTTCCCGCGTCGCGGTGGTGATCGGCGCGAGCGGGTCCTCCCCCAGCTCGGACCCCGCCACGACGGGCGACCACTCGTCGAGCAGGCCCACCAGGGTGCGCAGCAGGCGGGTCTTGCCCTGCCCGCGCTCACCCAGCAGGACGATGTCGTGGCCGGCGATGATCGCCCGCTCGAGCTGCGGGATGACCGTCGAGTCGAAGCCGTGCATCCCGGGCCATGGATCGCGGCCCGCGGCCAGCTCCGCGAGGAGGTTGTCGCGCATCTCCACGCGCAGGGTACGGCTGCTGTACCCCGCGGCGCGCAGTTCGCCGAGGGTCTGGACGTCCGGCTTCTCGCTCACAGCGCCCACGGTAGTCCTCCGGGCACCTCACGCGCTCCCGGCCCGAGCGGAGGTCGTGCGTTCCGGTCGCCGATCAGTCCTCGAACCGCACCTCGTGGTCACTGGCGATGGAGACGCGGTTGAACGCGTTGATCAGCACGATCGACCACTCCAACGCGGAGAGTTGGTCCTCGTCGAAGTGCTCGGCGGCCGCGGCGGTGGCCGCCTCTCGCTCGTCGACACTGTCCAGGCGCGTGAGCGTCTCGGCCAGTCGCAGAGCGGACCGCTCGGTGTCGCCGAACGCGTCGATGTCCCGCCACGCCGGGAGCAGGTCCAGTCGGTCCTGTGACACCCCGGCCTTCCGTGCGGCCGGCACATGCGTGGCCAGGCAGGCCGCACAGCCGTTGAGCTGGGAGACCCGGATGTTGACCAACTCGAGCAGCGACTCCTCCAGCCCGGCCTCGGTGGACGCCTCCCGGGAGGCGACCGCGGTCCGGACGAGCCGCTTGTAGACCTCACGCTGGGCGCGGTCCAGCTTCGGGACCCCCATGTCAGGCGTTCCCGTCGCGCAGCCGGGCCGGATCGCGATGGACTGTGACGGTGGCGCCGGTCTCGTCGGTGTACTCGGTCATCTGCCTCTTCCCCTCGTTCTGTCTGTGCCCTGTCAGCCGGTCTGTGTCACCCGGTCTGTGCCCGCGCGGCCGGGTTCGCCCTCGGCGTGAGCACGCTGCCGGGCAGGGTGGGCGCGGGGAGGCGGGTGAGCCCGTCCGGGTTCCGCCCGATGTAGCCGTCGACCCGGCCGAAGCGGTCCGACCCGGCCTCCCACTCCTGCCGGTAGCGCACGATCTCGTCGTGGGTGCGGCCGATGAAGTTCCACCACATCACGATCTCCTCGCCGAACGGGACGCCGCCGATCAGGATCATCCGCGCCGGGGTGGATCCGGTGTTGCCGATCGTCAGGGAGGCCTCGCCGACACCCGTGTAGCCCATCTGGGTGGGCTCGACGGTCACGCCCTCGAGCGTGATGTCGCCGGCGTCCACCAGGAGCCCGTGTTCGAACTCCGGGTCCACGTCGACGGTGAGCCGGGCGCCGGGGTCCAGAAGGAGTTCCGCGCCGAGGAGGGGGGTGAAGGTCGTGACGGACGACGACGAGCCCAGCAGCGACCCGATGAACACCAGAGCCGATCCGCCCTCGAACTCCACCGCCTCGGGCACGAAGTGCTCGAACCGGCGGCCGCTGCTCTCGCGGTCACTCTCGGGGAGCACCGTCCACAGCTGCACCCCGTGCAGCATGTCGGTGTCCTGGGTCGAGACCTCGGTGTGGCAGATGCCTGCTCCGGAGGTCATGAGGTTGACCTCGCCGGGCCGGACGACCGCGTGGTTGTCACCCGAGTCGTGGTGGGTCACGTTGCCCTCGAAGAGCCAGCTGACCGTCTGCAGTCCGGTGTGCGGATGGGAGGGCACGTCCATCCCGCCGGTGGCCGAGACGTCGTCGGGGCCGTAGTGGTCGACGAAGCACCAGGCACCGATCAGCGAGCGCTGACGCTGCGGGAGCGTCCGCTTGACCGTCATCGCACGCGGCCCGCCGAGTGGGACGTCACGCGAGGTGATGATCTCCACCGCGGCGCCCCCGGGTTCGGGCCCGCCCGGCGCGCCGCCCGCCTCGCACCCGATCTCCTCGGGGCTGGTGTCGAGGTTGCTCACGGTCGCACCTCCGCGTCGGTGGCGCTGAGGGTATCGGCCGCCTCGCGCCGCAGTTCGAGTTTCTTGGCGTCGATCCTGCCGCCCAGTGCCAGCTTGAGCGCCTTGTCCACCACCGGGACCGGAAGGTGGTCGAGGAGCCTGCGGCCGAGGTCCCACTTCACGGCGTACCGGCGGCGGGGCCGGGCGGTCGTGCCGGCGGTCCACACGGCCTCCGCCAGGACCCGGGGGTCGGCCGCCTTGCCGTCCTCCCCCGCCGCCATGTCCCCCATCACCGCGGCCATGGCCGCGAACGGCGAGCCCGGGAGCGTGGACTCCTGGAAGCGCCGCCGGATCGACGCCGTCATCCCCGTGCGGAACGGGCCCGGTTGGACGAGCACCACGTCGAGGCCGAGGAACATGAGCTCGCGCCGCAGGGAGTCCCCGTACGCCTCGATCGCGTGCTTGCTCATGGCGTACGCGCCGTTCATCGGCATCCCGTGCTGGGGGCCGGTCTCCGAGCTGATGAGAACTACCCGTCCGCCGCTCGCGCGGAGGAGGTCGAACACCGCGTGCACCGTCCGGACTGTCCCCATGATGTTGACGTCCAGTACCTGCTGGACCCGCTCGGGGTCGGTCTCGGCGAGCGGCCCGATCCCCAGGACCCCGGCGAAGGTGATCACCGCGTCCAGACGGCCGTGGTCGGTGCGGACCCGGTCCGCGAGCGCCCCGAGCGACACGGGGTCGGTGACGTCGACCGCCACGGGCGTGATCCCAGGGCCGCCGGGGGGCGCGGTGAGGTCGGCGGCGACGACGTGCCAGCCGCGGTCCGAGTAGACCGCGGCCGTGGCGGCCCCGAGGCCGCCCCCGGCTCCGGTGATGACGACGACGGGGAAGTCAGAGGCGGTGGCGGAGCTCATACCGCCGACGGTACCGGCGCAGGGGGCCCTCCGCGAGGGTCATCGGCTCAGGCTCTGGTTGTTCGAGTGCCGACGGTCAACCCGAGTTTGCCGGCCAGTCGATCGATGTAGGCCAGCACCTCCTCCTCGGACTTGTCCGGGGTTCCGTAGACGAGCTCGTGCACTCCCAGCTCGCGGTACATCTCGATCTTCTCGGGGACCGGCTTGCCGTCGAGCACCACGATGTACGGTTCCCCCTCGCGACCGGCCTCCGCCCACAGTTCCCGCAGTTGCCGCACGCTGCCCGCGATGTCCTGGGAGATCGGGGTGGTCATCCAGCCGTCGGCGCTCCGGCAGATCCACTTGAAGTTCTTCTCGTTTCCCGCGGCCCCCACGAGCGTGCGGGGTCCGCCCTTCTGGACGGTCTTGGGCCAGGCCCAACTGGGACCGAAGTCCACGAACTTCCCGTGGTACTCCGCCTCGTCCCGGCCCCAGAGTTCCCGCATGGCCTCGAGGTATTCGCGCAGCATGGTGCGGCGCAGCTTCGGCGGCACGTTGTGGTCCGCCATCTCGTCGAGGTTCCAGCCATAACCCACCCCGAGCACGGTCCGGCCGTCCGAGAGGTGGTCGACCGAGGCGATGGTCTTGGCCAGGGTGATCGGGTCGCTCTCGACCGGGATCGCGACGGCCGTACCGAGGCGGATCGTCGAGGTGACCGAGGACACCGCGGCGAGCGCGACCCAGGGGTCGAGAGTGCGGCTGTAGCGCTCGTCAGGAAGCTCGGCACCGCCGGTGCCCGGGTGCGCGGCCTCGCGCCGGATCGGGATGTGGGTGTGCTCGGGTACGTAGAACGCCGAGAACCCGGCGTTCTCCGCGGCCACGGCGGCCGTGGTCGGCCGGATCCCCCGATCGCTGGTGAACAGGGTGAGTCCGAATTCCATTGGCGCTCCT
>JBKBRA010000031.1:0-39755 GCA_046292305.1 Dietzia sp. | reverse complement strand
GGTGGGGGCGCCCGGTACAGGGTGAGGTGCCGCGTCGCCGGGCGGTCGGGCGACGGAGTGCGTCCACGAGGCGACCGAACACCACCGCCCCGACCTCGTGCGAGGCCGGGGCGGTGGTCAGGCAGACACGAGAACCGCGGTCAACTCCCCAGGTCGGCAGAACCTTCGACGATCTCGGCCTGCTCGGCCTTCTGGTTGCCGTGGGAAACGGCGATCTTGCGCGGTTGGGCCTCCTCGGCCACGGGGATCACCAGGCGCAGGACGCCGTCGCTGTAGTCGGCCTCGATCTTGTCGGTGGCCAGACCCTTGCCCATGGCGAGCTGCCGGGCGAAGGTGCCCGACTGGCGCTCGTGCATGAGCCACTGGGCGTCCCCGTTGGCGGGCGCGCGTCGCTCGGCTCGGACGGTGAGGGTGCGGTCCTCCACGTCGATGTCAATGGTCGAGGGATCGACACCCGGCATATCGATGAGGCCGATGAAGCGATCGCCCTCCTTGTAAAGGTCCATCGGAAGGGCGGTGGAGGCGGTCGCGCTGCGCAGACCCTCGCCCAGGAGGCGATCGAGCTCACGGAACGGATCGAAACGGTTACTGGTGGCCATGATGGTCTCCTTCAGGACTGGTCGGGGTGCGCCCGGCGTCTCCGGGATCGCACACGGTTCAACTCACCGTTGTAGTTGAGTATTCCCGGCTCAGGTCTTAAGTCCCCGCGGTGGCCACAGGGACACCTGGGGCAGGCGGGGGCCCGGTCGCGCTGCGACCGAGCCCCCTCAGTGCGTGTCTGCTGTGCTCTCGCAGAATCAGGACTGCGGCAGCGGGACGAGCCCGGTGTTCACGGCAAACGCGCCGGCGCCGATCACGCCGACCAGCGCGAGCGAGCCCAGCGCGGGGAGCAGGTCGCCCTCAAGAGAGCCGATCCCCGGTGTCTCCTCGTCCACCATGCATTCTCCGGCTGACCCGACGGCCGTCCGCAGACCGGCCCCGTCGGTGGCGGCGTCGTCGGCCCACAGGAAGCGGACCCGCTCGGCGGTGCCGGTGGCGCCACCCAGGGTGCACTCGACGGTCTCGCGGTGGGAGGCGAAGCCCTCGTTGGCGAGATTGGGCATGCCGGCGGGCCGGGCGTAGAGCGTGCCGTCGGTGACGAACTCGGTCCCGTTGAAGGTCATCTCGAGCGAGCGTCCGTCGCACACCTCGTCGCACAGCACCCGGAGGACGCCGGTCGTCTCGTCGTAGTCGAGAGCCATCACGCCCTGGAACGGCGAGGTGTACTCCTGGACCTCGGTCACCGCACCACCGGCACCCAGCTGGACAAAGTGGACCTTCCCGCTGGCCTCGACGCCCACGGCGAAGGCGCCGCCGAACGCCTCGGGGAGGTACTCGATCGCCTCGAGCCCGGCGTTCGCGCCGATCTGCCCGGTGAGTGCGGCAAGCGAGTACTCGTCGGTGGCGTCGAGCGTTCCCGAGTCGCGGTCGGTGGGCAGGACGAAGCGCAGGATGGACGGGCGACTGATGCTGCCGGCGTCGTTGTTGCGCTCGGTGGCCACGTAGATCGCGCCGTCCGGTCCCACGGTGACGCCCTCGGAGTCGGGCAGGCCCGTGCCGTCGGTGTACTTAAGGACGAAGGTCCGGGCGATCGAGTAGGCGCCGGCGGCCTGGTCGTAGTCCAGCACGTAGAGGGTGCCGGTGCCGTTGTTTACCACATAGGCGGTGCCGTCGGCCGCGATGTCGACACCCGACATGTCGTCGTCCTCGGCGAAGTCGCCGCCGAGCGGGACGGGGGTGATCGTCAGCGGGTCGAAGGGCCACGGCGACGTCACGACCGGGTCCTCCTCGACCGCCGCGACATTCCGCGCGTTGCGGGTGGGTTCACCGGTCACGGCGAAATCGCCGGTCATGTCGGGGATCCGGCCCCAGGTGGTGGGTGAGTGACCCGACCAGGTGGTGGAGTCGACGATCTCACCGCTCGCGTCCCGGAGGATCACCGAGTCGTTGCCGCCGAGCCCGAAGTAGTCCGGGTCCACGTCCGTGTAGACGGACCAGTAACCGCCGGACTCGATGGTGGTCCCGTCGGGGATGACGATCGGATCGTGAGTCGGGTCGTCGTCGATCAGCGTCCATCCCGAGATGTCCACGTCCTGCTCGGTGTTGAGGTTGGCCAGCTCCACCCAGTCGCCAACGGGATCGCCGTTGGACTCGACCTCGTTGATCACGACGTCGGTGGCGGGCGCAGCGGGTGCGACGGCGGGGATGCCGATCGCCGCGCCGGCGGCGAGGGCGACCGTGAGGACGCCTGAGCTGATCGTTCGTAAGCGCATCGGGGGCCTTTCCTGGGCAGAACCTGAGTGACTGACCAAGTGACCGTAGGAGAGTCGGGTGCCGCGGCACTGTCCTGTGTGTGGCGACGAGCTGAACACTCGGTGCCGATAGCGAATGGGCACCGCTAGGTCGCCTCGGTCGCGTCCATTGCGGTGTTCGCTCTCGCGACGGGGTCGGAATTCCGGTCAGCAGGCCGGCTACTGCCGGGCCAGGTTCACCAGGAAGTCGATGGTCCCGGTCGGATCGACGGTGACGAAGCCGAGGCTCGGCGGCTCCACGCCGACCTCGGTCCACGTCACGGGTACGGCGCCCGAGGCGATCAGCTCTTCGCCCGACCGCAGGACCGTGACGTCGACGGTCCTACGCACGGTCGTGCCCTTGATCGTCAGATCCACCTCCATCGGGATCGTCGTCGTGGTCCCATCCGATGGTGTCGACGCCAGTTCGACCGGTTCCGCCACGGCGAGCATTGCTGATGGATGAGCCTGGGCGTCGAGGATCTCGGGGGAGCGGGCACGGTTGTCGCGTTGCTCGATGTCGGTGGCGATGCCCTCGATGCGCACCTCGAACTCGGCGGACTCGAGGATGCTCTCGGAGATGCTCGCCTCACCGGTGACCTGGCTGGTGCTTCCGACAACGGTCACCGGCTCCCCGCGCAGGATCTCGTCCACCGTGTAGCCGGCGGCCGTCTCGTTGGGTTCGGAACCCGGGACGACAACCCACGTGCCGTCGAGGTCTCCGATCGCCGCCTCGGCTCCGTCGGTGGAGACGGTCGCGGCCGGCGCGTCGTCGCCCCCACGTACGGCTTTGTAGAGGTAGGGCGCCGCGATGACCACGACGAGTACTGCGGCCAGTGCTCCCAGAACCCACCACAGCTTTGTCATGTCCCCAGAGTAGAGGCGTTTGCCGCCCGTGCTGGAAACTTCACCTCGGCGAGAGTAAGCTCTCTTTAATCTAGGAGAACTCTTCGCCATCGTGCAGAGACCAACAGGTAGCAGGGACACGCGAGATGAACCAAAACCCCTCCGAATGGAACGGTCTGGACACCACAGATTTTCGACCTGTTCATCAGCAGTCCGGCTACGGGTACGGCGGTCCTCCTCCGAAGCAGGGAGTATCTCCGGTCCTGATCGTGGTGTTGACGGTGATGGCGATGCTCCTGCTCGGGGTGATCGGAGTGGGGGCGTTTGCCATCGCGCCCCGGCTCGCCGGCCATGAGGCGGCGTCCGTCACCTCGACCGTCTCGATTCCTGCTCCGGCGCAAGAGGCTCCGGCGCAACCCACGGTGCAGCCCGCGCAACCCGCCCCCGTTGCGCCCGCTGCGTCCGCGCCGGCCGGTGCGTACGAATGCGTGTACTCAGGAGGCGGTTCGTTCTCGAGGGCCGCGGTCGGATCCTCTGTGACCTCCTGCGAGTTCGCCGGATCAGTACGGTCGAAGTACCTGTCCTCCGGGGGCAACGGCGGGTCCATGGTCATTGCCGCCTACAGTCCGGTCACCGGCAGGAACTACACCATGTCGTGTTCCGGTGGCTCGGTCGTGACATGCACCGGAGGCAACAACGCCGTCGTCTACATCTACTGATGGCGCGGTTGTTCGCGAGGCGGACGGTGATCACGGGGGCGTGTGCGATCGTGCTGGCCTTGACCGGCTGCTCTGTCCCGAGCATCACCGGCACGCCGCAGCAAACGGTCGTGGTCACCGAATTCGTTTCCACGGTCACCGGCGCACCTCCTGCTCAGGGTGGCGTGGAGGATCAGGAGGCCGGAAGAGAGACGATTCCCGTCGCTCCTCCGGCTGCTACTGAGGCGCCGGGGGATGTCCCGATCGACCTGGATGCCGTGATCGGAGTGGCATCCGGGACCGCGGGTGTCGCGGTGGCGGCGGTCGGCGGTGGCAGCGACGTCCAATCGTCGGGTTCCTGGCAGACAGGAGTGGCCTGGTCGACGATCAAGGTCCCGCTCGCGATCGCAGCGACACGGATCGATCCGCAATCGCTCGAACGGGCGAGTACCGCCATCACGGTCTCGGACAACCAGGCTGCGGAGAACCTTTGGAACTCGCTCGGCGGGGGCACGGCCGCGGCGTCTGCCGTCGGTGTGGTCCTCACGGAGGGAGGCGACTACATCTCGCAGGTGCCGTCGGTCCGCACCCGGGTCGGCTACTCGATCTTCGGCCAGACCCTGTGGTCGCTGATCGATCAGGCGCGGTTCGGTAGTCGTTTGCCCTGCCTCGGCTCGGCCGCCCCTGTGGTGAACCTGATGGGCCAGGTGTCTCCCGATCAGAGCTGGGGACTCGGCCGCATCCCGGGTTCCCGGTTCAAAGGTGGTTGGGGGCCGGGTGAGAGCGGCGGCTATCTCGTGCGACAGTTCGGGACCGTGCCGGCTGCGGGAGGGGAGTTGGCCGTGGCCGTCGCGGTCGAATCAGCGTCATTCGAAGAAGGTGTCCGAGCATTGTCAGGAGTAGCGGATGCGCTCGCTCTCCGACTGCCGTCGATTCAGGGTGGACGCTGCTGAGGCACCACTTCTGATGCCGGGCCGACCGATGCGGCCGGACGACGTGGGCAAGGTGGTGGACGTGATCCTGGCTGCGACCCGGCCGAGGTGACGGTCCGACCGCTACACCACCCCGAGATCTCGGGCCCTGGCCACCGCGGCCGTCCGGGAGGCCACACCGAGTTTGTCGAAGATGTGCACGAGATGCGTCTTGACCGTCGCCTCCGATACGTGGAGGGACGAGGCCACCTGCCGGTTGGTCTCGCCTGTCGCCACCGCGCGCAACACCTCCACCTCGCGGTCGGTGAGGACCGGCCGCGGGTTGCGCAGTCGGCTCATCAGCGTGGCCGCGACAGTGGGGGAGAGCGCGCTCTCCCCGGCCGCGGCGGCGCGGACGGCCGCCAGCAACTCATCGGGGCCGGCGTCCTTGAGGAGGTACCCGCAGGCGCCCGCTTCGATGGCGCCGAGTATGTCTGCGTCGGTGTCGTGGCTGGTCAGGACCAGGACCTGCGGCGGGCCGTCGAGTGCGCGCAATCGCCGAGCGGCCCTGACCCCCGCGGAGGGGTCACCCGCGAAGCGCAGGTCCATGAGAACCACGTCCACGTCGCCGATCCGCGCCCGCTCGACCGCGCCGTCAGCGGTGGCGACGTCGGCCACCACCTCGATCGCGGGGTCGGAGGCCAACAGCGCGCGAAGGCCTGTCCGGACCACCGCGTGGTCGTCGGCGATCAGCACGCGCACCCTTGTCGTCGTCATCTCCCCGAGCCTCCCACCTCGGTCGGCAGCACGGCGCGGATCGTGGTCCCCGCGCCGGGCTCGGAGATCACATCGAACTCTCCTCCCAGGCCGGACACGCGGCGTGCCATCCCGTCCAGGCCGAACGAGGCGGTGGCCCGGGGTGCGGAGACGTCGAAACCGCGGCCGTCATCACGCACCTCGAGCGCGACGGCGGTGGGTGAACCGGTCAGAGTCACTTCCACTCGCGCCGGCGAAGCGTGGGTGACCGCGTTCGCCAACGCCTCCTGCGCCACGCGCACGAGCACGGCCGCGACCTCGGCCGGGGGCTCCAGTTCGAGGGAGCAGTCGGCGCCCACCTCAACGTCAGGATGCTCGGCGCGCGTCCGCGCAGCCACCCGACCCAGAGCGCCTGCCAGCGACACACCATCGAGCGGAGCAGGACGTAACGCGGCGATGAGGCGGCGGGTCTCGGTGAGGTTCTCACCGGCAACCTCCCGCGCCATGCGGACCTGCCCGATGGCCGGATGCGAGGGATCGGCGCGCTCGACGGCGTGCAGCAGCATCCCGATGCTCGCCAGCCCCTGGGCCACGGTGTCGTGGATCTCTCCGGCCAGTCGGGCCCGCTCGGACTCCCGGCCCACCTCCCGCTCCCGGCGAGCCAGCTCGGAGCGGGTCCGAACCAGCTCGGCGATCACCTTGCGCCGTGCCTGCGACTCCCGGTCGAGCGCGCGGACGCCGGCGCCGAGGGCCAACGCCACGAGTGCCCCCACCACGGGTCCCACGACCCCGGCGGGCGTGAACCCCCCGTGCATCCCCAGCGCCACCACCGCGACCGCGGCGAGCACCGCCACCGCCGCCACCCCGGCCCACACGCTGAGCAGGAACTGGGCCAGGAAGAACAGTGGGAACGCAAGGTAGGCGGCTTCCGGAACCCCGGCTACCAGGACCGACCACAGCACCAGCACCGCGGCGAGCCACCACAGCTTCGCGGGTCGACCGGCCCCACGCCGGCGCTCCCACACGGTCCCCGCCACGTACACCATGGTGAATCCGACCGCGGCCGCCACCGCCACGAGGTTCAGCTCGCCGCCGGTGTCCCGGTGTGCGCTGATCAGGGTGAACGCGAGCAGCGCCGCCACGAGGGTGTGCAGGGCCACCTGCAGCTGCGTGAAGACCGCGCGCACTCCCGCCGACTCGGGTGGTAGCTCCGCGCTCTCTCCGGGGCGGGATGGGCCGGTCACCCCGTCGACGCTAGCCGCTGACGGGGGCACCGGCATCCATCAAAGGGTGGATGCGGTGCTCCGCCGTTCGGGTGCGCGAGACCGCACGCTCGGACGATTCGGGATGCGCGGACGGCGACGACGCTGGGTGCACACCACCATGAGAGGAAAACCCCTATGTTCTTCGCACTCCGCGACCTGCGCACCGCGCGGGGCCGTTTCGCGCTCATCACGGGCGTCGTGCTGCTGCTGTCCGTGCTGGTCGCCGGCCTGCTCGGCCTCACCGCGGGCCTGGCTCACCAGAGCGTGTCCGCGCTACGGGCCCTGGGCGACGGTGGCTCGGGTTTCGTTCTGCCCGCCGACGAGGATGGGGCCGTCGACCTCGATCGCGCGGCCCTCACCGTCGAGCAGCTGGCCCGGGTGACCACCGTCGATCCCTCAGCCGTTCCCGTGGGCGTGGCCCGCATCCGGGTGGATGACGGAACCGAGACCGGCGCCTCGGCTGTCGCCGTGGGGCTCGGCGGCTCCGTGGGGTCGGTGTCCCCACCCTCGCCGGGGGAGGTCCTGACCTCTACAGGTGTCGACGACGAGGTGGGCGCTGGCGCGAACGAGCTCACAATCGAGGGTGGCTCGCTTGGCGTCGCCGGAAGTGCCGGCGACCTCTGGCATTCGCACACCCCGGTCATCGTCACCGACCTGGCCACCTGGCGCGAGCTCGCCCCGCGGGGTGGGGCGGCCACCGCCGTCGCGGTCTCGTCGGCGACCGCGGCGTCCTCGATGTCCACCGCCGGTCTGACGGTGGTGGACCGCGAGGGTCTGGTGTCCTCCCTGCCGTCACACCGCGCCGAGAACACCTCGCTGAACACCATGACCTACATGCTGCTTGCCGTCACCGCACTGGTCGTGGGCGCGTTCTTCGCGGTCTGGGGGATGCAGCGCCGTAGAGACGTCGCGGTGATCAAGGCCCTGGGTGCGTCCACCGCCGCGGTGGTGCGCGACTCTGTCGGCCAGGCGGCCATCGTCCTGGCGGTGGGCATCGGAACCGGTGTGGGGATCGCCGCGCTGTTCGGCGCCGTCGCCGGCGGGGCGGTGCCCTACATCGTCTCGCCCGCCACCACCGTGCTCCCCGCCGCGCTCCTGGCTGTCCTCGGACTCGCCGGAGCCGCCGTCTCGCTCCGCCCCGTCGTCACGGCGGACCCGGCCACCGCCCTGGGTGCGCTCCGGTGAGCCGGACTCCCGGCCGCGATTGCGCGACCTCGTCGTCACACCCTCTACGTATTCAGGAGAACCCCATGTCCCATGCCCCCGTCCTCGACGCATCTGTTCTCGGAACCCCCGCGACCACCGCGCTGCGGATGGACGATGTCGTCCTGACCTACCCCGACGGCGACGGCCGGATCACCGCTGTCGACCACGTTTCGTGCGAGATAGACCGCGGCCGCAGTCTCGCGGTGACCGGACCCTCCGGTTCGGGCAAGTCCAGTCTCCTGGCCGTGGCCGCCACCCTCACCCCGCCCGATTCCGGCCACGCGTGGTTGACCACCCGCCACGGCGAGGTGGACCTGGCGGCGGTGGGTTCTCGACGGGCGGCCGAGCTGCGTCGGACGGAGATCGGCATCGTGTTCCAGCAGTCCAACCTGGTCGAGTCGTTGACCGCGCGCGAACAGCTCGAGGCCATGGCGTGGCTCGGCGGGCGGCCGTCGCGGGCCCGTCGGGTCGAGGTGCGTGAGCGCGCCGACGAGCTGCTCGACAGGGTGGGACTGGGCCCGATGGCGGGTCGGTCCGTGGGTGCCCTGTCGGGGGGTCAACGTCAACGGGTGGCCGTCGCACGGGCGCTGGTCAACGGGCCGTCGCTGCTCCTGGCGGACGAGCCGACCAGTGCGCTCGACTCGGAGTCGGGCGCCGTGGTGATGGACCTGCTGTTGCGCACGGCGCGCGAGTTCGATGTGGCGCTGATGCTCGTCACGCACGACGAGGGAGTGGCCGCGCGGTGTGATGCGCGCGTGCACCTGGTGGACGGGGCGGTTCGCTCCTAGGCGCTTATGTCCCAGCTGGTGGGGTGATCCGGTCGGCGAACGGCGGTTCCGGCTAGGTGTGATGTCCAGCTAGGTGCAGCAGTTCGGGTCGAGCACCGCTCGGAGGGCGTCGATCGCGGATCCGCGGGCGCGGTGGAACACGCTCATCCCGCGCCGCTCGGACTCGATCATCCCCGCTTCGCGGAGTCGGCCCAGGTGATGGGAGGTGGTCGACTCGGCGACGCCGGCCGCGGTGGCCAGGTCGCCGGTGCGCACCTCGCCGTCGTCACTGGTGAGCAGTAGCGACAGCAACCGGATCCGAACCGGGTCGGCGAGGGCCTTGAGGCGAAGCGCGATCTCGACGGCGTCGTCATGTCCGATCGGGCCGGCCGACATCGGTGCGCAGCAGACCGGCGAGCTGACGTCGAGGAAGGGGAGGGCCTTGGGCATGTCTGCGAGTGTAGCCCGGGTTCTTGACGAATATCGAAAAGGCTGGTTCTCTGTACGGAGTACGCAATTCGATATTCATCACAAAGGTGGAGGTTCCGACCATGTCCCGTGTGCAACTCGCCCTGAACGTCGACGACGTCGACGAGGCCGTCCGGTTCTACTCGACCCTGTTCGGCGTCGAGCCGGCCAAGCGCAAGCCCGGCTACGCCAACTTCGTGGTGGAGCAGCCGCCACTCAAGCTGGTTCTGCTCGAGAACCCGGGCCAGGGCGGTTCACTCAACCACCTGGGCGTCGAGGTCGAGTCCAGCGAGCAGGTCCACAGCGAGATCGCGCGGCTGACCGACGCCGGCGTGTTCACCGACGAGGAGATCGGCACCACCTGCTGCTTCGCCACCCAGGACAAGGTCTGGGTCACCGGCCCCGGCGGCGAGCGGTGGGAGGTCTACACCGTCCTCGCCGACTCGGAGACGTTCGGCACGTCGCCGGTGGTGGGCGACAAGAACGACGACGACGAGGACGGCGCCGACTCCGAGGCCGGCGCCTGCTGCGCGTGAGCGCACAGATGGGTCGCTGATTCCCACCCGCAACACCCGCGAGGGTGGCGTGAGGGGATCCCGCGGGCGGTCGGATCTAGACTGGGCCGGGGTCGCCGACCGGTTGGTCGACGGCCCGTGATCCCACGGAAAGGCCACACCATGCTCTCCCGCATCGACCTGCGCGGTCGCACCCTCGGCACCGCCGAGCTGCGCCGCACGCTCCCGCGAGGCGCTGCCGACGTCGACTCCGTCGTCGACTCCGTCCGCCCGGTGGTCGAGGCGATCCGGGAGCACGGGGCCTCCGCGGCGCTCGACTACGGCGAGAAGTTCGACCAGGTGCGGCCCCCCTCGGTCCGCGTGCCCGCCGAGGTCATCGCCGAGTGCGGCGAGAACCTCGACCCGGATGTGCGCGCGGCCCTGGTCGAGGCCATCCGCCGCGCCCGGATCGTCCACTCCGCGCAGCGTCGCGAGGACACGGTGACAGAGGTCGCCGCCGGCGGCTTCGTCACCGAGAAGTGGGTGCCCGTCGAGCGCGTGGGTCTCTACGTTCCCGGTGGCAAGGCGGTGTACCCGTCGAGCGTCATCATGAACGTCGTGCCGGCACAGGTCGCGGGTGTCGGTTCGCTCGTGGTGGCGTCCCCGCCACAGGCCGACTCGGGTGGCTGGCCGCACCCCACCATCCTCGGTGCGTGCGCGCTGCTCGGTGTCGACGAGGTCTGGGCCGTCGGCGGCGCCCAGGCCGTCGCGCTGCTCGCCCACGGCGGCGAGGACACCGACGGCCGCGAGCTCGAGCCCGTCGACATGGTCACCGGCCCCGGCAACGTCTACGTCACCGCAGCCAAGCGCCTGTGCCGCAGCGTCGTCGGCATCGACTCGGAGGCCGGCCCCACCGAGATCGCCGTCCTGGCCGACCACACGGCCGACCCGGTCCACATCGCCTACGACCTCATCAGCCAGGCCGAGCACGACCCCAACGCCGCGAGCGTGCTCGTCACCGATTCGGAGCAGCTCGCGGACGCCGTCGCCCGGGAGGTCGAGGCCCGCTACACCGTCACCCTCAACGCCGACCGTGTCCGCGAGGCGCTCGAGGGTCCGCAGTCGGGCATCGTCCTGGTGGACGACATCGACGCCGGCCTGCGCGTGGTCGACGCGTACGCGGCCGAACACCTCGAGGTGCAGACCCGCCACTCCGCGGCCGACGCCGCCCGCGTGCGCAACGCCGGGGCGATCTTCGTGGGCGCCTACTCTCCGGTCCCACTCGGCGACTACGCGGCGGGCTCCAACCACGTCCTGCCCACGTCGGGCGCCGCCCGTCACTCGTCAGGGCTGAGCGTGCAGACCTTCCTTCGCGGTATCCACGTCGTCGACTACGACCGGGCCGCGCTCAAGGAGATCGCCCCGACCGTCGTCGCGCTCGCCGACGCCGAACGGCTACCCGCCCACGGCGAGGCCGTCCGCGCCCGCTTCGAGGACCTCACCGCCGAGGAGGGGGAACAGTGACCGCCACCCCCCGCCCCGGCGTCGGCCTGGCCGCGCTGCCCCTGCGCGAGAATCTGCGCGGGAAGAGCGCATACGGCGCCCCGCAGCTCGAGGTGCCGGTGCAGCTCAACACCAACGAGAACCCGCACCCGCCCAGTGCGGCGCTGGTCGCCGACATCGCTGCCGCCGTCTCCGAGGCCGCGGCCGATCTCAACCGCTACCCGGACCGCGACGCCGTCGAACTGCGTACGGATCTCGCCGCCTACCTGACCCGGCAGACCGGGGTCCAGGTGGACATGGACATGGTGTGGGCGGCCAACGGCTCCAACGAGATCCTCCAGCAGCTGCTCCAGGCCTTCGGCGGGCCCGGGCGCAGCGCGATGGGCTTCGTTCCCAGCTATTCCATGCACCCGATCCTCGCCGCGGGCACGGACACCGAGTGGATCCCGGTGGACCGGAGCCCCGACCTGGCGATCGACGTCGAGGCCGCCCTCGCCGCCATCACCGAGTACCGTCCCGACGTCGTCTTCCTCACCACCCCCAACAACCCGACCGGTCATGTCATCGAGCCCGTGGACCTGCGGCGGCTGCTCGATGCGGCGCCGGGGATCGTCGTGGTCGACGAGGCCTACGCGGAGTTCTCCCCGTCGCCGAGCGCGTGCACGCTGCTCGCCGACTACCCGGCGAAGCTCGTCGTCTCGCGCACCATGAGCAAGGCCTTCGCCTTCGCCGGCGGTCGGCTCGGCTACTTCGCGGCCGACCCCTCGTTCGTCGAGGCCGTTCTGCTCGTGCGCCTGCCGTATCACCTGTCGGTCATCGCGCAGGCCGCCGCGGGAGCCGCACTGCGTCACGCCGAGGAGACCCTCGGGTCGGTCGCGATGCTGGCCCACGAGCGCGAGCGGGTCATCGCCGGGCTCGAGGAGCTCGGCTACGATGTGCTGCCCAGCGAGGCCAACTTCGTGCTCTACGGGCCTTTCCTCGACGCGCCCCGGACGTGGCGGCGCTACCTCGATGCCGGCGTGCTCATCCGCGACGTGGGCATCCCCGGTCGACTTCGTGCGACCATCGGGCTGGAGAGCGAGAACGACAGGCTGCTGCAGGTGAGCGCCGAGTTGGCGGCAACAGAGATCACCACGACGAGGGAGACACGATGAGCGAGCAGGGCGGACGCGTGGGTCGCGTCGAGCGCACCACCAAGGAGTCGTCGATCGTCGTCGAGATCGACCTCGACGGCACCGGCCGGACCGAGATCGCCACCGGCGTCCCGTTCTTCGACCACATGCTCACCGCGTTCGGCCAGCACGGTGCGTTCGACCTCACGGTCCGCGCGACGGGCGACATCGATATCGAGGCCCACCACACCGTCGAGGACACCGCCATCGTGCTCGGGCAGGCGCTCGGGCAGGCACTGGGCGACAAGCGCGGCATCCGCCGATTCGGCCAGTGCTCTATCCCCATGGACGAGACCCTCGCCGAGGCGATAGTCGACGTCTCCGGACGGCCGTACTGCGTCCACACGGGTGAGCCCGACGTCATGATCGGGTACGTCGTCGTGGGGCACGACAGCGCTCCGTACGGCACCGTGCTCAACCGGCACGTGTTCGAGACACTCGCGTCGCACGCGCGCATCGCGCTGCACGTCCGCGTGCACTACGGGCGCGACCCCCATCACATCACCGAGGCGGAGTACAAGGCCGTCGCCCGGGCGCTGCGCGCCGCGGTCGAGCCGGATCCGCGGATCACCGGGATCCCCTCGACCAAGGGCGCCCTGTGATGGCGAAGTGACCCCGGGGGTCAAGAAACCGGGAGCGTTCGCACAGCTGGCCCGGACCCCCGGCGTGCCGGCGGCCTTCGTCCTGGTCCTCCTCGCCTTCGGCGGCTTCTCGCTGCTCCTGCCCGTCGTTCCCCTGGCCGTCGTCCGGGGTGGGGGCAGCGAACTTGTCGCCGGTGCGACGACCGGCGTGTTCATGACGGTCACCGTGCTGGTCCAGTTGCTCACCCCGAGGATCACCGCGGCGATCGGCTACCGCTGGGTGCTCGGAATCGGCAGTGCGCTGCTCGGCCTGCCCTCGGGGCTGCTCGCGCTGTACGACGGGCCGTTCGCGGTGCTGGCGGTCAGCGGTGTCCGCGGTGCGGGCTTCGGCATGATGACGGTCGCCGGGTCCGCCCTGGTCGCGGAGCTCGCGCCACCCGGGATGCTCGGTCGTGCCACCTCGTTGATCGGTCTCGCGGTGGGCATCTCCGAGGCCATCTTCCTCCCGGTGGGGCTGTGGCTGCTCGAGGTGTTCGGGTTGGCCACGGTCGCCTGGAGCGCGACGGCGTTCGGCGTCGTCGGACTCGTCGCCGCGGCACGGCTTCCCAACGTGCACCCGGCACCGGCTCGCTCGTCCGACTCGTCCGCACTCGGCCGCAAAGCGGTGTTCGTCCTGCTCGCCGGGCCGTTCCTCGTCATGTTGGCGGTGTCACTGCCCTACGGAGCCGCCGCGTCGTTCCTCTCGCCCGCACTGGACTCGATCGTCTCGGGCAGCGGCGCGGTCGTCGCGGGTGTCGGACTCGGACTCCTCGGGGTGGGCGTGATCGTGGGGCGGACCTTCGCCGGACTCATCTCCGATCGGCGCGGGCCGGGAGCCCTGGTGTGGCCCGGACTGGCGTTCGCGGCGTCGGGCATGGCCGGCATCGCCGGGCTGCTGTCCGTGTCGGCGAACCCGTGGTGGTTCATCGCCCCGACCGTGGTGTTCGGACTCGGGTTCGGCGCCGTGCAGAACGAGGCGCTCGTCGCCTCGTTCGAGCGGATGCCGCGCTCCCGGCTGGGAACCGCGTCCGCCTCGTGGAACATCTCCTTCGACGCCGGCACCGGTCTCGGATCGGTGGTCATGGGCGTGTTCGCCGGATTCGGCTACGTGGTCTTGTTCGCGGTCGCAGCAGGGATAGTCCTGCTCGTGGGTGGCCCCGCGGCGGTGGGCGCCCGGCGTACCCGGCCGAAGCGTGATCTGACCCTGTCCGACCGGGACGATAAAGTGGCCTCATGACCACACAGGCCCCGCGGGTGGCGCTCCTCGACTACGGCTCGGGCAACCTCCGCTCGGCCCATCGCGCGCTGGAGCGTGTCGGCGCCCGGGTGGAGCTCACATCCGACCCCGAGGTGGCCACGGAGGCGGAGGCACTTGTGGTCCCGGGAGTAGGCGCGTTCGCCGCGTGCATGGAGGGTCTGCGGGCCGTCAAGGGACCGCGGATCATCGGCGAGCGCCTCGCCGGCGGCCGCCCCGTGCTGGGAATCTGTGTGGGTATGCAGGTCATGTTCGAGCGGGGGACCGAGTTCTCGGACGGTGAGCACGCCGAGTCCGGGGCCGCGGGCTGCGGCGAGTGGCCCGGGGTCGTCGAGCGGTTGGAGGCCCCGGTGCTGCCGCACATGGGCTGGAACACCGTCGAGGCGCCTGAGCGCAGCGTCCTGTTCGCCGGCATGCCCGCCGACGAGCGCTTCTACTTCGTCCACTCGTACGGGGTGCAGCGGTGGGAGATGGAGCCGTCCGACCACCTGACCCCGCCGGACGTCACCTGGGCGCAGCACGGCACCAGGTTCATCGCCGCCGTGGAGAATGGTCCGCTGATGGCCACCCAGTTCCACCCCGAGAAGTCAGGCGACGCCGGCCTGCAGCTACTCGAGAACTGGATCAGATCCGTTGGCTGACCGCCGGGGTCGCCCGGCGCCCGTGTCGTTCGCCGTCCTCGCGCTGGGGGTCACCGGAGCGGGAGTGCTGTTCCTGGGTCTGACCGCCCTGGCGGTCGCGCTGCTACCACTGCCGCCGGTCGGCCGGGCGGTCGTCGCGCTGGTCGGTGTGGTCCTGACCGTCGTGGCGATGGGCGTGGCGTCCAAGCGCATCACCGACCGGGCGATCCGTGCCGAGTACGGAGACGACCCCGGAGGTCAGCCCGAGGCTCACCCCGACGCACACCCCGGGGAGCGGCCGGAACCGGTCGAGGGCAGTGAGAAGCGCCCACCGGCGGACGGACTACGCTGATGCCCGTGACCAACGCTTCTTACCTCGAACTCCTGCCCGCCGTGGACGTCGCCGACGGGCAGGCCGTCCGTCTGGTGCAGGGGGAGGCCGGGACCGAGACCTCGTACGGATCGCCGCTGGAAGCCGCCCTGCAGTGGCAGCGGGACGGGGCCGAGTGGGTCCACCTGGTGGACCTCGATGCGGCCTTCGGTCGCGGGACCAACCGCGACCTCCTCGCCGAGGTCGTCGGGGCGCTCGACGTCAAGGTCGAGATGTCCGGTGGGATCCGCGACGACGACTCGCTCGAGGCGGCCCTCGCGACCGGCTGCGCCCGGGTCAACCTGGGGACCGCCGCACTGGAGAACCCGGAGTGGTGCGCATCCGCGATCGCCCGCCACGGGGACCGAATCGCGGTGGGTCTGGACGTCCGTGTGGTCGACGGTGAGCCCCGGCTCCGCGGACGCGGATGGGTATCCGACGGCGGCAACCTCTGGGAGGTGCTGGAGCGACTGGACAAGGACGGCTGCGCGCGCTACGTCGTCACCGACGTCTCCAAGGACGGGATGCTCAACGGTCCCAACCTCGAGATGCTCTCGCAGGTGTGCTCGGTCACCGGAGCGCCGGTGGTGGCGTCCGGCGGGGTGTCCTCCGTCGCCGACCTCGAGGCCATCGCCACGCTGGTCCCCGAGGGGGTCGAGGGCGCCATCGTGGGCAAGGCTCTCTACGCCGGCCGCTTCACCCTTCCCGAGGCGCTGGCCGCGGTGAGCGTCCGCTGAGCCGTGACCACCCTGTAGCTCCACCCACCCGCATGACCTCGAGCAGGAGGCCCGAGATGACCGATCAGACCGGAAACACCCTGCCGACGGACCTGTCCGTCGACCCGGCGGAGGCGCTCGCGTTGGCGGCCCGCGTGCTCGAGGAGGTCTCACCCCGCTTCGTCGAAGGCCTGGGCGCCGAGGGCACCCGCGCCAAGGGCTCGCGCAACGACTTCGCCACCGAGCTCGACCTCGAGCTGGAACGTCGCATCTCCGACGCGCTCCGCGAGGGCACCGGACTCGAGGTGCACGGCGAGGAGTTCGGCGGACCGCCGGTCAACGAGGGCACGCTCTGGGTGGTCGACCCGATCGACGGCACGGCCAACTACTCACTCGGCATCCCCACCACCGGCATCCTCGTCTCGCTGGTCCACGAGCGGCAGCCCGTGCTCGGTCTGACCTGGCTCCCGCTCCTCGGCCTGCGCTTCACCTCGATCGCCGGGGGCCCGCTCAAGGAGAACGACGAGGAGGTCCCGCGCATCGCCGACGTGTCCATCCGGGACGTCGCGCTGGGGCTCGGGTCACTCAACACCGGTGCCCGCACCACCTACCCGCCGGCCTACCGCCGTGAGGTCTTCGAGCAGCTCACCCTCGACGCCGCCCGGACCCGCAAGTTCGGGTCCACGGGAGTCGACCTGTCGTTCGTTGGCACCAGTCGGTTGTCCGCCGCGGTGAGTTTCGGCAACTACGCGTGGGACAACGCGGCGGGCGCCTCCCACATCCGAGCGGCGGGTGGCGTGGTCACCGATCTGACCGGCGAGCCGTGGTCGATCGACTCCCAGTCGATCCTCGCGGCGGGCCCGCGCGCCCACGCAGAGGTGCTGGGCACCATCCGCGAGCTCGGTGAGCCCGGCAACTTCTTCGAGGCCGGCCGCCGACGGGCCACCCCCGGACCAGAGGGCAACCGCCCGTGGCTCGACGGCGAACGGTGACCCGGGAATGACACTCGCCACCCGGGTGATCCCGTGCCTCGACGTCGACGAGGGGCGCGTGGTGAAGGGGGTCAACTTCCTCGACCTGCGGGACGCCGGCGATCCGGTCGAGTTGGCCGCCGCCTACGACGCACAGGGCGCCGACGAGCTGACCTTCCTCGACGTCACCGCGTCCTCGTCTGGCCGCGGAACCATGATCGACGTTGTCACCCGCACCGCGGAACAGGTCTTCATCCCCCTCACCGTGGGTGGCGGGGTGCGTGCCGCCGAGGATGTCGACCAGCTGCTCCGCGCCGGAGCGGACAAGGTCAGCGTCAACACCGCCGCCATCGCGCGTCCCGAACTGCTGGCGGAGCTCAGCCGGCGCTTCGGTTCGCAGTGCATCGTCCTGTCCGTCGACGCCCGGACCGTCCCCGAGGGCGAGGCACCCACACCGTCGGGATGGGAGGTCACCACCCACGGTGGCCGTCGGGGGACCGGGATCGACGCCATCGAGTGGGCCAGGCGTGGCCAGGACCTGGGAGTGGGGGAGATCCTGCTCAACTCGATGGACGCCGACGGCACCAAGGCGGGGTTCGACCTGGACATGGTCCGCGCCGTTCGCGCGGCGGTGACGATCCCCGTGATCGCCTCCGGCGGGGCCGGGACGGTCGAGCACTTCGCCCCCGCGGTCAAGGCCGGTGCCGACGCGGTGCTCGCGGCCAGCGTGTTCCACTTCGGGGAGATGACCATCGGCGACGTCAAGAGGGCCATGACGGCCGAG
This sequence comes from Dietzia sp., assembly GCA_046292305.1. Taxonomy (GTDB): domain Bacteria; phylum Actinomycetota; class Actinomycetes; order Mycobacteriales; family Mycobacteriaceae; genus Dietzia. The sequence goes on along the minus strand of JBKBRA010000031.1, from coordinate 22,003 downwards.
GGGATCACGGTCCGATGAGTGACGGTCAGATGAGCGACGGTACGGTCAGCGGCCCCGTCCTGGACCCGTCCGTCGCCGACCGGCTCAGACGGAACGCGGACGGGCTCATCGCGGCGGTCGTGCAGGATGCGACCTCCGGTCGGGTCCTCATGATGGCGTGGATGGACGACGCCGCTCTCGCGGAGACCCTGGACACGCGGCGCGGGGTCTACTACTCGCGATCGCGTGGGACGCGCTGGGTCAAGGGGGAGACCTCCGGACACGTTCAGCACGTACGCAGCGTGGAGATCGACTGCGACGGCGACACCGTGCTGCTCCGGGTGGACCAGACCGGGGCCGCCTGCCACAACGGCACGGACAGCTGCTTCGACACCGACACACTCCTCGGGGAGGAATGAGCTCGTGCCCTTCATCCAGATCAACCAGCTCGACGGGATGGACCCGCAGTCCAAGGCCCGGGTGATCGAGGCCGTCACGGCCGCCTACGCCGAGGCCGCGGGTAAGGATCCGGCCAAGGTGTGGGTGCTCGTCAACGACATGCCGCTCGACTCGTTCGGGATCGGCGGCCGGGTCGTCGGATGAGCACCAGGACCACCACCTTCGAGCAGTTCCGGGCGCTCGCCTCGGGCCACCGGGTCGTGCCCGTGGTGCGCACGGTGCTCGCCGATTCGGAGACACCGCTCTCCGCGTACGACAAACTCGCGGCCGACAGACCCGGGACCTTCCTGCTGGAGTCGGCCGAGCACGGTCGCTCGTGGTCGCGGTGGTCCTTCATCGGCTGTGGGGCGGCCGCGGCGCTGACCGTCGACGAGGCGGGTGAGGCCATGTGGTTGGGGAACGTGCCCGCGGGGGCCCCGACGGGTGGCGATCCGCTCGACGCCCTGCGCCGGACGCTCGACCTGCTGCGGACAGACCAGATCGCGGGCCTGCCGCCACTGACATCCGGGTTGGTCGGCTACCTCGGGTACGACATCGTGCGGCGACTCGAACGCATCGCCCCCGACACCACCGACGACCTCCACGTCCCGGAGCTCGTCCAGATGCTGGCCACCGACCTCGCCGCGTTCGACCACCACGAGGGCCGCATCCACCTGATCGCCAACGCCGTCAACTGGGACGGTAGCGACGAACGGGTCGAGGAGGCCTACGCCGACGCGGTGGCCAGGGTGGACTCGATGACGGCGAGGCTCGCGGCTCCCGGAGCCGGCGGGGTCAGCGTGTTCGACACCCCGGATCCGCAGATGCGCCGACGCACGGACGAGGCGACCTACCACGCGCGGGTGGCGGACATCATCGAGCAGATCTACTCCGGAGAAGCCTTCCAGGTGGTGCTCAGCCAGCGCTTCGAGGTCGACACCTCCGCCTCGCCGAGGGACGTCTACCGCATCCTGCGCACCACCAACCCGAGCCCCTACATGTACCTGATGACCATCCCGGACGGTACGGGGGACGACGGCTTCGGTGGCACCGCGTTCACCATCGTCGGATCGAGCCCCGAGGCACTGGTCAAGGTGCAGGACGGCCTCGCCACGACCCACCCGATCGCCGGAACGCGACCGAGGGGTGCCGACGACGAGCACGACGTCCTGCTGGCTAAGGATCTCGTCGAAGACGCCAAGGAGAACGCAGAACACCTGATGTTGGTCGATCTGGGCCGCAACGACCTCGGCCGGGTCTGCGAGCCGGGGTCCGTCGTGGTGACCGAGTTCCGCCAGGTCGAGCGGTACAGCCACGTCATGCACCTGGTGTCCACCGTGACGGGTCGCCTGGCGGAGGGCCGTACGGGCATCGACGCCGTCACGGCCTGTTTCCCGGCCGGCACACTGTCGGGTTCGCCCAAACCCCGCGCGCTGCAGATCATCGAGGACCTCGAGGACACACGTCGCGGGGTCTACGGGGGTGTGGTCGGTTACGTGGACTTCGCGGGCAATGCCGACCAGGCCATCGCGATCAGGTCCGCGGTGCTCAAGGACGGGACCGCCTACGTCCAGGCCGGGGCCGGGATCGTGGCCGACTCCGTCGCGGCGTCGGAGGACGAGGAGTGCCGCAACAAGGCCATGGCGGTCCTCCGGGCCGTCGCGGCGGCGGACACGCTGAGGCCGGCCGGAACCACGGGTGGCGCGGACACGACGGAGGAGGGACGGTGACCCAGAGCTCCCGGCTCCGCATCCCCGTCGTGCTGCTGCTCGTCGGCGCCGCCCTGTTGTGGATCGCCTCCCGGATGGTGTGGTTGGACGTGGTCGCGTTCAACGACCAGTCGGGCGAGGCCCGGCGCAGCCTGACGGGCGCGGAGTGGCAACCGGCGCTGGTCCCGTTGGCGTTGGGTGCCCTCGCGGCGGTGGCGGCGGTCGCGCTGGTCCGGGGAACCGGGGCGCGGGCGGTCGGCGCCGTCATCACGCTCCTGGGCCTGGCCACCGGCGCGCTGCTGGTCTCGACGGTGGGGGGCGTGGACGAGAGTCGGGTCCACTCGGCGGTGACGAGCGAGGAGGAGCTCGGGCGCACCAACGCGGGACCCGGGACAGCCGACACGCAGGCGGTCCCGGAGTGGTCGGAGATCACCGAGATCTCGACCCGGTCGCCCGGTCCGGCGCTCACCGGTGCCGGCGCACTGGCGCTCATCTCCGCGGGCGTGATCCCGATGATCTGGCCGACCCGGAAGGTGCGGCGCGATGACCGCTACGTGACCCCGGCGGCACGCCGCGGGGATCCGGAGCCCGGCGAGGCCACCGCGGATGCCGGCCGCGACCTGTGGCAGGAACTCGACGACGGGCGCGATCCCACCGGCTGAGCGCCTGTGAGCGGTCCCGATTCTCAGAACCCCGCATGCTCCCTCTATTGTTGATCTCGATCACACTTCTTGCCCGATCACTGCAGAGGGAGGTCACGGTGGGTACCGTGCTCGACTCGATTATCGACGGCGTCCGCGAGGACGTCGCGGCCCGCGAGGCCGTCCTCGACCTCACTGCGGTCAAGAAGGCGGCCCAGTCGGCGCCTGAACCGCGTGACGCACTCAAGGCACTCCGGGGAGCCGGGGTCGGCGTCATCGCCGAGGTCAAGCGCGCCAGCCCCTCCAAGGGACAACTCGCCGAGATCCCTGATCCCGCGGTGCTGGCCCGGATGTACGAGGAGGGCGGAGCCCGCATCATCTCGTGCCTGACCGAGGAGCGCCGCTTCAACGGCAGCCTGGCGGACCTGGACGCCGTCCGCCGCGCGGTGGACATCCCTGTGCTCCGCAAGGACTTCGTGGTGGGGCCCTACCAGATCCACGAGGCCCGGGCGCACGGCGCGGACCTGGTGCTGCTGATCGTGGCCGCGCTCGAGCAGGACGCGCTGGTGTCCCTGCTCGACCGCACGGAGTCGCTGGGGATGACTGCCCTGGTGGAGGTGCACACCGAGGAGGAGGCGGACCGCGCCCTGGAGGCCGGTGCCACCGTCATCGGTGTCAACGCCCGCAACCTCAAGACCCTCGAGGTCGACCGCGACGTGTTCTCCCGTATCGCACCCGGTCTCCCGTCCGGAGTGGTGAAGATCGCCGAGTCGGGAGTCCGGGACGCGTCCGACCTCCTGGCGTACGCGAGCGTGGGGGCGGACGCGGTGCTCGTCGGTGAGGGCCTGGTGACCAAGGGCGACCCGCGCGCGGCATGCAACGCCCTGGCCACGGCGGGTTCGCACCCGTCCTGTCCGCAGGGACCCCGCTAGGCCCCCGTCGCACGCTTCCGGCAGACTGGGAGCCGTGAATTCTAACGAGCTGACACCGCTGCCCTCGATGGGAGACGTGCTCCGGACGACCACCGGACACGAGCCCGACCGGCGAGGCCACTGGGGCGCGTTCGGAGGGCGTTATGTGCCCGAGGCGCTCATGGCGGTCGTCGACGAGGTGGCCGACGCCTACGCCAAGGCCCGCGCCGACGACGCCTATCTCGACGAGCTGGACCGTCTCCAGCGCGACTACTCGGGTCGGCCGTCTCCGCTGTACGAGGCGGGGCGATTCGGGGCCGAGATCGGGGCGCGTGTCTTCCTCAAGCGTGAGGATCTCAACCACACCGGTTCGCACAAGATCAACAACGTCCTCGGCCAGGTGTTGCTGGCCCACCGCATGGGCAAGAAGCGCGTCATCGCCGAGACCGGTGCCGGCCAGCACGGCGTCGCCACCGCCACGGCCTGCGCTTTGCTCGGGCTGGAATGCAAGATCTTCATGGGTGCGGTGGACGTCCGTCGTCAGGCGCTCAACGTCGCACGGATGCGTCTGCTCGGCGCCGAGGTCGAGGCCGTGGAGGTCGGCTCCGCGACCCTCAAGGACGCCATCAACGAGGCCATGCGCGACTGGGTCTCCCGCGCGGACGACACCTACTACGCGTTCGGCACCGCCGCCGGGCCGCACCCGTTCCCCGCGATGGTCCGTGACTTCCAGCGGATCGTGGGCACCGAGGCACGGGCCCAGATCCTGGACCGGGTCGGACGACTGCCCGACGCCGCCGTGGCGTGCGTGGGTGGGGGGTCCAATGCGATCGGACTGTTCCACCCGTTCATCGACGACCCGGCTGTGCGCCTGGTGGGCTGCGAGGCGGGGGGCGACGGAGTGGAGTCCGGTCGCACCGCCGCGACCGTCAACGCCGGCCGACCGGGCGTCTTCCAGGGGTCCTACGCACACCTGATGCAGGACGAGGACGGCCAGACCATCGAATCGCACTCGATCTCGGCCGGCCTGGACTACCCGGGGGTCGGGCCGGAGCACTCGTATCTGTCCGACATCGGTCGGGCCGAGTACCGGCCGGTGACCGACTCCCAGGCGATGGACGCGTTCGCCCAGCTGTGCCGCACCGAGGGGATCATCCCCGCGATCGAGTCCGCCCACGCGATCGCCGGAGCCGCGCAGCTCGCCGCCGAGGGCGTCGGACTGATCCTGGTCAACGTCTCGGGCCGGGGTGACAAGGACGTCGACACCGCCGCCCGGTGGTTCGGACTGTTGGGCGGGGGGACCCCGCCGGAGGCCGGGGTGGACTCGAGTCGGGGTGCCGACGACGGCCAGGGTGAGTTCGCGGACGGGGGAGTCGAGGCATGAGTGTTCTGAGCGAGGTGTTCGAGCGGTGCCGGGCCGACAACCGGGCCGCCCTCATCGGGTACTACCCGGCGGGTTACCCCACGGTCGAGGGATCCATCGAGGCCGTGCAGACAATGGTCGCGGGCGGGTGCGACATCATCGAGGTGGGGATCCCGTATTCGGATCCCATGATGGACGGTCCCACCATCCAGGCGGCCGCCGATGTGGCCCTGGAGGCAGGCTTCCGCATCCGCGACACCTTCGCCGTGGTCCGGGCTGTGGCCGAGGCCGGCGCGGTCCCGGTCGTCATGAGCTACTGGAACCCGATCCTGCAGTACGGCGTGGAACGGTTCGCGGCGGACCTCGCAGCCGCCGGCGGGACCGGGGTCATCACCCCGGATCTCATCCCGGACGAGGCGGAGGACTGGATCGCGGCGACGGACGCGCACGGGATCGACCGGGTGTTCCTGGTGGCGCCGTCGTCGACGCCCGAGCGGCTGGCCATGACGCTGTCCCACACGAGCGGTTTCGTCTACATCCAGGCGGTCATGGGGGTGACCGGTGCGCGAGACGTGGTCTCGGACGCCCCTCGTACCCTCACCGCCCGCGTCCGTGAACACTCGGGTCTGGCGTGCGGCGTCGGGCTCGGGGTGCGCAACGGGGACCAGGCGGCGGAGATCGCCTCCTACGCGGACGGCGTGATCGTGGGTTCCGCGCTCATCACCGCGGCCACCGAGGGGGGCGGGGCCCTCGCCCGGCTGACGGCCGAACTCGCCGCGGGTGTCCGTCGTCCGGGGGCCGGCTCGTGATACCGAGTCCTCCTCAGGGGGTATGGGAGCTCGGACCGTTCCCGCTGCGCGCCTACGCGGTGTGGATCATCCTCGGCATCGTCGTGGCCATCTGGTGGGGCGAGAAGCGCTGGGTCGCGCGCGGTGGGCGTGAAGGTGTCGTTCTCGACACCGCTTTGTGGGCCGTCCCCTTCGGGTTGGTTGGTGGTCGCATCTACCACGTGGCGACCGACTGGTACCGCTACTTCGGGGAGGGCAGGAACCCGGTCGACGCCCTGAAGATCTGGGACGGCGGTCTGGGCATCTGGGGCGCCGTCGCACTGGGCGCGGTCGGTGCCTACATCGGGCTGCGCCAGCAGGGCATCCGGTCGATCGGTGCGTTCGGAGACGCGGTGGCCCCGGGCATAGTCCTGGCGCAGGGGATCGGGCGGTTGGGCAACTACTTCAACCAGGAGCTCTACGGCCGCGAGACGGACGTGCCGTGGGCCCTGAAGATCTACCAGCGCTACGACGAGACGTACGGGTACTCCGAGACCATCGGTCGCTCCACCGGACAGGTGCTCGCCACCGTCCACCCCACGTTCCTCTACGAGCTGTTGTGGAACGTCCTGGTGGCCGTCGTGCTGGTGGTGGTCGACCGCAGGTACCGTCTCGGACACGGCCGGCTCTTCGCCCTCTACGTGGCCCTGTACTGCTTCGGGCGCTTCTGGGTGGAGTTGCTCCGCGCCGATGCGGCGACCCAGGTGCTCGGGTTGCGCATCAACACCATCGTCTCGGTCGTCGTCATGGTGGCCGCCCTGATCTACTTCTGGCGGGTTCGTCGGGGCCGCGAGGACCCGTCGGAGCTGCGTGCACCCGACGACCTTGCCGGAGAGTCCCCGGAGGACGCACCCCCGTTGGCCGGTCGTTGACGCCACGTTCACCGGTCATCCCGGTGAGGGGACTAGATTGGTACGGGTGAACCGTCGTACCAAGATCGTATGCACCCTGGGTCCCGCCGTCGCGTCCGAGGCCGGCATCCGTGAACTCGTCGATGCCGGGATGAACGTCGCCCGGCTCAACTTCAGTCACGGAGACCACGCCGACCACGAGGCCAACTACCGCTGGGTCCGTAAGGCCTCGGACGAGTCGGGGCGCGCCGTCGGCGTGCTCGCGGACCTCCAGGGCCCCAAGATCAGGCTCGGCCGCTTCATCGAGGGCCGGCACGAATGGGCGGAGGGCGACACCGTCGCCATCACCGTCGCGGACGTGGAGGGCACCAAGGAGCGCGTCTCCACCACCTACAAGGGGCTGGCCGACGATGCCCGACCCGGCGACAGGCTGCTGGTGGACGACGGGAACATCGGCCTCACCGTGCAGCGGGTCGAGGGCGAGGACGTCCACTGCGTCGTCACCGAGGGCGGCACGGTCTCCAACAACAAGGGCGTGTCCCTGCCGGGGATGAACGTCTCGGTTCCGGCGCTGAGCGAGAAGGACATCGCGGACCTGCGTTTCGCCCTCGCCCTGGGCGTCGACTTCATCGCCCTGTCCTTCGTCCGGTCGCCGGCGGATGTGGACCTGGTGCACGAGATCATGGACGAGGTCGGGGTGCACGTCCCGGTGATCGCCAAGCTCGAGAAGCCGGAGGCGGTCAAGAACCTCGAGTCCATCGTCCTGGCCTTCGACGCGATCATGGTGGCCCGAGGCGACCTGGGTGTGGAGCTGCCCCTCCAGGAGGTGCCGCTGGTCCAGAAGCGGGCGATCCAGATCGCACGGGAGAACGCCAAGCCGGTCATCGTGGCCACACAGATGCTCGAGTCCATGATCACCAACTCGCGGCCCACCCGGGCGGAGGCGTCGGATGTCGCCAACGCCGTCCTCGACGGTGCCGACGCCGTCATGCTCTCGGGCGAGACCTCGGTGGGCAAGTACCCCATCGAGGCGGTGCGGACGATGTCCTCCATCGCGCTCGCGGTCGAGGCGGACTCCACCGCCGCACCGGACCTGGTCCACATCCCCAGGACCAAGCGCGGGGTCATCTCCTACTCGGCCCGCGAGATCGGGGAGCGGCTGGGGGCCAAGGCTCTCGTCGCCGTCACCTCGACCGGTGACACCGTCCGCCGTCTGGCCCGCCTGCACAGTCACCTGCCGCTCATCGCCATCACCGGCGATCCGCGGATCCGTAGCCAGCTGGCGCTCACGTGGGGGACCGAGACGTTCCTGACCGATCGCATGAACGAGACGGCTGAACTCGTCAAGGTCGCGGACGAACTGCTGCTGCCGGTCGAGGGGTACAACGAGGACGACCTCATCGTGATCGTCGCGGGCAACGTGCCGGGAGTCGAGGGCTCGACCAACTTCATCCTCGTGCACCGGATGGGCGAAGCCGACCACTGATCACCTTCGGGTAACAACTCGGTAGCGCCGGTGAGCACCCGCTCACCGGCGCTTTTGTATCTATTCGTGCTTTTGACGTGACAAGGCCGAGATGCTTCTGTTACCTTTTTGGAGGCCACCGGGGAAGCCGGTCGGCCCACCGCTTCGCCAACGCACCGAACTCCGAGGTTTCCCCTGATGTCCGACGCCACTCGAATCACCTTCACCGAGCTCGCCGATCGACTCGGTGTTGTCGGCTCCGGCGCGACCGCCGGCCGCCACCGTGCCGCCCGCTCCGCCAACGGGATGGGCCGCATCGTCGCCGGCGCCGTGGCCGGTGCCGCGCTCACCGGTGGCGTGGCGATGGCCGCCGCCCCCGCCGCGTCCGCCCAGTCCGCCGAGATGGTCGACGTCAACCAGCTCGGCCAGATGGCCCAGGAGTTCGCGCAGGGCATCGGTCTGAACGAGGCCCAGCTGCGGGAGTACGCCATCGACCCGGCGATGTTCGGTTCGCTCGGCCTGCCCGCCGCCGCGGTCGGCGGCGCACACGCCCCGACCGTCGGCCCCATCACCTCGGGCTTCGGCCCGCGCTGGGGAACCTTCCACAACGGCACCGACTTCGGGGCCCCGATCGGCACGCCGATGTTCGCGGCCAAGTCCGGCACTGTCGTCGCCGCCGGCCCGGCCTCGGGTTACGGTCTGTGGATCCGCATCCAGACCGACGACGGCTACCTGCTCGAGTACGGCCACAACGACCAGAACTACGTCTCGGTGGGCCAGCGCGTCCACGCCGGTCAGGTCATCGGAACCGTGGGCAACCGCGGGTACTCGACCGGCCCGCACCTGCACTTCGGCGTGCGGAACCCCGCCGGCCAGTGGATCGACCCGGTGCCGTGGCTGCGTGCCAACGGCGTCTCCGTCTGATCGACGCCCCGCGACCGACGAGTCGCAGCGCCCCGTCTCCCTCGAGGGAGGCGGGGCGCGGTGCGTTGCGGAGCCCCTGAGATCGGCTTCTCTGACACAGTGGACTCCAGAGTCCACATCAACTTAAGGAAGCGATCCATGTCGCAGACCGTCAGGGGCGTCATCGCCCGTAGCAAGGGTGCCGAGGTCGAGCTCGTCGACGTAGTGGTCCCCGATCCGGGTCCGAACGACGTCGTCGTCCGCGTGCAGGCGTGCGGCGTCTGTCATACCGACCTCGCGTACCGCGACGGCGGCATCAACGACGAGTACCCCTTCCTCCTCGGCCATGAGGCCGCGGGGATCGTCGAGACCGTCGGTGACCGCGTGACGCATGTGGCCGAGGGCGACTTCGTGGTGCTGAACTGGCGCGCGGTGTGCGGCGAGTGCCGGGCCTGCAAGCGCGGGCAGCAGCAGTACTGCTTCGCCACCCACAACGCGTCGCAGAAGATGACTCTCACCGACGGCACGGAGCTCAGCCCCGCACTCGGGATCGGTGCGTTCATCGACAAGACCCTCGTCCACGAGGGGCAGTGCACCAAGGTGGACCCGGCGGCCGACCCGGCCGTGGCGGGGCTGTTGGGCTGCGGCGTCATGGCCGGCCTGGGCGCCGCCGTCAACACGGGCAACGTGTCGCGGGGTCAGTCCGTGGCCGTCATCGGGTGCGGTGGCGTCGGTATCGCCGCGGTCGTGGGTGCGCGCCTGGCCGGTGCCTCGACCATCGTCGCCGTGGACATCGACGACACCAAGCTCGAGTGGGCCCGCGAGTTCGGGGCCACCGACGTGGTCAACTCCTCCGGCACGGACCCCGTGGCCGCCATCCAGGAGCTCACGGGCGGCTTCGGCGCCGACGTCGTGATCGACGCGGTCGGCCGGCCCGAGACCTACGAGCAGGCCTTCTACGCCCGTGATCTCGCCGGCACCGTGGTGCTGGTGGGCGTGCCCACGCCCGAGATGCGTCTGGAGATGCCGCTTCTCGACTTCTTCGGCCGGGGCGGGTCGCTCAAGTCCTCCTGGTACGGCGACTGCCTGCCCGAGCGCGACTTCCCGATGCTGGTGGACCTGCACCTGCAGGGTCGGCTGCCGCTCGAGAAGTTCGTCAGCGAACGCATCGGCCTGGACGCGGTCGAGGCCGCGTTCGGTGCCATGAAGTCCGGTTCCGTCCTCCGATCGGTGGTGACCCTGTGAGCGAGACCTACACCAGTGCCGGCAATGCCGGTGGCCTGCGCATCGAGAAGGTCGTGACGAGCGGCGTTTTCGCTCTCGACGGTGGCGAGTGGGAGGTGGACAACAACATCTGGATCCTCGGTGACGACTCCGAGGTGTACATTATCGATGCCGCCCACACCGCCCAGCCGATCATCGACGCGGTGGCCGGGCGCACGGTCAAGGGCATCCTGTGTTCGCATGCCCACAACGACCACATCACCGTCGCCCCCGAGCTGGCCCGCGAGCTCGACACCCGGGTCTTCGTCCACCCCGGTGACCAGATGCTGTGGGAGGAGACCCACCCGACGGTCGCACACGAGGACCTCGAGGACGGGCAGACCTTCCACATCGCCGGGACCGGCTTCACGGTGATGAACACCCCCGGTCACTCGCCGGGTTCGTGCGTGTTCCACGTCCCCGAGGCCGGCGTGCTGTTCTCCGGCGACACCCTGTTCTCCGGAGGGCCCGGCGCCACCGGGCGGTCGTACTCCGATTTCCCGACCATAATCACCTCGATCCGGGACCGGATCCTCACGCTGCCCGCCGACACGCTGGTCCACACCGGCCACGGCGACGGCACGAAGGTGGGCGAGGAGTCCCCGCATCTGGAGGAGTGGATCGCCCGGGGTAGCTGACGGGGCACGATGGGGGGATGACGACGACGGATCGCGCCACGGAGACGGGCCAGCGCATCCCCTGGCACACCCTGCCCACAACAGAGGTGGTCTCGCGCCTCGGCGCCGGGTCGAACGGCCTGACCCGTGCCGAGGCGTCGCGCCGCCTGTCCGAACACGGTCCCAACACGCTGCCGGTGGCCGCCGGCGTGCCGGCCTGGAGACGGGTCCTGCGGCTGCTCCGCGACCCCATGATCATGGTCCTCGCGGTGGCGGCCGTGGTGAGCGCCGTGATCTCGCGCGAGTGGGAGACCCCGGTCGTCATCCTCCTGGTGGTGGTTCTCAACACCGTCCTGAACTTCGTGCAGGAGACGCGCGCCGAGGAGAGCCTGGCCGCGCTGCGCGACATGGCGGTGCCGCACAGCCGGGTGGTGCGTGACGGTTCCGAGGTCGAGGTGGACAGTGCCGACCTCGTTCCCGGTGACGTCGTGGTGGTGGAATCCGGGGACCGGGTCCCCGCCGACGGGCGGGTCCTGGAGGCCTCCCGGTTCCAGGTCGCCGAGTCGGCGCTGACCGGCGAGTCGGTCCCCGTGGACAAGACGGCGGGAGCGGTGGCCGCCGCGGACGCGCCGCTCGGCGACCGCTCCGGCATGGTGTTCATGAACACCGAGGTGACCCGCGGTCGTGCGCGCGTGGTGGTCACGGGAACCGGCGAGGACACCGAGATGGGTGCGATCGCCGAGTTGCTCGGCGGGGCGGGCGGGGAGCAGACGCCGCTCCAACGGCGGATCGGGGTCCTGGCCAGGGTCCTCACCGTGATCGCGTTGGTCGTGGTGACGCTGGTCATGGGGATCGGTCTGGTGCGCGGGCAGTCGTGGGAGGACATGCTCCTCAGCGCCGTCTCGCTCGCCGTGGCCACCATCCCGGAGGGTCTCACCGCCGTGGTGGCGTTCACCCTCGCGATGGGGGCCTCGCGGCTCGCCCGTCAGGGGGCGATCATCAAGAACCTCGCGGCGGTGGAGACCCTCGGTTCGACCAGTCACATCGCCACGGACAAGACCGGGACCCTGACCCTCAACGAGATGACCGTGACGCGGATCGTCGCGGGCGGTTCGGTCTACTCCGTCACCGGGACCGGATACCGGGCGGCGGGCACGGTCCTGTCCTCCGATCCGGATGCCGTTCCGGACCTCCGGAGGGCCGCGGTCGCCATGGCGTTGTGCAATGACGCGATCGTGACCGACGGGGAGCTCGTCGGCGACCCCACCGAGGGCGCCCTGCTCGTGGCCGCCACCAAGTGCGGGCTCGATGTCGAGGGACTGCGTGCCGCCCGGCCGCGGGTGGCCCAGGTGCCCTTCGACTCCGACTACAAGTTCATGGCCACCGTTAACCGCTCGCCGGGAGGGGAGCTCGCGCTCAGCGTCAAGGGCGCCACCGGTGCGCTCCTGCCCCGGTCGACCCACGTGTGGAACGGCACGGACGCCGTGGAGCTCACCGACGCACTGCACGAGGAGATCCGGCACGCGACCGATGAGCTCGCCGGGCGGGGACTGCGGACCCTGCTGGTGGCGGGGCGCCCGTTCGAGTCGGGATCCGGCGCGGCCGGGGGAGACGGGGTCGATGAGAGTGCGCTCCTGGACGAGGTGCGCGGCCTGACCGTGTTCGCCGTGGTCGGCATAGTCGACCCGCCCCGCGCGGAGGCCGCCGAGGCCATCCGGGTGGCGCGCGAGGCCGGGATCTCCGTCCACATGATCACCGGCGACCACCTCGTCACGGCCTCCTCCATCGCCCGCGACCTGGGGATCGAGGGGGACGCCGTGCGAGGGGTGGACCTCGACGGGATCGACGACGACGAGCTGACCGACCGCGCCCCCGGCCTGGGAGTCCTGGCCCGGGTGTCCCCCGAGCACAAGATCCGGATGGTCCGGGCCCTGCAGTCCGGCGGGGACGTGGTGGCCATGACCGGCGACGGCGTCAACGACGCGCCCGCGCTGAGCCAGGCGGACATCGGGATCGCGATGGGGATCACCGGCACCGACGTGTCCAAGGGCGCCGCCAACATGGTGCTCACCGACGACAACTTCGCCACGATCGTCTCGGCCGTCGAGCAGGGCCGCGGCATCTACGACAACATCATCAAGTTCGTGAAGTTCCAGCTCACCACCGCGTGGGCGTTCGTCCTGGTGTTCCTGGCCAGCGGGTTGTTCGGGCTGGCGGCCGTGCCGTTCACCGCCCTGCAGGTCCTGCTGGTCAACATCGTCATGGACGGCCCGCCGGCGATGGCCCTCGGCGTGGAGCCCGTGGAGAAGGACGCGATGCGGCGGCGACCCCGACCGGCCGACGAGCAGATCCTCACCCCGACCCGACTGGTGCGGATCCTGTGGCTCGGCGTGGTCATGGCCACCGGGACGCTGCTCGTACTGGCGTTCGCGGAGGCGATCTTCCCCGAGCGCGCGGACGTTCCGTTGTTCGCCACCACCCTGGCCTATTCCACTTTCGTCTTCTTCCAGGTGTTCAACCTGATGAACGTCCGCTCCACGCACGGCTCGGTGTTCTCCCGCGACATGGCGCACAACGCACCGATCTGGGTGGCGCTGGCCGCGGTCCCGCTGCTGCTGGTGGCGGTGGTCCAGGTGCCCTTCCTCCAGGGGATCTTCGACACCACCCCGTTGCACGCCGACGAATGGCTGCTGGCGGTCGCGGTTGGCTCGTCGATCCTCTGGCTCGAGGAGCTCCGGAAGCTCGGGGCGAGGTGGCGCGCTCGGCGGGACGACGGATCGGGCACGATGGGGGTGGTCTGACGCGCCCCTGTCGAGGGCGCCGTCACCGGCGACCCCGGTGAGCGCGACGTGGTCAGTCAGAGGAGGAGTCACGATCATGGGCAGGGTCACCGCCAGCAACACCATCGTCATCGAGGCGCCCGTCGCGGCCGTGTCGGCCGCGATCGCGGACTACGCCAACGTCCGTCCCCGGATCCAGCCCGAGCAGTTCAGCGCGTACCGGTTGATCGAGGGCGGCCAGGGCCACGGCACCGTGGCCGCGTGGAACCTCCAGGCCACCAAGAAGCGCAGCCGGGACGTCAAGGCCACCGTGACGGTGGACGATGCCGCCGCACACTGGTCGCTCGTGGAGAAGGACGCCAACTCGTCCATGGCCACCACCTACACCGTCCGCGAGGCCACCGGAGGTGCGCTGGTGGAGATGACCACCTCGTGGGACGGTGCCGGGGGAGTGGGCGGGTTCTTCGAGCGGACCTTCGCACCGGCCGGTCTCAAGCGGATCCAGCACCAGCTGCTGGCCAACCTCAAGGCCGACGTCGAGGGGTAGACCTCGCATCGAGCGCGGAGGGGTGGGCCCCGTAGTCAGCGCTGAGGGGTAGTACCCGTGGTCAGCGGCCCGTCTCGTCCGGTGCCGCTCTCGTCGTCGTCGCCGTGTCCGGCTCCCCGGGCCCGGCGGCGACGGTCCCGGTCACGTCCGCACGCTCCGATGGATCCCCCGCCGTGGCCGCCTCCGCCGCCGCGACGTCCGTTCCCGTCGGGGCCGCCGCCGCGGCGGCCTCCCGCGCGGCCTCGGCCTGCGCCGAGCCGGTCCGCAACACGATCGGTGGCAGGAAGGCCAGGACCACCGTGGCGACGACGGCGAGGATGCCCGCGACCAGATAGATCTCCGACATGCTCAGCGCATATCCCTGTTCGAAGGGGTGGGCGATCAGCTCGGGCAGGCGGTTGATCACGGAGGAGTCCTTGGTGACCGTCTCGAGCGCCCCCGCGCCCGCGCCGGACGCCGGGTCGGCCAGCGCCTGCACGATCCCGAGAGCCTCGGGGTCCGCGCGCAGTGCCGGGTCGGCCAGGCCCTCCTGCACGCCGCGCGCGAGGCTGCCGTCGCCAGTGGCCTGCTCCAGCTCGCTCGTGATGGAGCCCCCGACCCGGCTGAAGAGGATCGACAGGAACACGGCCACGCCGGCGGTTCCGCCGAGCTGGCGGAAGAAGGTGGCGGACGCGGTGGCCACGCCGATCTCGCGCGGGCTCACGGCGTTCTGAACGATCAGGGTGAGCGGCTGCATGCAGTTGCCCAGGCCGATGCCGAGGACCAGCATGTAGCCCATCACCAGGGTCAGTGAGGTGTCGGCGTCGATGGTCCACAGCAGGAACAGTCCGACGGCCGAGATGGCGGTGCCGAGGATCGGGAACTCGCGGACCCGGCCGGTCCTGGAGATGAGCTGGCCCGACACGATCGAGGCGCCCATCATGCCCGCGACCAGCGGCAGCATCATGAGTCCGGATTCCATGGGGTCGGCACCGTGGACGATCTGCATGTACAGCGGCAGGGTCATCATGCCGCCGAACATGGCCATTCCCACGATCACACCACCGGCGGTGACGATGGCGAAGGTGCGGTCGCGGAACAGTCGCAGGGGGATGAGGGCCTGGTCTCCGGCCCGGGCCTCGACGATGAGGAACAGGCCGACCCCGGCGAGGCCGACGACGTAGCAGGCGAGTGCAGCCGGAGAGCCCCAGCCCCAGGTGTTGCCCTGTTCGGCCACCAGCAGTAGCGGCACCAGTCCGACGACGATCGCGGCCGCGCCCGCCCAGTCCACCCGGTGGTCCACGCGAACGTTCTTCACGTTGAGGGTGATCATCACCAGCGTCAGCGCGATGGCGCCGATGGGGACGTTGATGAGGAAGATCCAGCGCCAGCCGTCGATGCCGAAGATCGTGTCGATGCCCGCGAAGAAGCCGCCGACGACCGGTCCGATGACCGAGGACGAGGCGAAAACCGCCAGCATGTAGCCCTGGTATTTGGCGCGGTCACGTGGCGGGATGATGTCGCCGATGATCGCCAGAGAGAGTGACATGAGGGCGCCCGCGCCCAATCCCTGGATCCCGCGGTACACCGCGAGCATGTACATCGAGTCGGCGAGCGTGCACAACAGGGACCCGAACACGAAGATCACGATGCCGATCACGAAGAACGGCTTGCGCCCGTAGATGTCGGAGAGCTTGCCGTACAGCGGAGTCGAGATGGTCGACGTCATGAGGTAGGCGGTTGTGACCCAGGCCTGAGCGTCCAGGCCCTGGAGATCGTCGGCGATGGTCCTGATGGCGGTCGAGACGATCGTCTGATCCAGGCTGGCGAGGAACATGGCCGACATGAGGCCGGCGAGGATCACGAGGATCTGCCGATGCGTGAACTCGCCGTCCTCGCCAGCGCCCGTGCCTGTGCTCGCGGCGGCCCTCTCGGGGGTGGTCATCGGTCCTCCTTGGCGGACGTGAGGGCGTCGAGTTCGGTGCGCAGCGACTCGGCGAGGCGACTGAGCCCCTCGTTGAGGGACGCGGCCTGTTCGGGAGTCCAGTCGGCGAGCACCCCGGCCATCCACTGGCCACGACCGTCGAACACGCGGGTGACGAGATCGGTCCCCTCAGCGGAGAGCGTGACGAGGCTCGCCCGTCCGTCGTCCGGGTCGGGCACCTTGGTGACCAGGCCGAGCGTCTGGAGGTGGCGCACCTGGCGGCTCACCACCGAGACGTCGGTGTAAACCCGGTCCGCCAGGTCGGTGACGCGTGCGGGTTCGTCGTGGATGGCGAACAGCAGGGGATGGGCGGAGGGCTCAAGCGACTCGTGGAAGCGGGGGGCCGAGACGTTGACCGCGCGTAGCAGTTTCACCACGCGGGTCAGGTCCACCACGAGCTGGGCGCTCTGTTCGGCGTCGATGGCCATCTCGTCCTCCCGGCATGATTCGATTGCTTGCAGCAAGCAAATATAGACCTGTGCTGAAGCCTCGACAAGTCGCACGGGGTCGAGTGGAGCAGGATTCGACATCTGCCGATACCTGTCGGCTGTGGCGAATAAGGTGATCGTGATCTGACGGCGCCGAACATGAGCGGGGGCACGCGGGTGGAGACGCAGCGTGTCACTACCTACGGGGACAGCGGCGCCGACCTACACGGAACTCTTCTCGACCTGATGTCCGGTTGCACGAGGCGTCTGTGGATCAAAGTCCCCTGGTGGGACGAGTCCACCCGGGCACTTGAGCTGTCCCATGCCGTTCTGCTCGCGCGCGAGCGAGGGGTCGAGGTCGCCCTACTCTGTCGACCGGAGGCGTCCAATGACGCGGTGCTCCGCAAGCTGCGGCGGGCGGGGGTGTCGATCACCGGCATCCGGTACATCCACGAGAAGGAGGTCCTCGCCGACGACGTCGCTGTCCAGCACTCGATGAACTTCACCAGCATGGAGATCGAACGGAACCAGAACTCCGGCCTGGTGTTCCGGGACCCGCTCGTGGTGGCAGCTGTGGAGGCGGGATTCCACGCGCTGCTGCAGGACAAGGCTGCGGCCGCGTTGGGAGAGGAGGCCTGGACGCCCGTCGACACACTTATCCCTCCTAGTATGCAGAAGTTCCTGACACGATTCGACCGCCTCAACCCGCTGCAGTCCAAGGCGGTCCCGTCGGTCCTGACGACGTCGGGTCACGTCATGGTGGTAGCGCCGACGAGCGCGGGAAAGTCCCTCATCGGCGAGGTCGCGGCGCTGCGGGCGATAGTGCTCGAGGGCAAGCCGGCCGTGTGGCTCCTGCCCGCCCGGGCCCTGGCGGCGGAAGTGGGCGAGACGGTCCGACGTTGGGAGGCTCTCGGGATCCGCTCGGTAGAGCTCACCGGTGAGACCAACATGTCCAGCGAAGCGGTCCGGGGCGCCCAACTCTGGGTCGCCACCACGGAGAAGTTCGAGGCCCTGTATCGGCGGTCATCGCTCAGGAGCTCCATCTCGTCGCTGGGTTGCCTGATCATCGACGAGGTCCATCTTGTCGGCGACGCTGAACGGGGTGCGACCCTCGAGGCGCTCCTCGCGAGGCTACGGACGGAGGAGAACCGCACCAGGATCGTCGCCCTCTCCGCGACAGTGGCCAACGCCGGACATCTGGCCGATTGGTTCAACGCCCAACTGGTCACCTCCGCATGGCGGCCGACCATTTTGACTACTCAACTCGTCCCGTATGACGCGCCCCCGGAGGGATCGCGTCGGGAGCTGGTTGAGGCGGCGAAGGACCGAGCAGTGGAGGTGCTGCTGCGCGATCTGCTCAAGGCTCCGGGAGAGAAGTCGGAAATCCTCGACGGTGGTCCCGGAGGAGGCGACGCGGCCAGCGTCCTGGTGTTCTGTGGGAGCAAGAACGCCGTACGGCGAACGGCGGCGGTGGCGGCCGGGATACCCGGCCACGCGGACTCCGACGATGCCCTGGTCGAGGCCGCGTTCGCCCGGGGCGTGGGGATGCACTTCCGGGATGCGCCCAGAGCGGGCCGCGCGCTGGAGGCGTTCCGGCAGCGGACCATCAAGACCTTGGTCGCCACCTCGGGATTGTCGACGGGTGTGAACACCCCGGCCCGGGCCGTGATCATCAGGGATCTCGAGCTCGGAATGTCGCCACTGGAAGTGAGCCAGGCCCAGCAGATGTTCGGCCGTGCCGGTCGAGCTGGGCAGGAGAACGCGGGGTTCGGGTTCATGCTGGTTCCCCGGACCCAGGAGGTGAGCTGGCGGGCCAAGCTCTCCCAGGGGTACACCGCGAAGAGCCGGGTTCAGGATCGGCTCGATGACGTTCTGCTGGCAGAGATCCTACTGGGATCTGTGGTCAACCGGGGTAGCGCCCTCACATGGTTCGAGGGCACTTTCGCGTTCGCCCAGTCTGGCAGGCCCACCGACATTGAGAACGCACTCGAGCACCTCGTCAGACGAGGCTTCGTAGCTGAGACGGACGAGGGACTGGCGGCTACCGACCTCGGCAAGCTGACCTCACGGTTGATGATCGACGTGGAATCGGCGGGGGCACTCGTGACGGCTCTCGCGGATCTCCCCACGCCCGCCGGTCCGGCCGAAGCCGAGGAACTGCTACTGCAGACCGTCGTGACCAGAGTCCGAGCGCTCCGTGAATGGCCGGTGAATCAGCGGGTGTACGACCCGCTCGTCAGTAGTCTCCTGTCGACCTGGGCGCCGCATACGGTCAGCCGTGTGGGTGATCACTTCGGTGCCCGCTTCTGCATGGCGGCTGCTCATCTCGCGCTACGCCAACCACGTCGGCTTCACTCGAAGCCGCCGCAGGGGATGTCCCAAGCCGATTTCCGGCGGGCCATCGAGCAGCTGCCCCGATACCTGTCCTGGGTTGCCGCGCTCGGATATCTCCAAGCGGCGACCTGGGCACCGGCCGTCGCCGGTGATCTGGCGCGTCGGCTCACCTGGTGGCAGCTGTCCCCCCATCCCGAGCGGGGGGCAGGGAGACTCCTGTGGATGCTCGAAGAGCTACTTGACCCCGAGAACAGACGACTCCGGATGCAGGATCTGTGGTCACGGGCCCGCCGGGCCGGATTCCTGAGCCCTGACGGGCTCACCGCCCGTCCACGTGCCGTCGACGCGACCGCGGAGGAATTTACACAGTTGCTGGGGCACCGCGCGGACTTCACCTTCCTTGAGCCGGATGGGCTGCGGTTGTCGATCAATACCCGAACGGCGGACGCGCGCCTGACCGCCGTGAGTAGCACCGGGAACAGGCGAGCCATGACTACCGCGCAACCCCCAACAGGCTCACTCGAACTCCCGTTGCCCACAGCCTCGCGGGAGGGCGACCTCGCGGCCGACCTGTTCCTCTACACTCAGAGGGGCGACTTCTCCTATCGGAGCGTCGTGACGAGAATCCCCGTAGAGGCGGCGGCGCGGCGAACCCTACCGGTGGTCGAAGCACACCACTTGGTCGCCCAGTTGCCGGATGTGGTGAGCGCGGCGCCCAGGGTCACCACGTTGCAACGCTTCTTTCGATCAGAGCGGCACAATCGGCTCGCCACTGCGATGCCACATCTGGCCCCCGACCACCGGCTCCGCCCGGTCGCGCTGACCCTGTCGGGGAACGAGGCGGATCCGGAGGTCGCGGTAGTGACACTGCGTGAGAACCTGGCTGAACTCCTGGTGCCCTCGTTCGGTGACGTTCTGAGGCCACCCACAGCCGTGCTCCGGTCCGGGTGGGCGACCGAGGAGGAACGCGAACTCGTCCTGTCCTCGCTCGCGGCATCGCTCCACATCGAAAGCGGCCTCGCCTCGGCCGGAGGTAGCCTTCGCGCCCTTGTCCGGATCGGTGAGTACTGGAAGCTGGCGGGGCCGCTGATGGAAGGAGCTGGACGGATCGAACCGCTCCACCCGCCGTCGCTGCCACCACTGCTCGAGACCGTCCGGATGCACCCCCCATCCGCCAGCTTGGCGGTCAGACCGACGTGCGAATGGATCAGGGATTTCGCGCCGAGCTGAGCTGGAAGTGCTCACATGCAGGCCACTATGCTGCAGGTTCTCTGTGGGTGCCGAACATCAGAGCATCATCGTTGGCTCCGAGCACGAGTTCGCGGTAGGCATGTCGAGCGAGAAAACGCTTCGGTTTGAACCTGCGCCATCCAGCCATTACTTGGTAGAACTCGGGATAGAAACCGTAGACAGCCTGGCTGTGCTCCGATCCCAGGTAGGGGAAGACTCCTGATCCGCATAGCGGAACAAACGGCACGCCGAGGTAGTCGCGAATCTGCTTGAGGGCTCGAATGTCTAACACTGACACCACATGGTCGATGCCTAATTCGATGGCACTGACGTAAGACGCCCGGTGAAGCTGGACGCTGAGGCCCGCGTAGGTTCCACCGTGACGAAACGACTTGCGTACCGCGAGCGTTGCGTGATCCCAACAGGTGTCGAGCTTTGTGACGCCGTGATCGGTCTGGAGTCGTGAAGCAAGAGGCCCGCTCGAGGTTGGGCTGCCTTGTTTGTCTAAATCATTCAGAGTCTTGAACCCCACCGGAGAATGATGAATCATCCGTGCAGCACCGGCAGCGGTGCGCTCCTCTCTGTCAATTGAGATGAAAAACGTACTTCGGCCGGGATAATCATATGGTCCGTACTCGGCCGCCATTATTTCATCTGAGTTACCGAACGACTGCTCGAATACTTCTCTCTCGATATGGCGTGCAATATTTGCAAAAGCACTACCACTCTGCACCCGAAAGCAGACGGATCGGCTTCTGGACTCGATGTTTTCCTGCGTAGAAAGGAGCAGTTTCGTCAGGCTATCTAGATCCCGATCGCTCAAGGTGTACCGGGTGTCGTCAAGCATTTTTCGAAACGATCTCTGTGGCGCTGAAGAAATTGCGCGTGTATTCGACTACTGACTTGGCGGAAAATTGTTTGCAGGTGTACAGGTCGACAGAGAAGAATAGAACAGGCTCATCCCATGCGTAGAAGTGGGCTCCGGAGGTCTCCCAGTGCACCCAGCCCGCCCATCCGAATCTATCGGACCGGTGCGTCACTGGATCGATGAGAACGACCATCTCCGTCACCAGGGCGAGTCTTTTTAGATATTCCTTGATGTCACCATCGTCTATCGATTTCTCTGGATACCCTTCCACAATAAGTCGTTGCCGGTGGATGGTGGGGGCGAGATCTTTCATGGAGCTACACGGGAGACGAAGAGGAACGAGAACCGAGCAACGGCCCGCTCGCGAGAGGAGACGAACGACAAGAGGGAACCTTCCGTTGTGGCCGTTCCGAGAACCGGGCCCGGCACCATTGAGGCGAACGCCCATTGACGGTATCCAGCAGTGTGCTTCATGTCTGTAGTGCGAACGGCTGACACAGCGTTGCGGACTCACGTCATTCCTGAAGCAATCCTGCATTGACAAATTCGGCCCAGCTCGGAAGTGCTTCTGCTGCTCTGCCGTGTCAAGTCAGAATCGCGCACGAACACGCGAGAGGAGAACGGGCGGGTCACGAGCGGTCGGCAGCCTGGAGCCCACCGACGCGTGCGGGTCGCCCGGCGTTCGACGCCGGCTCGAGCGAAACGTTCCGCAGCTGGGAGTGCGTGAATCACGTGTGAGTCGGTGGTGCCCCCGGTCGGACTCGAACCGACACTGGACGGGTTTTGAATCCGTTGCCTCTGCCAATTGGGCTACGGGGGCCAACGCGGCGAGCCGCTGGTGGAGCAGTCTATCGGAGACCCTTTCGCGCCTGTCAGACGACGCCCC
>JBKBRA010000030.1:0-40035 GCA_046292305.1 Dietzia sp. | reverse complement strand
GGTGTCAGCGGGGGAGTTCCTGGTTGATATCGACATCTCGTTGACCGCGGATGACGGCCCCGTCGTGGCACTCTACGGACCCTCCGGATCCGGCAAATCGCTCACTCTCGCGTTGATCGCCGGTCTGCTGCGCCCGGATCGAGGCATCGTACGGCTCGGAGATCGAGTGGTCGCTGACGCCGAGAACGCGCTCCATGTCTCCACTCAAGACCGACGACTGGGGATGGTGTTCCAGGACGCTCTGCTGCTGCCGCATCGCACGGCCGTGGACAACGTCGCGCTCGCCGTTCGTGGTGGGCGCAAGTCAGCGCGGCGTGCCCGTGCCCTGGAAGAACTGGACCGAGTCGGGGCCAGCCACCGCGCGAATTCTGAGCCCGCCACACTATCTGGAGGTGAACGCCAGCGCGTCGCACTGGCCCGGGCCCTGGCCGGCACGCCGGACCTTCTCCTGCTCGACGAGCCACTGTCAGCGCTCGACCACCACACTCGCCTCGAACTCAGGACGGTGCTGCGAGAGGTCATCACACAATCGGGCACTCCCACACTGATCGTCAGCCACGATCCAGACGAGGTCCGCTCACTAGCCGACTCAGCAGTGGTGTATCAGCCGGGAAAAACAGTTCGCACACTGCCGATCAGCGACTTCGACCCGCGATCAGACCCGACACGGGAATGAGAACTGGTGCTATCACCGCCGCCTCTGCCTGTCTGCCATCCCGCTGGGTGGTGCTTGTCGCGCGGCGGGATGGCAGACAGGTCTAGGCAGTGGCGTCAGGTTCAGCTGTGGGCTGCGCGGGGTGAGCTCTTTCTGTCCGCGATGGTTGTGCGCAGGGTCAGCAGGAGATCAATCGCGACGAACACTGCGAGTGAGGCGCCCAGTAGTGGCAGGAAGGCCCCAATGGCCCCAGCGACGATCGCAGCGATGAGGTAGACGTACCACTGGTGTCCTGTGAGTCGGCCCAGGGCTGTGGGCACTCCGCCTCGGGTGGGGCGGCGTTTCCACCACATTCGGTACCCCAGGACTGCCAGAAACGCGATCGACAGCGCGGTCGCGGCGAGGGCGATCTGTAGGGGTAGGCCGAACAGGATTCCCATGTGCAGGTAGATGCCCCACGAGGAGAGTTTGGAGTACAGCGACAACTCGTCGAAGTTCTGCGTGTCGACGATCCGGCCATCGTGGCCGTTGATAGCGATCGAGTCGGAACTGTAGGTCCAGGGGACCCATAGTTCGCTAACCCTCCAGGCGGTGTCGGCATCGGTTGGCGGGAACATCCGCACCGGGCCTTCCAGACCGGCTTGCCTGGCCACAGCCAGGACATCGGGGGCCTGGTCGACCGGTAACTGGAAGTTCGGTGCGGCGCCGGTGTGCCCTTGGTGGTCGGCATGGTCACTGGCCGCGGCGGCATCGCCATCTGCAATCAGCGCGGTCTGCAGGGGGTCTGAGCGCCAGTTCATCCTCTCGACCACGGAGTCGATGTTGGCCCCGGCAAAGGTGGACCAGGTCAGACCGGTCATCGCCAAACCCAGGATGACGATGGTGAACCACGTCCCGATCGTCGCGTGCAGGCTCATCGTTTTCTGCCGGGATCCTCGCCGGGCGGGGATCCCGCGCAGCAGATATGTGGCGGTCGAGGTCTTGCCCGTTCGTGTGGATCGGACTTTGCGCCACCACAGAAGTACCCCGCTGAGCGCGAGCACCAGCAGCCAGGACGCGGCGAGTTCGGAGTACAACTCGCCGGCCGGCCCGAGATGTAGGTCTTTGTGCAGGCTGGAGATCCAGCTGCGCACGGGCAACTCGCCCAGTCCGGTGTAGCTGCTCAGGTCGCCTTGAACGGTGCCGGTGGCGGGGTCAACGAACACCGCACGATCGAGTCCATCGTTGAGGGAGTCGTCGGCGAACAGGACTCGGGTGGCGATGCCGGGTTCATCGGCTGGCCAGACCTGGACCACATCAAGGTCGGGGAACCGGGACTGCGCAGACTCGATCTGCTGCTCGAGAGGCAACGTGGTCGGTGACTGCGTTGCGGTGATCTGGTCCTGGTAGACAGTCCTTTCCAGGGTCGGCGACACGGCGTACAGGGCACCTGAAAGTGCGGCGATCACGATGAACGGGGCGACGAACATTCCCGCATAGAAATGGACCCGCGCCAGGATGGCGCGAAGCTGTGTGGGTATGGACCGGGCGGGTGGGACCGGGCCGGATGGCCCCGGGTCGTGGGTGTGTGTGGCTGTCAGATCTGTGACAGACATGGCCAGAAGTGCCTTTCGACGAGGGCGGTGCCCGCAACAGCGCCCCTGCTAGGGGTGAGCGGACGCACGGGGGCACCGAGGATGGAGATGTCACGAACTGCCAGGCCTCCACGCGGTGAACGCGATGTAGGCATGACCGATCGCCCGGAGGCGCCCGCCCGCACAGTGCGGGCGGGCACCTCCGGACAAGAGAGTCAGGTGTGCAGAACAGCTTCGGCTGGGCCCTGCCACGTACGTAGGTGCACCTAGCCAGGCAACGAGAACGCGGTCAGCGCGTCAGGCCGTGCGTGCCACGACAGGTTTTGGCGAGGGCGGTGGCCGGCTGCTGTGGTGTGGGTCAGGCTGCCGGAGCCGGTTTAGCCATCGTGGTCCATGCCGCTGTGGTCGCCGCCGACGTATTCCTCCTCGCCACCCTGGAAGTCGCGGGCGGAGACGGTGATGTTCTGGTCGGCGGCGCCGTCGAACTGAAGAGTGATGGTGATCTGCTGACCGGTGGTGATGGGTTCGGACAGATCCATCAGCATGATGTGGTTGCCGCCGGGTTCCAGCACCAACTGGCCGCCGGCGGGGATGACAAACCCGCCTTGCTTCTCCTGCATCATCATGCCGGAGGCGCCGGGAACCGTTTCGTGCAGTTCGGTCGTCTCGCCGATCTCACTGGTGGCGCCGGTCAGGTGCACCTCGGAGTCCCCGGGGTTGCGGATGGTGCCGAAGACGCCGCTCATCTCGGTGTCGGTGGCTTTGGCCCAACCGTCTTCGACGACAACGGCGCCGGCGCCTGCGGTGGGGGCGGTGTTGGCTTCCTCGTCTGTGCTGCAGGCGGTGGTCAGGGCGAGAGCGAGGGCTCCAGCCGCCGCGAGAGCGGTACGGGTACGGGTGTGGGTACGCATGGCAAATCCTTGGTGGTGTGTGAAGGTGCCCGGTAGCGCGATGCGCTTCGGGTGTGGGGATGTGGTCACACAGCCACGGGCGGCGCTCTGGTCCCTCCACGAGACAGCAGGTACCGCCTCTGGGGGGCATCAGCGTGGTACGGAGCCAGGAGCCGGACAACGACGATTAGGTGCGCTGGTGTCGGCAGTGGCACTACTCGCGCTGCCACCCACGCCAAGGCTCCGGCCAGCACTGCGACGACGAGTAGCGCGGCGCCGATCGCGGCTATGTGTGCTGCGAGCATCGCGGGGGACAGCAGCGCCGCGGCGGAGGCAACTGAATCGAGAGCCGCGCCGTCCATCGCGGCCCGCACGGCGGCGGGATCGCCTGTGTGATGGCCAAGGGAATGGGCCGCAGCGTGGGGAGAGTGCGCGGAGGACAAGACGAGGTGGACTGCACCCTGTCCGCAGATCAGTCCGACAGCAGCGGTGAGCAGGGGGGACCGGTAGCGGGACACCGCGGCCGCGGCAGCCCCGACACCCGCACTGGCGGCGCCGACCAGGAGCGCCTGCCCGGCGGTCACGGGCCCCATGTCAAGGGGGGCGGCCAATCCGTGGGCGCTGATGCCGAACACGCCGCTGACGACCGCCACGATGATGCCGACGAGCGCGGTCACCACGGGTGGGACCTCAGATCGCAGGCGATCAGCTGACATGCGCTGAGCATAGAGGAAGCGTTTCCTACAGCAGACTGCCAAGTGAGCCGACACGTCGTAGTCATCACGATTGGTGCTGGCAGTTGCGCGTGCACGTGAGGTCGCGCCGTGTCAGACCCCGGTGGGGTTTAGGATCTGCTCAGCTGCGGTGTTCGGGAACCCGGTGTGAGACCGGGGCGGCCCTCGCCACTGTGAACGGATGATGTCGCCAGTCCTCTGTGCCACTGCTCGCACGCGTTGTGTGGGTGGGAAGGCGGACCGGCGGCAATCCGGTGCATCCCTCACGGGGTGGGCCGGGGGAACCCGTGAGCCAGGAGACCGGCCGTGGCTGCCACCACGAGTGCCCGCGAGGTGACGGGCAGAAAGGTCTCAAAAATGCATATCGCAGAGGGTTTCCTCCCCTCGGTGCACGCCGTGGCATGGACGGCCGTCGCGGCGCCGTTCGTGATCCACGGCGCGCGCGAGGTCATCAGGACGGTCCGCCGGACACCGGAGGCGGGCGTCCTGCTCGGCGTGGCCGGGGCGTTCACGTTCGTCATGTCTGCCGTCAAGCTCCCGTCGGTGACGGGCTCCAGCTCGCACCCCACCGGGACCGGGCTGGGGACGATCATCTTCCGGCCCCCCGTCATGGCCTTCGTCGCCACCGTGGTGTTGATCTTCCAGGCCTTGCTGCTCGCGCACGGGGGCCTCACCACGCTCGGCGCGAACGTGTTCTCCATGGGGGTCGCCGGGCCGTGGGTCGCCTACGGCGCGTTCGTCCTGTGCCGGCGGGCCGCTGTGCCGCTGCTCGGCGCGGTCTTCGTCGCCGCGTTCCTCGCGGACCTGGTGACGTATCTCGTCACCAGCGCCCAGCTCGCACTGGCGTTCCCGAGCGCCGAACACGGCCTGTGGTACTCGATGTCGGAGTTCCTCGCCGTCTTCGCGATCACCCAGATCCCGCTGGCGGTCGTCGAGGCTCTGATCGTGGTGGTGATCGTCAGCGTGCTCCTGCGAATCGCCTCCCGTGAGCTCGACCTGGTGGGCTTCTTCCGGAGGGCGCGACTCCCCGGAGCGGGGACCTTCGCGGATATCGGGGACGGTACCGATCGCGTCGAGGCCACGGAGTCGGTGCGATGAGCGGGAAGAAGCACGTCAGCGTGTGGGTGCTCGCGGGACTGGTCGCCGTGGCGTGCGCGATCGCGGTGCTGTCCCTGATCTACGGCGCCGGCGCGGGCGGGGAGTTCGAGGGTGCGGACGGGCAGGCGGAGGGGACCATCGGTGAGGTCTCTCCCGACTACGAGCCGTGGTTCGAACCGCTCCTGCCCGAGCTGCCGGGGGAGGTCGAGTCGGGGGTGTTCGCCCTGCAGGCCGGGATCGGCGGCGGGATCGTGGGCTACGGACTCGGCGTCCTGCGGACGCGGAGCAGGCAGCGTCGGGAGAGCGCGACGCAGGCGGCGCCCCCACCGGTGGCGGCCACTGATCCGACCGGGCGCTGACCGAGCACACGGTGAACCCACTCGAACTCGCGGCCTCCCGCAACCGCTGGTCGGACCTCCCGGTAGCCGAGAAGCTCCTGCTCTTCGGGGGTCTGCTGGTGGCGGCACTACTCGTGCCGCCACCGGTTGGCCACGTGGCGATCCTGGCCGTCTGCTGCTACTGCGCACTGGCGCTGGCCCGCGTCCCCGCCCGGATCTACCTCGCGGCGCTGTTCGCCCCCGTCGCGTTCCTGGTCCTGGGGACCGGTCCCCTCGTACTGGACCTGGTGGACTGGCGATTCGTGGTGGATCCGGCCGGGGTCGACACCGCCTGGCGGACGGTCAGCAGGGCGATCGCCGCGACGGCCGCCACCATCACGCTGGCGTGCACCACCCCCGTCGCCGACCTCCTGGCCGCCGGCCGGCGGGCCGGACTGCCCGCCCCGCTGGCGCACGTCGTGGACATCACCTACCGGCTCATCGGCCTGCTCATCGACTCCGCCCGCACGCTGCGGCATTCCCATGACCTCAGGCTCGGACACCGCACCGCCCGGGCCGCGATCACCTCTGTCGGGACGCAGTTCGCCTCGGTCTTCGTCCTGGCCGTCCGGCGGGCGCGGGCGATCGACGACGCGATGTCCATGCGCGCCGAGCGCGGCCAGACCGCGGTGCTCGCCGAGGCGGGCCCGGTCTCGGGCGCCCGCGTGCTCGTCATCTGTCTGGTCCTCGTGTCCGTCTCGGTACTGGGGGTCCTGACGTGACCGTCCTCGCGCTGCGCGGTGCCCGGTTCTCCTACCGGCGTCTCGACGCCCGCGGCGGCCACACCCACACCGTGCTCGACGGCGCCGACCTGACGATCCCCGCCGGGGCGAAGATGGCGCTACTCGGCGGCAACGGCAGCGGAAAGACCACCCTGATGCGGCTGCTCGTGGGCCTGAACCGCCTCGAGGCCGGGGAGCTGGAGCTGGACGGGGAGCGGGTCCGGGACCGCCGGGCCGACCGCACCCGCCTGCGGCAGTCGGTGCAGATGGTGCTTCAGGAACCCGACGACCAGATCTTCGCCACGACCGTGCGGGCCGACGTCTCCTTCGGCCCGGTGAACCTCGGATTGGATCGCGCCGAGGTGGCCCGTCGGGTCGACGAGGCCCTGGCGGCGCTGGCGATCACCGACCTCGCCGACCGCGTCCCTCACCACCTGTCCTTCGGGCAGCGCAAACGGGTGGCCCTGGCGGGTGCACTGGCGATGCGGCCCCGCGTGCTGCTCCTCGACGAGCCGACGGCCGGACTGGACCCCCTCGCCTGCAACAACTTGTTAATGGCGTTGAACCGGTGTCGCGCATCGGGCACTGCGATCGTCATGGCCACCCACGACGTCGACCTCGCGTGGTCCTGGGCCGACGAGGCGGTAGTGCTCTCTGACGGTGGGCTCACCCGCGGACCAGCCCACGATGTACTGCGAAACCGCGAGTTGCTCACCACGGCCAGGCTAAACACACCGTGGGGCGTCGCGGTGTCACGACGGCTCGGCCACACCATCCTCCGACCCGATCAAGTATGACGACATCATCAGAACCGAGTAGCGGGGGAGTGAGAGCTGCCATCCCCCCTCTATCTCGATGACGTCATCCGGGGACAGTGCTGCGACGACTAACCGAACGCGGAGCCGGTTTGTCTGTCGCAAGCGGGGCGAAGTGAATGTGGTCGGCTGACCGCTGGAGTTCAGCCGGTGCGTTGCCGTCCAGAGAGTTTGTGTCGCTCCAGTTCCGTCAGCCCACCCCACACGCCATACAGTTCGCCCGACGCCAGGGCGTACCGGCGGCACTCGACCAAGACGGGGCAGTGGTCACATACTTGCTTGGCTAGCTCTTCCTTGCGTCGGCGCTGACCTTTGGGGTCATCGTCGCTGTTGTAGAAGAGGTCGGGATTGCCTACGCAGCTGCCACGGTCGACCCAGCCCCATCGGTCGTCCGCCGCGGTCACGGCGATCATGGGCAACAAGCGGGTCTACCTCCACTGCAGCGGCTTGGGAAACTCAAAGGCCGCTAATTATTCTCTCGGTGCCCGGTCAGGCACTACATCCCTAGGGGTGTAGTGAGCATGGTGTAGGGACGCGGAATCGGCTAGGCGCGGCCGACCGGAGCCGTCTCCAGGCCCTTGCCGTCGCAGCCAGCGATCCCTGCTCCAGGGCTCAAAGTGCAGAACACACGTACGATTCCGGCCCATGGCAACGACCCGGACAAGGGAGCGATCGCCGTCCCTCGCGGGGTAGCGCGCCCACACCGTAGAATCGGAGGTTCCGGCCGTACGGCTGCGTGCGCCGGCGAGCAGGTGGGGGAGCAGTCCGACGCAGCGGGGAGATGAGAACCGGAGGATGACAGCCGATCAGGACGCCACCGAGCTCGACACCGAGCCAACCACCGCGCAGGCCTAGGTGCCGCTGACTCACAGCGCTTCACTAACGTCTCATCAAGCTGTTGGTTATTAGGACGAAAGCGAGGTCCGCACGTCATCTAATCGGCCTTGTCTGTGTTTACCCGAGCGGCTTTCGGAAGATGAGGCCGAGCACCAGGGGCACGAGCAGCGAGAGGAGGACTGCGCCTTGGTGTGTGCCCCATTCCGTCTCTGTTGCTCACAGGGACCCACTGATCGATACGGTATGAGGCATGCCTGATCTTCCGCCCATTCCTGAAGAAGCGCTCATTGTGGCCAGGGCGGTCTGCACGACGGCGGAGCACCACGCTCGATGAGCCTGTGGGAATCGGTCCTCCTGGGAGCGATCCAGGGACTCTTCATGTTCATCCCGGTGAGCTCCTCCAGCCACCTGGTGCTGGTGCAGCAATGGCTGGCGGCCGAAGGGTCACCTCTGCCCGCGCCGGACACCCCAGAGATGATCCTCTTCAACCTGGTGGTACACCTCGGCACGATGGCTTCCGTCGTCGTCGTGATGTGGCGACCGCTGAAGCGGCTGGTCAAAGGCATCTGGCGGGAGCTGGGGCACTGGCGCCGCAGGCGCACGCTGCGCCATATGATCCACCTGCGGCTCGCGCTGCTGGGCCTGCTGACCACGGCCATCACCGGTGTCCTGGGGCTGCTCATCCGTGCATACGGCACTGGTGTCTTCGCCACCCCGTGGGCTGTGGCGCTGATGCTGATGATCACCGGCGTGGTGCTCTGGTGGTCGGACTCGGTGAAGACCACCTGGCGCGGCGCCACCCAAATGACGGTGCTGGTCGCCGTCGTGATCGGTCTGGCCCAGGCGGCGGCGCTATTCCCAGGACTGAGCCGGTCAGGGCTGACCATCGCTGCGGCGCTGGCGCTGGGCATGCACCGGCCGCTGGCAGCGCAGTTCAGCTTCTTCGTCGCCATTCCCACGATCGTCGCCGCCACCGGGCTGCAGTCGCTGAGCCTGCTCGATCCCGCCAGCTTCGAGGGTGGGCTGTTCCTGGGCTGGCAGGACTACGCGCTGGGATTCGTGGTGGCCGCCGTCGTCGGTGCAGGAGCGCTGTGGATGGTACTGCGGCTGCTCTACCGCGGGCATTTCCGGGTCTTCGCGGTCTACGTGGTGGGTTTGGCGCTGTTCGTGCTGATCAACCAGCCAGACCTCAGTGACGCCCCGCCGGTGGATCAATTGCCGCTGGATCAGGACCAGATGAACCTTCAGCAACAGTGAGTTTGAAGATCCGTGGTCCCCACGCTGAACTGCCACCGCGCTGAAGACCACGAGCAAGGACCCCTCGATTGGATCAGCTGGCCCCACAATGTGGACAGACAATAAGCCCCAGAACCCGGGTTCTCTGGGATAGGGCCCCTTGGCCCTGACCACTGGCCATTGTGTTCTCCACCACCGCGATCAACGCTTTCGGCGACGCCGAGGGCAGCCCCCCGGGGTGTTCCGGGGTCAGGCAGAGTGGGCGGCGGTCGGGCTGCTGGCCCTGATGGTCGTCACGCCGCTGGGTGTCTGGGGTGCTGTTAGGTTTGGGGTTGAAGGGGAGTAGTTCGTTCCGCCGTTTCGGTGGGAGTGACTGGTCGACATACCGGTGGGGGCTCTCCACCCGGCCATCAGCTGTTTCGCTGGGAAGGCCACCGGTCTGTCTCGGGCGGTGAGCGAGACCTTCGGTCCGTGTTCTTTGGCCGTCCGAGTCTCCTGGTGCGCTTTGCTGATGCTCGTCGGCCCCTGGCCTAGAAGGTGCCGTCGTGTCATCTCGTCGCAGCGAATCCCGCCTGCTTGAACGGTTCATGCTCCTGGCGATCGCTACTGCGATTGTCACCATCGGACTTAAGGTCGCTGCCGCTGCGATCACTGGGTCTGTCGGTTTCTTGGCGGACGCCCTGGAGTCCGGTGTTAATCTCGTCGCCGCAGTTGTGGGGCTGATTGCCTTGCGGGTGGCTGCTCGCCCGGCCGACCACAACCACCACTTCGGGCACGGCAAAGCCGAGTACGTCTCCGCACTGGTCGAAGGTGTGATGATCCTCGTTGCGGCCGGTCTGATCATCTTCTTCTCGGTTCCGCGCCTGTTCGATCCACAACCACTTGAGCAGGCCGGCCTGGGCTTGGCCCTGACGGCCTTGGCCACCGTCTTCAACTTGGTGGTTGGACTGGCATTGCTGCGGGCGGGCAAGAGACACCGGTCGGCAACCCTCTCCGCAGACGGGCACCACCTACTTACCGACGTGTGGACCTCGGTCGGTGTTCTTTTGGGCATCACCGCCGTCGCGCTAACCGGGGTGTACTGGCTGGATCCCCTCATCGCGATGGTCGTGGGAGCCAATATTCTCTGGGCCGGCTATCGCCTGTTGAAGCAGTCTCTGGCCGGCCTGCTCAGCGCGGCCATGCCAGTTGAGGATATGGAGCAACTCTCCACTGTTCTGACAGAGTTTTCCGCAGTTCACGGCGTGATGTTCGCCCCTGCCCGCACCGTGGAGTCTGGCCGCCACCGCCATATCTATCTCGTCATGGGCGTTCCCGGGTCCTGGGCCGTCTCTACCGCTCATGATCTCGCCGACAGGCTTGAGGCCGAAGTCGAAGCAGTGTTCCCTGGGGCAGAGACCTTTATCCACGTCGAGCCGGACGATCAGCTCAGCAGGCACTGACCCCACCATGCGGTTGGTCACGGTGAGCAGACGTACTCGGCCTTGTGGCGTCACAGGGGTGTGTTAAGGTTCCCGGCGAAAAAGGTCGAAGCCGTGCTGGGTCGCGCAGTGTCGCCGTTCTTGATGGACGCGAGGACAACTCTGCGGCTGCTGTGGCTTGTCTGGTGTGAGAGGGGGTGGGGTTTCGTGAGTGACGTGCCGAGTCCGAGTCCGAGCGGCGAAAGCCGCCCCCGCCCCGCCGCCGTTCTCCCTCTGTAGAGGCGCCCTGTCTTCGGACATTTCTGACCGGGTCTTAGTAGAGACCTGCAGCTAAAGCGGTTCGTCTGCATTCGCCGGCTTCGGCGATGTTGTCCGTCTCAGGGCGTTCGCGTGAGCGAGCCCCTTGCCGCCGCATCCCCACCAGTGTTCATCAGCTGTTGATCGTTTCCCCGTGCGCATGTGTCGCACGGGGCGTTTCCGCGCGTTACGACTGTGCGCGGCTCACGCTTTCCAAGGAGTGTCTTCCCATGTACAACAATGACCTCGTCCGGCTCGTCCGGGACAACGCCACCGACCAGGCCCGGACCTGGGTGCGCGGTAACCATGCCGTTCGCGTGGCAGAGGAGCTCGCCCGGATGGATCCGTCCGATCGGGCGGTGGCATTTCGTCTGCTCGACAAGGACAAGGCGATGAGCGTGTTCGAGCTACTCGACGCCGAGCACCAGCGCACCCTGATCGACGGGCTGCGGGACGAGCGGGTTCACGAGTTGTTCGCGGCGATGTCCCCGGCTGATCGGGTGCGCCTGCTGGACGAGGTCCCGGCCAAGGTCGCCACGCGTCTCCAGCACGGGCTCAGCGAAGCCGAGCGCGAGGCGACTGCGGAGTTGCTCGGCTATTGGCCCCGCACCGCGGGCAGGGTGATGATCCCGGCAGCCGTGACGCTGGCCCCGGGGCAGACCCGGGAGCAGGCCCTGGACAGGCTCGGCGGTCTCACCGGCCGGTCCGAGGACTACTCGCTGCTGCCCGTGACCGATGACGAGCGCAGATTGGTGGGGGTGGTGTGGCTAAGCGACATCGTCACCAGCAAGACCGGGACCCGGGTCGAGGCGATCATGTCTAGGGAGAAGTACAGCGTGGCCGCCGGGGACGACCAGGAATCTGCTGCGCGCCTGATCCAGGAGGCCGACCTTCTGGCGCTTCCGGTGGTTGATGCCGAACAGCGGGTCATCGGCATGATCCCCGTCGACATGGCCATGGAGGTCCTCGAGGAAGAAGTCACCCGTGATGCCATCCGCGCCGGTGGCGCTGAGCCCCTCGGAGTGTCGTACCTGTCGGCCACGGTCTTCCGACTGGCGCGTACCCGGGCGGTATGGCTCCTGGCGTTGATCCTCGCAGCGGTGATGACCGTCAATGTCCTGGAGTACTTCGAGGACACCCTGGCCACAGTGGTGACCCTGGCGCTGTTCATCCCCCTGCTGGTCGACACCGGAGGCAACGCCGGTTCGCAGGCCGCCAGTGCGATGATCCGCGCCCTGGCGGTCAACGAGGTTCGTGTGTCGGACCTGCCACGGGTGCTCTGGCGCGAAACCCGAGTCGGCTTGTTGCTCGGGCTGCTCCTGGCTGCCGTGGGATTCCCCGTGGCGTCGTTCTTCTACGGCGTCGACATCGGGATCATCATCTCGCTGACGCTGGTGCTGATCTGCCTGTGGGCCTCTGTAGTGGGGGGAGTGCTCCCGCTGATCGCGCACAAGCTCAAGATCGACCCCACAGTGTTCTCCGCCCCGGTGGTCACCACGCTCGTCGACGCCACCGGCCTGATCATCTACTTCCTGATCGCCTCTGTCGTGCTGTCTGATCAGCTCGAGGTGGTCACGGCCCTAGCGGGAGGGTGAGCAGTCATGTTCTTCGTCTCCGACGATCAACTCATCCTGGAGACCGTCATCCGGGTGTCGGCAGCATTCCTCGGCGGATCCCTCATCGGTCTCGAGCGCCAATGGCGGGCACGCTCTGCCGGCCTGCGGACGAACACGCTGGTCTGCGTCGGCGCGTGTCTGTTCGTGCTGCTCAGCTCGCTGACTCCCGATGACGCCTCGCCCAGCCGGGTCGCGGCTCAGGTCGTCTCGGGAGTCGGCTTCCTGGGCGCCGGGGTCATCATCAAGGAAGGGGGCAGCCTGCGAGGCATCAATACCGCGGCCACGCTGTGGGGCTCCGCTGCGGTCGGATGCCTGTGTGGCGGTGGGATGTACTTCCCCGCCCTCGCCGGCATCATCGCCATCATCCTGGGTAACGCGCTTCTGCGCCCCATCGCGCGGCGGGTCGAGCGCACCGTTCCCGACGACCAGACCGAGAACGAACCGGTCGACTACGAATTCACCGTCGTCTGCCATGACCCCGATGAAGCGCATATCCGCGCATTGCTCGTTCAGGCCATGCTCGCGGAGGGCTTCCACTTGCAGGGCGTGGACTCGGAGAACATCGCCGCCACCGACCGCGTCCAGGTCCGGGCTCTGTTGACCACCCGCAAGCGCGACGACGCGGTATTCGAAGCCGCCGTCAGCCGCCTGAGCATGGAGCAAGCAGTGACCTCTGTGCGGTGGAGAGTTCGCCCACACCACCAAGTAGACCTGTAGGCCGCCAGCACCAGCGGACGAACCGAAGTCCGAATCGGCAGGGAGAGAGTGCCCCGGCGACTATGGAAAGGACAAAACTGTCACACCACAACTTCTACTTGTCGTAATCACCATTTGCGGCGCACGAGGGAGTCGGCCCGTGGCACACGGTGTGGAAGAGCGATGCACACCTCTCCCGGAGTGGCTCCCGAGACGCGCTGCCGTCATCCACTGCTCGACTCGGGCCTGGGCACCCAGATCGCGTGGCACACCTATCCGCGGTCGACCTCACTCAGGTCCCCGGTCGCCACGTCGTAGACGAAGCCCCGGACGGCGTTGGGGTGCAGGAGGAACGGGTCCGCCTCGACCCGCGACAGCGACTGGCGGACATCCGCTTCCACCTCGCCGAACGCCTCCGGGGACCACCGCGGACGCAGGCCCGTGTCGGCCTGGATCTGGTCTTTGAAGTCGTCGTCCCGGAAGGTGAGCATCCCACAGTCCGTGTGGTGGATCAGCACGATCTCCTCGGTGCCCAGGAGCCGCTGGCTGATCGTGAGGGACCGCAGGACGTCGTCGGTGACCACGCCTCCCGCGTTGCGGATGACGTGCGCATCGCCCTCGGACAGCCCGAGCAGTCCGTACGGGTTGAGCCGGGCGTCCATGCACGCCACCACGGCGATCTTGCGGCCGGGCGGCATGGGCAGGTCGCCCTTGTCGAAGTCGGACTGGTAGGCCTTGGCGGCCTCGAGGAGTTCGTCGGTGACTGTCATGTCCGCAGGGTAGTCCCGGGCGAGCTGGCGTGCGCGCTATCGCTTCCGGTCGGAGTGGTCGGCGAACCGCTCGAGATCCCGGACGTGGCCGGAGACGATGATCACGTCCTCCGGACCGATCGATGTCTCCGGCTCCGCGTAGTGGAAGGGCTGGCCCGGCGGTTTGATCCCCACGATGTTGACCTTGTGGCGACTGCGGGGGCGGCATTGGTCGATGGTGCGTCCGACGACGTCTCTCGGGGGGAGCATGCGGGCGATCGCGAAGTTGTCGTCGAACTTGATGAAGTCCATCATCTGGTTGGCGACCAGGTGCGCGACACGGACGCCCGCGTCATGCTCCGGGAACACGACGTGATGGCATCCGATCCGGGTGAGGATCTTCCCGTGGGCCTTGTTGATCGCTTTGGCCCACACATGCTCCACGCCGAGGTCCACGAGGTTGACCGCGACCAGGACGGACGACTCGATCGAGGTCCCCACGCCCACGACGGCGGTGGAGAAATCCTGTGCGCCGAGCTGCTGGAGCGCCTCGATATCGGAGGCGTCCGCCTCCACCACGTGGGTGAGGGAGTCGGCGTACCTCTGTACGAGTCCGTGATCCCGTTCCACCGCGAGCACCTCGCGACCCTGTGAGACGAGCTGGGTGGCCAGGGAGACACCGAAACGGCCCAGGCCGACGATGAGCACCGGGGACTGGCGACGGTTGCGGTCAGCCAATGATCGGCCTCTCTGTGGGTAGGCGGTATCTGGTGCGCTGGGCTCGCATCGTGAGCGCGGTGGCGAAGGTGATGATGCCGACCCGGCCCGCGAACATCATCCCGGACAGAAGGTACACCCCTGCCGGCTCGAGTTCGGCGCTGAGGCCGTTACTCAAACCGCAGGTGGCGAACGCGGAGATGGACTCGAAGAGGGTGCGTTCGAGGTCCTCGCCGGTGAGGATCATCAGCGCGAGCGTGGAGGCCGACACGAGCGTCAGTCCCATTCCGGCGACGGAGACGGCGATCCGGACCGAGGACGTGGGCAGCGCGCGACCGTGCGCGGTGGTGTCCTCCTGCCCCCGGGCCTCGGCCAGGAAGGCGAGGAAGATGACGGCGAGGGTGGTCACCTTGACCCCTCCGGCGGTCGACACCGAGCCGCCGCCGACGAACATCAGCGCGTCGGTGATGAACATGGTCGACGACCTGGTGTCGGAGGGGTCGATGACGGCGAAGCCTCCGGACCGCATCATGACCGAGGAGAACAGGGAGTTCTGGAGTTTCTCCGCGACCCCCGCGTCCCCGAGGGTCGCGACGTTGCTCCATTCCAACGCCGCGAACCCGACAGCTCCGGCCAGCATCAGCAGCACGCTGAACTCGACGGTCAGCCGGGTGTGGAGGTTCCACCTGCCGAGGTGCCACTGGTGTTTCCACAGGACCAGCAGGACGGGGAAGCCCAGACTGCCCAGGAAGACCGCGCAGATCAGCGCCCAGAAGACGACCGGGTCGTGGGCCACCGCCGCCAGCCCCTCGGGGTGGAGGACGAAACCGGCGTTGTTGAACGCGGACACGGCGTAGAAGACGGCGTGCCAGATGCCGTCCCCCACCGACCCCTGCTGGGTGATCAGGCGGGGCGCGAGGATCAGGGCGATGACCAGTTCGACGACTGCCGACGAGACGACGATCGTCTTGATCAGCGACCTGACCTCACCCAGCCCGCCCGCGGAGGTCCCCGTCTGGGCCAGGAGTCGGGTGCGTACCCCGAACTGGCGGGTGACCGAGAGCGCGAGCATCGAGGAGATGGTCACGATGCCCAGACCGCCGACCTGGATGGCCGCCAGGATCACCACCTCCCCCGCCGAGGACCAGTGGGCCGCGGTGTCGACTGTGGTCAGGCCCGTCACCGACACCGCGGACGTGGCCGTGAAGACGGCGTCGTGCAGCTGCGGTGAGGCGCCGGAGGAGGTGGCCCACGGCATCATCAGCAGCACGGTGAACAGGGCGATCGCCGAGGCGAAGGCCACCAGAGCGGACCTGGCCGGTGAGCTGTAGGAGAATGCGCGGATCGCCTGCGCGCCCGACGAGAGGACGCCCGCGCTCCTCGACACCATGGGAGTGAGGGTAACCCCAGCGGTCTACCCCGATGTCAGCCGCGTGCGCGTCGTGCCCCGAGACCCAGGACTACGTCCAGGACGAGGAAGACCGCCAGTGAGATCCCCAGGAGCGGGACGGCCCACCCGATCGCGACGATCACGGTCGCGCCGATCAGGGCCGCCAGGGGGCGACGACGCAGAAGTTCGAGTGCGGCACCCCGTACGGGCGGCCGGGCCAGGCCGCGGGTGCGGGTGGGCCGCCTCATCCACCACATGGCGTAGCCCCGGACTGTGACGACGACGACCGCCGCCGCCACGGCCGCCAGCAGGAGCTGGTTGGCCAGCCCGAACAGGAACCCCATGTGTAGCCGGATCCCCCAGTCGGTGAGTCTGGCGGCGACGGGATAGCTGGAGAACGGTATCGACTGGACCACCGTCCCCGTCGCGGCATCGATGCTGACGGCATCGGGCCCGGGGGTCCAGGAGCGCCGGACCTCCTGGACCCGCCAGGGTCCGCCGTCCCCGGCGGGCGGCGTGAGCTGCACCGGCTCCGTCAGCCCGGCGGCGCGGGCACCATCCAGGGCGACCCGGGCGCCGTCCGGGGTCCAGGTGGTGGCGGAGTCTGCGCCGGTGCCGGTGCCAGCGTCGGTGCCGTGTGAGCCGGTGTGGGAACCGTGACCCTCGTGTCCGTCCGCGGCCGGAGCGGAGGGCGACCCGGTGCGGGACGGTTCGGGGGTGTGGGCTGACAGGGTGGGCGTGGTCCAGCCCATGGCGGAACGCAGGTCGGAGACCCGCTGTCCGGCATGCGCCGACCACGTCAGACCGGTCGCCGACAGGACGAGCATGCCCAACAGCGCCCAGGTTCCCAGGACGGCGTGGCGGGAGCGTTGGCGTGCCCGGCCCGTGAGCCCGGGCGTCGACCTCAACAGCGTCGAGCGGAAAACCGCCGACCTCAACACCGTCGACTTCGGCGCCGAGGTGCCGACGCGGCGGGCGCGGCCATTACGGCCCCACCACAGGTACAACCCGGCCAGGGCCAGCGGAGCGAGCCAGCTGGCGGCCACCTCGGAGTACAGGCGGCCCGCCTCACCGAGATGCAGATTGCGGTGGAGCCCGGACAGCCAGGTGCGCAGGGGCAGTGCCTGACCGGAGCCGTACTGAACGGTGTCGCCGCGGATGGCACCGTCGGAGGGGTCCACGAAGACCACTCGGGAGTGCGATTCCGACGGCAGCGACCCGTCCGAGAAGAGCACCCGTGTGGTGGCGCCGTCGCTCCCGGGCACGATCCTCGACACCGGAAGGTCGGGATGCGCGGTGCGGGCGGTGGTGATCTGTCGGGCCAGCGGGACGTTCTGTGCGGCCGATGATGCGGTCAGCTGCTCGGTGTAGACCACCCTCTCTATCGTCGGTGCCAGCGCGTAGAAGAAGCCCGACACCGCGGCGATGAGCAGGAACGGTCCGACGAGCAGGCCGACGTAGAAGTGCAGCCGGAGCATGAGTTGCCGTAGAGGGACGCCGCCGGCCTCGCGCTGGTCCCGGGGGTGTGTGGTCGTTGAGGTCATGAAGAAGGTACTCCTGATCCACGGCCCGGTGCCGCCGGTGCGCCTGTGCGCGACCGTCGGGGGCCGTTCGAGATGAGAGAAGGACTCGCACACCCACCTGGCGCCGGACGACAGCCCGGGGGAGCGGGTGTGGTGGATCAGGCCGGAAGTGGGGGGCCGCGAAGCGTCCGCGCGGTCAACAGGCGCACCGGGGTCGGTGCACTGACCCGGGCGGCCGCAGGGGTGCCCGGGAACGGGGTGCTCGGTGCGAACAGGGCGCGGACCAGCAGGATCAGTCGTGCCGCGACCCGCCGCAACCCCTCGGAGGCGGCGGCCACCAGCACTGCGGTGAGCACCGCCCCGATGAGGTGGGCGCCCAGCATCACCGGGTTCATGTGTGCCGGATGGGCAAGGGCGTCGGCGGTGACCCCCCAGCCCGCGCCCGGGGGCAGCGTCGGGACCCCGTGGCCATGGCCGAGCCCGTGCCCGGCGGTGATTCCCGGGGGATGTCCGGAGGCGGGCGGGTGGTGGCCCGCGATTCCGGAGTGCCCGGTGGTGGGGGAGAGTGTGACGACCGACAGGGCGACGTGCCCGACCGCTTGACCC
Source organism: Dietzia sp. (assembly GCA_046292305.1). Lineage (GTDB taxonomy): Bacteria > Actinomycetota > Actinomycetes > Mycobacteriales > Mycobacteriaceae > Dietzia. The sequence goes on along the minus strand of JBKBRA010000030.1, from coordinate 22,082 downwards.
AGGAGTCCCGCCCCTGCAAGGCCGAGTGCTCCTCGACCGGCCCGGCCCCGGGCGAGCACGGCGACCGGGATCAGGCACAGGGACACCACGGCCCATCCGCCCGGCCCGGGCACGCCGCCCCCGGCAGCCGTGTGCGCGGCCGTGGCGGTGAGCACGGACGCCAGCACCACAACCACCGCGCGCCACTGCGCCATGGGGTCGCAGTGCCTGGTCACGACGTAGAAGCTACGGCACCCCGTCTGCGCCCCATCGGCACCCCCGGCAGCGGAGGGTGGGCGATCAGTCGGTGAGGGTGTCGATCTCCATGTGCCAGACGGGCGGCCCATCCGGGTGGTCGTGGCGTCCGGTCACCTGGAACCCGTGTCGCTCGTACAGCCGCACGTTCCGCTCGTCCGAGGTCTCCAGTCCCACTGTTCCCGAACCTCCTGCGCCCGAGCCCCGGCGCGCCACCTCGTCGAGGGCGAAGCTGAGGAGAGCGCTCCCGAGTCGTCGGCCCTGCGCGGCGGGACGCACGCCGAGGGTCTCCAGGGTCCAGCCGTCGCGCGGAGTCGATCCGTTGGCCAGCCTGTCTATCCGGTCGCCGTGCAGGGCCACGATCTGTTCGACGGCCGCGTCATCAGGGTCCGGCGCGTCCGGGGGGAGGAGCGCGATCACCCCGTCGCGGTCCCCGGCGACGGCGACGATCCCGTGCCGGTGGGCGTGCGTCAGATAGAGGTTCTGCAGTGCGAGCAGGCGCTCGGCGTACCCCTCCTCGGGGATGACGTGACGCGTCCAGGGGTAGTGCGCGAACGCCTGGGCCAGGGTCTCCGCGGCGGGGGCGAGATCGTCGGGGGAGGCCAGGCGTGGGTCACCCATGACGGGCTCCCGCCGGACGGATCATCGCCGTGGACTGCTGTCCGGGCCCAGTGGGCACGGTGCCCACGGGGAGGAAGCCGAACCTTTCGTACAGTCGGCGGCTCCCGGAGGTGGTCGCCTCGAGGAACACCGGCTCCGGCAACCCTTGATCGATGACGTCCAGGCGGTGGCGCAGGAGGGCGGACCCGATCCCCTTGCCGCGAGCCCGGGGCCCGGTGGCGATGTCGTGGAAGTACCAGTGCGGCTCGGGCGGACGGTGTGCCTCGACCGCGCGGGTGTGCGCCCTACCCCGGCGCGCCGTGGGTGAGATCAGTAGACGGAGGCCCGCGGCGACCCTCTCGCCCCACCGCGCCCACCGTCCCGCGTCGCGGTGGGGAGGCTCCCACAGCAACGCCCCCAACGTCTGCCCGTCCTCGACTGCCACGTCGACCCGGTCAGGGTGTCGACGTACGTAGTGGCGATAGTGGGCGGCCAGGTGGGTCGGCCTGGAGGCCCCGTCGGGGAAGAACAGTGCCCACGCCGGATCGTCACCGAACGCCTCCCCCAGCATCTCCCCGATCGCCGGTGCATCGGACGCCACCGCGGGTCTGACCTCCACCATGTGTTCCTCCCTCACGTCGACCGTATTCTACGATGTAGAAAACGTCTGCGGGGCCCGTCGGCCCGAAAATGGGGGAACTGATGCCGGAGCGCCACACCGGACGTGGGCCGCGGGGGTTGTCTCCCACCTCGATCGTCGAGTCCGCGGTAGGCGTGCTCGAGGATGGCGGGCAGGCGGCGTTCAGCATGCGCGGTGTCGGTCGTGCGGCCGGGTGCGACGCGATGTCGGTGGCCTATCACTTCGGATCCAAACAGGGCCTGGCCCGGGCCATGGCGTCGTGGCTCGACCGTCAGGTGCTGCCCGCCCCGCCCGGCGCGTCCTGGCGCGAGGCTCTGCGGCACGTGGCGGAGCAGTACCGCACTCTGGCCAGGGCCTATCCCCAGACCTTCCCGTTGCTGCAGCGATTCACCCACACGGGATCGGCCGACTACGCCACGACCGAGGTGGTGCACGCCGCGATGCTGAATGCGGGGGTTCCCCGCCCGCAGATCGTGTCGGTGACCGTGGGGTGGTACGCGTCCGTCCTCGGGCTGGCCACGGCGGAAGCCCTCGGGATGGTCGCTCCGGTGGACGACGACACCGCCGCGGAGATCGAGGCCCTGGCCGTCGAGGACTACCCGCTCACCACCGCACTTCTGGACGACTATCGCGGTATCGACCCCGGTGTCGTCTTCGAGACCACCCTGGATCTGGTGCATGACGGGATCGAACGGCTGTCCGACGGCCGAGGAACAGGCGGTTCCCGCGGGCGGTCATGACGGTGCCGACCACCGCGCGCCGACCCGCCCCACCGCGCGCCGACCCGGGAGTCGGGTCAGCCCTCGGGGCTGCGTAGCGGCATCTCGTGGACCTCGCGGACGAACTCGGGCAACGGGGCGCCGGTGCGGAGGACGGTGGCGATGGCCGGATCCGCGAGGTGGAGCCGGCCCACCGAGATGAGATCGAACTCCCCGGCCTCGAGGCAGTCCACCACGGCATCGATGTTGTCCGCGGTGTGGGCCGGCTTGCCGGACTTCTGCTCGCGAAGCGAGGCCCCGATGCCGACCCCTCCCACCGCGCCCGTCGGCAGTCCGGTGAGTCGGCGTGCCCATCCGGCCAGGGACACCTCGCCGTCGTCGCCCGTCAGGTCTGGGAAGGCCGGGTCGTCGAACCGCCTCGTGGAGGCGTCGAGGAGGTCCACCCCGGCGTCGGCGAGTGCGCCCAGGTACACCCCGAGCTCGTCCGGGGTGGTGGCCTTGCGGGTCGTGTAATCCTGCTGGGTGTGTTGGGAGAAGCGGTAGAAGAGCGGGGCGTCGGCTCCGATCGCCTCGCGGACCCCGGCGACCACCGCGGCGGGGAACCGGCTTCGCGCCGCCAGGTCACCACCCCAGCTGTCGGTGCGCCGGTTGGTGTCGGACCAGACGAACGAGTCCAGGAGGTATCCGTGGCCACCGTGGAGGGTCACGCCGTCGAATCCGGCCTCCATCGCCAGCCGGGCGGAACGGGAGAACGCGTCGATCACCTCGGTGATGTCGCCCTCGGTCATCGGAGCGACCTCCGGTGACCACCGGGCGATGCTCCGCTCGGAATAGGTGGTGACGCCCGGGGTGCCCCACAGGCCGGACGGCCGCATCGGGTGCATCTCCATCAACCGGTCCCGATTGGGTCGGTCGAAACGGGCGTTGGCGCCCCACAGAGGGCCGACGTGCCACAGCTGCGCGAGGATGCGGCCCCCGGCCGAGTGGACCGCGTCGGTGACCTGCCGCCAGGCGGCCACGGACGCGGGACCGTCGAGGCGGGGGATCCACGCGTGGTCCACCGAGGTCGGGTGGTCGACACCGATCCCCTCCGTGACGATCAGCGCGGTGCCGCCGGCGGCACGGGACGCGTAGTAGTCGCGGTTCACCTCGTCGGGCAGGGCGTCCGGGCACCCCATGCGCGTCATGGGCGACATGACCAGGCGGTTGGCCAGCTGCATGGACCTGACCTCGAAGGCGCGGAACAGTGCCTCGCGGGTGGTGGTGACCGATGGCGTCATCTCTTGCGACCTCTTCTTCTCCGGTGACGGCGGCCCGGGGGCCCGCACCGGTGCCGCCAACACTTGACAGCTGTCAATACTACCCGGGTCGGTCGCGCTGCGATGAACCGTGCGGACCGCCGGGTGCGTGAGGCGACTATCCGGAGTGCTGTTGTTCCAGTTCGTCGACGGTCTTGTCCGAGGTCTCGGAGATGATGTCGAGGATGCGCTGGTAGTGCGCGGAATCGGCGCTGACCAGCGAGACGTGGTCCTCGCCGTCGGCCAGCACGAGGTTCCCGATCCCGTTCTGCCGCTTCACGGCGTCGATGTAGCGGATGGAGTTCTCGGGAGAGACCACTGTGTCGGCGGTGCCGTGCACGGCCACCACCGGGATGCGCGGGTCGATGTTCTGGATGGGGTCGACGGACGCGTAGCGATCCGGGACCTCCTCGGGTGTGCCTCCGAGGACGGTGACGATGCGGTCGTCGCCGTGAGTGGCGGCGTAGATCATGTCCAGGGGCCCGGCCAGAGAGATGGCGCGGGTCGGCCGGAAGGCGGGGTCGCTCCCGACCTCGTCGTCGTCCAGGGAGTGGCGGGTCCCGGACCACATGGCCAGCTGAGCGCCGGCACTGTGCCCGACGACGAGCTCGTCGTCGGTGGTGAGCTCGGGGTACTGCTCGTCGAGGCGGACCACGTGATCCAGGGCGTCGGCGACGTCGCTGAAGGTGATGGGCCACCCTCCGCCGGAGCCGACGCGCCGGTACTCGATGTTGTACACGGCCATCCCGCGATCGACGAGATCGTCGGCGAAGGAGTTCATGACCTCGGCGCCGAGCTGGGACTCCCACGAACCGCCGTGGATGAGTACGACCAACGGCACCGAATCCTCGGCGTGCTGTCCGGCCGGCAGGTAGAGGTCTCCCCAGTTCTGGCTCGGGTCCGATTCCCCACGGGTGGGATAGGCGATCCGCTCGTAGTGGTGCTCGTCCCGCTCGGCGACAGTGTCCTGCTCGGCGACACCGTTCTGCTCGGCGCCACCGTCCCCCTCGGCGACATCGTCACCGGAGGCGCAGCCACCGACGATCACGGCCGCGATCATGAGTGCTGCCACACCTGCCGTCGGCCGGGTCCGGGTCGTTCGCTTCACGTCGATCACCCTAGTGAGTGTTCGGGCCGCGTATCCGGTGTCGCGCATTTCGGTATCACGCCGAGTTCGACCGGGTGACGGCCGCCCCGGAACCCCGGATTCGCTGTAACCGGGCCGTCACAGTTTGTCGACTCCGTGCTTACACCGCGGACCTACGTTTGTCCGGTTCGCGCACCCCGCGCGACATCCGTCGATCTTGCTTCGAGAGAGGCCGCGCGCATGTCCGCCACAGAATCGATCAGCAGTCATCACGATGGAACCCAGTCGCACGTCGAAGGCAGTGACTATCTGGCTAAACGCCAGTTGAAGAAGGGCACCGCTGGGTGGGTGCTGCTCGCGGGTCTCGGCGTCAGCTATGTGATCTCGGGTGACTACTCCGGCTGGAACTTCGGCCTGGAGCAGGGCGGGTTCGGTGGCCTGCTCATCGCGGCCGTGATCATCGCCGGCATGTACCTGGCCATGGTCCTCGGCATGGCCGAGATGTCCTCGGCGCTCCCGGCAGCGGGCGGCGGCTACACCTTCGCGCGTCGCGCGTTGGGACCGTGGGGTGGGTTCGCCACCGGTACGGCCATCCTCATCGAATACGCCATCGCGCCCGCGGCCATCGCGACGTTCATCGGCGCATACGTGGAATCCCTGAACCTGTTCGGGATCACCGACGGCTGGTGGATCTACCTCGCCGTGTACGCCGTCTTCATCGGTATCCACCTGTCCGGTGCGGGCGAGGCGCTCAAGGTCATGTTCGTCATCACCGCGATCGCGCTCGTCGGTCTCATCATCTTCGCGGTGGCGGCGGCGGGCCAGTTCGAGGCGTCCAACCTCACCAACATCCCTCCCACCGACGCTGCCGGTGCCTCGAGCTTCCTGCCGTTCGGCTTCATCGGGATCTGGGCCGCCGTTCCGTTCGCGATCTGGTTCTTCCTCGCCATCGAAGGTGTGCCGCTCGCCGCCGAGGAGGCGAAGGACCCGTCCAGGAACATCCCCCGCGGCATCATCGCGGCGATGGGTGTCCTGCTCGTCACCGCGACCGCCGTTCTGGTCCTGGCCACCGGGGCCGGGGGCGCGGACGCCATCCAGTCCTCGGGCAACCCGCTGGTCGAGGCGCTCGGAGACGGTGCGGCCGCGAAGGTCGTCAACTACATCGGGCTCGCCGGACTCGTCGCCAGCTTCTTCTCGATCATGTACGCCTACTCTCGTCAGTTGTTCGCCCTCTCCCGCGCCGGCTACCTGCCCAGGACGCTGTCCGTCACCAACTCGCGCAAGGCGCCGACCCTGGCGCTCATCGTCCCGGGTGTCATCGGGTTCCTGCTCTCGCTCACCGGACAGGGCGACATGCTGCTCAACATGGCGGTGTTCGGCGCCGCGCTCAGCTACGTCCTGATGATGGTCAGCCACATCGTGCTGCGCCGCAGGGAGCCGGACATGGAGCGCCCGTACCGCACCCCGGGTGGCGTCGTGACCACCGGGTTCGCACTCGTCATCGCCGCACTGGCCGTGGTGGCCACCTTCCTCGTCAACAGCACGGCCGCGTTCTGGTGCCTGGTGGTGTTCGGTGCGTTCATGCTGTACTTCGGTATCTACAGTCGCCACCACCTCGTCGCCAACTCCCCGGACGAGGAGTTCGCCGCACTTGCCAGAGCGGAAGCAGAGCTCGAATGAGTACGTACACCCAGCAGGTCTCGGGAACGACCTATCAGTTCGACGGACTCGTCGAACTGATGGCCAAGGCGACGCCCCAGCGATCGGGGGACGAACTGGCCGGGTGCGCGGCGTCGTCCGACGCCGAACGGGCCGCCGCGCAGTGGGCTCTCGCCGACGTCCTCCTCGTGACGTTCCTCGAGGACCTGCTGGTGCCGTACGAGACCGACGAGGTCACCCGCCTCATCGTCGACTCCCACGACCGCGCCGCCTTCGCCCCGCTGGCCCACCTCACCGTGGGTGGCCTGCGCGACTGGCTGCTCGAGGTCGCGGCCTCACCCGGGGCGGCCTGGACGCTGGAGTCCGTCGCCGCGGGGCTGACCCCGGAGATGGTGGCGGCGGTGAGCAAGCTGATGCGCAACCAGGACCTGATCTCGGTGGCTCGCGCGGTCCGGGTGACGTCCGCGTTCCGCACCACCGTCGGGTTGCCGGGCACGCTCGCGACGCGCCTGCAGCCCAATCATCCGACAGACGATCCGCGGGGCATCGCGGCGGCCACCCTCGACGGTCTGCTCCTGGGCTCCGGCGATGCGGTGATCGGTGTCAATCCGGCGACGGACTCCCCGCACGCCACCTCCGATCTGCTGTACCTGCTCGACGAGATCAGGCAGCGCTTCGAGATCCCCACGCAGTCCTGCGTCCTCTCGCACGTGACCACGACGATGGAACTGATCGACAAGGGGGCACCGGTGGACCTGGTGTTCCAGTCGGTCGCCGGGACAGAGGGGGCCAACTCCGGTTTCGGAGTGACGCTCTCGTTGCTCCGCGAGGCCAACGAGGCGGGCCGCTCGCTGCACCGCGGCACCGTGGGAGACAACGTGATGTATCTGGAGACCGGCCAGGGCTCCGCGTTGAGCGCGGGCGCGCACCTGGGTACCGGCGGCCGGCCAGTGGACCAGCAGACCCTGGAGGCCAGGGCCTACGCGGTGTGCCGTGACCTCGAGCCGCTGCTGGTCAACACCGTCGTCGGGTTCATCGGGCCGGAATACCTGTACGACGGCAAGCAGATCATCCGCGCCGGGCTCGAGGACCACTTCTGCGCGAAGCTCCTCGGACTGCCGATGGGTGTGGACGTCTGCTACACCAACCACGCCGAAGCCGACCAGGACGACATGGACACCCTGCTCACCCTCCTCGGTGCGGCGGGGACCGCCTTCGTCATCGCGGTCCCCGGCGCCGACGACGTGATGCTCGGCTACCAGAGCCTGAGCTTCCACGATGTCCTGTATGTCAGGCAGGTGTTGGGACTGACCCCGGCTCCCGAGTTCGCGGCCTGGCTCGACCGCCTGGGCATGGTCGATGCGCAGGGACGGCTCCTGGACGTCGACGCGACCGGGTCGCCGCTCCGGGCATTGACGGGGACGCGATGAGCGGGGTCGAACCGTCTTTCTGGGACGACCTTCGGCGCAGTACCCAGGCGCGGATCGGGTTGGGCCGCACCGGCGACTCGCTACCCACTCGTCGGGTTCTGGAGTTCCGGTCCGCCCATGCCGCCGCGCGCGACGCGGTGCACATGCCACTGGACGTCGATGCTCTGGCCGCGGAGGTGGAGGAGGTCGGCATCGGGGAACCCGCCGTGGTCACCTCGCAGGCCACCTCTCGTGCGGAGTACCTCCGGCGCCCGGATCTGGGCAGAGTTCCGCAGGACCTGTCGTCGATCTCCACGGGCGAGTTCGATGTGGGCCTCGTCCTGGCCGACGGCCTGTCGCCTCGAGCACTGATGGATCATGGCGCCGGGCTCCTCGGCGCGTTGGTGTCCGAGCTGTCCGAGCAGTACTCGATCGCGCCGCCGGTGATCGCGACCGAGGCTCGGGTGGCGCTGGGCGATCACCTCGCCCAGGCGATGGGTGTGCGCACGGTCGTCGTGATGATCGGTGAGCGGCCGGGTCTCTCGGTCGCGGACAGCCTGGGCATCTACCTCACCCACCTGCCCGCTCCGGGAACGTCCGACGCCGGCCGCAACTGCATCTCCAACATCCACCCGCCGGACGGGTTGGGCTACGCGCAGTCCGCGCACATCGTCGCCCGGCTCATCGCGGGTGCCCGGGCCCTCGGCGCGTCCGGGGTGGCTCTCAAGGACACCTCGCGGGCGGTCGAGGTGGACGCCTCGGACGCGCTGACGATCGACTAGCTCCGCGCCCGGAGTGGGCTATCCGGGTCGTCGTGCCGAGAACAGTGCGACCTGCCCGACCTGACGGGTCCTCACGTCGGCCATGCCGGCGAGCGCGGCGTCGAGATCGGCCATGGTGTCCTCGGTATTGCCGAAGACGCCCACGCGGTTGTACGTCCGGTTGAGCGCCCGCGCGGCGGGATTCGCGGTGGCCGGACTGGGCAGGACGGTGGAGCCGAACAGTGTGCCCCCGGGGCGCAGGTGCCGGCGCAGCTCGGCGAGGCGATCCCACTTGGCGTCCCCGGGGATGCAGTGCAGCAGGAAGTTGAGTCCGATCGAGTCGAACTGTCGCTCGTCCTCGAGTGGAGAGAAGAACGACTGCTGGATCTGCTCCACCGACTTCCCGGACCCTATGCGGGCCTCGGCGGAGGCGAGTGAGGCGCTGTTGAGATCCAGCAGGGTGATCGACGGGGAGTCGATTCGTTCGAGGAAGTAGCCGGTACCCGGCCCGATGTCGAGATGGGTCTCGCCGGCGTGTCTCCGATAGTGGTCGACCAATTTCCGCGTCGGGCACCGCCAGATCAGGGAGTTGGTCACCCCGAGCACTCCGATGTCGTAGATGCGGAGCGTGCCCCGGTTGTAGATGCCACTGCTGGCGCCCCGGTCCCGGTCGTCGGCAGATTCTGTGGGCATGGGCTCTCCTGTCGTCGCGTTCCGACACTAGCCCGCGGAGGTGCCGCAGCAGTGGTGCTCCATGGGGGCCGGAGAGCGCGAACGGCCTGGCGTCCGCTTTGGGGCGGGGGCCTCACTCCGACAGCCCGGGGTGCAGGACGTGCGGCACTCCGACCGGGTTGCAGATCCAGTGCGCCGTCGAGCCCTCGGGAAAGGGCTCGAGCTCGTCGCGGGGGGACACCCCGGCCCGCCCCAGATGATCGACTGCCGACCCCAGGTCGTCGGTGAGGAGTTCGAGCCAGATGTCGGGCTGGGCGTAGTTGTCCACACAGTCGAACCACAGAGTGCAGGGGCCGAACCCGGTTCTGGCGGTGCGACTCACGGTTCCGGTGGCCGGGGTCGCCTCCTCGACCACGTCGAACCCCAGGGTGTCGCGGTAGAAGGCGACGGTGTCGTCGTAGCGGGCGGCGGGAATCTTCATCGCGATGTTGGTCCCGCCCCGGAACAGTGGAGTGGTCATGGTCGTCCTCCTGGTGTGGGATCGATGGTGTGGGGCCACGCGCGTTCCAGTCTCGCGCACCTGCTCTGGCTCAGGTCAGGCCTTCGAGAGGCCGTCATGTCCAGCGGAACAGTCTGGCCGCGAGCCCGCCGGTCACCACGCTCCAGGCCCCCAGAGTCGCCAGATGGACGAGTTCGGGTCGTTCACCGACCCACGCTGCCGCGAGCGATTCGTGGCCGGCGCCGTACGGAAGTGCCCGGCCGATCGTCTGGAGTGCCTCGGGCAGTTCAGCGATCGGGCCGAATCCGCCGCCGAACGCCAGCATCACGAAGAAGGTGACCAGCCCGATCGCCAGCGCGGCGTTGACCGTGGGTGCGGTGGCGGCGATGAGGGTGCCGATGCCGTACATCGACGTCAGCAGCAGAACACCGACCAGGACCGCCCACCCGAGACCCAGTGGCGCCGTGACGTCGAAGAACACTGCCCCGATCACGAACATGAGCGTCACACCGAGGAGTACCTGAGCCAGGCTCACCGACATCTGTGCACCGAGGATCATGGCCGGCCGGGCCGGGGTGACGGCCAGACGCTTGAGGATGCCGTACTTGCGGTAGGTGGCGAGGAATGACGGCATGTTCACCACGCCCACCAGTGCCACCACCATGGAGATCGTCAGCGGCATGATGATCGAGTTCATCACCGTTGAACCGTCGGGAAGCCGCTCGCCACTGCTCTGGCCGAGTCCGTTCATCACCATGAGTAGTACGGGTAGGCCGATGGGGATGATGAGCCCGGAGGTGTCGCGGGCGACCATCCGGGTCTCGGTCAGGATCATCTGCCCCCAGGCGGAAGGGGGGAACCTCCGGGCGGGAGGAAGCGTCGCGGTGGTGTCAGTCATGGTGTACTCCGTTCAGGGTTCCCTCGGGCCCCGGTTCGCCGAGTTCTTGGCCGGTGAGCTGGAGGAAGGCGTCGTCCAGGGTGGGTCGATGTGTGTGGAAGTCGGTGGCGGGTACCTCGAGGCGCCGCAGTGTGGCGGTGACGGCGGGAACGAGATCCTCGACGCCGGAGACCCGGATCCGGTCGCCGTCGGCCCACACGTCCCGGACTCCCGGCAACTCCGAGAGCGCGCGAGAGTCGAGGGGCGCGAGGGCCCTGAAGCTCACTCCCGCGACACCGGACGCGCGACCCACGAGGGCCTCCGGTCCGTCCATCGCGACGATCCTGCCCTCGCTGAAGACCGCGATCCGGTCGCTGAGCCGCTGGGCCTCCTCCATGAAATGGGTGACGAGGATGATGGCGATGCCGTCGTCCCTCATCTCCTCGATGAGGCTCCACATGTCTCGGCGCGCGGCGGAGTCCAGACCGGTGGTGAGTTCGTCGAGGACGGCGACCCGCGGCCTGCCCACGAGCGCCATGGCGATGTTGAGCCGCTGCAACTGCCCGCCGGACAGGTGTTCCGCCCGGGTCCGGCGCACCTCCGTCAGGCAGAGTCTGTCGATGAGACCCTCCGGGTCGAGCCCGTCCCGATAGAACGACCGGTACATCCGTAGTAACTCGATCACCGTCAGGCTCATGTGGACGTATGTGCCCTGGAGCTGGACCCCGAGGACCTGCAGCACCCGCGCACGCTCTGTGCGGGGGTCGACACCGCACACCCGCACTCGTCCGCCGTCGGGCCTACGCAGGCCGATGGCGCATTCGACCGTCGTGGTCTTTCCGGCGCCGTTGCGGCCCAGAATCCCGAGGACCTCGCCCGCATCGACGGTGAGGCTCACTTGGTCCACGACGGTGCGTCCGTCGTATCTCTTGGTCAGATCGTCGATCTCGATGACTCGCATGACTTCCTCCACTCGTCCCTACACCCGTAGCAGGGTGTACGCATCGGTCGTTCCGCTGCGCCATCGACGCTAGGTCCGGACTCCGCCCCCCACATCTGCGGAAAGTCACCGGTGTGACTCATGACCTGTGGCACCTGTCCAGCCCCGGGGGCCTCCGTACGCTGTCCCCATGGAGCGCAGTGCGGCCGTCCAGATCGGTGCCGGGGGGAGCTTGCTCGTTCTGTGCCTGCTCATCGGCGCGATCGAGGGGTCCGCTGTGCTGCGGATCGGCACGTGGCCTGTCGTCGTTCTCTGGGCGGCTCTCTTCGTGGTCTTTCTCGTGGCGATAGTTCTCGTCACGGTCAGCAGCGCCACCCGCCTCACGGCCTCTCGGCTGTGGATCATGGCCGCACTCGTCCTTGGTGCCGGCGGCCTCGTCACGCTCTCGCCGAGTCGCGGTGGTCTCGCCGCCATCCTGCTGGTGCTCACCGTCGCCGCCGTCAGCCTGCACATCAGCCCCCGGGTCATCGCGATGATCATCGTGTGGAACTGCGCTGTCGTCCTTGCCGCGGGCGCTGCACTCGGGCCCCTCGTCGACGACCCCTCGCCGCCGGCCGAGCTGTTCATCTCGGTCGTCCTCTACGCACTCCTGCAGGCCGCGAGCGCCGCGACGGTGTGGAGTCAACAGCGGGTCGAGCAGGCGCTTCGCGCGGTCACCGTCGCGCACGTGGAACTCCGCGGTACGAGCGCCCTCCTCGCCGAGTCGAGCCAGGCTCGGGAGAGGTTGCGCATCTCCCGCGAGTTGCATGACGTTCTCGGCCACCAGCTCACCGTGCTGTCCGTCGAGCTCGAGGTCGCGAGCCATCAGGTCCGGGGGCCCGGCCGAGAGCACGTCGTGAGAGCGCGCGGGACGGCCAGGGAGCTTCTCGCCGATGTCCGTGCCGTCGTCGGGACCGAACGGGGTCGGCACATCGATCTGCCGAGCGTGCTCGACAGCGTCACCTCGGAGATACCGCACCCGCGCGTGCACCTGGCGGTCCAGCCCGGACTCGTCACCGACGACGACCACGCGGCCGCCCTCGTGCGGGCCGTGCAGGAGATCGCCACCAACACCATCCGTCACTCCCACGCCGAGAACCTCCGGGTCACGCTGACAGAGGACGCCGGTGTCCTACGTCTGGAGACGCAGGACGATGGACTCGGAACGCAGGCCTTCGAGCCCGGCAACGGGCTGCGGGGCCTGCGTGAACGCATCGAGGCGCTCGGTGGCCGGGCCGAGTTCACGCCTCGTCCCGGGTTCGGGGTTCGGGTCGAGTTGCCGGTGCAGCGGGAGGTGCAGGCATGATCCGAGTGGTTATCGCCGACGACCAGCCCCTCATGCGCCAGGGGCTGCAGAGTCTGCTCGAACTCAGTGAGGAGGTAGCCGTCGTCGGGCATGCGGCACACGGTGACGAGGCGTTGGAGCGGGTGGCGGAGGTGGCTCCCGATGTCCTCCTGCTGGACCTGCGGATGCCGGTCCGTGACGGCATCGCCACCCTCGAGGAACTGCGGGAGCGTGGAAGTGACGTTTCGGTACTGGTGCTCACCACCTTCGACGACGACGAGCTCGTCCTCCGCGCGCTTCGGGCGGGAGCCAAGGGATACCTGCTCAAGGACGTGTCGCTCGACGAGGTGGTGGGCGCGATCCGCACCTTGGCCGACGGCGGGACGCTGTTCCAGCCCGCGCTCACCGACCGCCTGCTGCGGGGCGTCGCGTCCCTCCCCCCGCCCGACGATTTCGCCCATCTCCCCGTTCCCGACCCCCTCACTCCGCGAGAGACGGAGATACTGCGACTACTGGCCGGTGGTTACACCAACCGGGAGATAGGCGAGGCGTTGTTCCTGGCCGAGGGCACGGTGAAGAACCACCTCTCAGCGCTACTGGCCAAGCTCGGGGTCAAGGACCGCACCCGGGCAGTGCTCCGGTCGCTGCATCTCGGACTTCTCTCCACGCCATCGGACTGATCTGGAGGGCGTCATCGGATCAGCCCCCGGCGAGGAGGTTGACCCCCAGGGTGGCGAAGATATCGAAGACGGTGCCCCAGAAGATGATGGAGATGACCTGCCAGAGCACGACGGTGTTGCGGGGCGCCTGTCCGTGGCAATGGGAAAACTGGGGTCTCACTCTTGTTATCAGGCTGCGGAGAAGGCCTGGGAGAACGGGTGGATCTGAGCCCGGGGCCCGCGTTCAACTCTGATCGGCGTAGCGAGCGGCGATGGTGGTCGCGCGCTCGCGCAGGGCATCGCGCACGGAGTCGGGTTCGAGCACGTCCGCGGCGGTGTGGAGTTGCCATATCGCCCAGACCGCGTGGCGCAGATCCTCGAAGGTCGCGTCCAGCCGGACCCAGCCATCGTCCTCCGACTGTTCGGCGCGGATCGTCCGCGCGGTGCTCAACAGTTCTTCCCGTCGCGTGGGATGCACCCGCACGAGGACGGAGATGTGGTCGTCCGAGAGGAACCGCGAGGTGCGTTCGGCCCAGATCCGATCGAGATCAACCTGGTCGGGGCGATCCGCAGGCTCGGGCAGTTCTTCGGCGGTGATCATCCGCGACAGACGGTAGGTGCGGTCCTCGCCGCCTCTGGTCGCCAGTAGGTAGGTGCGGTCGCGCACGGTGACCAGGCCGAGCGGGTCGACGGTGTGCCATCGGGGTTCCTTGTCCGGCGCCGCGTAGTGGAAGTGCAGCTTGCGCCCGTCGAGCACCGACCGGCGGACTTCGGCCATAACCCCACTCGGCACCTCCTCGGTGGCCAGTCGCCGTGAGAGCAGGTCTGACTCCGGCTCGACGAGGAACCGCCTCGAAGCGTCGTCAACGCCGAGGCGGTGGCCTTCGGGCAGCGCGTCGACCACCTTGCGCATCGCAGAAGCGAGCGCGGAACCGAGGCCGAAGGCGTGCTCGCCGCGTCCTGATCCGGCGGTGAGCAGTGCGAGAGCCTCGTCGTGGTTCAGGCCGGTGAGCTCGGTGCGGAAGCCGGGCAGCAGCGAGAACCCGCCATGTCGCCCGCGGTCGGCGTAGACAGGGACCCCGGCGGTGGACAGGGCGTCGATGTCCCGCAGCACGGTGCGGGCGGACACTTCCAGTTCCTCGGCCAGCTCCTCAGACGTCATCCGACCTCGTTGGCGCAGCAGGAGCACCAGGGAGACCAACCGATCTGCTCGCACGCGTACAACCTAGACAAAAAACATGACACAAGGTGTCGGGATTTGACTGGAGTCTGGAGACGCAGGCGTCGACGACGGAGGGTACCGACCCTCCGGGCGCACGCAGTCGCTAGAAGACTAGAAGAGGAGTGATGATGGAACGCGTAGCAGTCAATCCGGCCACCTGGTCGCTGGACATGGGGTTCAACCAGGGGGAGGTTATCTCCGGCCAGACCCGAACCCTTTTCATCTCGGGGCAGACCGCGATGAGCGAGAGCGGCCGACCCGAGCACGAGGGTGACATCGCAGCGCAGCTCGGGCTCGCTGTGGACAATCTCGACGCCGTGCTCGCCGAGGCCGGCATGTCGATGGCCGACCTGGTCAGGCTCAACGTCTACACAACCGATATCGAGGCGCTGTTCCCGCACTACGGCGTGTTGGCGGCACGCTTGGGCGCCGCGGGCGTGGCCCCGACCACCACGATGCTCGAGGTGACCCGTCTCGCCGTCGCCGGCCAGATGGTCGAACTCGAAGGAACCGCCGTCGCGTAGCGCGCGGGAGGCCGGCAATTCAGTGCACTCGCACCGCCGGACGCGGTGAGGGGAGGCGGTCGGCGTTGGCGTCGGCGAGCAGCGCGTCGACCGTCTCCCGTGCACAGGTCTTGTTGGAGCCGATGAACCCGCGCGGGCCGCGCTTGATCCAGCCGACCACGTACGCCCCCGGGACCTCGAGCCCGCCGGAGCGGTCGAGGACGCGGCCGGCGCGGTGGGGGATCGTCGCCGTTGCCGGGTCGAAAGGCACGCCGGGAACGGGCACGCCGCGGTACCCGACCGAGCGCAGCACGAGCCCCGCGGGCAGGACTTCTTCCGAACCCGGGAGGACAACCGCACGCACCCCGCCGGGCTCGGGCACCAGCTCCGTCCGGGCGATCCGAAGACCCTCCACACGCTCGTCTCCGACGATCTCCACCGGCGCGGCCTGGAACCGCAGGACGATCCGGGGACTGCCGGCCCGAGGCGGACGGGCGGCGACCTCCGCGAGGACCTCGAGCATGAGTTGCCTCTGACGGTCGGTCTCCGAGGCGGGGTCGATTCCGCCCGGGTCGATTCCGTCAGAGCCGATCCCGTTCGGGGCGTCGACCCGCAGGTCGATGTCGTCTCGCGAGGCCAGTCCGACCAGTTCGGGCAGGGTGAACGCGGCCTGGGCGGGCCCGCGACGGCCGAGGACCACGATCTCGCGGACGCGACTGTCCCGCAGTGCCTTCAGGGCGACGGGGGAGATGTCGGTCCCGGCGAGGGCGTCCGCAGGGGTGGCGAGGATCCTGGCGACGTCCAGTGCCACGTTGCCGTTACCCACGATGACGGCGCGCTCGTGGTCCAGCGGCACCCGGGCGTCCACGTGGTCGGGGTGCCCGTTGTACCAGGACACCACCTCCGTCGCGGACATGCTCCCGTGGAGTGCGGTCCCAGGGATGTCGAGTGCACGATCAGCGCTGGCCCCGGTCGCGTACACCACGGCGTCGTGATGAGCGGAGAGTTCGTCCACGGTGATGTCCCGGCCGATCTCCACCCCCAGCCGGTAGGCGAACCCCGGTTGAGACTCGATGAGAGTGAACAGGTCGGTGACCGACCGGGTCCGCGGGTGGTCGGGGGCCACCCCGTGCCGGGCGAGCCCGTGGGGAACGGCCAGGCGGTCGAAGACGGTCACCTCGACGCCCGGCTGCCTGAGCAGCTCGTCCGCGGTGTACAGAGCGGCGGGCCCGGCTCCCACGATCGCCACCCGTAGCGGCCCCTTGGCTGGGCCGCGGCCGCGCTCCAGACGGCGGATCGCGGGGACCGGTGCCTGGGGCGGGTACGGGCGCGACGGCGTGCTCAACACGGCATTGAGGTCGAGGAACACCTGCTCCGCCGGGGCGAGGCGGTCGTCCGGGACGATCGCCCCGACCGGGCAGGCACCCACGCACGCCCCACAGTCCACGCAGACGTCCGGGTCGATGTACAGCATCTCGGCGGTGGCGAAATCCGGTTCGTCCGGGGTCGGGTGGATGCAGTTGACCGGGCACGCGTGAACGCACGAGGCGTCGGCGCAGCACGCCTGGGTGACGACGTGGGGCATCAGACGGCGGTGGAGTACGTGACCGGCGGCTCGCTGCGGTAGCGGGAGGCGCGGCCGTCGATCTTCAGCGCCCGCCAGACCCGCCGTGCGAGGGGGTTCATCAGTCCGGACTGCTCGGCGAGCATGCGCACGTCGGAGAAGAGGTCGGACAGGAACTCGCGGGACCGCGGGCTGTCCCAGTACAGCTCGTCGATGACCTCGCGGGGAACGTCGAACTCCTCGCGGAACTCCTTGGTCGGCTTGAGGATGGCATCGCACAGCACCCGCATGATCACGGGGAACGCCAGGGAGACCGCGAAGATCTGACCTCGGCTCATCCGGGGCGCGTGGCGGGCGACGTAGGTGTGAGCGAAGGAGATGTGCCGCGCCTCCTCCGCCACGTGGATCTCCATGATGCGGCTCAATACGGGCGGGAGCTCGTCCGCGCCGCGCAGGATCTGCTTCTGGGTGTGGTCGATCGGTTCCTCGCCCGCGAGAACACCGATGAAGAAGCCCACCGGGGTGAGGGATGCGAACCACGGGATGATCGGCGAGACCCGGCGCATCCAGCGAGGTAGACCGGGTACGTCGGCCCCGATGATGTTGACGCCCTGCTGGAACATCTGGGTGTGGTGGCACTCCTCGGTCGCCTCGTGGGTGAGGTACCGGAACTCGGCCGACCCGTTGTCCAGGTTCGCGATGTACTGCATGATCCCGCGGATCAGGATGTTCTCGAACTGCAGGCCGACCTTCATGATGTTGGCCTGGCGCCACAGCCCGATCTCGATCTGTGTCTCGACGGGCAACGCCTGGTACCAGGGGTGGGCGCCCAGCGGGTCCACGTCCGAGGGCAGGACCCAGCGCTCGTCGCTGCGGTCCACGCGGAAGTCGGGGTGGTCCCAGGGGACGTCGACGAACGCGTCGAAGTGGCGTCGGACCGACGCCTCGGACAGGCGGAGCAGGGCGGCGTCGTACTCCGCGCGGGAGCTGCTCGGGGTCGGGGCCGAGGGCGAGGGGACGGTGGTGGGCGTGGGTGCGGTCATGGCGATCCCTTTCGTTTCCGACGGTGTGGGTCGGAGAGAGCCTCGGAGTACAGAGTGACATTTTAGGTCTCTTTGTAACTTAGGCTAGGCAGCGCGGACCTCCGTGTCAACGCCCGGGCGCCTACCGCCTGCCTGCCGGAGCCCGAGCCCGGTCGAATCCCTAGCCCCGTCGAATCCCGAGCCCCGTCGGGTCCTAGGCGCCCTCGGAGTGTCCCCGCCCACCGCGGAGCTGTGGACCGAGGTGCCTCCGCGCGAATTCGCGGGCCACGTCGGGGTCGTCCAGGTCGATGGTCGTCGAGGGGGTGAGCACGAACGAGATCACCAGGCGGACGGCCACCTCGGCGGCCACCAGGAGTTCCTCGTGCGACCGGGAGTCGTCGAGACTCGTGGCCATCTCCGAGGCGAGGAACTCGGCACTGCTGCTGACCAGGGGTTCGGCCTGGACGGTGAGATAGGGGACGGCGACCTCGGGTTCGCTCTCCAGGAGCCGGTTGAGCAGGCCGTGCGCGCGCAGGGTCTCGACCGTGTAGAGGAAGCCCTCGGTCAGCTTGGATTCCACGTCGTCGTACCGGTCGATTTCCTGCTTCAGCCCGGCCAGAATCCGTCCGGACTCGCGGAGCAGGACGGCATTGATCAGCTCCTGCTTGTTGGAGAACCGTCGGTAGAGGGTCATCCGGGACAGGCCCGAACGTTGCGTGATGTCCCCCATCGTCGACCTGGTCACGCCGAAGAGCTCGAACTGCCGCAGGGCCGCGTCGAGGAGCTTCTCACCGATATCGTCCGTGGTACCGCTCGGCCCGTGGCGGTCCAGGGCGGCGCGGATGAAGGTCGCGGCGGTGAACGGGAGATTCGGGGGCATCGGTCGATTGTCCCCCACCGGGAGCGCTCGCGCCGCGGTGTGGAATGACCCGGTGTGGCACGACCCGGTGTGGAATGACCCGGTGTGGAATGACCCGGGACTCCGGGCCCGGATCACGCCGTCAGTGGTCGAGTGCGTGACGGATGGCGTCGTCGATCCCGGTCATCTCCCACCCCGGGGGCAACAGGTCCGTCGACGGGCCGACGGCCACCATGTCGTGCCGGAGACTCTCGACCAGCGCGCCGACGGTCACGGCGTCCAGGTCCATGACTGGGGCGAGGCCCGCCGCGACCAGATCCCACGGCACCCCGAAGACCGGGAAGCGGACCGTCGGGAGCCCGGCGACGCGGGAGAACCTGCGCAGCAGCGCGGGATAGGTGAGGGCCTCGCCGCACCCGAGGTCCCCGTGACCGGTACGGGGACCCACCTCGAGGGCGTGACACAGGGCCTCGAGGACGTCACGTTCGGCGACGGGCTCGACGCGGCTGCCCCGCAGCCACCGGGGGACCGGCTGGACGGGTACCCGCTCGCAAAGGGTGCGCAGCATGTCGAAGCTCACCGATCCGGCGCCGAGGATGATGCCGGCCCGCAGGGTGAGCACCGGAGTGGATCCCGCCGAGAGCAGCTCCTCGACCTCCATCCGAGAGGCCATGTGCCGCGACAGGGCCTCGGACGGGGACCGGCGGGTTCCTGCGGAAGGGGCGAGCCCGGAGACGAACACGCACCGACGGACGCCGGCCGCGGCCATGGCCTCGCGCATCGCGACTGCGCCCGCCGCGTCCTCGGCCCGGAAGTCGGGCCCCGAACCCATCCGGTGGACCAGGTAGACGACCGAGTCCACCCCGGCCAGGGCGTCGGACAGGCTTCCGGGATCGAGGACGTCGCAACGGACCGCCTCCACGCGGCCGCCCCACTCATGGGCCCGCGCCCGCCGCGGATCGGTGAAGCCGGCCCGGACGCGGTGCCCCCGGGCCAGCAGCGCGGGTACGAGGCGCGACCCCAGATACCCACCCGATCCCACGACGAGGACGGTCATTCCGCGTCGAGGTCCTGTTCGATGAGGGCGGCGATCTCGGCCACCGCGGCGGCGTCGTCCCCGCTCACCGTGACCTCGGCCCCCTTCTCGGCGCCGAGCGCCATGATGAGCATGGCCGAGGCGGCATCGGCCTCCTCGCCGTCGAACGCGATCTCGATGTCCGTGTCGTACTTCTCGGCGGCCTCGGCGATGATCCCCGCCGGGCGTGCGTGCAGACCCTCGGCAGATCCGACGATGACTGTCGTGTTGGGCATGGTGTCTCCTGGTGACTGGTGAACGGATGAACCTGTGAACCGGCGAGCTGGTCGGGTGGGGGTCAGGCGGCCACGGCGACGGGCGCCGGGGCCGCGTCGGGGGCGGGTTCGCGGCGGGCGCTCTTGGCCAGGATCACGGCGGTGGTCGAGACCAGCATCCCAGCGAGGATGGCCACGAGGTAACCCCAGACCGGGTTGATGGCGAACACCACGAACAGGCCGCCGTGCGGCGCGTACGACTCCACCGAGAACGCCATGATGAGCGCACCGGTGACCGCTCCGCCGGCCATCATGGACGGGATCACGCGGACGGGGTCGGCGGCGGCGAACGGGATCGCACCCTCCGTGATGAAGCTGGCACCCAGCAGGAACGCGGCCCGGCCGTTCTCCTGCTCGACCTCACTGAAGAGCCGCCTGCGGACGACCGTCGCCAGGCCCATGGCCAGCGGCGGCACCATGCCGGCGGCCATCACGGCCGCCATGATCCGGAGCGAGGCCGGGTTGTCGGCCACCAGACCGGCGGTGGCGAAGGTGTACGCGGCCTTGTTGACCGGCCCGCCGAGGTCGAAGCACATCATCAACCCCAGGATCACGCCCAGCAGGATCACCGAGGACCCCGTCATGCCGTTGAGCCACGACTCCATGCCGGAGGTCAGCGCGGCGAGCGGCCGACCGAGCAGCAGGAACATGAGCAGGCCGATCGCCAGCGAACCGAGCAGCGGGATCAGGACCACCGGCATGAGACCGGACAGCCAGCGCGGGGTCTTCCAGGTGGTCATCCACCGCACCAGGTAGCCGGCGAGGATGCCGGTGACCAGCGCGCCGATGAATCCGGCGCCGAGGGTGGCGGAGAGGGCGCCGCCGACGAAGCCCGGCGCGATCCCCGGACGATCGGCCAGCCCGTACGCGATGTACCCGGACAGGACCGCGATCATGAACCCCATGGCGGCCTGGCCGATCGCGAACAACACCGCGCCCATGTACAACCTCAGGCCTGCGTGGGTGAGCATCTCGGCCCCGGCGGTCCCGGCGGCCACGATCTCGCCGTCGAGGTACCAGAGCTGCCCGGGCAGGTCGTTCAGCGAGAACCCGGTGGCCAGCTCCTCCCACACGAACGCCACGTCGTACCCGGCGAACAGGAAGCCGAGCGCCAGCAGCAGGCCGCCGGCGGCGACGAAGGGGATCATGTAGGACACGCCGGTCATCACCGCGCGCTGCAACCCGCGGGCCCAGTGCTCGTCGGAGCCGGACCCGCCCGAGGCGGAATCGCCGCCCGAGCCGGACGTCGCCGAGACGCGCCTGGCGTCGGGGTCGCCCGCAGCGGCCAGCGCCTCGTCGAGCACCCGCGCGGGGGAGTCGATCGCCTTCTTGACGCCGTACTCCACGACGGGTTTGCCCGCGAACCGGCCGCGGTCGCGCACGCCGACGTCGGTGGCGAAGATGACCGCGTCGGCGGCCTCGATCACGGCGGGGTCCAGCGGGGTGGCCCCGGCCGAGCCCTGCGTTTCCACCTGCAGTTCCACGCCCCGCCTGGCGGCCTCCTGGTCCAGGGAGTCGGCGGCCATGTAGGTGTGGGCGATGCCGGTCGGGCACGCGGTCACCGCGACCAGGCGGACGGGCTGCCCGCCGCCCGCGTCCGCCCCGCTCGCCGTGGCGGTCGTGGCCGTGGACCCCGAGGCCGTGGACCCCGAGGCCGCGGCCCCTGAGGACGTGGCGGTGGTCGCCGTGGCGGAGGAGGACGCTGCGGAAGGGGACGTGGAGGATGACGACGACGAGGCGTCCGCCGCCGGGGTGAGCACTCCCTGGATCACCGAGACGGCGTCCTCAGGGGTGGCCGCGGCCCGGAGCGCGTCCACGAACTCCGAGCGCACCAGATTGCGCGCGAGGGTGGCCAGGATCTTGAGGTGCTCCTTGCCGCCGCCGGCCGGGGCGCCGATCATCAGCACCAGGTCCGCGGGCCCGTCCTTGGCGCCGAAGTCCACCGGCGGGTCGAGCCGGGCGAAGCCGAGGCTGGGCTCGGAGATCGCCTCGGATTTGCAGTGCGGGATGGCGATCCCGCCCTTCATCCCGGTGGCCGCCTTGCCCTCGCGGGCCATCAGGTCGGTCACCAGCGTGTCGAGGTCGTCGGCGCGGCCCGCGCCGACGAGCGCCCCGGCCAGTGTCCGGATCACCTCGTCCTTGCTGCTGCCGAGATCGGCGTCGAGCCGCACCGTGGCGGTCTCG
>JBKBRA010000029.1:0-41327 GCA_046292305.1 Dietzia sp. | reverse complement strand
GTCGACACCGCCGCGGGGCGGATCATCGACGACCAGGAGATCAAGGAGCAGCTCGCCGCGGAGCACCCGTACCAGCAGTGGATCGACGAGGGCATCGTTCGCCTCGGGGACCTGCCGCAGGTCAGCCAGGAGATCATGAGCCACGAGCGTGTGGTGCTGCGCCAGCGGGTCTTCGGCTACACCGAGGAGGAGCTGCGCATCCTCGTCTCCCCGATGGCCGGGGCCGGAGCCGAGGCCACCGGGTCGATGGGCACCGACACTCCGCTGCCCGTGCTGTCGCAGCGGGCCCGGATGCTGTTCGACTACTTCGCCCAGCGGTTCGCGCAGGTCACCAACCCGCCGCTCGACGCCATCCGCGAGGAACTCGTCACCAGCTACGGGGTGACCCTCGGGCCCGAGGGCGATCTCATCAACCCCGGCCCGGACTCCTGTCGGCAGATCAAGCTCGACAACCCGATCCTGGGCAACTCCGAACTCGCCACCCTGATGGCGGCGGGTGAGTCCCGTCCGGGGCTGCGCGCGGTGACCGTCCGCGGCCTCTACAACGTGGCCCATGGCGGACGCGGTCTGCGCATCGCCCTGGACCGCATCCGCCGCGAGGTCTCGGAGGCGATCGAGGACGGTGCCGCCGTCATCGTGCTCTCGGACCGCGAGTCCGACGAGCGCAACGCCCCCATCCCGTCGCTGCTGCTGACCTCCGCCGTGCATCACCACCTGGTCCGCGAGAAGACCCGCACCCGGGTGAGCCTGGTGGTGGAGTCGGGCGACGCCCGCGAGGTGCACCACATGGCGGTGCTGTTCGGCTACGGCGCCAACGCCATCAACCCCTACATGGCGTTCGAGTCGATCGACGAACTGGTCAAGGCGGGCGACCTCACCGGGATCGACACGGTCCAGGCCTGCGCCAACTACCGCAGGGCGGCCGCCAAGGGCGTCCTCAAGGTGATGTCCAAGATGGGTATCTCCACGCTCGCCTCCTACACGGGCGCTCAGCTGTTCGACATCACCGGTCTGTCTCAGGAACTGTGCGACGAGTACTTCACCGGCTCTGTCAGCCCGATCGACGGTATCGGGCTCGACGAGATCGCCGAGGACGTGGCGCTGCGGCACCGCTTCGCCTTCCTGCCCCGCCCCGAGGAGGCCGCGCACCGCGAGCTCGAGATCGGTGGCGAGTACCAGTGGCGACGCGAGGGCGAGTACCACCTGTTCAACCCGGACACGGTGTTCAAGCTCCAGCACTCCACGCGGTCCGGCCGGTACGAGTTGTTCAAGGAGTACTCGCGGCTCGTCGACGACCAGTCGGAACGACTCGCCACGCTGCGCGGCCTGTTCGAGCTCAAGAGCGACCGCCCGCCGGTGCCGATCGAGGAGGTCGAGCCGGTATCGGAGATCGTCAAGCGGTTCTCCACCGGCGCGATGAGCTACGGCTCCATCTCCGCGGAGGCGCACGAGACCATCGCGATCGCCATGAACCGCCTGCACGCCAGGTCCAACTCGGGCGAGGGCGGCGAGTCGATCGCCAGGTTCACCCCCGACCCCAACGGGGACTGGCGTAGGTCGGCCATCAAGCAGGTCGCCTCCGGCCGGTTCGGCGTGACCAGCAACTACCTGAGCAACTGCACCGACATCCAGATCAAGATGGCGCAGGGCGCCAAGCCGGGCGAGGGCGGCCAGCTGCCGCCGGGCAAGGTGTACCCCTGGGTGGCCGAGGTCCGTGGGTCCACGCCGGGAGTCGGGCTGATCTCGCCCCCGCCGCACCACGACATCTACTCGATCGAGGACCTGGCGCAGCTCATCTACGACCTGAAGAACGCCAACCCCGAGGCGCGGATCCACGTCAAGCTCGTCGCAGAGCAGGGCGTGGGCACCGTCGCGACGGGCGTGTCCAAGACGCACGCGGACGTGGTGCTGATCTCGGGCCACGACGGCGGCACGGGTGCCTCGCCGCTGACCTCGCTCAAGCACGCCGGTGGTCCCTGGGAGTTGGGCCTCGCCGAGACCCAGCAGACCCTGCTGGTCAACGGCCTGCGCGACCGGATCGTCGTGCAGGTCGACGGTCAGCTCAAGACGGGCCGGGACGTGGTCGTGGCGGCCCTGCTCGGCGGCGAGGAGTTCGGTTTCGCCACCGCCCCCCTCGTCGTGGCCGGCTGCGTCATGATGCGTGTCTGCCACCTCGATACATGCCCGGTGGGTGTGGCCACCCAGAACCCGGTGCTGCGTGAGCGGTTCAACGGCAAGGCCGAGTACGTGGTGAACTTCATGGAGTTCGTCGCCGAGGAGGTCCGCGAATACCTGGCCGAGCTCGGGTTCCGTTCCCTCGACGAGGCGATCGGACACTCCGAGTGCCTGGACAAGTCGCGGGCCTTCGCGCACAACAAGCGGGTGGCCAAGCTGAACCTGGAGCCGGTCTTCGCCCAGGCGGACTCTCCCTTCATGCACCAGGACCGGCGCAACACGAAGCAGCAGGACCACAAGTTGGAGGGTGTGCTTGACCGCACGCTCATCGAGGACTTCCGGTCGGTGCTCGCCGACCCGTCGTCCGGACCGGGCACCGGTCGGTACCCGATCTGCAACGTCAACCGCTCGGTCGGCACCATGCTCAGCCACGAGATCTCCAAGGCGTACGGAGCTGACGGACTGCCCGACGGGTCCATCGACCTGACCTTCACCGGGTCGGCCGGTAACTCGTTCGGGGCGTTCCTCGCCTCCGGCGTGACCCAGCGAGTCTTCGGTGACGCCAACGACTACGTGGGCAAGGGACTGTCGGGCGGTCGGATCGTGGTCCGGCCCGCGCTGGACGCGGCTCCGGACTTCGTGGCGGAGAACAACATCATCGCCGGCAACGTGATCTGCTACGGCGCGACCAGCGGCGAGATCTTCCTGCGAGGAATGGTGGGCGAGCGCTTCTGCGTCCGCAACTCCGGGGTCACCGCGGTGGTCGAGGGCGTCGGCGACCACGCGTGCGAGTACATGACGGGCGGTCAGGTCGTGGTGCTCGGTTCGACCGGGCGCAACGTGGCAGCCGGTATGTCGGGCGGTGTCGCGTACTTCTACGATCCGGACGGGCAGCTGCCGGTGAATCTCAACGACGAGCTCGTCGAGATCGAGGAACTGCTGACGGAGGACGTCGAGTTCCTGCACCGGATCGTCGAGAGGCACGCCGCCGAGACCGACTCGGCGCGGGCCCGGGAGATCCTGTCCGGTTGGGCGCAGAACGTGAATCACTTCGCCAAGATCATGCCGCGCGACTACAAGCGCGTGCTGCTCGCCATCGAGCAGGCGGAGAAGGACGGACGCAACGTGGACGAGGCGATCATGGAGGCCGCAAATGGCTGACCCGAAGGGCTTTCTCAAGCACACCGAGCGGGAGCTCCCCGAGCGTCGTCCGGTGGATCTGCGGATCATGGACTGGAAGGAGGTCTACGAGTCGACGACCCTCCCGGAGAACGACCTGAAGACCCAGGCCGGTCGCTGTATGAGCTGCGGCGTCCCGTTCTGCCACCAGGGTTGCCCACTCGGCAACATCATCCCGGAGTGGAACGACCTAGTACATCGCGGGCAGTGGGACGCGGCGGTGGACCGTCTCCACGCGACCAACAACTTCCCGGAGTTCACGGGTCGACTCTGCCCGGCCCCCTGCGAGGGTTCCTGCGTCCTGGGGATCAACCAGCCGCCGGTGACGATCAAGCAGATCGAGGTGGAGATCGCCGAGAAGGCATGGGAAGACGGTCCCATGGAGCCGGTGATCCCCTCGTTCCGTACCGGCCAGTCCGTCGCGATCGTGGGCTCCGGACCGGCCGGGCTGGCTGCCGCGCAGCAGCTCACGCGCGCCGGTCACTCGGTGACGGTCTTCGAGCGGGACGACCGCATCGGTGGTCTGATGCGCTATGGGATCCCCGAGTTCAAGATGGAGAAGGAGATCATCGACCGCCGCCTCGCCCAGATGGAGGCGGAGGGGACGGTTTTCCGCGCCGGCGTCAACGTGGGCAAGGACATCACCGCGTCGCAGCTGCGTAGCGAGTTCGACGCGGTCGTCCTCTGCGGCGGGGCCACCCTCCGCCGGGACCTTCCGGTTCCGGGTCGCGAGCTCGACGGGATCCACCAGGCGATGGACTACCTGCCCCTGGCCAACAAGGCCGCGGTGGGCGACCCGGTGGTTGACGCCGACGGACTGCCCGAGATCAACGCGCGCGACAAGCACGTCATCATCATCGGTGGCGGTGACACCGGCGCCGACTGTCTGGGAACGGCCACCCGCCAGGGTGCGAAGTCGGTCAAGAGCTTCGAGATCATGCCCAGGCCTCCGGCCACCCGTGCCGCCTCGACCCCGTGGCCGGTGTACCCGTTGATGTTCCGGACGGCGTCGGCGCACGAGGAGAACGGCGAGCGGGTCTACAGCGTCTCCACCGCCGAGTTCCTCGGCGAGGGCGGCCACGTGACCGCGCTCAAGGGTTCCGAGGTCAAGATGGTCGACGGTCGCTTCGAGGCGGTGCCGGGCACCGACTTCGAGTACCCGGCGGACCTGGTCCTCCTGGCGATGGGGTTCACGGGCGCGCAGAAGACCGGACTGTGCTCCGACCTGGGGGTGGACTTCAGCGACCGCGGCAACGTGGACCGGGACGGCACCTACTCGACCAACGTCGACGGGGTGTTCGTCGCCGGTGACATGGGACGCGGCCAGTCCCTCATCGTGTGGGCGATCGCCGAGGGACGCGCAGCGGCGGCCTCGGTCGACCGCTTCCTCATGGGGGAGACGGCACTGCCGGCGCCCGTCCGGCCCACGGACGTCGCGCAACGCTGACCGGTGGTGCGGGATCGGGGGACGCGCTTTGGGGGCACGGCGGGGTATCGTAGCGCCTTAATGGAACATAAGATCTAAGGCAACACTCTCCAGGCCGCCTCGGCCGCCGTCACGGAAGGCAACCATGGTCCGCCGTCGCCCTGCCGCCGTGATCGGTGCACTGTGCCTGTCGATCATGATGATCGGTGCGCCCGCGGCGTCTGCTCAGGGGCCGGGCCCCGGCCCCGGTGCGAGGGTCGAGGTCTCCGATCTGCCGGTGCTCAGCGAGCTCCCCCCGCTACCGGTGGAGGGGGACTCACCGGAGGCGGTGGACGGAGCGGACTCGAATTCCCTGGGGATCTCGGGGGTGCAGACCGTCGCGCTGGGGTTGGCCGCCGCGGTTCTCGTCGCCGGCGGGATGGGCCTGGCTCTGGTCACGCGGCGAGGTCGTGTGGTGGTCGCGGAGGATCAGGCCCGACCCTCTGATCCCGCCTCGTGACGGTGCGGTCGATAGGCTCGGCGGTATGAGCCGCCATATCGCAGGACGCGGACGGGCCGCGCGGGTGACACCGCCGGTCGGTCCACCAGTAGACGACGTCGAGTGTGATCTGAGCAGCAAGCTCACACTGGGGCAATTTCTCAAGCTGGCCTCGTTGCTCGATTCCGGGGCGGAGGCCAAGGACGCGGTCGCGGCGGGTGCGGTCAGCGTCAACGGTGAGGTCGACGTGCGTCGCGGCCGTGGTCTGGTCGACGGTGACGTGGTGGCGTTCGGGAACCGAGCGGCTCGCGTGGTGACCGGTGACGGGCAGGGGAGGACTGAATGAACGAGATGACGTCCGGCGCCGTGCCGGCCCCGGTGGTGCTGCATGACGACGACCCGGGGGCCCGCCGCTACGCCGGGTGGTTGGCGGAGGAGTTCGACACCCGCAGCTCCCACCACGACTCCGTGGATCCCGGCGAGCTCGTGGTGGCCGGGACGGTCGTCCTGGTGACGGGCATGCGGCCGGGCGGTGGTCTCGGTGGTTCGGGGTTCATCAAGGACAACTGGGAGGCGCTCGTGGAGGCCGGCCGTCGCGTCGCCGTCGTCATGGTGGGGCCAACTCCGGTCACCGACGATGCCCGGATCGACCTGATGTCGAGCGAGTTCTCCGCCGACCAGCTCCGGGACCTCAAGTTGTTCCAGCTGCGCGGTGTGGTGACCCCTGACCAACTCGGGTTCCGGCAACGGCTGGGGATCAAGACCGCGCTCGCGGCGCTACGTCGTAAGCCCGACCTCACGCCGGAGGAGGAGTCGATGCTCGAGCTCGGTGGACTGGACCTCACGGACCGCGTGTCACTCGGCCCGCTCCTGCGGTGGATCCGGCGCGAGGCCTGAACTGTCCGGGCGCTCGACCACGATGGTGTGAAACCGGTTACACTCCGTGAGGACTGCCCCACGCCTGGGTGGGGTGCCTACCCGGAGGTTCCCTGACATGCGCACCACCATGCTCGCCGCGGCGTCGTCCGCACTGATGGCCGCCGCTCTGCTCACGGGGGCCGGGTCGGCGGCGGCGGAGCCCGCGGAGCCGACTCCGCAGTACTGCGTGTGGATCCAGACGATGACCGGCAATCGGTGCATGACGGTCGATCCCGCGACCATCGACGCACTCGGCAGCCTGGGCTACGGCTCGTTCGGTACCGGCTCGCTCATGGACCTGTTGACGACGATCATCAACACCGGTTCCGTCGTCCTCTCCGTCGACGTGCCCAACTCGACCGGGCTCTACGCACCGGGGTCGCTGGGCAGCTACGGTCCGGAGGCCTCGATCGGCGAGCTGTCCGTGGGGTCGATCGGAAGCCTCGCAGGGGCCTCCTGATTCAGTGACCGGGCGGCAGCCGCCCGGTGTCAGGGGTGCGCGTGGGTTCAGCGCACCACGATCCCGTCGGTATCCGCGTAGAGCATCTCGCCGGGGACGAAGTCGACCCCGCCGAAACTCACGGTGACATCGCGCTCGCCGTCGCCCGTCTTGCTGGACTTGCGGGGGTTCGTGCCGAGGGCTTTGCACCCGAAATCCATCGTCCCGATCAGAGCCGAGTCGCGGATCGCGCCGTGCACCACGACGCCGGCCCAGCCGTTGGACCGACCGAGTTCCGCGATGAGGTCGCCGACGAGCGCCGTGTGCACACTGGCGTCACCGTCGACCACCAGGACCCGACCCTCGCCGGGCTCACCCAGGACGCTCTTGAGCAGAGCGTTGTCCTGGAAGCAGCGGACCGTGGATATCGGACCGAAGAACTCGGTGCGCCCGCCGAGGTCGCGGAACTGGGTGTCGCAGCTCCGGACGTCCTCGCCGATCTCGTCGACGAGGTCCGCGGTGGGGACGAATCCGGTGGGTGTGTCGGTCATGGCTGGCCCTCCTGGTTTGCGTTCGGTTTCGCTCAACGGTATCCGGCGACCTGGCCCCGGGAGACCGCGGCCGTGGGGGACAATGGCGCCCGAGGATGTCTCCGCATTCTCTCCAGACGGAGGAGGACCGACCCGTGGCCAGGTACGAACTCCTGATCCACGCCCGCCGCGCAGTGATCGACGGCCGCATCCAGCAGGCGGCCGTGACGGTGGACGGCGGCGTGATCTCCTCCGTGCGTACCGGGTCCGAGGCGCGCGACATCGGGCTGGCGGGCGACCACACGATAGATCTCGGTGACGACGTCGTGCTGATGCCGGGTCTCGTCGATCCGCACGTCAGTACGGAGGACGTCGCGGTGGGTACCCGTTCGGCCGCTCTGGGCGGGATCACCTCTGTGGTCGACTACGGGACGAACGGCGATCCGTCCGCCACCGGGCCCGAGCAGGTCGACCGTTGGCACGCGAGTGTGACCGGCGAGTCGTTCGTCGACGTGGGCCTGTGGGGTGCCGCCGTACCCGGCAACCTCGGTCAGCTCGGCGCGTTGCTGGACCGTGGGGTGTTCGGGATCTCCGCGGTCGCCGAGGGCAAGGGTGTGGCGGGCGCCCCCACTCTCCAGAGCGCGCAGCTCGTGGCGGCGGCGGAGGAGGTCGCCGGCCGCGGTGGTCTGTTCGCCGCAGACGCAGGGGTCGGGGACCTGCCCGCACTGCTGGACATCTGTCGTCGTACCGGCGGTCGGCTGCACCTGCGAGCCGTCGCCGACGCCGAGGAGTTGCCCCTGCTCCGCGGGGCCAAGGCGGAGGGCCTGCCCGTGACCGCCTCCACCTGCCCACACCTGCTCGCCCTGGCCTCGGAGGTCACCCACGGGGGCGCGGCCGCCGCCGCCCTCGACCCCCCGATCCGGGACGCCACCACCCGCGAACTCCTCTGGGACGCCCTCCGTGACGGCACGATCGACGCGATCGCCTCCGCCCGGCTCGGTCTCTCGGTGGTGTGGACGGAAGCACGCCGCCGGAACTGCGATCTCTCCGACGTGGCCTGCTGGATGTCGGGGAGGACGGCCGCGATCGTCGGGCTCGGGGACCGGGGGGAGATCCGGACGGGTCTCCGGGCCGACTTCACCGCTGTCGCGGACGACGAGGCGTTCGTCGTCCTTCCCGGTGCCCGCGACCTCGGTTCCGCGGACTCGGTCTACGCCCAGCGGGCCCTGGCAGGGGTGGTGCGCTGGACCATGACGGACGGCCGGTTCGTCGATCCCCGCTCCCTGCCCCGGGGCGCCGTCCTGTCCCGATCTGCCACATGAACCCCGCTGTGGACCGACTGGCCTTCCTGCCTTTCCCGGATGGCGTGACCTCGGCCCTGCTCATCACCGAATACGCCCTCAAGATCCTCGCCCTGGGCATGGTCCCGGAGAACCGGCAACCCGCCTCCTCGCAGGCCTGGTTGCTGGTGATCCTGTTCATCCCCATCGTCGGGGTGCCGCTGTTCCTCCTGCTGGGCAACCCGTACATCACCGGCCGACGGCACGTCATCCAAGCCGAGGCCAACCGGATCTACGAGGAGGCGCTGGAGAATCGGCCCACGGTCCCGGACAGGGTGCGGGTCGGGCCCGGCGTGAGGACCATCCTCGAGATGAACCGCAACCTCACGGCGATTCCGTGCATGTCCGGCGAGTTCGTCGCGCTGCACTCGGACTACGCCGAGTCCCTCGCCGCGATGACGGCTGCGGTGCGTTCGGCCCGCGACCACGTGCACATCGAGTTCTACGCCCAGTCCTGGGACGACGAGACCGACGAGTTCTTCGCCGCCGCCGTCGAGGCCGCCGAGCGGGGGGTGGCGGTCCGGGTGCTCGTCGACCACCTCGGCTCCCTCCGGTACCGGGGCTTCGCACTGCTCCGTCGGCGGCTGCGCCGCACCCCGGTAGAGCTACACCTCATGCTGCCGATCAACCCGTTCGTCGGCAGGTTCCGACGGCCCGACCTCCGCAACCACCGCAAGATGCTCATCGTCGACGGACATCACGGGTTCATCGGATCGCAGAACCTGATCGCGCGGCACTACGGAAGCCCCCGGAACGCGAAACTCGGGCGGGAGTGGGTCGACCTCATGATGGAGGTCCGGGGAGAGATCGTCCAGGCGATGGACGGGGTGTTCGTCGTGGACTGGTACTCCGAGAGCGGTGAGGTCATCGGCACGCTCGAGGAACTCTCCCGCGGGGTGCCGGTCGCGGCAGGCCGCACGGGAGGCGACCCCACCGCCGGGGACCCGGTCAGCGCTTTCCAGCTCGTCCCGTCAGGGCCCGGTTACCGAACCCAACCCAACCTGCGGATGTTCACCCAGCTCATCGGGCAGGCCGAGCACCGGATCAGGATCGTCAGTCCGTACTTCGTCCCGGACGAGGCGCTCCTCCACGCCGTCACCTCGGCGGCCTATCGGGGCGTCGACGTGGAGCTGTTCGTACCCGAACACGCCGACCAGTTCATGGTCCACCATGCCCAGCGGTCCTATTTCCGTGCACTGCTCGAGGCCGGGGTCCGGATCAACAGGTTCCGCTCCCCGGCGGTGCTGCACACCAAGATGCTGCTGATCGACGACTTCAGCGGGGTGGTGGGTTCGAGCAACATGGACCAGCGGTCGTTCAACCTGAACTTCGAGATCAGTCTGCTGGTCCTCGGTGGTGAGGCGGTGGCCGAGATGAACGACGCGGTGGACACCTACCTCGAGGACAGTACGTCTCTCGGCCTGGAGACCTGGCAGCGCCGACCCTGGCCGGGACGCTACGTCGACAACGTCGCGCGGCTGAGTTCGGCCCTGCAGTAGTACGCTTTGCGTGCGTGGGCCGGCAGGGCCCTGCTCGTGACGAGAGGCCAGCACAGATGCCCCAGTACCGTGTTTCGGGATTCCGGACAAGGCGCATCGGCGCCGTCGTCGCCGCGACCGCTCTGGCGGCGGTCGTGACACCGGCCGTGGCGCATGCGCAGGACACCTCGGGTTCCGACTCCTCGCTACCCACTCAGACCGGCAACAGCAGTGTCGACGGGTTGACCGGCCTGATCCCCGAGGAGATCGTCGTCGGTAACCCCGGCTTCGGTGCGGGATCAGAGGGACTGCGGGATATCGGCAGCGGCGTGGTGCCGGACACCGCGCTGTCCGCGGGCCAGGTCCTGGGCTCGGTGGCGCCGCTCGAGGCGCTGGGGTCGGCGGGTGGGTCCGCGGTGGCCTCCGTGGCCTCTTCGGGCAGCCTGCCCGGGTCGGTCTACGTCAACCCGACCGGCTCGATCGGGTCGGGCACCATCGGACTCGGCTCGCTCTCGATCCCCGAGTACATCTTCCCGGTTCTCAGCGTGCAGTTCGCCGGCGGGTTCTTCACCGCCCTGGCCGAACGCCAGGAGGCCGGCGAGCTCTACCCGCACGAGCTGACGTTCTGGCACGACGTCGTGGTGGGCTCGGCCGAGGCCGGCGCGTACCTCGAGGACGCCGCGGCGGAGGCCGGAACCGAGCTCCCCGGCGGACTGGCCGGCAGCATCGACGCGGTGCAGCGTTCCGCGCTGCAGGACCCGTTCGAGGACAACGAGCGGCGCCGGGCCATCGCGGAGGCCGCCGCGGAGGCGGAGGCCGCGGACGAGGCCACCGCGGAGGCGGAGGCCGCGGACGAGGACGCCGACGAGGATTCCACGGCGGGTGCCACCGACGATGCGCGCGGCGCTCAGATCGGGGCAGGCGATGCGATGCCCACGCTGGCCGCAGCCGGAAGCCCGGCCGCGCCCGCCGCGCAGGTTCAGGTCGCGCAGGAGCGGAGCGCTGCACTCGCGACCCTGGCCGCCACCGGCGTCGAGACGACCGCGATCGCGGGGCTGGCGACGGTGAGCCTGCTGCTGGGGACCCTGCTGCTGGCCGGCTCCCGCCGCCGCGGCTGAGCTGCGACATGGCCTCGGCGGCTGAGCTGCGACATGGCCTCGGCGGCCGAGCCGCGACACGGACTCGGCGGATGGGTTGCGGGCAGGCTCAGCTCGTCGTCATCGCCTCTCGGTCATCTCCTCGCACCGCTCCCACAGAGCCGCCGCGACCGCGCGGTCGTGGGAGGCGCGGGTGGACTCCACGATCTTGGGGTGGCCGCTGAGCTCGCCGAACCCGTCGGGGCCCACGTACACGCCGCCCGGAACGGAGTCCACGGTGGCGGCGTAGAGCTGCGGCAGGGCGCCGCGCTCGGCCGGCTGGACCAGGAACGGGACCTTCTCGGCCACGCGCATCATCAGGTCCTGGACCCGGCTGCCACTGCGGTACTGGAGGTTGGTGGCCGAGTACCCGGGGTGGGCGGCCACGGCCTTGAGCTGCGACCCCGCGGCCTCGAGACGACGCTGCTGCTCGTAGGCGAGCATGACGCAGGCCAGCTTGGTGGCGGCGTAGACGGGCATCGGTGAGTACTTGCGGCCGGTCCAGTCGAGATCAGCCGGATCCACGGTGCCACGCTTGTGCATCATCGACCCTAGCCACACCACCCGGTCGGTGAGCACCGGCACCAGCTGTTCTGTGAGCGCGAAGTGGCCGAGGACGTTCACCCCGAACTGCATCTCGTGACCCTGCGCCGTGCGCGCCTGCGGGATGTTCATGAGCCCGGCGTTGTTGATCAACACGTCCGGCCGGTGACCGGCCAGCACTTCGCCTGCGGAGCGGACCGAGTCCAGGTCGGCCAGATCCAGCTCCACCACCTCGGCCCGCTCCGGGTGGGGAAGGCCGGCCCGGGCGGCCTCGGCGCGGGAGATGTCCCGGCACGCCATGAGGACCCGGGCCCCCGCTTCGGTGAGCGCCAGGGTGGACTGGAGCCCGAGGCCTGCGTTGGCGCCGGTGACGACGAAGGTCCGGCCCGTCTGGTCGGGGATGTCGGCGGTGGTCCATTTGCTGGTCATACGTCCAGCGTACGCACGCCCCACGTGGCCCGCGGGTCGACTTGCGTGCCCGGAACGGACCGATCGGGGCGCACAGCCGGGCACCGCCCCGCGCAGAGCAGCAGCGCGACACGGGGCGATGCACGGGGCGGAGCGGTGCACGGGCGGGGCGGTGCACGGGCGGAGCGGTGCACGGGCGGAGCGGTGCCCGCGATGAGGCGGACCGGGTCAGTCCCAGGTGGCGGTGTCGGGGTCGATCCCGTGTGCGCGGGCGTCCGCCTCGACAGCGGCCTCGATCCACCCGGTCAGTCCCGGCTCGAGCGAGTCGTACGTCTCGGTGAAGCGAGGGTCCTGCCGGTACATGCGCGCCAGCAGCACCTGCATGGAACGCGTGCAGTCGTAGAACGTCGATATCGACGCGCGATGCCGCTCGACCAGCTCCGCGGCCTCGGGCGAGGCGGGATCCACCCCGGCCCGCTTGGCGGCGGCCAGGTCGGAGTTCAGGGCGTCCGTGTCGGCCTTGACCCGGCGCCAGTCCTCCTTGGACATCTCCTTGGTGCGTTGCTGGGACTGCTCCCATTGTGGGGTGTCGCCCCACCGCTGCTCGGCCTCGTCCTGCCATTCCTCGTTCCAGTCGGTGCCGAAGATCTCGGCCCGGTCCCCGGGTGTCAGTGGTGCGTTCACTGTGATCGCCTCCTTCAGGCGGTCTACTGCGGAGACCATCTCCTGCAGGTGTGAGATGCGGTCGAGGAGCAGCTCCCGCTGGCGTGACAGGTGGGCTCCCTCGTCGACGTCGGGGTCGTCGAGCAGCACACCGATCTGCGCCAGCGGCAGGCCCAGTTCGCGGTAGACCAGCACCCGGTGGATGCGCGCGACGTCCTCGTCGTCGTACACCCGGTAGTCCGACCACGTCCGCCCACTCGCCGGCGCCAGTCCGATCCGGTCCCAGTGGTGCAGGGTCCGGACGCTCACGCCCACGAGGTCGGCGACCGCACCCACGGTGAGCCCGTCACTCCTCGTCATTCCTCCAGCATCTCTCACATCGACCACCCTGGGCCCTGACGCGGCGTCAGGGTCAAGGGCAAGTCGGTACCGCGACGGCTTACTCGTCGGTAACATCGGGGCATGAGCCGACCCACGCCCCGTGTCTACGACCGACTCCGCGACCTCGTCGCGATCCCCGAATTCCGTGCCGATCCGACGAGTCGGGAGTCCGCCGTCATCGAGGAGGTCTTCACCGGTGAGCCGCTCGCGGAGATCCCCGTGGGGACCGCGGACGACGTGGTGGCGGCCGTCGAGCGGGCCCGGGCCGCCCAGGTGGCGTGGGCGGACCGTGAGCCCGCGGACCGGGTCGCCGTGCTCAAGCGGTTCGCGTCCCTGGTCATGCGCAATCGCGAGCAGCTCATGGACATCGTCCAGGCGGAGACCGGTAAGAGCCGGGCCTCGGCCCAGGAAGAGGTCCTGGACTGCCTCATCACCGCACGCCACTACGCCAAGACCGCTCCGGCACTGCTCGCGCCCAAGCGGGTCCAGGGCATGCTCCCGGGACTGACCAAGGCTGTGGTCCGACGGCATCCCAAGGGCGTCGTTGGCGTGATCGCGCCGTGGAACTACCCGCTCAACCTCGCTGCCACGGACGCACTGGCGGCACTCGCCGCGGGTAACGCCGTGGTGATCAAGCCCGCCTCCATCACTCCGTTCTGCGCGCTCGCCGCAGCCGACATGCTCTACCGCGCGGGTCTGCCCCGCGACCTGTTCCAGGTGGTGCCCGGCTCGGGCCGCACCGTGGGCGGGGCGATCGTGGAGAACGTGGACTACCTCATGTTCACCGGCTCCACCGCCACCGGCCGCACCCTCGGCGCCCAGTGCGGCGAGCGGCTCATCGGCTTCTCCGCCGAACTCGGTGGCAAGAACGCCATGATCGTCGCGGCGGGCGCGGACCTCGACGAGGTCGCCGAGGTGGCCACACGAGCGTTCTTCTCCAACTCCGGCCAGCTCTGCATCTCCGTGGAGCGGGTGTACGTGGAGAGGTCCGTGGCGCCGCAGCTCATCGAGAAGCTCACCGCTCGTGTCCGATCCATGAGCGTCGGCCCGGGCTACGACTTCGAGGCCGAGATGGGCAGCCTCATCTCCCGCGACCAGCTGGACACCGTCACCGCGCACGTCGACGACGCCGTGGCCAAGGGCGCCCGCGTCCTGGCCGGTGGGCGCCCGCGCCCGGACCTCGGCCCGCTCTTCTACGAGCCGACCTTGCTGGCCGACGTCCCGGAGGACGCCACCTGCTTCGGCGAGGAGACCTTCGGCCCGGTCGTGTCGATCTACCCCGTCGACTCGGTGGACGAGGCGGTGGCCAAGGCCAACGACACCGAGTACGGGCTCAACTCATCGGTGTTCGCAGCGTCGGACTCCGAGGGTGAGGAGATCGCCGCGCGGTTGCTGACCGGCACTGTCAACGTCGGGGAAGGCTACGTGGCCGGCTGGGGTTCGGTCGCCGGCCCGATGGGTGGCATGGGTGCCTCCGGGGTCGGCCGCAGGCACGGCGACGAGGGGCTCCTCAAGTACACCGAGGCGCAGACCATCGCCACACAGCGCGTCATGCACCTGGGCGGACCCTCGTTCCTGCCCCGGAACCGGTGGCAGAAGATGCTCGCACCCGCCACGGACGCGATGCGGTTCCTGCCGGGCCGGTAGGCGGTCGAGAGGGCTGACGTCAGTTGCCGCGGCGCAGCAGCACGAACGCGCCGCCGATCAACAGGACGGCCAGGCCGCCGACCACCCACAGCACGGGGTCGACGCCGCTGGACGCCTCCCCCGAGGTCTCGTCGGCGACCTGGTTGTCGGCCGGGTCGCCCGCGGAGCCCTCGGCCTGGTCGCCGGGGGCGCCGGCCGGGGACTCCCCGGCCACGGACTGCACGGTGAAGACCGAGGACCCGGTCACGACGTGGCCGTCGGCCGAGGTCACCCGGTAACCGATGGTGTAGGCACCGTCCGCCAGGTCGTCGAGTGCCACGGTGACCACCTCGCCCTCCACCGTGGGCCCGCCGGCGACGAGGTTGCCCCGGTCGTCGCCGGAGGTCACGGCGACGGAGGCGAACATCTGGTTGATCTCCTCGTTGAACGTCAGCGAGACCTGACCGGGCGAGGTCTCGAGCGTCGCCCCGTCCTGCGGGTCCACGGAGACGAGGACCGAGTGGGCCGCGGCGACCGGCGAGAGGACGGCCGCCGGAGCTGCGGCCCCCGCGACCAGTGCCAGGGCGAGCGCGGTGGAGGCCAGCCGCCCCCGCGTCGCGGTCACGGAGTGACGCCGAGGCGGGCGAGCACGTCCTTGTTGACCCGGTCGAGCTCACCGGAGATGGCGGAGTGCACCTCGCGGCGCTGGGAGGTCGGGGTGGTCTCGGCCGTCTCGACGGCGGTGCGCAGATCCTTGAGGCGCGACCGGGTGGAGGCGATGAAGTCCTCGACCTGGCGGTCGCCGCGTCGGCCGACCTCGAGCTGGTCGAGGGTCTGCTCCAGCCGGACGATGCGGGCGCCGAGGGCCGCACCGGGGCCGGTGGCGTCGATTCCGGCGGCCTTGAGGTCCACGCCACCGGCGCTCGCGGGCTTATCGGTGGAGCCCTGCGCGTTCGACACGAGCTTGTAGAGCATCGGCAGCAGGACCGGGGTGGCGACCTTGGCCAGGCTCAGCCAGCGCTGCACGTCCTCTTTCCCGAGTTTGGTGCCCTCGAGCTTCTTCAGCTCCATCTCCGCGAGCTGGTACTCGTGCTTCCGGCCGGCCGCCTCGATCTTCTCGGCCGTCTTGCGGTCCTTCGCCACGAACTTGGCCTCGCGCTTGAGGGTGGCACGCTCCTGCTTGGACATGACCTTCTCGGCCTTGCGATCCCGCTTGGAGGCCTTCTGGGCGAGCGCGTCCTGCCGCTTGGCACGCTTTGCCTCACGCTTGGCCTTGCGGTCGGCGTTCTTGCCCTCCAGCTTCGCGCGCTTCTTGGCCTCGGCCAGATCGACGCGATGCGCCTCCTTGGCCTTGTGCCTGGTCTCCTTGGCGGCGAGCTTGGCCTCGGTCATGGCGGTGGACTTCAGCGCAGAGGCGTGGGCGCGGAGTTCGGCGCGCTTGTCGCGGTAGGTCGTCAGCTTGCCCATGGGCGTCGATCCTTCTCTCGTCGCGAACAGTCAGGGCCCCAGCCTAGGCGAACAGGCCGCCGGTGAGCACCGGACCGGTGTGCGTGCGCGGTGTGCGCCATGATGGACGTCGATGGACGGTGCCCGGAACAGCTCGAGTGGGGCCCTCGGCGGTGCGGTGGCGGGACCCGCCTCGGGGGCCAGGTGTCTGCACCGCGTGGCCCGGGAGCGGGACGCGGGACCCTCGTGGTGGCGGACGGCGCCGCTCGACGAGGGCGTGCGGCTGCGGGCGATGGCCGCGGCCGACCGTCGTGCCGGCCTCCGCGAGCGCGCGCTGCGCAACGCCCGCGCCGACGCGCGGGTGGTGGACGTGGTGGGTGACCACTGGACGGATCTGCCGGGCGACGTCCCTGGCGACGACGACGAGGCGGCGACCCGGGAAGCCCTGACCGAGGGGGCGACCCTGGTGTGGGGCGCCGCCCTGCCCGCGGATCACGAGACGGGCAGAGCGGGTCTGCGCTGCACGCTCGCCGCCGTGCCTGAGGGGGGCTACGCCCCTGTCCTGGTGGTGAACCACAAGGTCGTGGACCCGCGGCGGAGCCGGCGGTCGGCGGGGGCGCTGGTGACCCGCCTGCTCGACTGGGATCCGGCCCCCGATCCGACGCTGCGCCTCCGACGTCATCCGGCGGACCTGGACCGTCTCGTCCACGCGTGGCACCTCCTCGACGCGCTGGGGCAGGCTTCCCCGTACCCGGTCGGGGCGGTGCTCGGACTGGGGTCCTCGCGTGCGGTGGTCCACGATCTCGAGCCGGTCCTGGCCGCGGCCGACCGGAACCACTCCACGCGACTGGCGGTGCTCCGGGGCCAGCTCGCCACGGTGCCCAGCCGGATCGGTGAGTGCCGCACCTGCCCGTGGTGGGAGGGCTGGGACGACCGGGGGACGCCCGTGACGGGGTGCCGCGACCGGCTGGTCATCGCCGACGACGTGAGTCTCGTCGTCGGCGGTGGACAGGTGGGGCCGGTGCGCGCGGCGGGAGTCCGCACGGTGGCGGAACTCGCCGAGGCCGGGCCGGAGCGCCCGCCGGACTGGAACGGCGAGCCGTTCTCGGACGCCGTGTTGCGGGCCCGCGCGCACCGCGACGGCGAGGTGGTCGTGCCCAAGGTCGCCCGGCCGACCATCCCACGCGCGGACATCGAGGTGGACGTGGACCTGGAGAGCCACCTGGATGACGGCGCCTACCTGTGGGGGACCCTGCTCACCCTGCGGGACGGGCGCCGCCTCGAGGCGGAGGGATACCGCCCGTTCGCGACCTGGGCTCGCCTCCCGGACCAGGACGAGGGCCGCTCCTTCGCCGAGTTCTGGCGGTGGCTCACCGGCATCCGGGACAGGGCCGCCGGCCAGGGACGCACCTTCCGCGCCTACTGCTACTCGAGGTCCGCCGAGAACGCCTGGATGCTCTCCACCGCCACGCGGTTCGGGCCGGAGGGCACGGCAGCCGTGGTCAAGGGCGTCCCCTCGGTGGCGGAGGTGCGCGCGTTCATCTCCTCGCCGCTGTGGGTCGACGTCCACGAAGCGGTGGCGACCCAGTTCGTCTCCACCTCCGGGCTCGGGCTCAAGGTGGTCGCTCCGGTGGCCGGGTTCCACTGGCGCGACCCGGACGCCGGGGGCGAGGCGTCGATCGGGTGGTACCGGGATGCGCAGGCGTCGAGGGGTGTGGAGCGGGATGCGGGCAGGGCGCGCATCCTCGCCTACAACGAGGACGACGTCCGGGCGACCCGGGCTGTGCGCGAATGGATTTCGGGCCAATTCTAACCGAGTT
This sequence comes from Dietzia sp., assembly GCA_046292305.1. Taxonomy (GTDB): domain Bacteria; phylum Actinomycetota; class Actinomycetes; order Mycobacteriales; family Mycobacteriaceae; genus Dietzia. Next base: position 23,341 of record JBKBRA010000029.1, on the reverse strand, counting down.
CTCACTGAGAGGGAGCTGTTGCTTTCCTTAAAATCAGGGATATGGTGGGGAGAAGGGCCGAAGTTCACGACGCTATCCGCGCGTCGTCGGCGAATCCCGAGACCCCATCCCTCACGGGTGTCCCGACGCGAACCCACGCCGGATGCCGCGCCACACAAGGAGACGAACCCATGACGTTCACGATCCGAAGGACCGCTGCCCTCGCAGCCGCCACCGCCCTCGCAATCTCCGGAGCCACCGGCGTCGCCACCGCCCAGGACAACGGCACCGGGAGCCTGTCCGCCGACAGCCTCGGCGCCGACAGCCTCGGCGTCCTGAGCAGTGGCAGCGGCGACTCAGCAGCCGAGGGCTCGGTCCCGCAGAACCTCGGCTCACTCATCCTCGAGGCCGACGCCACGGGGGAGGGCTCCCTCGACACCTCGGGCTCCGCGCTCCTCGGAGAGCCGTCCACGGGCTCCCTGGCGCCCCTCGCGGGTTCGGTTCTCGACGCCGCCGGTTCCATCACCTTGACCGACCCGGCTCCCGGCACCGGCTCCATCGACGCCAGCGGCTCCCTCCTGGACGAGTCCCTCGTGGGCTCGGTCGAGCCGGCGGCGGCGTCGGTCGCGGGCTCGCTCGGCGTCGGAGAGGGCGCCACCCTGGTCCTCGGTTCGGACGCCGGTTCACTGCCGGCGGCGGGTTCACTCGCGCCGCTGGTCCTGGTGGGCGGTTCCGTCGCGGGGATCTACTTCGCACCGCAGATCCACCAGGCGCTCACCGATGCGGGCATCGCCCTCCCGCCGCTGCCCCCGCTGCCGTGGGCCCCGGCCGCGCCCCCGCAGGCCGCTCCGGCTCCCGCTCCCCAGGCCCCCGGCCCGGACACCCCGAACGGCCGCGGCTGAGCATCAGCCACCACACCGAAGGCCCGCTCCCTGTCCCGGGGGCGGGCCTTCGTCGGTCCGGCGTCCTCTAGCGCGGGGCCATGCGGAGAGCGCCGTCCATACGGAAGCTCTCGCCGTTGAGGTAGTCCTGCTCGACGATCGCGCCCGCCAGCTGCGCGTAGTCGGACGGCCGGCCGAGACGCGACGGGAACGGGATCGAGGCCTCGAGGGTCTTCTGGAACTCCTCGGTGAGGCCCCGGAGCATCGGGGTCTCGATGGTGCCCGGGGCGATGGTGTTGACCCGGATACCGAACTGGGCGAGGTCGCGCGCCGCACAGATGCCCATCGAGTAGACGCCGCCCTTGGACGCGGCGTAGGCGATCTGGCCGACCTGCCCCTCGTAGGCGGCCACGGAGGCGGTGTTGATGATGACGCCGCGCTGGCCGTCGGAGTCCACCGTGTCCTGGGTGGACATGGCCTCGGCGGCCAGACGCAGGACGTTGAAGGTGCCCACCAGGTTGACCGAGATGCAGGTCTGGAACAGGTCCAGCGCGTGCACGCCCTTCTTGGAGACGATGCGTGCGGCCGGGGCGATGCCGGCGCAGTTGACCACGACGCGCAGCGGGGCTGCCTCGGTGGCCGTGGCGATGGCGGCCTTGACGTCGTCCTCGCTGGTCACGTCGGCGGGGAGGAGGGTGATCCCCTCGTCGATGCCCTGCTCGACGGCCTTGTCGATGGACTGCTGGAGGTCGAGGCCGAAGACGACCGCGCCCTTCTCGGCGAACGAGCGTGCAGTGGCGTTGCCCAGGCCGGAGGCGGCGCCGGTGACGATGACGGATGCACCCTTGATGTCCACGGGTGATGTCCTTTCTCTTCGGGAGGCGAGCACCAGGAGGTGCACGCACTTACCGACCCAGTGTCCCAGAACCGTGTTCAGCGCACGTCGAAGGCCGGGCTCTCCCCCCGCACGGGGAACAGTCGGCCGTCGAGACCCCGACCGGAGGCGGTGTACACCACCCGGTACTCGCCGGCCGGTGTCCCCGGAGGAATGTCCCAGGTGATGAGGGCGTTGGTGACCGTGAGCAGGCCCTCGAACACGATCATGGTGGACCAGTCGCCGTCGTCGTGGACCCGCACCCACCGGCCTCCGTCGCGGCGCTCCACGGCGAGATAGGTGTCGCCCCGCCGAAGGTCGGAATTGGGGTTCGTACCGCAGAACCGGACCGCGACCCGCTGCCCCACCCGGTACTCGGGAAGGGGCGGGTCGAGCACGTCGCCGAAGTTCCGCAGCGGGGCCGGGGTGTCCACGAGCGGGTTGCCCAGCGGCGATACGGGGATCTGTCCGGTGAGGTCGCGCTCGGATGCCCCCGGATCCAGTGGGGTTCCCGACCGCATCGAGCGCGCCAGGTCGGCGGCCACCTGCTGGATGGCGGGCAGTGTCCACGGACCGAACGCGGTGGCCCCGCCCTCGTAGTTCTGGGCCGAGTACTCCTCCGGGGTCGTCACGTAGTGCCCGTAGGCGTTGGAGTACCCCTGCACCGTGATGTGGTCCTCGGGGACGCCGAGTTCGGCCGACAGCGTGCGGCGCAGGCGCAGGCCCGCCACGACGGTCGGCTCGAACCCCAGACTGAACAGATAGTGCCCGCCCAGCCGGACGAGGTGGAACGGGAACACGCGTTGGATGGCGTGCGGCACCAGGCCGACGGGCAGCAGGATGTCCTTGGCGCCGTGCGCCTCTCGCAGCCACGCGGGGACCACGACGTCGGCGACAGCTCTGACCTCCGGGTTCCCGCCCCGGTCACCCTCGTTGAAGGGCAGTTCCTCGGCGCCTCCGCCATCCTCCTGGCTCCCGGCGGCGAAGGCCGCGCCCAGCGCTGCCACGGCGGTCCGATGCGCGCGACCGTCGCCGGTGAACTCCGGCCGCACGTCGACCGCCGACATGTCGACCCAGCGGTGGCGGACGTCGATCCCACCGCCGAGCGGCCGTACGTTCCGGCCCACCTGGTCGCGGGCGGCGACGAACTGCCGCTCGCCGTTGATACGGGTGTTGAGCCACTCATCGGGCGTCGGACCGCGCCCGGGCTCGAGGTCGAGGTTGGGGCTGACGTCCCCGGGGTTGGTCTGGGCGAAGGCGGTGACCAGAGCCGGGGTTCCGCCGGCCAGGTAGTCCTGCCCGGCGGCCTCGCGCTCCCAGTGCCAGGCGGCGTACCCCTTGTTGTCCGAGGAGGAGAGCCTGTTGGCGGCGGTCATGGAGGTGGCGTGGGAGGCGAACCAGTTGAGCACACCGACCAGGCGCCCGCCCCGGGTGATCTGCAGGGACTGTGACCGGGGATCGATGCCGGTGGGGAAGTGCGCGCGTTCGTCGGGTGTGTCGCGGTCGAAGGACCCGCGGGAGCGGTTGACGCCGGCGTCGTGCAGGTGACCCGTGGTGACACCGACGCTCGACGGCGCGAGGTCGTGGTGCGCCATGCGGACGGCGTCGACGATCCCGGCGCAGTTGGCGTCGAAGGTGACGGGCCGGAACCCGAGCATCGAGAGGTCGACCATCGGGTGACCGGACGTCCCGCCGGGGGCGGCGTGGGTGTGCGTGGCCGTGATGACGACATTTCCTTCGTGGTAGGCGTCGCCGAACTCGGCGGCGAGGCGTCGGAGGACCTCCTGTTGGATGGACTGGAAGACCAGCCCGATCTCGGCGGTCACGTGCAGGAACCGGGGGGACGAGGGCGAGTCGGCAAAGACGAACGCCCGTGCTTTCTGCCGGAGATGCAGTCCCACCGAGTGCTGCTCGGTGTCGGCGTAGCCGTTCATCCCCGCCCCGAGGGACTCCCCGGTCATGTCGCCGATGCCCCGCCCCACGTACATCCGGGTGGCCTGCGCGGACGCGACGGCGGGCAGGAGCGACTGCAGCGCCGCCACCCCGCCGAGAGCGGCGGCCCCGCCGAGGACGGAGCGGCGCCGGATGCCGCGGTGACCGGCTCCGTGGCGGTCGGTGGTGTCGTGAGACATCGGCATCGGGCTCCCCGGGTGCGCGGTCGACTGGTGATCTCGGTCACCTCTTGGGGCGCTACGTTACCCAACTGGACGACCGACCGGGAGGGCACCCGGGAGACGACGACGACGGGCCCCCGCGCAGGATGCGCGGGGGCCCGTCATCAGGTCCTCCGGTGGGGGGTCAGCCCTTGGCGGCGGCGTACCGCTGGGCGACGTCCGCCCAGTTCACGACGTTCCACCAGGCCTTGACGTAGTCCGGCTTGACGTTCTTGTACTGGAGGTAGAAGGCGTGCTCCCACATGTCCAGCATGAGCAGCGGGGTGATGTTGATCGAGATGTTGCCCTGCTGATCGGTCAGCTGCTGGATGATCAGGCGCTGCCCGATGTGGTCCCAGCCGAGTACGGCCCAGCCCGAGCCCTGAAGGGTGGTGGCGGCGGCGTTGAAGTGGGCCTGGAACTTGTCGAACGAGCCGAACTCGGCGTCGATGGCGGAGGCCAGCTCACCCTCGGGCTTGTCTCCACCCTCCGGCGACATGTTCTTCCAGAACACCGAGTGGTTGGTGTGGCCACCGAGGTGGAACGCCAGGTTCTTGCTCAGCAGCGGGGCCTTGGCGGCGATGCTGCCGTCCTCGCGCGCAGCGGCGAGCTGCTCGATCGCGTCGTTGGCGCCCTTGACGTAGGTGGCGTGGTGCTTGGAGTGGTGGAGCTCCATGATCTCGGCGGAGATGTGCGGCTCCAGAGCGCCGTAGTCGTAGTCGAGATCGGGAAGAATGTACTCGGCCATAGTGGTGAGTCCTCTCAGTTGAGTGACGGGCTGCGCGCGGGTCTCGCCCGTGGCGCCCGTCACGACGTCCGGTTCCCACCATAGTGATCGAGCACGGACGGTGTCGGCCACCGGAACCGCCGCCCGGTGCCACTGCGCGCGACCTGCCATGATCGGGGACATGGATCATTCCGATTCGGCCCCCGTCCGCGTGATCTCGGTCTCGGCGGTGGCGCTGACCCGCGAGGACGGGGCGGTGGTGACGGTGCGCAAGGCCGGCACGGACCGCTTCATGCTGCCCGGCGGGAAGTGGGAGCCGGGGGAGTCGCCGGTGGAGTGCGCCGTCCGCGAGCTCGGGGAGGAGTTGGGGGTGACGATCCCCCCGGAGCTGCTGACCCCGCTGGGGCGGTTCGACACCGCGACCGCGAACGAACCCGGGTGCCGGCTGGTCTCCGAGGTGTTCGCCGCGGAGACGGACGGGCGCATGGAGCCCCTGGCGGAGATCGCCGAGGCGCGCTGGGTGACGGCGGGCGAGTTGGAGACCGTCGCCGGGCTCCCGGAGGACGATTGTGCGCCGTGGGCCCCGCTATTGGTCCGGGTGGCCCGCGAGGGGCTGTTGTAACAGGGTCGCAGCAGGTCAGAGCGCGACGATCGCGATGAGCGCGATCAGCAACAGGGCGGCGGTCACGACGCTCACCGCGAGGTTGCGGTGACTGACGTGATCACTGCACCCCGATCCCTCGAACGGTTGGGACGAGCCACGGTCGAGGATGTCGCGCAGTTGCTGTGCGGCGGGCTTTGAAGCGGTCACGTCGAACTCCCCAATGGTCGATCTGTGGCCCACCCTAGCGCGAACTATGGCGTTCGTCACATCACGTCCGGATCACGAACCTCCAGCACGGTTACCCTGGCGGCATGGGATGGCTACAGGACGCGATCAGACAATCCACGATGCGCACCGCGACCGAGGTGATCGACGCTGACTCGGCGCTGCCGGGTAGGTCCGAACCGGTCGCGGTGGCGCCCGCCAACCTCGTCACCGGCAACCCGATGGTGCCGCCGTTCCCCGCGGGGCACGAAGCGATGGTGTTGGGGATGGGCTGCTTCTGGGGTGCGGAGAAGATCCTCTGGCAACTCGACGGGGTGTGGACAACGGCCGTCGGTTACGCCGGCGGATGGACGCCCAATCCCACCTACGAGGAGACCTGCACGGGTGCGACCGGGCACACCGAGGCCGTCCTGGTGGTGTTCGATCCCGAGGTGTTGCCCGTCGAGCGGCTGCTCGCCACGTTCTTCGAGTGGCACGACCCCACCCAGGGGATGCGCCAGGGCAACGACATGGGGACGCAGTACAGGTCGGCGGTGTTCGCCACCACGCCGGAACAGTTGGAGGCCGCCCGTCGCCTGGGCGCGGCGTATCAGAAGGAACTGGACGCGGCCGGTCACGGGCCCCTGACCACGGAGTTCGGGCTGCTCGCAGAGGTCCGGTCCGGAGAGTTCGCCTATGCCGAGGACTACCACCAGCAGTACCTGCTCAAGAATCCCGGCGGCTACGACTGCCATGTGCGGAGCGGAGTGGCCTGCCCGATCTGAGGGCGGATTCCAGGACCCGGGCATGCGAAAGGGCCCGGCCCGGGATCTCTCCCGGGCCGGGCCCTCACGTCGATGCGGCGTCAGATTGCTCTGACGTCAGATCACATCGGGGTGATGTTCTCCGCCTGCAGGCCCTTGGCGCCCTGCGCGACGTCGAAGGAGACCTGCTGGTTCTCCTCGAGCGAGCGGTAGCCCGAGCCCTGGATGGCGGAGAAGTGCGCGAAGACGTCGGCGGAGCCGTCGTCCGGAGCGATGAAGCCGAAGCCCTTGTCAGCGTTGAACCACTTAACGGTGCCGGTAGCCATATTGGCGTCCTTTCGAGAGTCGATACTCCGCTTGTCGGAGTACCAGATGATGCAGCAGAGAGCGTGCTGTGTGTTTCCCTGCGGTGCCGCATCGTTCTCTCTCAAGAACGGTGGATCTACAGAAATACAACGTACGTTTTCAACTACTGAGGAGAACCCTACAGGCTCAGAGCCGGTCCGTCACCCCCACGGGGTGTCCGGCAGGTGAATTCGCTGTTCCGCCTCGGTTCCGGGCCGCTCGCGGGGCCCGTGAGAGACCAGACTGAGCAGGTGTACTCCGACCTGACCCGTGAACTCGATTCCATCCTGGGCGACCTCGCCCCCGGCCGCGCCGAGCGGGCGTCGGAAACGGACCAGGTGGCCCCGACCCACCGTTGCGGCGCCCTGAACCTCGTCGACTACGCGACGCTGCGCCGACACGACCTGCGCGACCTGCAGGACAGACTGCTCGACGTCGGTGTCTCACCCCTGGTCGGCTGTGAGGACGACGTGGAGGCGGCGCTCGGCGCCGCCCGTGCCGCACTTGCCGCGCTCCAGGGGCAGGACCCGACGCGTTTCGCGGACCGGGAGGCCACGGCCGAGGCGCGGGCCGCGGGGGACGCGGCGCTGGCGGCCCATGCGGACGACCTGCTCGGAACTCCCCGCCACGGCCGGTCCGGTCGGGTGATGGTGACGTTGCCGTCGTCGGCCGCCGACGACCCCCGGCTGGTCCTGGACCTGGCCGAGCGTGGCATGGGGTTGGCGCGCATCAACTGCGCCCACGACGACCTGGAGAGATGGGAGTCGATGATCACCGCGGTCCGAGCGGCGGAGCGGGCCGTCGGCAGGAGGATCCCGGTCTCCATGGACCTGGCCGGACCCAAACTCCGGACGGGGCCGGTCGCACTGGGTGCACCGGTGGGCAGGGCGCGGGTCACCAGGGAACCGGGAGGCGGGGTTGTCGACCCCGCGCGGATCTGGTTCACCCGCCAGGGCCTCGATCCGGCCGACACGCCGGCTCCGCCCGCCGCCCGCGGCCACCCCGCACTGTGCGTGCGCGTGGACCCTCGGTGGCTCGCGGGCCGATCCCCGGGAGACGTGATCGAGGTCCCCGACGCACGGCGGCTCAGACGGCGGTTCACCGTGGTGTACTCGGGCGACGACGGCGTCCTCGCGGAGGGTGACCGAAACGCGTGGGTGCGCGACGGGACGCTGATCGACTGCGACTTCGAGCACACCAGGGTTCGTGGCATCCCCGCGGTGCCACGCCGGATCCGGGTCCACCTCGGGGACTCAATACTGCTCACCGGGGACATGGAACCGGTGGAGCCGCCGCCGTCCGGCGAGGAGATCCGCCTGGGTTGTGCGTTGCCCGCGGTCGTGGAGGCGCTGTCCGTGGGAGACCGCGTCCTCTTCGACGACGGGGTGATCTCCGCCGACGTCACCGGTACCTCGACGCCGGGCCAGGCGGACGGTCCGTGGGCCCGGCTGGAGGTGGTGCGCTGCCGCGAGGGCGGCCGCTGGCTGGGTTCGGAGAAGGGCATCAACGTGCCGGGAGTGGAGGTGGACACCCCCGCACTCACCGACGAGGACCGGCAGTGCCTGCGGTTCGCGGCCCGGCACGCCGACGTCGTGGCGCTGTCCTTCGTGCGGACGAGGGGGGACGTCGCCGACGCGGTGGATGCGCTGCGGGCCGCGACCGCGGAATCGGGGCGGGAGCTGGGGCTGCTGCTCAAGATCGAGACCCGGCAGGGCTACCGCGCGCTGCCGGACCTGCTGCTGGAGGCGATGCGCCACGATCGGATCGGGGTGATGATCGCGCGCGGCGACCTCGCCGTCGAGATGGGTTTCGAGTCGCTCTCGGAGATCCCGCGCAACATCACGCTGATGTGCCAGGCGGCCCGCGTCCCGGTCGTTCTGGCGACGCAGGTGCTGGAATCGCTCGCGAAGACCGGGATGCCGTCGCGCGCGGAGATCTCCGACGCGGGCTCGGCGCAGCGGTCCGAGTGCGTGATGCTCAACAAGGGGCCGTACGTGGCCGAGGCGATCGAGACCCTCGACGCGATCCACTCGCGGATGGGCCGGATCCAGCGGAAGGCGCTCCCACTGATGCGCCACGTCGACAGCTGGGACTGAGCGCCGCCACCGCCGTCGCGTGCCGCACCGGCTGTGCCAGCATGGTCGCCATGACCTCACCGCGGCGGACCGGCCAGTGGCGCTGGGTGGCGCATCCGCCGTGGCGTCCGCCGGTACAGGGGACGAGACCTCCGCCGCCCCGGCACCGTTCGGGACCGGCGTGGGGGGACCGCACCCCGGCCTACCCGGCCACTCCCCGGTGGGGCCTGCCGCTGGTCGCGATCCCACATCGGCTGGAGCAGTCCGAGCCGCCGAGGCGTGCGTGGCTCGCCGCGATGGCGCCCGGGATCGTCGGGGTGGCCGGGACGTGGTTCGCGGCCGCCGCCGTGGTCCACGGACTGAGGTACGCGGTGCTGGCCTGGTACGCCGATCGACTGGCGCCGTGGTGGGTGGAGGCCACGACCACCGCGCTCGTGTGGGTGGCGGGAGTGGTGGCGGTCGCCGTCGGGGTGGCGGCGGCCGTCTCGGTGACCGCATGGCTCGTCGAGACCCGTCGCCGCGTGTACTCGCCCGTGGCGGACCCGCGGAGACGGGCGGGCCTGTGGATCGGATGCCTCCTCCCCGTCGTCAACTGGTTCCGGATCCCGGTCTACCTCGAGGAACTCCGCCTGGCCTCGCCCCGCGCGCCCGCCAGGTCCGCGCTCCGACGCTGGTGGGTGGCCGTCGCCGTGAACGGGCTGGCGGTCGCGCTCGCGCTGTGGCGGGGTACGGGTGAGGGCTCGCAGGCGGCAGCGGACACTGTGTTGCTCACCGCACTGGCGGCGGCGGCCGCGGTATGGGCGGCGCGTGAGACCCGGACTGTCATGCGGAGTTTCGACGAGCCTTCCCCGCGGTTCACCCAACGGCTTCTCCCGCGAGGCATCGTGAACGTGTCCCCGGCTCGAGAGGAGTGAGACGTGACGGTCCCCGCGACCACACATCTGCAGTCCACGGTGTCCACCAGGAGTGGGGTCGTCGCCCACCGCGGGGCCTCGGCAGAGTTCCCCGAACTCACGCTCGTCGCCTACGAGCAGGCGCTCAAGCAGGGCGCGGAGGCGCTCGAGGTGGACATCCGGCTCACCTCCGACGGCGTCCCGGTACTTCTCCACGACCCCAGGACCGCCAGGGTCGCGGACCGCGACGTATGGGTCCACGCCAGCACCCTGGACGAGCTCTCGACCCTCGACCTCGGCACATGGCATCCGGTGCACCGCAGGCCAGAACCGCTTCTCACGCTGCGCAGTCTCCTCGTGATGGCAGAGGCGTACCCGCACGTGAAGCTGTTCCTCGAGACCAAACACCCGGTGCCCTCCGGTGGCCGGGTCGAGATCGCGCTCCGGGACGAGCTGAAGTACTTCGGCCTTGACCGTCCCGCCTCGCACCTCGAGTCCCGCGCCGTGATGATGAGCTTCTCCGTCATGGCGGTACGGCGGTTCAGGCAGCTGGCCCCGCAGGTGCCGGCCGTACAGCTGCGGGAACGCGGCAACGTCCTGAAGTCGTGGCCGGCCGAGGGGTTCGGCGCCCAGTTGATGGGTCCGAGCATCGGCGCACTCCGGGCGCGGCCGTGGTTGGTCGAGTACTGGCGGTCGCGGGGGATGGGCACCTACTGCTGGACCGTCGACGATCCGGCCGACATGCTCCTGTGCCGCGACCTCGGCGTGGACTGGGTGGCCACCAACGTCCCGTCACGGGCCCTGACCGTTCTGGACGGGCCCGCACCCCGTGCCTGACCGGCATGCCCCACGAGCGCTCGACGGTCCGGAGGCGTACCTCCGGCGGGCGGGTCGCGGGGGCGCACCGTATCGTGGTGTCCGTGGGTAGACGGAATCGCCATAACGAGCCCAAGTCCGGCGGCAACCGCCAGGCCAAGATCGCCGCGCGCGCGGCCGAGCGTGAGGAACTGAGCACAGAGCCCCGGCCGTTCGCCGGGTTCGCCGGGGAATGCGACATGGTCGCGATGCGCGAGTTCGTGCCGTCGGCCACCGCGCGACTCACCACCACCGCCGAGAAGCGCGAGATCACGCTGGCGACGGTCCTGCCCGGGGCCATCGCCGGCCTGGTACGCGACGATGAGCTGGGCGGCGAGGCCATGGTGGGCCTCCAGGTGCAGGTCCACGGACCCGACCCGGCCGCCGATCTGGCCTACGCGGTGGACTGGGCCTCGCGCGCCGGGGGCGGGGAGACCCTGAACGCCTCCCATCCGGACGAGTCGACCCCGGCGTTGGAGGACGTCGTGGTCGCCGGTGCCCCGCTGGAGATCGCGGTGCACGGCGACTTCTCCTGGTGGCTCGCCGAGGACTCCCAGGTCAGGCCCGAGATAGCTCAGGCCATCAAGAACGCCAACGAGGTCATGATGCCATCAGCCCGTGTCGCGGCGGACGGTATCGAGGCCGCCTGGTGGGTCGACGCGGGGGAAAAGGCCCACGTCCGCTGGGTGCGCCCGGAGAACGAGGACGCCCTGTTCGAGGCACTCGCACGCGTCCACTCCGCCGGCGGTCTCCACCTGGGCGAGGGCTCCCGGTTCGCCGGGTCGTTCCGTACCCACGGGTTGCTCGTGCCGGTGTTCGACCTCGACCCGGAGATGCACCACCAGGAGTGGGCGCCGGGTCTGCTGGAGCTCGATGCTCGACTGACCGAGGCGTTGGCGAAGGACGGTCCGCTCAACTCCGACGAGCGCGCGTCGCGCGACGGCCTCCGGGCACGTCAGGTCACCCTGCGCTGACGCGGCACGAGCCCCCGACCGGGCCCGGGGACCTCTAGTATCCCCTCGGGCGGCTACCGGTCGCCGGGCCGGACGTGTGCGGAGGGGGTGCGGTCGACGTGGTCGACCAGCCGAGAATGGGCGACGACGACGAGGCGGCGCCACCGGAGGTCACCGTTCCACCGTGGTTGCGGACCGGGCCGACCCCGGAACAGCCCTCCCCCGCACCGTCCGCGGCTGCGGAGTCGGCGGCCGGGCGTGCTGGTCCTGTCCCCGGGCGGGCCGACGCGGGGGTGCAGGACTCCTCCCGGGAGATCTCCCCCAACCGCATCAGGCTGGGCACCGGAGGTCGGGCCGACGAGCCGGTCGGCGAGCCCGCTGGACGCCGTGACTCCGGCGCGGGTGACTCCGCTTCCCGCAGTGCCTCCGCTTCCCGCGGCGACTCCGGCCCGGGTGGGAGCGGGCGTCGGGCGCGGGATCTGTACTCGTTGCCCCTCGGCACGGAGCAGCCCGCGGCCGAGCATCCCGTGGCCGTGCGGTCCGGGGTCGCGGGTCCCGGTCCCGACGGTTCCCCGACCCGCGACCGGCGCGCACGGCGGGTCGCGCTGTTCGCGGCCGCCGGGGTGGCGGTACTGGCCGGGTCGGCGGTGCTCGGGTTCGCCATCGCCCGCGGCGCCCTCGCCCCGACCGGTGAGGAGGCGGCGGACTGCACCCCGGCCTCCGAACCCGGTCGAGTGGTCGGCGACGGCCCCGGTTCCCTCGACTCCCCGTTGCAGACGGTCCTGGCCTTCGACCACGCCTACTACGTCGAGCGATCGGCGGACAAGGCGTTCGAGGCCGTCTCGCCGTCGAGCCGGATGACAAGGGAACAGCTGCGCGCCGACGGGGTGGACCGGGTTCCCGAGGGCACCACCCACTGCGTGGAGGCGCGGGAGTTGTCGCCGACACTGCTCGAGGTCAACCTGACCGAGTCCCCGCCCGACGCGGAGCCGGTGGTGATGCGACAGCGGGTCAGGGTGGCGGAGAACCCCGACGGCACCTGGGGGATCGTCTCGATCACGCCGGCGGGATGATCCCGCCCGTCCCGCGCCAGTCCCACGGGACGCGCGCGGGCGGGAACCTCAGGGGCCGGACTCGAGGTACTCCTGGGAAGGGGTGCGCCCCGAGGCGACCGCCTCGAAGAACCCGGTGGTGCTCGGGCCCCATACGAGGTAGGAGCCCACGTTGCCGGAGGCCATGCCGTCGTAGGGGGCGGTCACCGTGAGCGGATCGCCCCTGAGCTTCCACATCACCGAGGCGAGGTTCCAGATGTGGTCCCCGGTGTCCACCGTGACGGCCTCCGACGCCGCGTCGAGGAGCGTGAGCGCGGTGAACGGGTTGAGCAGGTTGCCCGGGGACATGGTCTCGCTCATGAGCGCGCCGAGGAACTGCCGCTGGTTGCGGACCCGCTGGAGGTCCTGCTCGGCGAAGCCGTAGCGGGTACGGACAAACCCGAGGGCCTGCGGGCCCGAGAGCGTCTGGCAGCCGGCGGCCAGGTCGAGCCCGGCCAGCGGGTCGTTGATCGGCTCCTCGACGCAGATGTCCACGCCACCGACCGCGTCGACGATCCCGGCGAAGCCGCCGAAGCCGATCTCCGCGTAGTGGTCGATCCGCATCCCGGTCTGCTCCTCGAGTGTCCGGGTCAGCAGTGCCGGTCCGCCGAAGGTGTAGGCGGCGTTGAGCTTGTTCTGTCCGTAGCCCGGGATGTCGACCAGCAGGTCGCGTGGCAGCGAGATGAGCATGGTCCGGCGGCTGTCCCGCGGCGTGTAGACCAGCATCATGGTGTCCGTGCGTTTGCCGCCGGCGTCGGATTCCGAACCGGTGGACAGCTGGGCCTGCTGTTCCGGGGTGAGTCCCTCGCGGGAGTCGGTCCCGACCAGGAGGGTGATGCTGCCCGGGGTGTTGCCGCCCCGGCCGGGGTAGTCGGTGAGGGCGTCTATCCGCTGCAGCCTGGAGTCCGCCCACAGGACGCTCACCACGCCCAACGCCAGGACCAGGACGAGGACCAGGCCCAGGATCCGTACGGGTCCGAGCCTCCGCCTACCGCGTGCCCGGCGGGGGCGGCGATCACGCGACTGCCCGTATCCGGCTCCCGATGGACCTCGGGCGGATCGTGGGTCGCGCCGGTCGACGGGGTGACGGTGGGGGTCGCGGGCGCCGGCTCGCGACCGGGACGCGCGGGCGGGGTCGCGGTTCGGATCACGACGGGGGTCGCGGCCCGGCTCTGCTCGCCCCGCGTACCGGGCCCGCTCCTCGCGGGAGAGGGGCTCGGGTTCCTGGCGGGGTTGGTAACCGCCCGCGCCAGCGGTCCGCTCGCGGCCGGGTTCGGGCGAGCGGCGCGCGTCGCGCCCGGCCGCACGACGAGGATCCGGCGTGCCGCGGGGGTCGCGGCGGGGCTCACGACCGGGCTCACGGCGGGGCTCTCGACCCGGCTCCCGACGCGGCGAGGAGTCGCGCGGTACGCCGGGATCGGCGTACCCGCGGCGCTCACGCGCGCGGCGCCGGAGCTCGGCGGCCTCCTCAGGGGTGAGGTGCCGGCGCCTGGAGTCGTCGGTCATGGGATCGGACTCTACTTGGCCACCGGTCCGGTCGGCGTCCCGCACCGCGCCGCCGGAGGTGGCGGGCACGACGCAGGGGGAGGGGAGTGTGACCCGCGTGGGCGGACCGTCAGAGCCAGGCCACGTGTGGCGCGAGCAGCGCGTACCCCACGAACGCGACCACATCCAGGAGGGTGTGCGCCAGGATGAGCGGCCACAGTCGTCGGGTCCGCATCCACCAGAGGGCAAAGACGATGCCCATCGCGAGATTGCCCAGGCCGCCGCCGAAGCCCTGGTAGAGGTGATAGGACCCTCTCAGCAGCGCCGTGCCCACCAGCGCGACCGCGGGCGGGACTCCGAGCTGGCGCAGGCGAACGAGCAGATAGCCCACCACCAGGATCTCCTCGGCGGCACCGTTGCCCGCGGCGGCCAAAACCAACACGACCGGGCGCCACCACGTCTCCGTGAGCCCGGAAGCCGCCACCTGGAGATTGAACCCCGCCGCGACCGCACCGAGATAGAACGCGAGGCCGGGGATCCCGATGACGGCGGCCAGGACGAATCCCCACGCGATCTGCCGGCCGGCGCGATCGCGGACGAGTCCCACCGCCCTCGGCCCGATCCCGGTGTGTGCGAGCACGACCAGTGGCAGCAGCGACCACGCCACCAGCCGCACCACGCCGAGCACCTGGTAGGCCGCGTCGAGCCACGCATGGGTGGACCGCGAGGGGTTGAGGGTGGCGGTCTGGCCCGCCAGGGGTTCAGGGGCGAGTAGCGCGGAGGCGAGGTCGAGGACCGAGTAGAGCCCGGCCAGGCCGAAGGTCACCAGGAGGACGACGACGAGCTCGACCGTCAACAGCCGGCGGGTGCGGGGATCGGTCACCGGGTCGAACCTGGAGACATAGCATCGGAACGCCTCACGCGGCGAGACCGCCCCACGCACGCGGCCCGCCACGGGGACGCGGGGCTCCGAGCTGGTCACCCGGGTAACCGGACGTCGCCGACGATCCGGTCCATCCAGCGGGGCCCGGGGGTCGATTGCTGAGCCGTCGTCACGTACGCGACCCACCATCGTCGTCCCTCGGACCCGAACACGGCGGCGTAGACCAGACCGCCGGCGGTGGCGTCCTCTGCGTCGTCGGGGACCAGGATGTACGAGACGGAGGCCCCCTCACCGGCCTCGTTGCGGACCTCGGACACGCGTTGCTCGTCCCGGGTCCCCGTGACGCCCATGAGGTAGAGCTGGATGATCTCGGCCAACGCCGTGGCGGCCCCCTGGTCGTCGGCGATCGCGGCGGCGGCGATCCCGGGTTCGAGGACACCCGCGATGATCCGGGTGTCGAGGGCGTGACCGGAGCCCACCGGCACCATCTGGATGGTGCCGATCTCCGGTTCGCCGGTGATCTGCCACCCGATCGGGACGGCGATCTCCAGTCCCGACTCCTCGTCCAGGTGGTGGGCCCCGTGCAGTGTGGAGTCCCGGGGCAGGACCGACGCGGGATCCGTCGCGACCGCCATGATCAGGAGAGCGGCCAGCAACGCCAGCGCCACGTGGATCGTGCGCGGACCGCGCTTCTCCTCCGGGGTCAGGTGAGAGGCGTCGGGGGCGTCGTCCGTGGCGGGGGCGTGATCTGAGGCGGGGGAGTCGTCGGAACCCATCGGGGGAGAGAGTAGCAACGCCGCGGTGTAAACCTGTGGTCATGACGGTCTCACTCGAACTGCTCAGCCGCGGTCCCTCCCGCCCGGATCTCCTCGAGGATCTCGTGGTGACCGGTTCCGGGCTCGCCGCCACGCTGTCCCGGTGGTCCGCCCCGGAACCGGTCGAGGTGCCGACGGAGCCCGGCACAGGTCTTCCCGCACTCGATGCCGTCGCCGAGGTGCTGGCAGCCGACGCCGCGGTGGTGATCGACGTGGCGCCGGGTCTGGGCGAGTCGGGTCCCGCGGCCGACCGGCTGGTCGACCTGCTGGCGGTGGCCGCCCACTCCGGGGTCGGTTTCGGGTCGGGGCTGATCCCCCGGTGCACCGATGCCGGGCAGGTCTGGTCCCTGCTCGCGGGAGCGGTCGCGGCCATGACGGGCGGAGACGTCCGGGCCGCACTCGTGGCCCCCGATCCGGCGGCCCTCGTCGCGCTGCCGCGGGCCGCGCGGGAGGCGATCCGTGACGTCGTGACGTGCGCCCTGGTGCCGGAGGACGTCCTGGAAGGCATCTCCGCCGACCTCGAATCCGCTCTGCGACCCCGACGCTGACTAGTCTTGTCGTCGTGGTCACCGTCGCCTACCTGGGCCCGCCCGGAACCTTCACCGATGCCGCCCTGCACCGTCTCCGCGCGGACGTGCACACCTCGGTGCTGCTCGCCGGGGCCGAGGCCGTCCCGGCCGGCACGCCGGACGAGGCGTTGGCCATGGTCCGGGATGGTGCGGCCGACTACGCGTGCGTGCCGTTCGAGAACTCGGTCGACGGCACCGTCAATCCCACCAGTGACGCGCTGGCCGCGGGTCAGCGACTGCAGATCTTCGCCGAGACCGAGCTCGACGTGGTCTTCTCCATCCTCGTTCGACCCGGTACCGCCGCCGCCGACGTCCGGGTCCTGCGGACCCACCCGATCGCCGCCGCGCAGGTGCGCCGCTGGGTCGGGGTGAACCTGCCGCAGGCTCACATCGAGACCACCTCCTCCACCGCGGCCGGAGCCGAGGAGGTGGCGGCCGGCAGCGCCGACGCCACGGCCGCACCCGCGCGAGCGGGCGAGATCAACGGCCTCGTCCCGCTCGCGGAGAACGTGGCCGACGTGGGTGGGGCCCGCACCCGGTTCGTCCTGGTGGGCCGCCCGGGGCCGCCGCTCGCGCGCACCGGCCACGACCGGACCTGCGTGGTCTTCGGACTCCCGCACGAGCCCAATTCGCTGGTCCAGGCACTCACCGAATTGTCGATCCGCGACATCGACCTCACCCGGATCGGCTCACGACCCACCCGGGTCGAGCGGTTCACCTACCTCTTCCACGTGGACCTCGTCGGGCACCTCGACGACCCCGTGGTGGCCGAGGCGTTGGCGGCACTGCACCACCGGACCGCCGGCCTGCGTTTCCTCGGATCGTGGCCCGTCGCGGAGGGTGTCGGCGCCGGCTCCGCCCCGCCGGACCGCTCCGGGGCGCTCGACTGGATCGACGGGCTCCGACGCGGGGTCGACCCAGACGGGGTCAACACACCCGGGGTCGACACACACGGGATGGACGAGCGGTGAGCGCGCGCCTGCACCTGGTCCGGCACGGGCAGACCCCGTCCAACGTCGCCGGTGCCCTGGACACCGCCCTGCCCGGCGCCCCCCTCACCGAACTCGGGCGGGAGCAGGCGCGGACGGTCGGCGCCGAGCTCGCCGCCTCGGGCATCTCACCGACGGTGGTCCTCAGCTCCGAGGCCGCACGTGCCCGCGAGACCGCCGGACTGGTCGCCGAGGCGATGGAGCTCCCGACCCAGGCTGTGCCGGGCGCGTACGAGGTGCAGGCCGGCCGGTACGAGATGAGGACCGGCACCGAGGCGTTGTTGGCCTACAACAGGGTCGTGCGGGACTGGCTGGAGGACGGTGACCTCGCCTCGTGCCTGCCCGAGGGGGAGAGCGCGCTGGCCGTGCAGGAGCGTGCGATGCCGCTGGTGTCGGAGCTGCGGGAGAGCTACCTCGACAACGGCATCGACGTGGTCCTGGTGGTGCACGGCACCCTCATGCGGATGATTGCCGTGTTCGCGGGGGCCGTCCCCTCACAGTGGGCGCTGGTCAACCGGATCCCCAACTGCGGGGTCATCGAGTTGGCGCCGGACCGCGGCGGATGGTCCTGCGAGCGGTGGGGCGACCACCCGGGCCGCCCGCAGTTCTGACGGCCTGCGGAATCGGCCGCCTGCGGTTCTGGCGGGGCGCGGATTCGGAGGCACGGCCGGGAGGGGCGTTCCGGTCAGACCCCGGTCAGACCCCGGTCAGACCCCGGTCAGCCCCAGCCGAGGTCGTGCAGGGTGTGCTCCTCGATCCCGAAGTGGTGGGCGATCTCGTGGATGACCGTCACCGCCACTTCGTGCACCAGCTGCTCCTCGGTTGAGCAGAAGTCGCACAGCGCACCCCGGTAGATCGTGATGGTGTCGGGGAGGAAACCCGAGTAGGTGGTGTCACGCTCGGTCAACGCCACCCCCTCGTACAGGCCGAGCAGGTCCGGTTCCTCCGGATGGCGGTCGGCAATGAGGACCACCACGTTGTCCATCGCGGTGAACAACGCATCCGGCACGGAGTCCAGCGCGTCGTCGACGAGCGACTCGAATCGCGACTCCCCGACGGCGATGCTCACGGCGTGCCGCCGGGGATCGGCACGGACACAGTCCCGGGATCCGGATCCGTCGGGGTGCCGGGAGTCCCCTGGCCCACGCCGGGCGGCGGGACCTCCGTGGTGGTGGGCGCCACCGGGGTGGAGCCGTCGATCAGGACGCCCTGCCGTGCGGAGCCCCGCAGTACCGCGAACGGCCCGGGGTCGGCGGCCCTCATCAGCCCGCAGTTGACGGTGCGGCTCCCGGTGGCCCACGAGATCTGCGAGATCGGGTTGACGAGGGTGGAGATGAGGGTGGTCTGGCGGAGCGCCTCGGCGTCACCGAGGTAGGCGGTCCCGGCGGCGAGGCAGGCGTCCGCGGTGAGCTCGGACTGCGCCCGCGGCTCCGGCGGGGTGGGCGACTCCGGGAAGATCCCGGTGACGTCGACGTCGGAGACGACCTCGATCGCGTGGTCCTCCGAACAGGGCACCGGCGCACCGGGCAGCCCCTCAGCGGTGAAGCCCAGGCAGGTGCCGGGGTCCCACCGTCGATGCTGGTCCGACTCGGCGAACACCCCTGTCGAGGTGGTGGACCGACCGTCGAGTTCGGCCGCGGCGACTCCGCACAACACCGTGTGGTCTCCCTTGTCCCAACCCTCCTCGGACGGGGGTACGACCAGGCCGGTGAACCGGCCCGCCGGGTCGACCTCCCGGCCCCCCGCGTAGCGGGCGATCAGCGGCATGCACCGATCCGTGCCGATCGGGGCCAGCCTCGAGTTGTCCGGGAGCGGGGTGTCCTCGCCGAACCCGGGTACCCCGGTGAGGTCGATCCGGCCGGCGACCTCGAAGCGGTGGGGCTCCGCGCAGTCGACGGTCGTGAACGCGGTGACACGGTCCGCGGCGTCGACCTGCCAGGTCAGACACGTTCCCGGGGTGGCGTCGGCGTAGGCGGGCCCGGACAGTGTCCGCGGGTCGACCTGCGGGACGATCGCCGCGATCCGCTCCGCCGTCGCGGAGTTCGGATCACCCATGGCCGAGGCCATGAGCCCACCGGTGATCGCCCCGCCGGACAGGATCGCGACGAGTGAGGCCATGACCGCGCCCCGGGTCCGGAGCAGCGACCGGCCCTGGTGTGGTGACCGCGAGGAAGTGATCATCACATCTATGATGCCGCAACTTCGCCGCACCGATAGGATCCAGTGCATGAGCGGACAGAACCGAGACGAGGCCGGCGGCCCGGACAACGGAACCCGCGCGCCGCGTGAGGGCGTCGACCCGGAGGTCCTCGAGTTCGCACAGATGCTCTTCCAACTCGCCCGCGACGGCGAGACCGACCGGCTGGCCGCCTACGTCGACGCGGGTGTGAGCCCGGACCTGACCAACGAGCGCGGTGACGCGCTGCTCATGCTGGCCGCCTACAACGGGCACCCCGACACCGTCCGGGCCCTGCTCGCCCGCGGTGCGGAGGTCGACCGCGCCAACGATCGCGGGCAGACCCCACTCGCGGGCGCGGTGTTCAAGGGGTACGGCGAGGTGGTCCGTGTGCTGTTCGAGGGGGGCGCGGACCCGAACGGGGGCACACCCACGGCGGTCGACACCGCTCGGATGTTCGAGAAGGACGCCTTCCTCGAGCTCTTCGGTGTCTGACCCCGGCCGCACCATATCCGCTACCCTCCCGATGGATCCGCTACCCGCGTGCGGGTAGCGGATGCGTGGTCGCGGTAGCGGATTCGGGTAGTGGAACGGGGCCGCTAGGCTGGTCGCCGTGATCGATCTCAAGCTTCTCCGCGAGAACCCCGACCTCGTCCGCGATTCCCAGCGCACCCGCGGCGAGGACCCCTCGCTGGTCGACCGGCTGCTGGCGGCCGACGAGGCCCGCCGGTCGTCGATCTCCGCCGCCGACGGGGCGCGCGCCGAACAGAAGGCGCACGGCAAGAAGGTCGGGCAGGCCGCGCCGGAGGACCGCCCAGCGCTGCTCGAGGCCGCCGGTGCGCTCAAGCAGGCGGTCAAGGACGCCGAGGAGGCGGAGAAGTCCGCCGCGGCCGAGGTCGACCGGATCCAGCGGCTGCTCTCCAACGTGGTCGAGGAGGGGACCCCCGCCGGCGGCGAGGACGACTTCGTGGAGATCGAGCGGATCGGCGAGATCCCGACCTTCGACTTCGAGCCCAGGGACCACCTCGAGCTCGGCGAGAGCCTGGGACTGCTGGACATGGAGCGCGGTGCCAAGGTCTCGGGCGCGCGCTTCTACTTCCTCACCGGGTACGGCGCCCTGCTCCAGCTGGGGATGCTGCAGCTGGCGGCGCAGAAGGCCACGGCCAACGGTTTCACGCTCATGATCCCGCCGGTCCTGGTGCGCCCGGAGATCATGCAGGGCACCGGCTTCCTCGGCGCGCACGCCGACGAGATCTACCGGCTCGAGGCCGACGACCTCTACCTGGTGGGCACCTCGGAAGTCGCGTTGGCGGGCTTCCACCAGGGGGAGATCCTGGACCTGTCGGAGGGGCCCAAGCGCTACTGCGGGTGGTCGTCGTGTTTCCGCCGCGAGGCAGGCAGCCACGGCAAGGACACCCGCGGGATCATCCGGGTCCACCAGTTCGACAAGGTCGAGATGTTCTCCTGGTGCAAGCCGGAGGAGGCACACGACGAGCACCTGCGCCTCCTGGGATTCGAGAAGGAGATGTTGCAGGCCATGGGTCTGCCGTTCCGGGTGATCGACATCGCCGGCGGAGATCTGGGGTCGTCGGCCGCCCGCAAGTACGACTGTGAGGCGTGGGTCCCCACTCAGGGCGCCTACCGCGAGCTCACGTCCACGTCCAACTGCACGACCTTCCAGGCCCGCCGGCTGGGTGTGCGCTACCGGGATGACGCCGGCAAGCCGCAGACGGCCGCCACCCTGAACGGCACCCTGGCCACCACGCGCTGGCTGGTGGCGATCCTCGAGAACCACCAGCAGGCGGACGGTTCCGTGGTCGTGCCCGAGGCACTGCGTCCGTTCGTCGGCAAGGATGTGCTGGAGCCGCCCCGCTAGCCGTGATGTCAGGGGGCGTCGTCCCACCGCCCGCCCACGTGGGTCAGGGGCGGAAGAGCATCATCACGCCGCTCGCGCTGGCGCAGGTCCGCCCGTCGGTGTCGAGCACCTTGGCCTGCACGACGCACGTCGACCGGCCCACGTGCTCGACCTCGGCGTGGATCGTCGCGGGGGTCTTCTCCAACCGGAGCGCGCGGATGTACCGGACGGTCAGGTCGAGCGTGCTGTAACCCACGCCCTCGTCGACGACCGTCGCGGTGGCGTAACCGAGCGCCGAGTCGACCCATCCCGAGACGATCCCGCCGTGCACCGTCCCGCCGTTGTTGAGAGCCCACTCGCCGGGTGTGGCGGTCATGGTGACCACGCGATCGTCGACCGACGTGAGCTCCAGACCGAGCGTGTGCGCGCCGGGGGAGAGGTGGCGCTCGCCGTCGACGATCCGCCGCAGGGCGTCCAGCCCCGCGTGCGGGGTGCGCTCGGAGGCGGTGGGCAGCGGGGGCCACGAGTAGTGGCGACTGCGCGCCGCGGGGTCGACCGAATCGAAGGGCTCGTCGTCATCCACCCCGCCGAACCTACCGGCAGCGGGTCACACCGCCCGGGGTGGGCCGCTACGCTGGTGCCCGTGGAGCTGCTCTATACGGGGATCATCGGGTTCGCCCGCACGTTGTTCAAGGTCCAGGGTCTGGACATCACCTTCCGCGGGGAGCATCACTTCCCCGAGGTCGGTGGCGCCGTGGTGGTGATCAACCACACCGGGTACTTCGACTTCGTCTACGGCGGTATCCCGGCGCGCGTCCACAAGCGGTTCATCCGCTACATGGCCAAGGTCGAGGTGTTCGAGCACCCGGTGACTGGGCCGATCATGCGGGAGCTCAAGCACATCCCGGTGGACCGTACGGCCGGCAAGGCGTCGTTCGACGAGGCCGTCACGCGGCTGAAGGCCGGTGAGCTCGTCGGGGTGTTCCCCGAGGCCACCATCAGCCGCAGTTTCGAGATCAAGGGCTTCAAGTCCGGTGCCGTGCGGATGGCGCTCGAGGCCGGTGTCCCGATCATCCCCGTCACCCTGTGGGGATCCCAGCGGGTGTGGACGAAGGGCCTGCCCAAGAAGCTGTTGCGCCCGAAGGTGCCGATCCTGATGGAGGTCGGCGAGCCGATGCGGGCCTACGAGCCGGTGGACGAGTGCACCGAGGAGCTCCGTTCACGGATGAAGTCGACCCTCGAACGGATTCAGGAGGAGTACGCGCAGCGCTACGGCCCGTACCCGCCCGGGGCGAACTGGGTCCCCGCCCGTCTCGGTGGGTCGGCTCCGACCCTGGAGGAGGCCACCGCGCTCGACGTGGCCGAGCATGCCGAGCGTATGCGCCGGCGGGCCGTGGCGGAGGGCGACGACGCCCCGAAGGGACCGGCGGGCCCGGACGCTCCGTGAGCGGTTCCCGGCCACTGCTGGTGGCCACGGACATCGACGGCACGCTGGTCGACAGGAACGACCGCATACCGGCCGCCAACCGGGCCGTCATCGCCGAACTGGTGGCGGACGGCGCGACGTTCGTGTTGGCCACCGGCAGGCCTCCGCGATGGCTGTCCCAGGTGGTCGAGCAGTTGCCCGTGGCGCCCCTGGCGGTGTGTGCCAACGGTGCGGTCGTCATGGACACCGCCAGTGGCGAGTTCCTCAGCACCCGGCTACTGGAGGCGGAGGCGCTGGCCGCGATCGACGAGGTCCTGCGCGACCGGTTGCCGGGCAGCGGGATCGCCGCCGAACGGCTGGGCGTCGACGCCGCCGACAGGGAGTTCGTGGCCAGCCCGGACTACGAACACGCCTGGATCCAACCCGGACACCTGGAGGTCGGTCACTCCGAGGTGCTCGCCCGCCCCGTCCTCAAGCTCCTGGCCAGGGTTCCCGGGATGCCCAGCGCGGACATGGTGGACGCTCTGCGAGGAGAGGTGCATCATCTGGCGGACGTCACCTACTCCACCACCAACGGGCTGATCGAGTTCGCGGCGCGCGGGGTCACCAAGGCCAGTGGCCTGGCCGAGCTCGCCGCGGGACTCGGGCGGCAGGGCCGCGCGCGGCCGGGTATCGGGGAATCCGGCGCTGCGCCGGGGACGGTCGCCTCCGGCGCGGTGCCGGTGACGGTCGCCTTCGGTGACAT
>JBKBRA010000028.1:16958-41574 GCA_046292305.1 Dietzia sp. | reverse complement strand
CACCCGGACCAAGACACTAGAGCGCCCCGAGGTCACCACGACCGAGGAGACGCAGGACGACGCCCCCAAGTTCTTCCACTACGTGGACAAGAGCAAGATCGCCGAGAGCGCGGTCATGGGCTCCTACGTGATCGCACTGTGCGGTGAGGTTTTCCCGGTCACGCGGTCCGCCAAGCCCGGTTCCCCCGTCTGCCCCGAGTGCAAGCGCGTCTACGAGACCCTGAAGCCTGGTGAGTGACCCCGGCACGGTCCCGGGCACCGAGGAGCAGGCCGCAGACTCCACCTCCGCGTCGGCCGGGGGCGCGCCGCTGCGCGCGTGGCAGCGGACCGCTCTGCGCAAATACCTCATGGCCCGGCCGAAGGACTTCCTCGCCGTGGCCACCCCCGGCGCCGGGAAGACGACCTTCGGTCTTCGGGTGGCCACCGAACTCCTGACGGACCGGACGGTCGACGCGATCACCGTCGTGGCCCCCACCGAGCACCTCAAGTTCCAGTGGGCCGAGGCCGCCGCGCGGGCCGGCATCGCGCTCGATCCCGAGTACTCCAATTCCTCGGGCGCTCTCGCACCGGAATACCACGGCATGGTGGTCACCTACGCCCAGGTGGCGTCACACCCCTTCAAGCACCGCGAGCGCACCGCCTCCCGCCGCACTCTGGTGATCCTCGACGAGATCCACCACGGTGGAGACGCTAAGAGCTGGGGTGACGGCATCCGCGAGGCGTTCGACGACGCCGAGCGTCGGCTCTCGCTGACCGGCACGCCGTTCAGGTCCGACGACAGCCCGATCCCGTTCGTCACCTACGAGCCCGACGGCCAGGGTCACCAACGCTCCAGGGCCGACCACTCCTACGGGTACGCCGACGCTCTGGCCGACGGAGTCGTCCGGCCCGTGGTGTTCCTCGCCTACTCGGGCGAGGCCCGGTGGCGCACCAACGCCGGCGAGGAGTTCTCGGCCCGTCTCGGTGAACCGCTCAGTGCGGACCAGAACTCCCGTGCCTGGCGGGTGGCGCTCGACCCCCACGGAGACTGGATGCCCGCGGTGCTCCAGGCAGCACACACCCGGCTCCGGCAGATCAGGGCCGGTGGAGTGCCCGACGCCGGAGGGCTGGTGATAGCCACAGACCAGGAACGCGCCCGCGAGTACGCGGCGCTGCTCACGGAGATCACCGGGCGCGCTCCCGTCGTCGTCCTCTCCGACGACCCCACGGCCTCGAGCCGGATCGGCACCTTCGCCGCCTCGACCGACGAGTGGATGGTCGCGGTCCGCATGGTCTCGGAGGGCGTGGACGTACCGCGGTTGAGCGTGGGGGTGTACGCCACCAGCGCGTCGACCCCCCTGTACTTCGCCCAGGCCATCGGTCGCTTCGTCCGGTCACGCAGGCCCGGGGAGACGGCGTCGGTCTTCCTGCCGTCGGTCCCGGTCCTGCTCCAGCTCGCCTCGCAGATGGAGGCCCAGCGCGATCACGTCCTGGGCAAGCCGCACCGGGAGGACGGGCTCGAGGACGAACTCCTGGCGCAGGCCAACCGGCAGCAGGACGAGCCCGACGCGGATGACGAGGACAAGGGCTACATCTCCCTCGGCGCCGACGCGGAGCTCGACCAGATCGTGTACGAGGGGTCCTCGTACGGCACGGCCACGTTCGCCGGAAGCGAGGAGGAGGCCGACTACATCGGCCTTCCCGGTCTGCTCGGCGCGGATGACGTCAAGGCACTCCTGCGTCAGCGGGAGAAGGAGCAGATCAAGCGGACGTCCGGCGAGGCGTCCTCCGCGCCCGGGGCCGTGGCCGTGGTGGGCGTGGGGACGGATCCGACCATCTCCGGCACCATCCTCCCGGGGAACGCGGCCGGCCCGGGCGCGCACGCGGGTGCGGCGGCCGACCGCGTCGCCTCCGCGGCCGAGCTCAAGGATCTTCGCCGCCAGCTCAACACGCTGGTGTCGGTGTACTCGGGTCGCCTGGGCAAATCCCACGGCGCCATCCACACCCAGTTGCGCAACTCCTGCGGTGGTCCGCCGGTCCCCATGGCGTCGGCCGAACAGATCCGGGAACGGATCCGGACGCTACGCGCCTGGTAACCGCGGGGCCGGCAGGGCCTGCGTCCCCGACGTCGGTGCGAACGGCAGCCCGTGGAGGTCGACGGAGTCGATCTGGTCGCGCAGTCGCGGCGGGAACACCGAGTGGTCGTCGTCCGCCCACGCGACCATCTGGTGCCCGAGCACGTCCGGCGCGCCGATCACGTACTTGTCCTGCCACCAATACTCGAACACCGCTCGCTCACGGGTGATGTCGACGATCCCGTAGCCGTGGTCCACCCATTCGACGAACTGGGCATTGCGGTTGAGGGACAGGATGGCCATCTCGGCCGCGCGGGCGATCCGGATCGACTCGAGGCGCCCGGTGGGGATCGCCGAGATGATCATCTCGTCCGCTCCGCCCCGGCCCATCGAGGACGGGGAGAACTCGACCCCGACCGAGCGCCCGCGCGGGTTGGCCGGGTCCGCCCCGGCCGACCCTATCGCCGAACCGAGATGCGGCGTGCCCGCCGCGGTGTCCGTCCGCAGCGCTCCCGAGTGATGGTTGCCCGCCTCCGCGCCGTGCCGGCGATTGAAACCCGGGAAGCCCGAGACGTATCCGTCCGAGAAGTGCGTGGTCTCGATGATGTCGGACGCGTAGTTCCCGTGCGCGTCCCCCGAGACCATGATGGTGTTGCGAATCCGCTCTCCGCCGTCGTCGCCGCGCAGGTGCCGCACGAGTGCGGTCCGCTCGTCGGCGAAATCGGCCCACCTCCCGATCCCGATCCGGGGCATCTCGACCCCCTCGACGACGGAGGGGATGTCGGCAGGTGAGAACCAGGCCTGGTTGGCGATGAGCCGCCAACGCGAGGTCGAGCCGGCGAGCCCCGCCGTGAGCCACTCGAACTGCCGGCGACCGAGCAGGCTGGGTTGCGCGCCGTGCAGGTGTGAGGAGTCGACCGCGAGCTCGTATCGATCCAGTCCCGACTGCGCATCGATAGCGAAGACGTCGACGAGGTCGCCGTAGCGCAGGCGGCGGTAGATGAGAAGAGGATCCTGCGGCACCGGGTAGGAACCGTCGTCGACCAGGAGGAACTCGCCGCTGCCGTCGGCCCGGACCGGCCGAGTCGGGGTCCACTCGTAGAACGCACGAGTCGTGTCGGCGAGAGTCGTGGTGTTCATGGACTCGTCGATCCCCGGGGTCGGGACCTCGACGCCGTACTTCGGATCTATGTCGTGGTTGTCCCAGACGATGGTCCACGGGTGCTGCTGATGGGCGCGGACGAACTGCGGATCCGACCGCCACAACGCATAGCGGCGCCGGACCTCGGAGAGAGTGAGCCAGTCGCGGTTGTCGGGGTGCGTGATGTCGTCGAAACCCACCCGGGAGCGCACGAGCTCGTCGGCGTCCGGGAAGTCATAGATGTAGTCGCCGAGGTGCACGACGAGATCGATGTCGTTCCGGTTCGCGAGATTCTCGAATCCCGACCACTGGGACGACCAGTACGAGCTGCACGACATCACTGCGATCCGCAGGTGATTGGTCCGGCTGCCCGGTGCGGGAGCCGTACGCGTGCGTCCCGTGATCGAACGCTCCCCACCCAGGGTGAACCGGTAGTAGTAGGTCGTCGCGGGGGAGAGCCCGGTCACATCGACCTTCACGGTGAAGTCGTGCTCGGCGTCAGGTGTCTGCACGCCGGACGCGACCAGCGTCGTCATGTCCGGATCGGCGGCCACCGCCCACTGCACCGCACCCACCGGTGAGGACACTCGCTCGGGCATGACCCGCGTCCAGATGATGACCCGGTCGGAGAGCGGGTCGCCGCTCCCGATGCCGTTGGCGAACGGCCCGGGGCAGCAGGTGGGAAAGTCGATCCCGGGTCCGGGTCCGGGTCCGGGGGCAGGCGCCTGCGCGGCGGCATACGGCGCGATTCCCGCGAACGCCGCCGTTCCGGCGAGTGCGGCACCACGGAGGACGGAGCGACGAGAGGGGAGGCGAGGGCTGTGGGGTTCGGTCACGGGTGGCAAGTATTGCCGCCCGAGGTGAACTTTTCTTGAATATGCGAGCCTCAGGCCACTGACCTGGGGCGGCGGAGGTCTTCCCGTCTACCGCAACCCCGGGTCAGAGGGGCGAAGTGAGCTAGTCCAAGTAGTCGCGGAGAACCTGCGACCGCGACGGGTGCCGCAGTTTGGACATGGTCTTGGACTCGATCTGGCGGATGCGCTCGCGCGTGACCCCGTACACCTGACCGATCTCGTCGAGCGTGCGCGGCAGGCCGTCGGTGAGGCCGAAGCGCAGCCGGACGACTCCGGCCTCGCGCTCGGACAGCGTGTCGAGCACCGAGCGGAGCTGGTCCTGCAGGAGCGTGAAGCTCACGGCGTCCACCGCGACCACGGCCTCGGAGTCCTCGATGAAGTCGCCGAGCTGCGAGTCACCCTCGTCGCCGATGGTCTGGTCGAGGGAGATGGGCTCGCGGGCGTACTGCTGGATCTCCAGCACCTTCTCCGGGGTGATGTCCATCTCCTTGGCCAGCTCCTCCGGGGTGGGCTCGCGGCCCAGGTCCTGGAGCAGCTCACGCTGGATGCGGCCGAGCTTGTTGATGACCTCCACCATGTGCACCGGGATACGGATGGTGCGGGCCTGGTCGGCCATCGCCCGGGTGATCGCCTGACGGATCCACCACGTGGCGTACGTGGAGAACTTGTAGCCCTTGGTGTAGTCGAACTTCTCGACGGCGCGGATCAGTCCGAGGTTGCCCTCCTGGATGAGGTCCAGGAACGCCATCCCGCGGCCCGTGTACCGCTTGGCCAGTGACACCACGAGCCGGAGGTTGGCCTCCAGCAGGTGGTTCTTGGCGCGGACACCGTCTCGTTCGATCCAGCGGTAGTCACGCTTCTGCGCGGTGGTGAGCTTCTCGCCGCGCTCGGCGACCTGGGCGATGAACCAGGTGACGTAGAGGCCGGCCTCGATGCGCTTGGCGAGCTCGACCTCCTCCTCGGCGTTGAGGAGAGCGACCTTGCCGATCTGCTTGAGGTAGGCGCGGACCGAGTCGGCGGACGCGGTGAGCTCTGCGTCCTTGCGGGCCTGCCGCAGGGCCTCGGACTCGTCCTCGTCCCAGACGAAGTCGCCCGACGCCTTGTCCTTGGCGGTGGGCCCCTCCTTGGTCTCCTCGTCGGCCTCGGTGTCATCGACGTCGACTACCTCGACCTCGACGTCCTCGAGCTCGGCGGTGTCCGGCTCGACCTCGAGAGCCTCGACGGGCGCGTCGTCGACCGGGGCGGAATCTGTAGGTGCGGAACCGGCCGGACCGGCGGTCTTCTTCGCCGCCGTCTTCTTGGCGGCGGTCTTCTTGGCGGCGGTCTTCTTCGCCGGAGACGCCTTCTTTGCCGCGGTCTTCTTGGCGGGAGCGGCCTTCTTCGCAGGTGTCCTGCCCGCCGCGGTCTTCGTGGCGGGGGCCTCGCCCGTGACCTCGGTGTCCGACGGATCGCCGCTCATCGCGGAATCCGAACTGGTGGTCTTCGTGGCTGCCACAAACGCCCCTTCACAACCGGTAAATCGATGGGAAACGGGGATGGATGCCGCATAGTCTGCCGACACTGGAGCCGTCCGCCTTGCGGTACCGGGCCCGTCCCCGGCCGGTAGGTGATCCCGGCCTGAACCATTGTAACGAGGAACCAGCCCGGAGGTCGCATCAGGCGCGCATGACGACGGGTCAGTAGCTGTCCGGGGACAGTGTCGCCCCGAGGTCCACCAGGCCCGCGTGGTCCGCCGCGTACAGGGCGGCTCCGATGATCCCGGCGTCGCCACGTCGAACGGCCGCGCGAACCGGGGTGCGGTTCTCCAGCAACGGGAACCATTCCTCCGCGGACTCGCTGACCCCGCCCCCGAGGACGAAGGCGCGGGGCCAGAGCAGGTCCTCCAGTGAGCGCAGGACGTTGGACACGTGGGGCGCCCACTCCTCGAAGGTCAGTCCGTCCCGTGCTCGGACCGACGCGGAGGCGAGGTGTTCGGCCTCGTCGTAGCCGCGGCCGGCGATGTCCTCCACGAAGAGGTGACCGAACTCCGTGTTGGGGATGAGTCGGCCGCCCAGCAGCAGTGCCGAACCGATCCCGGTGCCGAAGGTCAACAGGATCACCAGGCCGTCGACGCCCTCGCCGGCGCCGTAGTGCACCTCGGTGAGCCCCGCTGCGTCGGCGTCGTTGAGCATCACCACCGAGCGTCCCGGCAGGTGCCTGTCGAACAGGTCGATCACGTCGCAGCCGACCCAGGAGCCGTCGATGTTGTGGGCGATCCGTGCCACTCCGTCGTGGATGACGCTGGGTAGCGCCACGCCCACCGGGCCGTCCCATCCGATCTCCTCGACCATCGCCCGGATCGCCTCGGCGACCGCGTCCGGCGTCGCCGGCTGCGGGGTGTCGCGCGTCAACCGCTCGCCGAGGAGTTCCCCGGTGCCGAGGTCGACCACTCCGACCTTGATCCCGGTGCCGCCGACGTCCACCCCCAGGCCGGTGGAGGAGACCGATGCCTGGGTGCGCTCGGCGGGGGTGGGGGTGGGCATCTGAGGCTCCCGTGTGACGGGCCGTGTGGTCACGGCTGGGGGTTGGAGACCACCGGGCCGACGGGGCACGATGGGGGCGACGAGCGCCCGTTCGTCAGCGTATCCGTCCAGTTCCCCCGAGTGACCGGTTCACTCGGGGACGACGACGAGGGGAGCCGACATGGCGCAGGAAACGGTCCACGGTGTCGCGGGAGGTGCCGACGCGGACACGATCGACGAGCTGAGGGAGTTCGCGGCCCACCTCGCGGTCTCGGGCGGTGACGTGGCCCGGCGGATGGTGGAGCAGTTCGCCTCCACGGGCCTCGATCCACGCGCCAAGAGTTCGGCGACCGACCCCGTGACCGTCATCGACACCACGGTGGAGGAGCACCTCCGTTCGGAGGTGTCCGCCGCCCGGCCCGACGACGGGGTCCTGGGGGAGGAGGGCGGCGAGGAGCCGTCCGCCTCGGGACGGGGAGCGGTGCGGTGGGTGGTGGATCCGGTCGACGGGACCGTGAACCTCCTCTACGGGATCCCCTTCACCGCTGTCTCGGTGGCGGCGGAGGTCGACGGGGTGGTCCTCGCGGGTGCCGTCCACAACATCGTCACCCGCGAGACCTGGACCGCGGGGGTCGGCCGCGGGTCGAGTCTCCGCTCTGCCGGGGGGACAGTCACCGAGCTGGCGGCATCGACGTGTGATGACTTGTCGTTGGCGCTCGTGGGGACCGGGTTCTCCTACGACTCGGACGTCCGCGCCGAACAGGGGCGGGCGGTCGCCGAACTCCTCCCGCGGATCCGTGACATCAGACGATGCGGATCCGCGGCACTGGACCTGTGCATGCTGGCCACCGGCCGCATCGACGCGTACTACGAGCGCTGCCTCAAGCCATGGGATCACGCCGCCGGGGCGCTGATCGCCGCCGAGGCCGGGGCGGTGGTGACGGTCTCCGACCGCGACGACGTGCCCACCACTGCCGCCGCACCCGGTGTGGCGCGGGAGTTCCTCGCCGCCCTGGCGGCGCTCGGGCCGCCGGTCAGCAGCTGACCGCGCGCGCCGCCTCCAGTTCGGCGGAGATCGGTTGACGGCCCACCTTCAACTCGTCCAGCGAGCCCACGCTCTCCGTCGAGTCCGACAACCGCGAGAAGATCGTCCCCAGCACCAGGTCGACGGACGCGTCCGCCCGCCCGTCGGCCACCAACTGCATGCACGGCGCCGCCAGCGAGAGTGACCGAGCGTTCGCCTGCCCGGCCTCGCCGAAACGGATCTGACCGTGGCACTCGAGGTCCTGGGCGTAGATGGGGTCGTTGCCCGTCGCATCGGCTCCCGCCGGTTGGAATCCGCTCTCGGCCAGCTGGGCGGCGACCGCCCCGGCCTGGCCGCTCTGCCCGTTGGCGTTGAGCACCCTGACCCTCGTGTCCGACAACAGGGCCGGTTCGACCGAGTCGAGGGCGCCGGCCGGCTGCTCCTGCAATCCTGCCTCCTCCGCTGCGGGCGTCACGGGGCAGGCGGCGGCCTGCGTCGCGGCATCGCTCCCCCTGAGGGCTGAGGCCCACACGAGACCTCCGAGGACCAACGCGGCCACCACGAACAAGACGTAGGGGCTGCGCAGGCGTCCCATCCCCCGAGTGGGGGTCGGACTAGGTGTCGCCTGGGCGCTGAGGTGGACGACCATGAGGGTCCTTCCTGCAGGTGTCACGGTGCGGGAACCCTTTCCGGGTCCGCCCCACCACTCTAATCGCCGAGGCGTCGGGGCCCCGCCGGGGACACGGCCCGGCAGCGCGGATGAAATCCCTGCTAGTTTCCGTTAATATGCGTGCGCCGGTCCGTCCACGATCGAGCCGCCCGCCCTCGTCACCAGACCGCTAGAGAAGAGACTCATGGCAACCGACTACGACGCACCCCGCCGGACCGAAGCTGATGAGCTGGCCGGCGATTCGCTGGAGGAACTCAAGGCCCGGAGGGCGGAGGGGGCAACCGGCGAGGTCGACGTGGACGAGACGGACACCGCCGAGTCCTACGAACTCCCCGGCGCGGACCTCTCAGGTGAGGAACTCACCGTGCGTGTGGTTCCCGAGCAGGACAACGAGTTCACCTGTGGCGACTGCTTCCTCGTCCATCACCGCAGCCGCTTCGCCGAGGAGCGCGACGGTCTGCCCATCTGCGTGGACTGCGCGGGCTGATCGGTCAGCTGTACTGGTTGTCCGGAAGCGCCGCCGCGAGTGCCTCAGGGTCGCGTGTACTGATCAGCCAGTACGGCGTCGGGTCCAGCGGGTCGTCCAGGACGACGATCACCATGGTCTGGACGTAGTTCCGGTGAACGACGAACGCCTCGGGATCCAGCTGGCGCCCCATCGCGGCCCGCTTCGCCGTGGCCGGCACCACCGCGCTGCGCGAGATGGCCTCGAACGGCAACCGCGCCCGCCCCGCGTACAGGGTCCCGCCACCCTGACCGTCGGACTCGACCTCGATACGCTCGCGGCCGACGGTCACGAAGAGCCAGGCGAACAGAGCGGGCACGACCACGGCGAGAAGCCAGAGCCACCACGGAGAGCCGATCAAGAACGCCAGGGCCGCGATGAGGGCGGTGACGGCAGCGAGAACCACCCACCACCATCCCGGTACCAGGAGGCGTTCGGAATGAACACGGCGCGGGGCACGGTCGGGCGACGGTCGGAGATCTTCTTCGGTCACGACATCAAGACTATCCATCACCCGGGCTCCACCCGGCAGGAGGGCGGCCAGCAATGAGCAACTCGGATCACCCGGCCGGATCAGTCGGTCCGTTGCGTCTCCGGAGGTTGGACCCCGGGCTCCCCGTGCCGTCCCGGGCTCACCCCACGGATGCCGGCATCGACCTCTATTCCGCCGAGGACTGTGAACTCGCGCCCGGGCAACGGTGGTTGGTGGGCACAGGGGTGTCCGTCGCCATCCCGGAGGGATATGCGGGCCTCGTCCACCCCAGATCCGGGCTCGCCGCGCGCGCCGGCCTCTCGATCGTGAACGCCCCGGGAACGGTGGACGCCGGGTACCGCGGCGAGATCAAGGTCAACCTCGTCAACCTCGATCCGTCCGAACCGGTTCGTATCGGACGCGGCGACCGGATCGCGCAGTTGATCATCCAGAGGGTCGAACTATGGGACGTCCTGGAGGTCCATGAGCTCGACGAGACCGACCGTGGCGAGCGGGGTCACGGGTCGACCGGAGGACACCACCGCCTGACCTGACCGGCGGCGACATCGTTGGGTAGCGTCAGGAGGCACGGTCCCGACCGGGACCGGGTCGCATGCGGAGAGGATTCGACCATGTTCGGACGCAAGAAGTCGGTGAGCGGGGACAGCGACGCGGCCGCCTCCGGGGAGGCCGCGGACTCCGCACCGTCCACGGCGGGACCTCATGACCGTTCGTCGGTCGGGGACGTCCCCCGGTATTACACCGACCTCGGCTACGGACACCTCGACCTCGGTTCCCTGGTGATCGGCGTGCCCAAGGGGCGCGATCTGAACGTCGCGCTGGACCCCAACGGTCAACCGGAGTTCCACGTGGTCACCACCGTGTCGCGGGTCATCCCCCGAGCCTTCGCCGCCCCGAAGTCCGCAGGGCAGTGGCGCACCATGGTCGCCGCGATGCGCGAGCAGCTCGAGGGCCAGGGCGCCGAGGTAACCGTCGAGGACGGCCCGTGGGGACGTGAGCTCGTGGCCGCCATGCCCGGGGCCGTGTTCCGCGCGATCGGCGTCGACGGTCACCGGTGGACCGCCGAGGTGCGGATCATGGCCACCCCCGAACTGGCGGAGCAGGCCGCCGAGGAGGGCAGAGAAGTGTTCAGCCACCTCCTGGTGAACCGTGGCGACGGGCCGATGCCCGTCCGCGAGGCGCTGCCGCTGACGATCCCTGACGAGATCCAACAGGCGCTGGTCAAGGCGCAGTCGCAGCTGGCCGCGCAACAACAGGCGCAGGCATTGCAGCAGCAGATGGCGGCAGGTCAACCGGCCCAGGCGGCCGCGCAGGCCCGCCCTCAGAGCCCGCAGGCCCCTGCGTCGAGTTCGCAGGCCCCGACCCCGACGGCCCAGAAGCAGACGCAGGAACCGGGGTCACAGCCGGTGCAGAAGCCGGCGTCGCAGCCGCGCAGAGACGGCAGCGCCATGGACCGGCTCCGCGGCACCGACGATCTCTGATCGTCCGACCCTCCGGGAGGGGAACCATGTCCGTGACACGGATGTTCCGTGGACTCTCGGCTCGACTGACCGCGCCGCTCGAGTCGCTCGACGCGGTGGACCTGGCCGGCGTGGTGCGGGGTACCGGCTGTTCGACCGTCGAGAGCGCGCAACGGGGGCAACTGGTGACCCTGGCCGGGCGGGTGCGCACAGTCCTGTCCGGCGGAGGAGAGCAGTTCCTCGGGGTGACTGCCGAGTTGTACGACGGATCGGGCGCGGTAGACGTGTGTTGGCTGGGGCGTAGATCGATCCCTGGGATCGACACCGGGCGCTTCGTCAAGGTCACCGGGCGGATCGGCGTCCGGGACGGTCAGAAGATCATGTTCAATCCGCGCTACGAGCTGCTCAGCGGGCGGCCGGGCGCGGGACGCGGAGGAGAAGCGTGACGGAGTCTGAGCGGGCTGAAGATCAGTCCACCGGGGAAGCGCCCGACGACAGCACGGGAACGAAGCGCAAGTCAGCGTTCGGCGACCCGGACGCCTCGCTGCTCGAACAGATGGGTGGCGTCCGAGGGCTCGTCTACTCGTCGATACCCATCCTGACCTTCGTACCCGTCAACGGGTTCTGGGGACTGACGGTCGCGATCTGGGCCGCCCTGGGGGTGGCGGTCGCGATGCTGGCGTGGTCACTAGTCCGACGGGAGAACCCCCAGCCCGCGATCTCCGGGTTCATCGGGGTCGCGATCGGTGTCCTGATCGCCTGGCGCACCGGAAGCGCGAAGGGGTACTTTCTCTACGGGATCATCACGCAGGCGGTGTACGGCGGGGTCTTCGCACTGTCCGCGCTCGCGCGATGGCCGCTCGTCGGCGTGATCTGGGGTTTCCTCGACGGAAAGGGGATGGCCTGGCGCAGGAATCCACACGCCCGCCGCTGGTACGCCGTCGCCACCTGGATCTGGGCCGGACTCTTCGCGATACGAGCCGTCCTGCAGTACGCGCTCTACCTCAATGACGAGGTCAACTGGCTCGGCGCTGCTCGGATCGCCATGGGGTGGCCGCTCGCGCTGTTGGCGTTCGCCGCGACCATCTGGGCGGTCCGGCGCGCGATGGCGCACGAGGACCGCCCAGCCGGAGCCGACCGGCCGGCCTGACCCGCATCAGAACGTGGGGTCCACGTACATTCCACGTAGGCCCACGTCGAGGGCGTGTCGGCACCGGGCCTGTACCGCGGGGTGGTCCACCGCGTCTCCACGGACGACCACCTGGTAGTAGAAGATCCCGGCCAGGAGGTCCTGGCAGGCGTCGACATCCAGGTCGGGACGGAGCACCCCTTGAGCCATTCCGTCCCGGATCACCTCGGCCACCCCGACCCGACGGCGTGCGACGTGACTCGTCCAGTACGCGCGCTGCAGTTCCGGGTCGTTCATCGTCAGTCGGATCCGTTGCCGCAGGCGGTCCTCGGTGTACCCCGAGACAGTGGCCCCGTCACTGGTCATCTCCACCAACGATAGGAGGATCTTCTCGCGGGGGTCGGTGCCATCGACCTCCGGTGGGGCGCTGCGGCCGACATCGAGGGACGCGGCGACGAGCGAGGTGATCGACGCCCACCGCCGGTAGAGAGCTGCGCGGCTCACCCCGCACCGCTCCACGACACGCGAGACGGTCGGGACGCCACCTTCGTCGATGATGGCCAACGTCGCGGAGAGTATCCGGTCGTCGATGTCGTCGTCCCGGGGACGTCCCGGCCCGCGACCGGTCGGATGTTCGTGCTCGGGGCTCGATCCGGTCACGAACCGAGCGCCCTACGCCGCAGACGGCTCGCCGTCCGGTCATCGAGTTCGGCCCGCCAGAGCGGTGCGAGAGGATCACCGTGACGCTCGCGCAGCAGCTCGAGCATGGTGCGCATGGAGGTGCCCGGGGAACGTCCGCCCGGTGGCCTGGTCGACGCGAGCTCCTCGATGTCGAACCCCATTCCCGCCATGAGTACCGACATGACCGGACCGAGTCTGGTGGCGATGGCGGTCATGTTGTCGTCGGTACGCGCGTAGTCGGTGACGATGTCGTCGTCGTCGGCACCCAGGACCAGTAGCAACAGGGCGGCGAGGACGCCGGTCCGGTCTCGACCGGCGGCGCAGTGGAAGGCCGTCGCGCCCGGGCTGAGCGAGATGATCGTCAACGCCGTGGCGAAACCGGTAGCGGCGGCATCGACGAGATCGGCATACAGTCGACCGAACTCCACGGGATCGTGCAGGAACGACGTGTCGCGGGGCAGGCCCGCGCCGAGCTCCTGCATCACCGGCAGATGGTGGTAGGACACCGGCCGGGTCGCCAGCGGCCCGCGGCCGGTGAGATCCACCTCGGCCGCCGACCGCAGATCGATGATACTCGTCAGTCCACCGGCCACCAGATCGTCGGCCACGTCCGAGGTGATGGTGGAGAGGTCGTCCGCGCGGATCGCCAGACCCTCGCACAACACCCCCCCGCGGATCGGGATGCCGGCCAGGGGACGGAGGTTGACGGGGGGACTGAGTTCGAAGGCTGCGGTGGCGGTCACGTGATCCTCTTCCGGATGAAGGCACTGCCCTGGTCGATGACGGTGACCAGGACGATGATGCAGATGATGATGGCGCTGAGATGTCCGTAGTCGTACATCTTCATCGCGGTGGTCAGTTCGAGGCCGATGCCGCCGGCACCGACCAGCCCGAGGATCGTGGCTCCCCGGACATTGCCCTCGAAGAGCAAAAGCGTGTACGAGGTGAGAAGCGGTGCCGACTGAGGCAGGATCCCGTAGAGGATGACCTGGCGTCTCGACGCGCCGACTGACTCCATCGCCACCACCGGTCCACGGTCCACCGCCTCCATGGCCTCGGCGTAGACCTTGCCTATCGAGCCGATGGATCCCAGAGTCATGGCCAGGATTCCGGCGAAGGGACCCAGTCCCACGGCGGAGACGAACATCAGCGCGAAGACCAGGTCGGGGATCGACCGGATGACGTTCATCGTCCACCGCGCGGGGTAGTAGATGAGTGGGGGTGAGATGTTGGACGCCGCGGCGAACGCGACGAGAAGCGACAACACCGCGCCGAGCACCGTGCCGACGATCGCCATCTGGAGGGTCTCGATGAGCAGTTCAACGATCGTGGCGAACTTCGAGAAGTCGGGGGGAAAGAGCCGGGAGACGAATTCGCCGGTGTTGACCGCGCCGGCCGCGAGGCTGCCGAAGTCGAACTCGGCACCAGCGAAGGACCAGATCAATACGAGTACTGCCACGGGCAGTCCGGCGAGGAAGCGGGCCCGGGGGATGGAGAACGCCTTCTCCAGGCGCGCGCGTTCGGCCGGGGAGAGCCCCGGGCCCGCGGCGGTGGGCGTGGTCCGGGTCGGTTCGGAACTGTCAGTGATCATGTCGTTGCCCCCCCGCCGTCGTACAGGCATGCCAGCGCCGCGGCGTCGACACCGCAGGTCTCGGCCGAGACGACGACCCTGCCCTCACGCAGACCGACGATCCGGTCACTGTGCGCCAAGGCCAGAGGCACCACGTGGAGACTGACCAGGACGGGGATACCGTCCTCGGAGGAGATGGACCGCAGCAGCCCGAGGACCGAGTCCGCGAGCGAGGGGTCGAGCGAGGCGACCGGCTCGTCGGCCAGGATTACCCGCGGTTGCTGCATTAGGGCCCGGGCTATGGCCACCCGCTGCTGTTGCCCACCGCTGAGAGTACGAGCCTGGTCACGGGCCTTGTCAGCGATCCCGACCCGGTCCAGTAATTCCATCGCGTGGCGCCGGTGGTGTGAGGAGAAACCTCCTGCGAGGTTGATCGGCCCACTCGAGTAGAGAGCACCGGTCAGGACGTTGGTCAGTACGCTGAGCCGCGGCTGCAGGTTGAACTGTTGGAAGACCTGGCCCACGTCGGCTCGCAGTCGTCGCAGCTCCGTTCCGCGAACCGCCGCGACGTCACGCCCGGCGACGCGGACGTCGCCGCTGGAGATCGGGGCGAACCCGGTGAGCGATCGCATGAGGGTGGACTTCCCCGAACCGGACGCCCCGAGCAGGGCAACCGTCTCACCGTGCGAGATGGCCAGGTCCACGCCGTCGAGTACAAGCTGCGCACCGTAGGAGACCCGGAGGTCACGGACCGCGACATCGGGTACGCCGGCGGGAGCCGGTGCCGAGCGGACCGAGGAGGCGACGGCCCTGAAGCGCCCCGACGGTCGCCGGAGGGCAGCGGCGGTCACTTGAGATCGGAGAGGTCGACGCCGGCGACCGCGGCGATGTCGATGAACGATCGGAAGTGCTCGCCCGTGGGGTCGATGACGGCCACACCCTCAGAGATGCTGGCCAGCGGCCCGAGCGCGTCGGCGTTCTCCTCCGACATCACGGTTGCGAGCGCGTTCTGTAGCAGCTCCCGGGTCTCTGGATCGAGGGACTGACGTGCCAGCACCGCGCCGGTGATGGGCATCGACGGGCTCTCTCCGATTCCGCGCCACTGTCCCTCGGCGAACGGGAACATCGGGGGATCGAGCTTGGTGAGCATGACGGCCGTACAGGCGGCGTCCACCTGCCCCTTCTCCAGCGCTGCGAAACTTCCTTCGTGTCCGCCCGCGAAGATCGCCTCGTAGTCGGTACCGCGCTCGAGGCCCGCCTCGTGAAGCATGTACACCGGCATGAAGAATCCGGAACTCGAGGCCTGGTCGGCAAACGCGAGAGTGCCGCCTCGTAGATCCTGGACGTCCCGTACAGGAGAGTCCTCGAGGACGGCGCAGGTCGACACGGGGGTGTCGTCGCCCTCCCAGGCGATGAGGGCGTCGACCTCACCCGTGTTGACAGCCAGCGCCGACGGGAAGCCGCTCATGATGCCGAAGTCCACATGGTCGGAACGAATGGCCTCCACGACGCTCAGGTAGTCGGGCACGTCTCGGATCTCGACCTTCCGGCCGGTCTCGGCCTCGAGGAGTGCCGCGATCTCGACCACGGGATTGGCCTGGGTCGGATCGTCGCCCAGCGGAGTGGTGGCCAGTGTGAGGGGTTCGGGTTCCGCGTCGGCCTGGGCGCCGCCGGACTGACATCCGGTGAGCAGGAGGAGAGTGGCGGCGCAGAGTGCGCTGATGACGGTGGGGTGGTGGCGGGTCATGGCGTCCTTTCGAGACGGATTGATACCGAGAACGCTGGTATTCAAACCCCTCCAGGAGACGCGAAATTACGAGACTGCTGTACTTGTAACCATCCGTCGAGTGAACATCCAGAGACTGCGCCCCCGACGGCACACGGATCGCACAGACGAACGGGCCCCGACGACCGAGAGGTCGACGGGGCCCGTCCGTCCGGACGTGGGTGAGATCAGTTGGGCATTGCCGAGGTCGCCGTGCGCGAGAAGTCGCTGGGACCGGTGATGGTCCGATAAGCGAACACCGAGGCCAGGGTGGCCACCGGGATCGCGACGAGAAGCCCGACGAACAGGGCCAGGAAGCCGGCCATGACGACGAGGATGTTGAGCACCGCAAGAGCGAACAGGTTGCCGGCGTCGGACCTGATGGCGTTGACGCTCGACTTCATGGCGTCGACCGCGGTCATGTTCCGGTCCACGACGAAGTGGAGGGTCCAGTAGAGGAGGAAGGCCGCCACGATTCCGGGGATGATGAGGAGGATGAACCCGAGTGTCGTCGCGATCGCCACCAGGATCGCCGCGATGACGAACGCCCCGAAGTTGTGCAGTTTGAAGAAGTCGCCGATCTCGGGCTTGTGACCGTCCACCTCGAGTAGTGCGCCCCGGATGACGAACGCCTGGAACAGGAAGCTCACGGCGAACGTCAGTATGGAGCCCATGAACGCCACTGACATCGACTGCGAGTTGGATATCGAACTCGCGATCCCGTTGGCGACGAACATGGCCAGCGTGACCAGCACCCACGGTAGCGGGTTGTTCTTGAACATCTGCCAGCCGGCGCCGATGGCATCGGTGGCGGACACCCTGCCGGACATCAACGGTCCGCCGCCGGGGCCGGACTGGGGGTAGGCGGTACCGTACGCCGGATCCCCGTATGGCTGCTGGCCGTAGTCCTGCCCGCCGTAGTTCTGCTGACCGTAGCCCTGATCGGGATAGGGCTCCTGGCCGAATCCCTGTGCGTTCCCCTGTCCGCCGTGCTGCTGTCCGCCCCAGTTCTGTTGGCCGGTGCCTGCGCTGTACTGATCGTTCGGGAACCCGTCTCCTGACGGGGTGCCTCCGGTGGTCATGGCATCTCCAGATCTCTTTGCGTTGGTGTGAAAGATTTTTCCACTTCCCTCTCTCCGAACCTAGTCCTGTCCGGACGTTTTGGGGAGGGCCAACTCGCCGGGGCGTGGAGAGAATGCA
This sequence comes from Dietzia sp., assembly GCA_046292305.1. Lineage (GTDB taxonomy): Bacteria > Actinomycetota > Actinomycetes > Mycobacteriales > Mycobacteriaceae > Dietzia. Next base: position 24,527 of record JBKBRA010000028.1, on the reverse strand, counting down.
GAGAGCCCCGTCGACGATGTCGACGGGGCTCTCTGCGTCCGGATACCGGAACAGTGGTGTCAGATGTTGGCGTGGATCTCGACAGCCTGCGCGACGCCGGCCACGGTGCCGGCGATCTTGACGGCCTCCCAGGCCTGCTCCTTGGTGACGCCTTCCTTGCGGATGATGTCATCGTGCGCGGCGGTGCAGTTCTCGCAGCCGTTGATCGTGGAGACGGCCATGGACCAGAGCTCGAAGTCCGCCTTCTCCACCCCCGGGTTTGCGATGATGTTCATCCGCAGGCCCATCCGGACCTGGGCGTAGTCGTCGCCCAGGAACTCCTTGGCGCGGTAGGCCACGTTGTTCATGGCCATGATGGAGGCGGCGCCGAGGGCGGCGTTGAACGCCTCATCGGACAGGTGCTCTCGCGCCTCGTCGGCGATCTCGGACAGCACGGTCTCCGAACGGGTCGCTGCGGCGGTCGCGAGGAAGGTCCCCCAGAGCTGCTGCGGCGTCAGCTCCGTCGAGCGTGCCAGTGACCCGAGGTTCAGCTTGAGATCCTTCGCGAACTCGGGGAGTCCGGACTTCAGGTTCTCGATGGTCACTTGATGCCCTCCTGCAGCATGTCCATCTTGTTGATGTTCTTGGTGGGGTCGTTCTTCTGCCAGTTGCAGGCGCAGACCTCGGACGACTGGAGGGCGTCGAGGACGCGGAGGACCTCGTCCACGTTGCGGCCGACGGCGTCCGGAGTCACGGAGACGAACTGGATGACGTTGTCCGGATCGACGATGAAGGTGGCGCGGTCGGCGACCCCGTCCGCGTTCTCGACGCCGAGCTCACGGATGAGCTCGTGCTTGATGTCCGACAGGATCGGGAACGGAACACCCTTGAGCTCGTCGTTGGTCGCGCGCCAGTTGAAGTGCGCGAACTCGTTGTCGATCGAGCCGCCGAGGACCTGTGTGTCGCGGTCCTGGAAGTCCTCGTCGAGCTTGCCGAACGCGGCGATCTCGGTGGGGCAGACGAAGGTGAAGTCCTTCGGGTAGAAGAAGATCACGCGCCACTTGCCAGCGTAGGACTGGTTGGTGATCGTCTCGAAGTAGTCCTCGGGCTGCTGGGCGTTGACCTGCTGGAGGTCGCCGCCCTTGAGTGCGGTCAGCGTGAAGTCGGGGAACTGATCTCCGATAGTGAGAAGTGCCATGTGATCCTCCTGAGTTAAAGGCCGTTCTTGAACGGGCATGGCCGACTATGCCCGACTCCCAGTGACAGGTAAAGCCTAATGAGGTGAAGATCACCCATAGGGGGGAGTGAATAATGATCGACTTCGACCTATCGATCGTCCTACACTCATCGATATGGTCAATCAGCGGTTCGTGCCGAGCGTGACCCAGCTCAGGGTGTTCCTCGCCGTCGCGGAACGGCTCCATTTCCGCAGTGCAGCGGAAGAGCTCGGTATGAGCCAACCCTCGCTCTCCCAGGCCCTGGCGACCCTGGAGGAAGGGCTCCGGGTTCATCTGGTCGAACGGAGCACCCGGACCGTACTCGTCACCCCCGTAGGTCATCAGCTCCTCCCGTTCGCGCGTGTGGCGGTGAGAGCGATGGATGCGGTCTCCGACATCGCGGCGGGTAGTGGGGGACCGCTGTCGGGCGACCTCCGGATCGGTGTGATCCCGACGGCTGCGCCCTATCTCCTCCCGGGCCTGCTTCCCGCACTGGCTGATCACTTCCCGGATCTCCGTCCGCGAATCGTCGAGGACCAGACCGCGAGACTGGTTGACCAACTGCGCTCGGGCGCGATCGACGTCGCGATCATGGCCGTTCCGACCGAGTCCGCGGGGGCGGTCGGGATGCCGCTCTACACCGAACCGTTCGCGCTCATCGTCCCTGCCGACCACGAGCTCGCCGGGCACGAGGGCCTCTCGTTGGAGGCACTGGTGGATCTTCCGCTGCTGATGCTCGACGAAGGGCACTGCCTTCGCGACCAGACGGTGGACCTGTGCCGGCGGGTCTCGGCTCCGATCCTGGGCCGTGGTGGGTCGCGGGCGGCCTCGTTGACCACCGCGGTGCGGTGTGTGGCCGGGGGACTCGGGGTGATGATCGTGCCGGAGTCCGCAGTGGTGTCCGAGAGCCGCGACCCGGGTATCGGGGTCGCGAGATTCGTCGAGCCCGCCCCCGGCAGGACGATGGGGTTGGTACTCCGTACTGCTACGGCCGGTGACGACGCCTATTCCGAGTTGGGAAGCGTGATCACCGGAGTGGCCGAGCGATTGTTCGGAGCGGTTCCGGTCTGACGGGTCAGCCCTCCGCTCCGGTCAGACGGTTCGCGCTCGACGACTCCAGGGTCCTGACCGCGTCCAGGTATCGGGCGCGGAGTCCCTGTGACCGTCGGATCCATCCGCGCTGATGGGCGACGAACGTCGCGCGGCCCTCGGGGGTCTCCACCGGGATCGGGTCGAGCCCCCAGGCGGACAGATCGTAGGGGGAGGAACGCATGTCGACCTCACGGGCGTGGAACGCGGCGACGAGCGTGTCCACCAGGAGCTCGCCGGGGGCGCCCGCCTCCATCGCCGCGACGTGCGAGTAGAGATCCATGCCGGCGTGCAGACAGGCGGGCTGGTCGTTCCGGACCTGTCCGTCGCGGGTCAGGACGTCCTGGTTAAGGGGGACGGCGGCGTCGGTGAAGAACCGGAACGCGTCGAAGTGGGTGCACCGTAGGCGGGACTGGTCGACGACCTCGTCGATCCGTGCATGAGACACCCGTAGAGGCACCTGGCGGTGACGGACGGAGTGGTCACCGGTGCCGTAGAGCATGGCCCATTCGTGGAGTCCGAAGCAGCGGGTGGCGCCGGGTCTCGACGCGGTGGCTTCGACCACCTCGCGTGCCCGGGAGATGCGGCGACCGCATCTGGACAGGACGGACACGGGGTCCACGATCAGGCCGGACCGGCCGCGCAGTGAGGCGCGCTCGTAGTGGCGCCATTCCGCCCGTTCGGTCTGATGAGAGTTCTCCAGGATCATCCCGGGGCCCGGGTGCCAGCGTCGGACGGTGGCGACGCTCGTCCGGTAGTAGGTGAACAGGAAGTCTGCGACCGGGTGTGGTTCGCCGCGGCGCCGACGCGCGAGGTGGTCGGCGGTCAGCAGGTCCACGGCGTCGGTATGACGGAGTTCCAGTTCTCTCCAGAGTCGTTCGGGCACCAGGACGGGGTCGGCGGTACGTTGCCTCCCCTTCACGAACGTCGCTTCTTCTTGGGGCGGTGCACCCGGGACTGCGCGGGCCGTCGGGAACGCGCCGAGGGCGCGGACTCTCTCCGGCGCCGGGGCAGCGCGATCTCCGGCCCGAAGAGTTCGTCGAGGAGCGGGGCGGCCCGGGGCCCGGTGGGCTCGACGAGCTCGACGGTCATGCCGACCTCGCGTGCGAGCGCGCTGATCCGGGCCACCTCCGACGGCCGCACGATCGCGGCCACGACCCCGGCGGCGTCGTCACCACGCCCGGTGCGGCCGGAGCGGTGGACCAGGTCCTGTACCGAGTGGGGAGGCCCGACATGGATGACGTGCCCGATCCCGTCGAGGTCGAGGCCGCGTCCGGCGAGGTCGGTGCTCACGAGTACCCGGACGGTGCCGGAGGCGAGGTCGGCGAAGGCGCCGGCTCTCCGGGTCGGGGAGGCAGAGCCCGCCACACCGGCTGCGGTGACACCGGTCGCCGCGATGGAGGCGCGCAGCTGCTCGACCGCGTCGCGGCGGGGGACGAAGAACAGCGCCCGACGGCAGCGGGCGGCGAGTGCGATCGCGGAGGCGTCCGGATCCGCCGCGGAGACGACGATGAGGCGGCGGGGGGCCCCGGCCGCGGCGACCGTGGGCGGCGCGGAGTCGACGGGGGAGTCCACTCGGTGGATGCACAACCCGGGGCGCCGCTCGCGCAGTGCGTCCTCGACATCGGTGTCCGCTGTGGCCGTCGTCGACAGGAGTGCGGCGGCACCACACTCGGCGAGTAGTGCGGCGGTCTGTTCGCCGAAGGAGAGCCCCATCAGGTGGTCTGCCTCGTCGAGTACGAGCACACGGACATCCGCCGTGGACAGTGCTCCCGTCCGGATCAGATCGGTCAGACGTCCCGGTGTGCCCACCGCGATGTCGACCGGCGCCACCAGGGTTCTGCGGTCCTTCGCCAGTGGTTGGCCGCCGACGAAGTTGGCGACGCGAAGTCCGGCACCCGCGCCCACCTCGGCGAGGACCTCCGCGTTCTGTACCGCCAGCTCGCGGGTCGGTGCGACCACGATCGCGCGCGGGCGATCCGGGACGCTCGCCGCCCCGGCCAACCGGTGCACCACGGCGATCGCGAACACCAGGGTCTTGCCGGAGCCCGTCGGCGCGACCGCGAGGAGATCGCGGCCCGCCACCGCGTCCTCGAGAGCGGCGCGCTGGATCGCGCTCGCCGGGCCGTTGACGACCGTGGAGACGGCATGCCTGATCGGAACCGCTACGCCGAGCCCGGCGAGTAGACGGCCCAGATCAGTCGGAGCCGAGCCGGTCAGACCTGCACCTCCGTACGATCGCCGCTCCACAGAGTGTGGAAGCTGCCCTCGCGGTCGGTCCGCAGGTAGGTGTGGGCGCCGAAGAAGTCACGCTGACCCTGGATGAGCGCGGCGGGAAGGCGCTCGGTCCGCAACCCGTCGTAGTAGGCCAGGGCCGCGGCGAACCCGGGTGCCGGGATCCCGGCGGTGACCGCCGTGGTGACGACGCGTCGCCAGCTGTCGACACAATCCGCGAGGGCCTCGGCGAAGTACGGGGCGGCCAGCAACGTGGGTAGATCGGCGTCGTCCGCGTACGCCTCACGGATGCGGTCGAGGAAGGTGGCGCGGATGATGCACCCGCCCCGCCAGATCGTGGCCAGGTCGCCTCGCGACACTTCCCAGCCGTGTTCGGACGTGGCAGCGGTGATCTGGTCGAACCCCTGGGCGTACGCGATGACCTTGGACGCGTAGAGCGCCCGGCGCACGTCTTCGATGAACTCCGGGCCGGTTCCGGTGGGGATCGACACCGCGCCGGAGGGCAGTGCCCGGCCGGCGTCGCGCTGGGGTACCGAGCTCGACAGCGCGCGCGCGAACACGGCCTCTGCGATACCGGTCACCGGAACTCCGAGATCGAGGGCGGACTTGACCGTCCACCGGCCCGTCCCCTTCTGGCCCGCACGGTCCACGATCACGTCGACAAGGGGATACCCGGTCTTCGCGTCCACCTGGGCGAGGACCTCCGCGGTGATCTCGATGAGGTAGGAGTCGAGTTCACCGGTGTTCCACTCACGGAACACATCGGCCATGGCCGCCGGCTCGATCCCGGCCACACCGCGGAGTAGGTGGTAGGCCTCGCCGATGAGCTGCATGTCCGAGTATTCGATCCCGTTGTGCACCATCTTCACGAAGTGGCCGGAGCCGTCCTCGCCGACGTGGGTGCAGCAGGCGGTGCCGTCGACCTTGGCGGAGATGTCTTCGAGCATCGGCCCGACGACCTCGTAGCTGGAGGCGGGACCACCCGGCATGATGGACGGGCCCTCGAGGGCGCCCTCCTCGCCGCCGGAGATGCCGGCTCCGATGAAGCGGATCCCGCGGTCCGCCATCGCCTTCTCCCGGCGGATGGTGTCGGTGTAGAGGGAATTGCCACCATCGATGATGATGTCGCCCTCGTCGAAGGCATCGGCGAGCGCCTCGATCACCGCATCGGTGGGTGCCCCGGCCTGGACCATGACGAGCGCACGGCGCGGTGACCGTAGCGCGGCGGCGAACTCCTCGATCGTCTCGGTGCGGACGAAGTCCCCGTCCCCGCCGTGCTCGTTCAGGAGGGCGTCGGTCTTGCCGGCGGAGCGGTTGTGCACGGCGACCGTGTATCCGTGGCGGGCGAAGTTGCGGGCGATGTTCGAACCCATCACCGCGAGTCCGGTGACTCCGATATCGGCGGTCCCGTCGGTGCCTGAGGTCGGCTGCGCGTCCTCGCGCTCAGTACTCATGGGTCTCAGAGTAGTCCACGCAACCCCAGGCGGTGGACCTGCGTCGATGGGAGATCGGGGGCGATCGGTGGGCGCGACGACACCTGTGTGTTTGCTGACAGGTCAGTGGTGCACTGAGTGCAGCGATTGCCGGAACCGGGGAAAAACCCTTGGTTGCGGGAGGTGGTGTGTTGTATCACTTATTACCGGGCCGGGACACCGGTGCACCCGCGGAACGGGGGGAAACGTGCCGCGGGGAGGCATCGGCGGGTATGTGACCGGCCGGGTCGAGAAGTGATCGTTGAGGGGGAAGCAGCAGACATGACCAGTTCCATGCTGCCCACACAGATGGTGGGTACGCGCACGGTGTTCGACGACACGGTCGACGTTCTCGCCGGGTTCAGGCCGGGATACCCGAAGTTCTACTCGATCGCAGATCTGGGTACACAGTCCCGCCGTCGGTGGGTTCCCCTGGAGCGGGCGGTGGACGGCGGACGCGTCGAGACGATGTTCCGCAACTACTTCGCGGAATCCGGGGACATCCGCTTCTCCACGTACCTCGTCGCGGATGCCTTCGCGCACGGGGTGATCGGCCGGGCGGTCGCGAGTTTCGTCACCATCGGCCGGGTGTGGGACACGGGCGCGGAGAACCTCGCGGTCCGCACCGACATCGAGGGGGGGCTCGACTGGGCGGGTGTCCGGGACACCTCGCTGCGTCTTCTGTGCGACGACCCGTCCGCGGGTTCCCCCGGGACCGTGGTCCTCCCGTGCGAGCAGGCGCTCGCCCAGTGGCTCGCCTGCCGTTCACGTATGACGTTGAGCCCGGTGTTCGAGGACCTGTCCCGCGTGAGCAACTGCAGCGTCGACACCCTGTGGTCGGTGGTCGGGGAGTGTGTGCTGGGCGCCGCGACCATCGTCCCGACCTTCGCCGACACGAGTTCCGAGACCGGATACCGACGGGGGCAGCTCGTCCTGCAGGCCCTGCATGACTCAGGTCTGGCCGTGCGCAGACGCAGTGCCCTTCCGCGAACGCCCGGATCGGGACCGATCCCGGTGCGCGACAGGGGTTGGCGGTCGGTCCGCTGACCCCGCCCGACCCTGACAGACTCTGCTCCGAGACCGCGGTCGCGCGGTAGCGTCGGATCCCGAATCGCCCGGACGGCCCGGGCCGGGGAAAGAGGGTCCATGTCCGACGCGGTCGAGAACGAGTTCATCCAGATGGTCCGGGGGCAGTCCGGAGTCGGCTTCGGCGGCGGAATCGGTATGGACTACCTGGAGGTCACTCCCGACAGGGTGGTGGTCTCGGTGAAAGTCGGCCCGCATCTGCACCAGCCCTACGGGATCGTCCACGGCGGCGTCTACTGCGCCATCGCCGAGGAGGTCGCGAGTGTGGCGGGCGCGGTGTGGCTCGGCGGGGAGGGCAAAGTGGTCGGGGTCAACAACTCGACCGACTTCCTGCGGGCCGTCACCGAGGGCACTCTCACGGCGACCGGCACCCCCGTCCACCGCGGCCGCAGTCAGCAGCTCTGGCGTGTCGAGATCACCGGTGACGACGGACGGACCGCTGCCGTGGGTCAGGTCCGACTCGCGAATCTGCAGTAGGCGGGGCTGGAACG
>JBKBRA010000028.1:0-16948 GCA_046292305.1 Dietzia sp. | reverse complement strand
GCGCTCTTCGTGAAGTCGACGCGGGTCAGTCGCTGAGTGAGGTGGTCTCCACAGCCCGGTCGCGGGACTCCTCCGCCGACAGGGCCTTCTCATGGGCCGCGACACGCTCGATGGCCTGTCGGCCATAGACCCACTGCTGGGTCGACGTCAACTGGGAGCGGTGGTCACCGCCCATGTGCATGCCCCAGGAGAACATCGTGGTGAGTCGGTTCTTGAAGCCGATGAGGTACGCGAGGTGCACCACGAGCCACATCACCCACGCGATGAAGCCGGAGATCTCCAGCTTGCCCACCTTCACCACCGCGCTGTAGCGCGACACGGTGGCCATGGAGCCCTTGTCGAAGTACTTGAACGGCGGCCGCTCGGCGGTGGACCTGCCCTTCTCGACCTCGGCCATGATCTGCTTCGCGGCGTACTTGCCACCCTGGATCGCGACCTGGGCGACGCCGGGGAGGTTGTCGAGACTCATCATGTCGCCGACGACGAAGATCTCGGGGTGCCCGGGGAGCGAGAGATCCTTCTGCACCAGGACGCGTCCGGCACGATCGATCTCGGCCTCGGTCTGGTCGGCGAGCATCTTGCCGAGGCTGCTCGCCTGGACGCCGGCGGACCAGATCTTGCAGGTGGCGTCGATCCGGCGAACCGAGCCGTCGGGGTCCTTGACCTCGATACCGCGCTGGTCCACGTCGGTGACCATGGCGTTGAGCTGGATCTCGACGCCCATCTTCTCGAGCCGGGCCCGGGCGGCGTTGCCCAGCTTGTTGCCGAACGGCGGAAGTACCGCGGGGGCCGCGTCCAGGAGGATGACGCGGGCGGAGGCGGGATCGATCCGGCGGAAGGTGTTCTTCAAGGTGTGCTGAGCCAGCTCGGCGACCTGCCCGGCCATCTCGACACCGGTCGGTCCCGCTCCCACGATGATGAACGTCAGGAGGCGGCGACGCTCCTCCTCGTCCTCGGTGACCTCGGCCTGCTCGAAGCAACCGAGGATCCGGCTACGCAGCTCCAGGGCGTCGTCCACCGTCTTCATGCCCGGCGCCCAGCGCTCAAAGTGGTCGTTGCCGAAGTACGACTGGTTGGCGCCGGCGGCGACGATCAGGCTGTCGTACTCGATGTCGAACGGGATGTGGCCGGCGGAGGCGTACACGGTCTTGGCCGCCACGTCGATCTTGTTGACGTCGCCGAGGATGCACGTGGCATTCTTCTGATCGCGGAGGATCAGTCGGGTGGGCGGAGCGATCTCGCCTACGGAGAGGATGCCGGTCGCGACCTGGTAGAGGAGCGGTTGGAACAGGTGGTGCCCGGTCTTGGCGACCAGGGTCACGTCCACGTCCGCCTTCTCCAGTTGCTGTGCGGCGAAGAGCCCGCCGAAGCCGGACCCGATGATGACGACGCGGTGCCGGCGGCCGGCCGGTGCAGTGGCGGTGGCCTGGTCGGGTGCGGGCTCGGTCATGGCGGCTCCTGGTGAGGGTGGGTCTGTCGTGACGGGCTCGGTGGCTCGTCGGTCGGTGCCCGGGCGGGTCACGCGCGGACACGAGTACCCAGGGTAGTGGTATGCGGTAGCCGGTGCACACGTTGTCGGGCTCGGCGCGGTGAACCATCCCCCCGTCGCGCCTGACGGACCAGGGCGACGTGCGGCGGTACCGTCCCACTGACGACACCCCTGAGGAGGGACCCGGTGGTCAGACTCGAACCGCAGACCGTCGACCTCGATCGTTGGCCTGCGCTCGCGGAGCCGGACGGGACAGGCGGACAGGCCGCGGGGGAGGTCGCCCAGGCGCTACGGAGGTCGACCCGGGAGCTGGGCCTGAGGATCGACTACCCGGACGCGACGGCGGCGGGGGACTACGACGCTCCGGTCCGCATGGTCCTACGAGACCCTGAGCGCTTCTGGGCGCGCCTCGCTTCAGCCGGGGTGGTGGGTCTGGGGGAGTCGTACATGGCCGGCGAGTGGACGACGACCGACCTCGGTGCGGCCATAGGGACCCTCGGCCCCTGGATCGCCGGGAACGCCGATTGCGCGCACCCGGGCGAACGGGCCTATGGGCGAGAGGGGCGCGGGACCCCGGGTGGGGGGCGCAGGCGCGGGGGGCCGGTGGCGGTGGAGCTCGAGGATTCCGTTCCCGGTGCGCTCACCTCGCTGTACACCGACGAGACGATGTCCACCTCGGGCGCGGTGTTCGCTTCCGGTGCACGCACCCGCGCACGGATGGACGACGGAACCGACGTGGTCCATCTGGAGGTCCCCGCGTCGCCTCCACGTCGAAACGATCTGGGGGACGCCCAGCGACGTTCGGTCGACACACTGCTCACCCTGGCAGGTGTGGGTGCCGGGACCCGGGCCCTCGTCGCCACCCCGGGGTGGGGCGAGCTGCCGATGCGGGCCGCCGAACGCGGCGCCCACGTGCGGACCATGACCTCGTCGACCGAGCGACTGTCGGCCCTCGGTTCGAGATTCGCCGCGGCGGGGCTCGACGACGAGATCACCCTCTTCCTGGGAGGCCCGGCGGAGGCGCGGGGGACTGTCGATGCGGTGGTCGCGGTCGAGCCCGGGATCACGGCGGGGTTGGCCGGCTATGCGGAGGTGCTGGACACCGCCGAGAGGCTCCTGACCGACGGCGGCAGACTCGCGATCGCGGCGGTGGTGTCCGCCGAGCGTCCGAGACCCGCGGTCGTCGAGCTCGCGGCGTGGGGTTCGCGCTATGTCTCCGACGCGGGGCCCATGGTGTCGTGGACGGAATTGATGGCGGCCATCGAACGATCACCACGTCTGCGACTGCTCGGGCGGATCGAGTCGACGTCTCACCACGCGGAGACGGTGCGGTTGTGGTCCGAGACCTTCGCCCACAGGGGGCGGGACGCGGCGGCTCTGGGATTCGACGCCGTGTACCGCCGGATGTGGGCGTTCCACCTCGCGGCGCTCGAGGCCGGGCTGCGCCGGGGTTGGCTCGAATCGGTTCAGGTGGTCGCGACCGCGAAAAGCACCCTGACTCGTCGAGAAGCGCCGCCGACGCCCTAAGGTTCGTTCATGAGCAACTTTCTCACCCCGCTCGCGGTCTGGATTGGGCGCCAGGACGCCACGCGGGAGAACTCCCATCTCGTGGTGACGGTCGACAAGTGGATGTCCGGGATCTCCGGTGGCCGGGTCCCGCTTCTCCGGGTGGCGGGACTGTCGACGCTCACGCTGCACGTCCCGGGGCGGAAGTCCGGAGAGATGCGCAGCACGCCCCTGTTGTGCGCGTCGTGGCGCAACGGCATGGTGATAGTCGGCTCCAACTGGGGTGGCGAGAAGACGCCCGCATGGGTGCACAACCTCCGCTCGGCGGGGGAGGGCGAGGTCCAGATGTCGGTCTACGGCGCCAGGCTCACGGTCGATGTGCGCGAGGTGTCCGAGGCCGAGCGGTCCTCGGCCTGGGACGCTGCCGTGAGGGTGTGGCCCAACTATGAGATCTATGCCACGCGCACGACCAGGACACTACCGATCTTCCACCTGACGCCCAGTCTCTGACCTGCGTCAGCGGCGGGCGACCATGTTGAGCGCCGTGGCGGTCAGGACCGGGTCGCCGTCCTGGTTGATCAGCGTCACGTCCGTGGTGAGCACTCCACGGTCCGGCTTGCTCCTGGAGGGGCGGACACCGGTCGTCTCGCAGACCAGGGTGAGCCGGTCGCCGGGCCGCAGCGGTCGGACCCAGCGGAGTTCGTCGATCCCCGGGGAGGCCAGGCTGGCGACACTGGTGAGATAATTGTCGGCGAACAGCCGCATCATGAGTGCGGCCGTCTGCCAGCCACTCGCGATCAGTCCTCCGAACGGGCCCTCGGCCGCCGCCTCGGGATCGGTGTGGATGCTCTGCGGGTCGTACCGGCGGGCGAACTTCACGATCTCCTCTGCGGTCACGGACTCCTCGCCGAACCGGTACCGGCCCCCTTCCGTGTAGTCGTCCAGATACCTCTGGTCGATCGGGGTGTCGAAGGTGTCGTACTGCTCGGCGGTCATGAGGCACTCCTGGGCGCGGGGACGGGCTCGGTGATTCCTGGTGAGAGTCAACCTCACCCGGGTGTCGACGGATGCCGATTCGCGGCCGGCCCCCCTCGCCCCGTGCTATCCAGTTAGTGACAGTTCACCCGATTGGAGGCGTGCGTGGCGTATTTCGAGCGGCTCGATGACCGGCGGTTCCACCCGACCTCGCACACCACCGGGGCCTGGGACCCGGCGGTACAACACATCGGCCCCTCCTTCGGGCTGCTCGTGAACGAGGTGGATCGAGACCTGCGACGTCGGCGGGACGATCCCATGGTGATCTCGCGACTGACCTACGAGATCCTCGGCACCGTACCCATGGATCCCGTCTCGGTGGATGTGCAGGTGGTCAGACCGGGGCGCACGATCGAACTCGTGGAGGCCACGTACGGGCTCGACGACCGCGTGGGTGTCCGCCTGCGGGCCTGGCTGCAGCAGCCGCGGGACACCACGGGGGTCGAGGGAGTCGGCTTCGAGACGATTCCGGGGCCGTCCGAGATGTCGCCGTGGGACCCCACCTCGGTGTGGCAGGGCGGGTACCTGGCGTCCGCAGAGGTCCGACGGGACTCGGTGGGAGCGGGGCGGGCACGGTACTGGGTGCGTACCGATGTCCCGCTGGTCGCGGGGGAGACGGCGGGTCCGCTGGCCCGGGCGGTGGCACTGTTCGACATCGCCAACGGTATGGCGATCCGCGCGGCTCCCGAGGACGTGCAGTTCCCCAACATCGACCTCACCGCGCACCTCCTGCGCGAGCCACGGGGGGAGTGGGTCGGGTTCGACACCCGGGTGAGCTTCGGCCCGGGCGGACTCGGGCTCACCGCGAGCGTCCTGCACGACGAGTCGGGCCCGATCGGCACTCTCGCGCAGACCCTCACCGTCCGCCCCGCCACGCCCGGTTCGTAGCCGACCCGGGGGGTCGTAGCCCACCCGGGGTTCGCCACGGCGACCCGGCGTGTGGAGCCGGTGCCCGGGCACGGGTTGCGTCAGGGGCACGGGTTGCGTCAGCAGGTGTGGCCATGGGGGTCGCGGTAGGTCATACTCGAATGCATCGAGCGCATCTACTAACGAAACGGAGTGTGCGAGACGCCCTGATGGGTACTCCTTCGACACGGTCTTCGACACGGTCCGGGTCGGTCGTCGACCCGGGATCTGACCTCTCTCGTTCTCCGGCACCGGTTCGCGGTGGCCGGTTGTCGGTACGGCTCACACAGAGGGTCGAGGTCCCCCCATGGTCATGACTGTCCTGACGCTGTTGCTGGGGATCATCGCGATCCTGGCCATCATCGCGGTGAACGGCTATTTCGTGGCGCAGGAATTCGCCTACATGTCCGTCGACAGGAACAGGCTCAAAGCGCTGTCCGAGGCGGGAGACGTCGCCGCGCAGCGAGCACTGAAGGTCACGCAACGGACGTCCTTCATGCTCTCGGGCGCGCAGTTGGGCATCACGGTCACCGGCCTGCTGGTCGGGTATGTGGCCGAACCGCTGGTCGGCGAATCTCTGGGGACCCTTCTGGGAGGGGTCGGTGTCCCCGCCGCGATCAGCGTCACGGTGGGCACCGTCCTGGCGTTGGTGGTCGCGACCGTGGTGCAGATGATCTTCGGTGAGCTGTATCCCAAGAACCTGGCGATCGCCAGCCCGGAGCCCCTGGCCCGCGGCCTGGCCCGGTCCACCACCGTCTACCTGACGGTGTTCGGTTGGCTCATCGTCGTGTTCGACAAAGCCGCCAACCTCCTGCTCAAGCTGGTCGGGGTCACTCCGGTCCACGATCTGGACTCCACGGCCACGGCTGAGGACCTCGAGCGAATCGTGGCGGACGCGCGGGACAGCGGAGATCTGCCCGAGAACCTGTCGGTTCTCATCGACCGGATCCTGGACTTCCCGGATCGGACGGTGGAGCACGCGATGATTCCGCGACCACAGACGAGCGTGGTCGGACCGGACGTCACCGTGGGACAGGTACGGGCGATGATGGCCTCGGGGCACACGCGGTATCCGGTGGTCTCGGAGAACCAGGAGCCGCTGGGGGTCGTTCAGTTGGCTGACCTCCTACGCAAGGGTGTGCACGTCGACAACCCGGTATCCGAGATCATGCGCCCACCGGTGGTCTTCCCCTCGCTGATGTCCCTGCCTCACGCGCTGTCGACTCTGACCCGGTCGAAAACCCAGCTCGCCGCGGTGGTCGACGAGTACGGGGGATTCGCCGGTGTGTTGACGATGGAGGATCTGGCGGAGGAGGTCGTCGGCGAGCTGACCGACGAGCACGACACGGAACCCGAGTCGGTTATCGCGATCGTGGACGACCGTTGTTGGCGGATGGACGGTGACGTCCACATCGACGAGGCCGAGAGGGCGATCGGTCACGAGCTTCCACACGGTGACTTCGAGACCATGGCGGGGTTGACGATCTCGGCCCACGGCGAACTCCCGGACGTGGGTCAGACCGTGGTGGTGGACCTGCCGATCGAACCACGGGAACTGATCGCCGAGAAACCGGTCCACCTGGCCCTGGAGATCGAGGTTCTCGACGTGACCCGGCTGGTACCCGGCGAGTTACTGGTCCGGTTGGTCGATCTCGAGGAGGAGCACCCGGATCATCCCGGGGACGAGGGACACAGGGAAGAGGGACACAGGGAAGAGGGACACAGGGAAGCGGTACAGGGGGGAGAGCTGTGATGGACAACCCCCTGGTCGTTACCGCGATCACTGTTGCTCTGATCGTCCTGAGCGCCTTCTTCGTGGTGATCGAGTTCGCACTGCTGGGCGCTCGTCAACACCGGCTCGAGAAGGACGCCGAGAGGAGTGCGTCGGCGCGGGCAGCCCTCCGCGGGATCAACGAGCTGACGGTCATGCTCGCGGGCGCCCAGCTCGGGATCACGGCCTGCACATTCGCCCTGGGGGCGGTCACCAAGCCGGCGGTCGACGCCTGGCTCGGGCCGATCCTCGCGTCCTGGGGTGCGCCGGCGCAGCTGGCCGGGGGCGCTGCGTTCGCGTTGTCCCTGCTGTTGGTGACCTTCCTGCACCTGGTGGTGGGGGAGATGGCTCCCAAGTCGTGGGCAATCGCGCATCCGGAATTCTCCGCGAAGTTCATCGGGCTCCCGTCCCGGGTGTTCATCTGGGTGTTCCGGCCGCTGCTGTGGTGGGTCAACGAGGTGGCCAACCGTCTGGTCGCAGCCAGTGGTGTCACCCCGGTCGAGCGCGCCGCGGTGGGCGGGCAGGATGCTGCCACGATCCGTCAACTCGTCGAACACTCGGCCGAGGTCGGTGCGCTGGACGAGTCGTTCAGTTCCCCGTTGACCGGAGCGCTCGGCCTCGATCAACTCACGGTGGGGTCACTCGTGAACACCGACAGGGCACCTACCGCGGTGTCCGCGAACGCCACCGTCGCGCAGGTTCAGGAGGCAGCCGCTCGGACAGGACACATGCGCATCCTCATCCTCCAGGGGGATTCCGCGCCGGAGGTGGTACACGTGCGAGACACCCTCATGGAGCAGGAGGACAGTCCGGCACGGGTTCTGGCCCGCCCGGTGATGCTGCTCGACACCCAGACGCCGGTATACGAAGCGCTCGCGGTAGCGCGGGAGAAGAGCGAACAACTCGCCGCGGTGATGGACCACGACGGATTCGTCGGTGTGATCACGATCTCCGACATCCTGCGACACATCCTCCCCGAGGAGGCCGAACCCGTCGGGTGACCCCGCGGATCTCCGCGTGATTACAGCTGACGCAGGTAGCACCGCATCCCGGAACCCGTATCCGGGTCGAGGTCGGAGAAGCCGTGCCGTTCGTAGAACCGCCGGGCGTCGACATCGTCGGACTCCACGTTGATCAGAATCTCGTCGCAACCCCGTCGACGGACTTCGGAGACGGACAGGCGGAGGACCGCGGTCCCGATTCCGGCCGCTCGGTGATCTGGACGGACGTAGAGGTCTTCCAGCTGGGCGAGCGGACCGTCCCAGTACGGGGTCGGGCGCAGGGTGAGGAACGCGAAGCCGATGTCGGAGCCGGCCTCGCGGACGTGGGGGAGTCCGGCTACGACGGCGAGGACGTCCTCACGCTCGAGTAGTCGCCCGAATCGTCCCGCGGCCTCGGCGGCGCTCGGCGTGGGGCAGTCGAACTCGGTGTTGAAGTCGTGGAGGAGGGCTCCGAGTGACGTCGCGTCCGCCGGCGTGGCGACTCGCACGTCCACCTGCACGGCGGGACGGGCAGGTGACGAACGAACCGGGGGACGATTCACCTCGAGGAGGCCTTTGAGCCGGGCCAGATCGGCTGCCACCGTGGCGGCGTCCCGCTCGAACTCGTCGTCGTCGTCCGTGAGCTGTCGGACGGTCATGACCACCTCCGCGCCGTGCGGGTGGGGCAGGACGCGGAGCGGATTGTGGACGGTCGCGCCGTCGGGCAGGGTGACTTCGTGGTCCAGGATTCCGAAGTCGTTCCTGGGGGCGAATCGCACGCTGACCTTCCCCATCGGGGAGTCGACGATCAGGGTGTCACCATCCACGGCGACCTCCGCCGTGGCCAGCCCCGATGCCCAGGTGGCGAGGGTCGTGTGGTCGGAGGCGAAGTCGTAGACGTCCGACGGGGAGCGGTGGATCACCGTGCTGACGTGGCGCGTGCGCATATCGTCAGTCTGCGCTACCACCCGGCATCGCGCCAGGGGTCACACGCTCAGTCGGATGGCGGCTCGGTGTGGCTGCCCTGCCCTTCGATGCTGGTGACGGTAGTGAGCAGGAAGACCGAGTCCTCCAATGCCCTGACCGCGTGCCGGTGGTGGGTGAGCGTGAGGAGCTCGCCGGCCGCGACGTCGATCGTCGTCTCACCGGTCACCTGTACCGCCCCGCGGAGAAGGTAGAGGCTCGCTGCCGGCGGCGAGTTGTGCTCCTCGAGCTCCGTGCCTGCGGTCAATGCGAGCAGCGACTGACGCAGTGGGCCCTCGCGCACGATGATCTCGGCGTGGCGGCCGTGCGGGGCCTCGGCGGCCCGGGCGAGGATGCGATCGGCGGTGTCGGTCACGTTGGTCATGGTCGGGATCACAACCTTCCGGGTCGTTGACCTCGACGCTACGCGCGTTCGACCGACTCCGGCCCGTTCCGCCGTCCCCGGCGGTCGGCCCTGCCGGGGACGGTGACGGCCGCGGGGGTTCCACGCGAGCGTGCCGCGATGGCTAGCTCCAGGTGGGTGCGGTCATCGAATCCCAGCGAGCGGAGACCGTAGCGCTGCACCTGATCACTCCCGCGACCCGCGACCACCACCACGTCGTCACGATCGGCTGCGGCGACCGCGAGCTCGAGGGCGCGGTGGCGATCCGGTTCCTCGATCACCTCGGCGTGGCGGGCTCTGTGTGCGCCGATCACGACGTCGGCGCGGATCGCGGCGGGGTCCTCATCCCCGGGGCTTTCGTCGGTGACTATCACGATGTCCGCGAACGTCGCCGCAGTCGTTCCGAGCGGACCGCGCTTCGAGGGATCCCGGCCGCCGGTCGCGCCGATCACGAGGATCAACCGCCCGGTCGCCAGCGACCGGAGATAGGGCAGGAGTGCCTGTTGACCGGATTCGTTGTGCATGTAGTCGACGATCGCGATGAACGACTGGCCCGCCTGAACCGGGTCGCACCGGCCGGGGATCCGGCGCACAGATGAGATACCGTCGACGGCCGCGGCGAGGTCGATCCCGTCGGCGAGCAGACTTGTCAGCGCGAGCACCGCGTTCGAGACCTGGTGCGGCCCCATGGTCTGCAGATGTACGGGCACATCGCCGACAGGCGTCCGTGCGAGGAACCGGGAGCCCGAGACGTCGCACACGAGGCCGTCCGCGTACACATCGGCCGAGGGGTCCCGAGTCGAACACGTCCACGTGGGCACCGTCGTGGCGGCGGCAAGCCGGCGTCCGTACGCGTCGTCGACGCAGACGACGGCGGTCTCGGTCCAGTCGCAGGTGAACAATGAGGCCTTGGCTCGGAAGTAGTTCTCCATGGTGCCGTGGTAATCGAGGTGATCGTGTCCGAGGTTGGTGAACGCCATCGTGCGATATCGGGTGCCGTCGACCCGGCCTTGAGTGACCGCATGTGACGACACCTCCATCGCGCACGAGGTGACGCCGACGCGCTGGAATCGGCTGAGCGCCCGCTGCAGTAGTGGAGCCTCTGGAGTAGTCAGTGTCGGTGTCAGTTCGACGCCGGGGCCTCGGATGGCCACGCCGGACAACAGGCCCGTCACCTCTCCCGCTGCGGACAGTCCGGCCTCGAGGTAGAGCGAGGTGCTTGACTTGCCGTTGGTTCCGGTCACGCCGAACACGCGGATGTCACGCGAGGGCCAACCGTGGAACCAGGCGCACAACTCGCCGCCGACCGCACGCGGGTCGTCGACGAGCAGAGTGGGCAACGTCGATGCGGGACGATCGCTGATCACCGCGACAGCCCCCGCGAGTTTTGCCTGCGCCTCGAAGTCCACACCGTGCCACCGACTGCCAGGCACGGCGAGATAGGCGTCACCGGCTGAGATCGTCCTCGAGTCGTCGACGAGGTCGCGCACCACCACCCGGCCCAGGGCCTGGTCGCCCAGCATCGGGACCCCCAGATGCCGCGCGATGTCGGCCACCGTGATCGTCGGCTCGGTCACCTGGTGGGGCACGAACGGACTCGCCGGATCGGCCGCCAACGGTGCGGACGAACGGGCCATGATGTACCTCCGTCGACATCAGTGGCGGGAACCTCCACATCGCCCGATCTGTACATCACCGATGGTGTGGCGCGCACTGCTCGATTGTGGTCCGGGATGACAGTGCCCACCACCGCTCGCGCCCGGTTCAGTCGCTACTCGGCGGTGCCGTTCAGGTTCGCGAGGATGTCCTCGGTGGGCGCGTCCGGGGGGAGTGCGACCTGCAGGTGGTCGCCATGGAGCTCGCCCTGGACCCGTACCGCGGAGATGACGTCGTCCCCGACCTTCATCACGAGTCGGGCGTGGTCTCCGCCCTGTAGGGCTTCGGCGGTCATCCTGCGAACCACCTCTGTCCCATCGCTGGCGAGCTGCACCGTGATCATGTCGAGCTCTCCGGATGACGGGTCGCTGCTGGCCAAGTCGACACCAGCGCGCTCGAACGCCGAGGACTCGACGAGGATGTGTTCGCCATAGAAAGGGATGCACTGTGGGTCTGAGCCGGGGGCGCATGTCTGGGACACGGCCAGCTCCACCGCGCCCCGAGTTGCATCGGACGCCTCGTTTGAAGTCTGAGGTGGAGTGGTTGATTGCTCCTCGACGGTGCCGGCGGATGAGCAGCCGGTCAGCGTCGCGAGGAGTGTGAGGGCGAGAGTGGGGGTGAGCTTCGTCATGAGGCGATCCGGGGCAACTTTCTGTCTCGTGCGGCGCCGCGTTCGGAGGTTGGTGCTTCTCGGGGACCCTACCTATGTTGAGGATCGACAGGTGCCCTACGTGGCGTCACGACCACCGCTCGATCAGCGTTGAGATGTCGGTACGACGAGGCGCGGCGTCAACTGGTCCGGTGACGGATCGGCACCCCGCCGGAGGTCGGCGATGAGCTCATCAGCGTAGGAGACCAGTGCGGTCACATTGATTCCGTGAGGTGCCGGTTCGTCGTCGTTTCCGATACGTTCGGCCGCACGCTCGAGCAGCGTCAACGCGCCCTTGGTATTGCGTCGCTGGATGTGGGTGATTCCGACGGCCAGTTGAGCCAGGCCCTGCCAGAGCGTCCGCTCGGCGGTGGGGCAACTCTTCCAGGCGCCTTCCAGAACTTCGTGCGCATTGAAGGCGAGGCCCCGATCCAGCAGATCCTGTGCCCAGGCCAGCGATTGGGCGGGCGTCAGATCCAGGTCGTCGGGAATGCGCTCGACCCCGACGCTTCCGGGCGGAAGTAGACGACCGAGTG
Source organism: Dietzia sp. (assembly GCA_046292305.1). GTDB lineage: Bacteria > Actinomycetota > Actinomycetes > Mycobacteriales > Mycobacteriaceae > Dietzia. Next base: position 5,054 of record JBKBRA010000028.1, on the reverse strand, counting down.
AGTCGCGGGGCCGTGAATTGCGCGCGCGGCCGTCCTCGTCACGATCACGTTCCGTACCGCCCGGGGTGCGCATGTCACCATCGTCCCATCCATCGCTGCCGGTCTGCTACCTCGGACGCCACCACCAGCGGCCCGATCGAGATACGTCTCGGGCGCCCTCGCTTCCCCGCGATCCGTAGGCTTCTCACATGACGCTGAATCATGTTCGACGCGGGAACGGCAGTCCTCTACTGCTCGTGCACGGCCTCGGCGCAGGCTGGCGATCCTGGGAGCCCATCCTTGACGAGCTGGCCGCGAGTCGTGAGGTCATCGCGGTCGACCTGCCCGGATTCGGCGAGTCTCCACCGTTGGATGGGGAGGTCTCGATCGCCACGCTGGCCGACGCGGTTGCCGGATTCATCGAGGAGCAGGGTCTGGACGGGGTCTCCACGGCCGGGCAGTCGATGGGTGGGCGGATCGTGCTCGAGCTCGCCCGGCGCGGTGTCGGGGGAGACACGGTGGCGTTGGATCCCGGTGGATTCTGGAGCGATCGCGAACTAGCGGTTTTCAGCGCCACCCTGCGACCCTCGATAGCCCTGGTCAGCGCCTTGAGAAGAGTTCTGCCTGCATTACTGAGCAATCCCGTGAGCCGGACCGCTTTGCTGGCGCAGCTCTCTGCGCGACCGTGGGCCCTGTCAGCGCAGACCGTGTTGCCCGATGTGTCCGGCCTGGCCGACGCCCCGGCGACCGGTGCGGCGATGGACGCGCTGACCAAAGGCCCTACACAGCAGGGCGCTCCGGCGGGTACGGTCCCTGGACTGGTCACCATCGGTTGGGGACGTCGCGATCTCGTGACCGTGCCGCGACAGGCCCGGCGAGCCGGCCGAGCATTCCCCGACGCGACGCTGCACTGGTTTGACCGGTGCGGGCACTTCCCGCAATGGGACGCGCCCCAGGAGGCGATCCGGCTCATCCTGGACCGAACTACCTGACGCTGGAGAGGGCGAGTGCAGTCTGGTTCACGACGTGTCTCGATTCTCGATGTAGTGGCTGAGCCGATTCCCGAGTTTGTCGAGGGTCCGCCGCTGCTGTTCGTTGAGAAGGTCGTCGCTGTATTCGGTGACGAATGCCGTCAGCAGTTCGTGGTCGACCTCCGGATCGAACCCCGTGTCGCCGGCGAACATCACGGGGACGACCACTGACATGAAGCTGTCGATCAGCTCGTCTATCTCCTCGTCTGCGGTGTGGGGTCCGAGCTTGTCGAACTGCTGATTGACGGACTGCACGGTCGGGGCGACCTCCGGATCACTGAGAAGTTGGTACAGGCGGATGATGTGCGCGACCCCGTCCTCACCTGCGAGATGTGCGATGAGGATGGACTGTTCGCGGTCATACCTGGCCAGATCGGGGGATACCCCGGCGCCTGCGAACACCGCCAGGAACGGGGCCAACTCCGGCGGTAGGTCCGGGGCCACGTCGTGCTCGCGCAGGCGCGAGATGAGTTCGCGCTGACCGGTCAGATGGTCGATCTGACCGGCCAGTTCCTCGTCGAGCTTGTCCAGGAGATCTCCTGCAGTACCACCGGTGCCGTCAAGGAGGTCGCCCATCGTGTCCAGAGCGATCCCGAGGGATGCCAGGCGTCTGATCCTCAGCACTCGGATCAGGTCGTGAACGGTGTACTCGCGGTAGCCGTTGCTCCGCCTTCCGGGTTCGGCCAATACTCCGACCTTGTGGTAGTGGCGCAATGTCCTTACGGTCACGCCGGCCAGCCGCGCCAGTTCTCCGCTATGCATCGTCGACCACCACTTACTCTTCCTCGTACCCTTGGGCAGCTCCGGGCTCCAAGCTACGCAGAGACGGCGCCGCCAGACCGATCATCACGGCGATCAACCACACACCACAGATGGCTATTGCTGCGGCATTCATGCCAGTGAACTCGATGAGTAGCGCGGCGGCAACGATCCCTAGCGGTGCCGCCGCCGTCATCAACGCGTTCTGGGTCCCCATGATTCTCCCGCGCATCTGCTCGGGGATGCGCTCGATCATCAACACCCCGATTAGGCTCCCGAACAACCCACTGGCGAGCCCCAGCACGAATGCGCCGGTGAAGACCAGCCAGATTGCGGCCAGCGAGGCGATGATCCCCAGGCCGACCGTGGTGCCCAGCAGTCCCACGAGGAACCATGTCCTGCGCCGTCCCCTGCTCCCGGCGAACGCATAGGCCGTACCACCGACGAGTGTCCCCAGTGCGACGGCGGTGAGAACGAAGCCGAGCATCCCCGGCTGCTCTTCAAGGGTGAAGTAAACCGGCAGAATCAACCCTTGCAGGGCTGCGAGTACGACCACTGTGACCAGACTGAGGATCGTGGTTGCCACGAGGAACGGGCTGCCGAGGAGGACCCGCCACCCGTCGCGAAGCTGCGCCCAGCTGTTCGGGCCCCCCGAAGTGTCCGGTTCCCCTGTTCGGACGATCTCTCCGACCCGGTGGGGAAGTAGGAGCGCGATCAGGGCGGCGGCGAGGGAGGTGGCTGCGGTGATCCACAGCACCGTGGATCCGTCGAAGATCGTCATGAGTGTCCCGGCGGCTGCAGGGCCGGCGAGAAGTGCGAGGGCTCCCAGGGTCTCGCGGAGTCCCATGAGTCGTTCGGAGGTGATCCCGCCGTGGCGGACGATGGCCGGGAGGAGTGCGTCGCGGGCGGTCATTCCAGGGACGTCTCCGAGGGAGCCGATGATCCCCATCAGGATGAACCATCCCAGGTTGAGGCCGGTCGTCATGTCGATTATCGGTAGTGCGGCGATCGCGGCGGCCGAGATCAGATCGGTGACCACCGAGGAGGTACGGCGGTTGATCCGGTCGATCACCACCCCCATCAGCAGACCGGCGAGCACTGCGGGGATCGCGGTTGCTGCGGCGACGGCTCCCGCGCCGAGGACGCTTCCGGTGACCTGCAGAACGATCAGTGGCAGCGCGATACTCGCGATGGAGTTCCCCAGAAGGGAAAGCAGATATGAGGCCAGATAGGCAACGGGTACGAGCTTCATGCCTCAATTGAGAACTATGACGTAAGGGCGGGGTCAAGAGGTGTGCGAGCACGGTGTCACCACGAGTGTGCTCGCAGCGAAAAAAATCTTTGACGGGATTTTGGGCATCGGCCCCACGGGAGAGTGACACGGTGGAAACGCCGGTCCTCGCTGCCCTGCGGGTATGGCGGTGGTGAACGAGAAAGCTGCGTTTTAGTCGATCGACACTGTTCCACGTGGCGGCACTTCTCCGAGCGCACCGATGATCGGGGTGGTTGGCCAGCAGCGGGGCGTGACTGCTGTCGCCGGATCCATCGCGTTGAGCACCAGGTCTACGGTCTGAGGGTCGGCGTATAGCGCGGCGTGGTCGGCGCCGTTCTGCCGACACGTGTCCTGGAGGACGTGTGTCGTCACGTTCGGGTAGTTCCCCGTGGGAAAGCTCATGGCCGGCGGCACCAGCCCGTCAAAGACCGAGGCGATCAGGGTGTATCTGGTGCCAGGGTGAAAGGGGGAGCCCCCGTCGAATAGCCTCTGACCTGCTGGAGAGTGCTCGTTGATGTCGAGCAGAGACGGGAAGGGCATCGGTAGCGGGCCGTCGGGGAGGTTGCGTGAGTTCTCGGCGGCCAGGCCCTCGAGGTCCACCACGGTGGCGAGGGAGGCCAGACCTGGGAGACCTGCTTCCGCGGTCCCGCCGGCGAAGCCCCCGAGCGACGCCACGGTGGAAATCCGGTCTGGGCGGGTGACCTTGGCCAGGTGCATTCCCACGGTCACCCCCTGAGAGTGGCCCACCACATCGGCCTGCCCAGCCCCTGTCGCATCGAGAACGCGGTCAAGGAAAGTGGTCATGTCGTTGACGTGGTCGGTCATTCGTTGGGTCGCGCCAATTCCGGGGAACAGCGGGGTGGCGCCGTAGGTGGGCGCGAACACGCAGTAGCCCTCGTTGAGCAGTGCCGGCGCGATCGTGCCCCAGTTGTTGACCCCGTTGGCGCCCGTTCCGTGGAGGAGGATCACCGGACGGGGATGTTCGGGCGAGGGCCGGCAGGACCAGTCGTCGACACCCGGCCACGGCTGCCCTGGGTGCGTGATCTGGTAGACCCCGCCCACTTCGGCTGTATAAGTGACTGGCTGGGCTGGCCGGGTGGAAGGGTCGGTCGCCGAGGCGATCGGTGCGGCGACGAGCGAGGCGGCCGCTGCGGCCACCGCCGCCAGGAGGGTGACAGCGAAGCGGGCGCGCGGCATCGAGGCTCTCCTTGTCGGCGCCCGGGACGACGCAATGTGATTAGCATCACCTTATTCGACGACGCTCGTTTTCGGGGCAACCACCGTGAGCCCGACGAGTTCGATTTAGTCGGTCGTCGTGGCTGTCGGAACGATGGTCGAGAAGTTGGCGTTCGCAGGTATCGAGGCTGCGCACGAAAGGAGGAGTCGAGGATCAGGGGATGATTCAACTGAACTAATCCGCAGACGTCGACTGATCAGGTGTCGTCGTCCGAGGTGCCGGGTTCTTGGCGCGGGCCGAGGGTAGGAGGCCAGATGCGGCCAGTTCAGCTGCGTCGGCTCTCGGGGAGGTTTTGAATTCGGCGTTTCGCGACATCGTTGAGCGGCATTGCCCAGTACTTCTGGAGTACCCGGCGTGTCTGTGTTTACCCGAGCGGCTTTCGGAAGATGAGGCCGAGCACCGGGGGCACGAGCAGCGCGAGGAGGACTGCGCCTTGGTGAGTGGCCCCGTTCCGTCTCTGTTGCTCACCGGGACCCACTGATCGATACGGTATGAGGCATGGCTGATCTTCCTCCCATTCCTGAAGAAGCGCTCATTGTGGCCAGGGCGGTCTGCACGACGGCGGAGCACCACGGTCGATGAGCCTGTGGGAGTCGGTCCTTCTGGGAGCGATCCAGGGACTCTTCATGTTCATCCCGGTGAGCTCCTCCAGCCACCTGGTGCTGGTGCAGCACTGGCTGGCGGCCGAAGGGTCACCCCTGCCCGCGCCGGACACCCCAGAGATGATCCTCTTCAACCTGGTGGTACACCTCGGCACGATGGCTTCCGTCGTCGT
>JBKBRA010000027.1:0-42330 GCA_046292305.1 Dietzia sp. | reverse complement strand
CCTCGGGTATGCCGAGCGGGGCACTACCGCGCCAGTCGACGGGGGAGCCGAACGTCACGACGCTCTCGAGGTCGCGCGAGCGCCGGTATGCCGCGGCCTGGTAGCAGAACATGCCGCCCTGGCTGTACCCGCCGAGATGCACGGAGCGACCCGTGGCTGCGGTGACGAGATCGACGGCTTCGCTCACCGCGACGACGTGGTCGGTGAGGGTGCGTTCGAGTCCACCGTCCTCACGGTCCGGGGACCCGAAGTCGATCACCCACGGATCCATGCCGGCCTCGTGCAGTGCGGCCACTGCGCTTGTCGAAGGAGAGACGTCCCAGATGTCCGCGGAGATCATCATGGGCGGCACGAGCACGATCGGCGGGCGCGGCCCCTTGTCCACATCAGCCTCGTCCACATCAACCTCGTCAACATCAACGCCGACGCGTCTGTGTCCGGCGCCCCCCGCCACCGGTCCGTAGTAGCGACGCAGCCGATACATCGGGCGACGGGTGACGATCTCGAACGGCGAGGGCTCTTCGTCGGTCTGTAGGCCGCCAAAACGCAAGACTTCGATCGCGTTGACGACGAATGACGTGGCGGTGGTGAGCGCAACGGCGAGGGGATCGGGGCGACGGGTCATGGTGGCTCTGAGACTAGGGCGCGTCATCGGTCCGGTGTAGGCAGTTCAGGAATGAGCGGAGGGTGACGACGGGGCGAAAGGTGGCTCGCCCGGTGTTCGTGAAGACGAACTTTGAGTGGTCGTCCTCGGCCGTGTGGGAGGCGACCTCGTCGTCGTCGTCATCAACAAGGTTCTCGTCCCGACAGGCGACCCAGGTCTACTGCAGTTCCCCTCACACTGCGCGATCGTGGTGGGGGCAATCTCGACCAGGGATGACCACCAGGGATGACGAGGTGTGGACATGGCCACGAACACTGCATCGGGTGCGACAATCCGCGCCGCGGACGCAAATGGACGCCCCGGCGAGCCCACTCTCACCGGGCTGGCCTTCTCGGACGGTGGGTTCGACGGCCAGTTCCTCCGCGTGCTGGACACCATCGAGGCGGGCGGAGCCGACGTCGGCGAGGCGTTCATCACCGCCCGCAGAATCCCCGAGGGGGACAGAGAAGCCTGGTACGTCGAGTGGAACGCGCTCGGCGAACGGATTCTCGCGGATGCGGAGAAGAGTCTCGCCGCTGGTCACCGGGTGAGCGCGCGTGAGGGGTTCCTCCGTGCGGCCACGTACTTCCGTTCTTCCGGGGTGTTCATGTACGCGCCTCCGATGGATCCTCGGTTCGTCGCGGCGCACGCGCGTCAACGGGACGCCTTCCGCCGAGCCGTCGAGTTAATGGAGCATCCCTTCCGCGAGGTCGCGATCCCGTACGACGGAACAGAACTCGACGGCTACTTCGCGACCCCACCCGGGCCGGGACCGTTCCCCACCCTCATCCTGGTCGGCGGATACGACGGCACGATGGAGGAGACGTACTCTGCTGGCGGCGTTGCGGCGTTGCGGCGCGGTTACGCCATCCTCCTGATGGACGGCCCGGGCCAGGGCGCGGCACTGGTCGAGCGTGACCTGCACTTCCGACACGACTGGGAGGCGGTCGTCACCACGCAGGTCGACTGGCTGGTCGCCCGTCCCGAAGTCGACGCCTCCCGGATAGCGGCACTGGGCCGCAGCTGGGGCGGCCATCTCGCGCCCCGCGCCGCCACAGCAGAGCACCGCCTCGCCGCCGTGATCGCCGACGCCCCGCAGTACGCTCCGGGAGCCAACGCCGCGCTGCTCCTCCCGGAGGAGTACCGCGGAGACCTGGACACCGGGGATGCCGATGAACTGCTCAACGAGGCGGTCCGCGCCGGGATGGAGCAGTCACCGGGACTGGATTTCTCCATGGGGCGAGGGATGCTCACGCACGGATGCACGACCCCGGTCGACTACCTGCGCGAATTGAGGCTGTACACCCTGGAAGGCCTCGCGGACCGCATCGACTGTCCCGTGCTGCTGACCACCGGCCAGAACGACCCGCGCATCGTCGACGCACAGAGTCTCTTCGATGCCCTCACCGCGCCCAAGACGATGATCGAGTTCACCAACGCAGAGGGGGCCGGTGAGCACGATGAAGCGGGGGCGGCAGCGCTGTTCTCTCAGCGTGCATTCGACTGGCTCGACACGGTGATCGGCCGGTAGTTTGAGGCTTCGGAAGAGGCCGAGCAGGGCTGTCGTCTCGCAGGGCTGTCGTCGGACTCTCCCGATCATGGGCCCATCGACGATCGAGGCGACCATGCAGCAACCCGGGCAGTCCCGTCCCGCGCTCGCGCGCTCGCTCGATCGGGCCCTCGTCGCGATCGGTATCGCCGGTGCCGCACTGGGGCTTTTCGAACTGGCGGCGATGCCACTGGACGGGCCGGTCGGTGGGCTGCTGATAGCCATGCCTTTCGTGTTCTGGAGCTATCTCGTCGCCGGGCTGATCGCGTGGCGACATCGGCCCAGCAATCCGTTCGGTGCGCTCATCCTGTGGGTGGGGCTCACCGTGTTCCTCGCTGGAGTGGCCAACACGGAGGTGCCCGCCCTGGTGGCAGTGGGGGCCGTCACGGCGACGTTGGCTCTCGCCGCCATGGTGCACCTGCTGCTCGCCTTCCCCACCGGACAGCTCCGGACTCTCCCGGCCCGGGCCGTTGTGGCGTTCGCCTATGTGTTCTCGTTGGTGCTGGAGGCACCGAGCTACCTCTTCGACCCGACCGGTACCTATCCGCCGTTCGCGGTCGCCGATCTTCCCGAGGTGGCGGCGGCCAGCCGCACGCTGGCGTCCGTCAGCGGTCTCGCGGTCGTCGCCGCCGCCGTCGTGATCCTCGTGTCCAGACTGCGGCGCGCCGACCGACGCCACCGGCGCGTGCTCATCCCGCTGTTCTCCTACGGCATCGGCGCGATGCTGTTCATCCCCTTCAGTTCCCTCGTGCTCAGTGGGGTCTTCGGCATGGATCCGAGCGTCAGGGGAGCACTGCAGTTCCTGGTCGTGGGTCTCCTGCCGATCGCCTTTCTTCTTGGACTCCTGCGCGGGGATTTCGCTCGCACCGGAGAGTTGCTCGAGCTCGGGACCTGGCTGGGCTCCGCGCAGTCGGGCCGCGACAAAGTGCGCGCCGCACTCGCACGGGCGCTCGGCGATCCGTCGCTGACATTGTGGTTCCGGTCCGACGACCGCGAAGGATTCGTCGACGATACGGGCGTGCCGCGTGCGGACCACGACGTCGCCGGCAGTGCGACGAGAGGGTGGCAGGAGATCCGCCTCGGCGACCGGACGATCGGCGCGATCGACTATGACTCGGCCCTGCTCACCGATCCGGCCCTGGTGCGCACCGCCGGCAACGTCGTCGCCATCGCCGTGGAACGAGAGCGGCTGACGACCGAGCTGCTCACCAGCCACCGTGAACTCATCGATTCGCGTGAACGGATCATCGTGGCAGCCGACCGCGAACGGCACCGGATCGCGCGGAACCTCCACGACGGATTGCAGGTACAACTGCTGCTGCTCGCCCTCGATGCACAGCGGCTCGCGATGACAGCCGACGCCACCGTCCCCGTCAAGGAGGGGGCGACCCGCCTTCGCCGACAGATCGACGCCGCCTCCGAGACGCTCCGCACCCTCGTGCACGAACTCGTACCCGCCGCCCTGATCGAGCGCGGACTGGAGGCGGCGGTGGAAGACCTCACCGATCGGATGCCCATCCCCACGCGCCTCGACGCGGACCTTCCCGATGAACGCCTTCCCCGGCTCGTCGAGAGCACCGCGTACTTCGTGGTCGCCGAGGCGCTCACGAACGTTGTGAAGCACTCGCGGGCAACAGCGGTCACCGTCCGACTGCGTAGGGACGACACGCACGTGCGCATCCGGGTGTGCGACGACGGGGTCGGGGGCGCCCGTGTCGAGAACGGCTCGGGGATGCGAGGCCTGCGAGACCGTGTCGAGACGCTGCGTGGACGAGTCGACCTGGTCAGCGTCGACGGCGACGGAACGACTCTACGAGTGGAGCTGCCGTGCGCGTCGTGATCGCCGAGGACGAGGCCCTCATCCGCCGTGGACTGGAACTGGTTCTGCGGGAGGGTAGCCACGAGGTGCTCGCGGCCGTGGCGGATACCCGAGCACTCGACCATTCGGTCGACACGCTGATGCCGGACCTCGTCATCACTGATATCCGTATGCCGCCCACGCATACCGAGGAGGGGATGCTCGCGGCCCTGGACATCCGCCGGCGACACCCCGAGATGGCCGTCGTCGTGCTCTCGCAGCACGTCTACAGCCGCTACGCGCGCGACCTGCTCGCCGCCGGCGCCGGGGGAGTCGGCTACCTACTGAAGCAACGCATCGCCGACATCGACACGTTTCTGGCCGATCTCGACAGGGTGCGGGCCGGGGGCACGGCGCTCGATCCCGAGGTCGTGGCCGTGATGCTGGGCCGGAAGAGTCCCTCGCAGCAGGCGCTCGGTCGCCTCACCCCACGGCAGCTCGAGGTGCTCTCCCTGGTGGCGGAGGGACGGAACAACGCCAGCATCGCCGCCGACCTGTTCCTCACCGAGAAAGCAGTCGTCCAGCACATCTCCCGCATCTACGATGCGCTGGACCTGCCGCTCGACGGCGAGGGGAACCGACGCGTCCAGGCGGTCGTGCACTACCTGAATCGCGATTGAGGTCGTCTTGAGGCCAAGGCGTCGTGCCGACCAGGCAGCTACGACGCGGGCAGCGCCTCGAACCGATGACCGAGGGCTTCCGATACCTCGACGAAGATGCGCACCGCCGGATTCATGCACGGTAGCGTCCTCGGGTCGGTCGGCAGCGTCTTGGACTCCGCACACTCGCCCGAGGGGATGTCGCTGTTCGTGAACACCGCCACGGCCGAATCGGTGTGCGAGTCGTAGTAGGCGGTGGTGTTGAAGCCCGGTAGCTCGCCCGTGTGCCCGAACCATCCGTCGATGCAGCCGCTCGCGTAGCCGTACCCACCGTCCGGAGCCATCGCCGTGAGACGCTCGAGTTGCAGGTCTGGGCCGAGAACGTCGTGGCCGGTCGCGAGCGCACGTGCCCACCGCACCATGTCGGGAAGCGTTGACGTCATCTGACCCGCCGACCACCCCCACGTCGGGTTCCAGTTGGTCGAGTCGACGGGGACGAACGAGTCATCGGGCGTGCCCTGGAGCGTGAAGCCGCGAGGGCTCGGTTCCGGCAACGCCACCTCCGTCGCCGACGGCATGGCCGTGCCCGTGAGACCGAGCGGTTCGATGATCCGATCACGGAGCAGGTTCTCGTAGCTGTCATCCGTCACCATCTCGGCGATGCGCCCCAGCATGATGAAGTTCGTGTTGGAGTAGTCGAACTGCTCGCCGGGCGCGAACTGCGGCGGAAGCGATACGCCCTCGGCGATCAACTGCTCGGGCGTCCACACGCTGGAGGGATCAGCGAAGAGCCGGTCCTGGAACTCCGGATTCAGTGAGTAACTGGAGATGCCGCTGGTCATGTTCACGAGCATCTCGACGGTGATCTGGTCGCCATAGGTGACGTCGTCGAAGTACTGGTCGACCCGGTCATCGAGCGACAGCAGGCCGTCCTCGACGAGTTGGAGGATGAGCGTTCCGGTGAACGTCTTGGTGAGCGAGCCGATTCGCTGGTGCATGTCCAGGGCCATCGGTGCATCTGTGTCAGGGTCCGCGGTCCCCAACGCCGCCTGCCACGTCCCCTCCGGCGTCTGCACCGCGACGAGCGCCCCGGGGGCCGACGCGTCGGCGAATCCCTCCGCTGCTGCCGCCGCCAATTCCGCGGCGAGGGTGTCATCCACCGGACCACTGGCGCCGGCCGGGAGAGTGGATGCGATCACCGCTTCTGGATCGCGAACACACGTCGCGCTGGGCGCGGACTCGCTGCCGGATGATCCGCCGGATGTTGACTCGCTGGGCGAGGACGGTGTCGCGGCAACCGGAGTCGGTGAGACCGCCCCGGAGGCGCACCCGCTCAGGGTCAGCGTGACAGCGAGCACGAACGCCGCGGGCATAGCTCTCGAATACATCGTCATGCTCCATCTCCTGGACCGGACCTGTATGCAGCGTCGCACCCGGGGCGCATAGATACGAGCGACCTGAGTCCCCAATGGCGCGAAATCCCGAGACATGCGCGGCCACCTCGTCGTCGTCGAGGACCTCGACAAGATCTGTCGCCGTCCAGAGGGGGACTCGGAATCGTCCCAGTTCGCGGCGGTACCGGTACGGTGAACCCATGGGTGTCGCTGCCACGAACGCCACATATGACCTGCCCGAAGAGCAGGCAGTCCTGGACGTGTTGCGTGCCTTCGGTGTGCGTCGGGCTCGGCTATTCGGTAGCGCGGCCCGCCGCGAGTTGACCCCCGCGAGCGACATCGACCTGCTCGTGGAGATGGAAGGCCCCGTCGATTACGGAGTGATCTTCCGACTGGGTGAGGAGTTGGAAAAGGTGGTGGGCCGGCCATTCGACGTCCTCACGTCGATCAAGGCACCGTTCCGGCCGTTCGTCGAGCCGGAGCTGATTGAGCTCCCTATATGAAGTCACCGCTCCCATACCTCGACATGGCGATCGCTGCAGCCACCAGGGTCGCCGGCTACGCCCCCGAGTCTGAGACGGAATTCCTCGCCTCGCTGATGGCGCACGACGCCGTCTGTATGAGGTTGCAGGAGGTGGGGGAGAACCTCTCCAAGATTCGACGGAATTTTCCGGACTACTACTCAGCTCACCAGTCCGAGGGTTGGCATCGCCTGAGGGAGCGTCATCCGTATGGCTGTCGGTAGTACGCCCGCCGGTGACCCAGACCAAGAAGTGCGCCACGATCAGCGGCGCGATGACGAACAGCGCACCCCAGCCCGTCGTCGCCACCGGTACCCAGTTGTCCCACCACACACCGGTGTCGCGGAGGTATTTCGGGCGCTGCGACCGCTTCTTCGTCTCCGTGTGCATGTCCGTATTTCGCGATGGCGGGCACTGCGAATGGGCGGACGGTGAGGTCGGGGGGGGGGGCTGGGGGGGGGGGGGGGGGGGGGGGGGGGGCGGGCGGGCCCCGCCCCCCACGCCGGTACCCAGTCACCGTTCGCGCTGCTCCAGGAGATCCGCGAGTGGTTCGACGGCCCGCTGCTGCTGTCCGGTGCCATCGCGCACGGTCGGTCGATCCTCGCCGCGCAGGCGGCGGGAGCCGATCTCGCGTACGTCGGTTCGGCGTTCCTCGCGACCGAGGAGTCCCGCGCCGCCGAGGAGTACAAGCAGATGATCGTCCGGAGCAAGGCCGAGGACATCGTCTACAGCAACCTGTTCACCGGAATCCACGGGAACTACCTGCGGGGCAGCATCGAGGCCGCAGGACTGGACCCGGACGATCTCCCGGTCTCGGACCCGTCCGCGATGGACTTCGGCACCGGCGGCACCACCGACTCCAAGGCGTGGCGCGACATCTGGGGCGCCGGACAGGGCGTCGGCGCGGTGACCTCGGCGGGCACTGTCCGCGACCTGGTCGGGCGCCTGCGCACGGAGTACGACGAGGCCGCATCCGCGCTGGCTGCGCGCTGAGCCCATGTCACTGAAGTTCGCGATCCTCACCTCGCTCACCGAGCGTGCGGGCAGCGGGATCGAGCTGGCGCGGCGGTTCGACAAGTCCATCGGGTACTTCTGGCCGGCCACCCACCAGCAGATCTACCGGGAGCTCGACCGTCTCGGAGAGTCCGGGCTGATCCGTGAGCTCCCGCTCGAGGGCGCGCCCTCACGGGGAAATCCCCGCCGGTTCGAGGTCACCGACGGGGGCAGGCGGCTGCTCTTCGAGTGGATCCGCGAGGTCGACGAGCCCGACCCGATGCGCTCCACCATGGCGGTACGGGTACGGGCCGCGGCCGCGACGGGGGCGGTCCACGAGGTCCGCGAGGCGGTGGTCCACCACCGCGACGAGCGGGCGGCGAACCTCCGGCGCTATCGCGAGATCGAGGATCGGGATTTCGCCCGGACCGATCCGGGGAACGCCCGCGACCTGCTCCAGCACCGGGTGCTCACGCTGGGCATCCAGGTGGAGCAGGCGTGGGTCGGCTGGTGCGACGACGTGCTCGAGACGCTCGAGCGCTTACCGGCGACCTAGTCATCGCACCAGCTCGTCGGCCCAGCTCAACGCACCACCGCCGACTCGAGCGATGCCAACGACGCGTCGAGGAAGTCGGGGCCGAACGGCGGCATCCCGCCGATCTCATCGGCCAGTTCCTCCCGCGTGGCGGACCAGTCGTAGCTCAGGGTGACATCGGTGGACTCGCCCGCGGGGGCCAGATCGTATCGCCAGCGCCACCCACCGGTGGAGATCCGCCCGGTCTCGTCGGGCCGGCCCGGCTCCCATTCGATCGTGCGGTCCGGGTCGAATGCCGTGACCACGTTGTGGATGACGTAGTGGCGGCTCGCGGCCTCGATGTACATGTTCATCACGAAGACGTCCCCGACGCCTCTGATGGAGTCCGACGTGACCGCGTCACGCACCCAGTCGCCGGGTTCGGTGTCCCTGTGGCGGGTCGGGTCCGCCAGGAGCGCAAAGATCTCCGACGGAGGGGCGGCGATCCGGCGGCTCGCGGTCATGGAGGTGGCGGGAGTTCGCGGGTCCCGGGGGCCGTCTGGGTCGGCGGTGGTGGACATCGTCGGTTCTCTCCTCGGTCAATCGACGGTCAGCAGTATCTTTCCGTGGCTCTCGCCCGATTCCAGCAGGGCCAGCGCCTCCGCGGCCTGCTCCAGCGGTATCTCGCGGGAGACGCGGGTGGTCACGTCTCCCGCCGCGATCATCGGCCAGACGTGGTCTACCACCTCCCGGCAGATGCCGGTCTTGCCGCCGGGGCCGTCCATCGGGCGGGCCCGGAGGTTGGTGGCCAGTACGCCGGCGCGGCGTGGGAGAAGGGCGCCCAGGTTCAGCTCCCCCTTCATGCCGCCCTGCATGCCGATCACGATCAGTCGGCCGTCCGGGGCGAGTGAGGCGATGTTGGGCTCGAGGTATTTTGCGCCCATCACGTCGAGGATCAGGTCGACGCCACGGCCTCGCTCGTCGTCGTCGGTCCACTCCTTGACCCGGTCGGGGAACCGCTCCTCGCGGTAGTCGATCACCAGGTCGGCACCGAGATCGCGGCACTTCCGAACCTTCTCTGGACCTCCGGCGGTGGTGGCCACGCGGGCGCCGAGCGCGCGGCAGACCTGGATGGCGTGGGAGCCGACCCCGCCGGCCCCGCCGTGGATCAACACGCGCGGCGCACCGAGCTCGGTGTCTCCCCAGCGGGCGTGCGCCGTCAGGACGCCGCGGCCGAGTCCGCCCGTCATGACGAGGTTGGACCACACCGTGCACGCCACCTCGGGGAGGGTCGCGGCCTCGTGCAATGACACACCGGCCGGCACCGGCATCACCTGTCCGGCCGGAACAGCGACCTTCTCGGCGTACCCGCCGCCGGCCAGTAGCGCGCACACCTCGTCGCCGACGGCTAGTCCCTCCACGCCTTCGCCCACCGCTGAGATCCGACCGGAACACTCGAGGCCGAGGATCTCCGACGCGCCGGGCGGCGGCGGGTAGAGGCCCTTGGACTGCAGCAGGTCCGCGCGGTTGACGGCCGTGGCCGCCACGTCGACGAGGACCTCGCCGGGACCGGGGACCGGATCGTCGACCTCGGTCAGCTGCAGGGAATCGGGACCGTTGCGATACTCGATGGCCTTCATGCCCTCGACCGTAGCCGCGATGGCCCCGGTCGGCAGCCGGGCTGGGTGTCAGCGCGAGGGGTCCACTACGATGAGCAGCGTCGTCAGCGCGTGTTCCACGTGGAACCGCGCGGCCCGGGTGTGTCGTGGCCGACGACGAGGAAGTGTGGCAGAGCGGCCGAATGCACTCGCCTTGAAAGCGAGCGTGCCTAAACAGCACCGGGGGTTCAAATCCCTCCACTTCCGCAGTGAATCAGGGAATTTCCTGTTCAGGCGCGGTTTCCATGATTAGAAATCTGGCTCGAGTCTCAATCGTGGCTCTTGATGAGAGTTGCAGGCAGGGCCAGGGCAGATTCGGTTAAGGCAGTTTAGGTGTAGCTTCCGCCAGCCGGGCAACCAGCATGACGCAAGCTGGCAGCAAATTTGTATTGCGGTTACCGTTCTCTCCATGATGCTCTACGTACTCGCGGATAGCGGCGGGACGTCTGACCACTGGTGGGCTCAGCCCCTCGCCACCATTCTGGCAGCCGCTGGGGTGATAGGTGCCGCTCTCATCGCTTATCGCTCTGCGAAGTTGAAGACTAAGATCGACGCCCACGGACTGAGGGTGGACGCGGTTATCGCATATGTCGCGGCCACACGGCGACTGACCAATGCCGCCACTTTTCTCGCGTCTGTTCCACGTAAGGAAGATCCAGCCCTATTCCGATCGGCTTGGGAGAATTACACTCACGCGCATGGGGCGTATTTCGAGAACCTAGCGAGAACGCGGTCGCTCGTGGACAACCGGGGTCTTTTCCTGGCGATAAACTCTGCGGATCGAGTAGTCATTGAATCAGTTTCATTGGTCGTAAACGACTCTGAACCGGAGGCCGACAAAAAAGCGGACGAATTACTTGCCAGATTGACCGAAGTCGAAAATCTGAATCAGGTGTACGCGAACGGCGCCAGGTGCATCCCGCTTAACACCCCGGTTAATTAGCGCCACAACGGTAATGCCCGATCCTCACGGTTGATGTCGACGAAGCGGTAACAAAGTAGGGCCCCCAATGACCACCTTGGGGGGATTCACAAGTTAGAAGACATGCCCGATTGTCAGTGACATCAGGTCGGAAGAACGAGAGAACGGCAATGATCAAGTTCACTGAGTTTATGACGGTGCCCGATCCGGGCCTGACCAAGGTGAAGTTCAATATCCGCGCCGGAATCGGCGGCGCGGAGGCATGGGACCTACTTCTCGCGGATGATCCCGAGGACTGGCTGAACATGAACAGGCACCGAGAGCGCCATCAGAACAACAACCTCGATCGTGCCCAGTTCCTGCTGAGCTTCGCCCAGTACTACCCTTACGGCCCGCAATACTTCATCTTCGGCGGATTCTTCGGCGTCGCGCCGGTCGTGCCAGACCTCATCGGAGGGCCCGGGTACGAGCTGACTCCCATGCCCCTCCACGCGGAGTATGTCAAGCGACTGATAGTGAAGCTCAAGAAGCCGGTGGGACGAGACCTGTACTTGCGGTGGTACGAGACGCTGCAGGACAGCACCCTCTATCCGGTGGTGCACGAATTGGCTCCGGACACCAAGCTCGGCACGTTCCCCGGCTATCAGAACGTCAGGCTCAAGCATCACGAACTCCAGCGCATTATTGCAAACGACGAACCCAGTTGGAAGGGCGCCCTTTCGATTGTGAAGGGCGTCTATGTGATCACGGATCTGAGCAGTGGCCGGCTTTACGTCGGATCGGCTTCGGGAGAAGCCAACGGGCTATGGCAGCGGTGGTCGAGCTATGGGCGCCTGCGCAACCTCACCGGCGGTAATAGGGAGTTGGAGCAGATGCGCCTCAATCTCGGCGATGGGCATATCATCGACAACTTCCAGTACTCGATCATTGAGATTTTCGATCCCAAGACGAAGGCTGAGACCGTCCTCAAGCGCGAATCGTTCTGGAAGCTGGCGCTCGACAGCCGCGCCCATGGGATGAATCGCAACTGACGAGCAGCGTGCCCCACGGGTGCCGCACCGGCCCCTCGCGGCTCAGGCTTGGAGAATGGAGAGTGCAAGTAATGAGCTGGTCCCGACGGAAGCGATGTGCGTGTGTACTCGAACGATGACTACACAAGCGCGCGGAGTGAGGCGGGGACTGCTCTCCCGCACAAGGGTCGCGCGCCCGGACCTTCTCGATCCGCCAACGCAACTCTCGTGGAAAGTGGTTTGAGCGACGGCCTCGAGCCCCCAGCCGGCACCTCGACCCGCGGCGACGGCTCCTCGTCGTTCGACTCCGTCCTGCTCGACCTCACCCCGGTCGTGGACGGCTCCGGCCCCGTCCCTGAACCCGATTACAAGTTTGGCGGTCCGTGGAGTCAGGCTGCGTCGTAGTGCTCCTTGAGCCGCTTGAGGCCGCTCGCGTGGTAGCCGTTTGCTATGCAATACGAGCCGACAAATTGGAAGTCGAACCCCGCTGCTTTCAGTTCGCGCAACGCCGGTTGGACGACGGTGCGGCCCTCTCGTGTAGTGCGGCCCATGCTCACTTCGCGGTCGTGGAACAGCAGGTGTTCAAAGACCGTCGCTAGTTCGGTGTCGAGAGCCGGCAATCGTTCGCCGGTTCGGGCATTGAACGCTTGGGTAGCAGTGGCCCATCCCTCGTTGCTGTCCTGGCCCCAGTCGAGCACCGCGAGTGTGCCCCCGGTCGCGGCGTTAACTGCTACGTCGAGGGTGTCTTTCGTCGGCCAAGCTGCGATGACCGCAGCGAACCGGCCGTGAACCGCGTTCCGGCTTCGTGGTGTGACCGTGTGGCCGGGTCCTCCGAAGCGCTGGAGGATCGGGTGCTGCTCGTCTTGGCCCTTTTGGTTGAGAACAACGAGCCGGCTCGTTAGGTCGACGCCCATCGCTTTGAAGCTCCCCAGTGCGAGTGCTGGGCCGTCGTTGAAATCCCCACCGCCCGGCCACGGGATCCATACTCCGGCGTGATCGACTCGTGAGCGCATCCGCCAATGCTGTCAGGTGTGTGCGCTGGCGGCGTTCGAAATTGGGGAAGCAGATTCGAGGGGAGCCGACGGTGAGTGGCGATGGCCTGCAGCGACACAATTGGTGCTGTGGCAGTTAGTCGAGGCGAGCCTCTGCGAGGTCCAGCCGGCGCATGAGGAGGCTCGCCACGGCGAGCTGTTCCATCGCCACCTCTGGGGTCGTCTCGTGCTCTTCGTGGCCGTGGAAGTTGCGGAGGGCTGCGATAGCGCCCATGAACAGGAAACGGTAGCCGTCCCGCTCGTCCGCGCTAGTCTGATCGCTGACTCCGTCCGTTGTGACGTCTAGCTGGGGGGAGTCGGACTTGAACGCCACGGCCATGAGCCCCTGCCCGGTCTTGTCCAATCCGGTTAGTCTCTTGACACGGTTGTCGATCGCGCGGAGTGCGGCGAACACTGCGGCGCCGAAGTGGCCAGCAGCGTACTTGCTCCCAGCTGCGGCAGATACGAGCGGGTGAAGGCCCGGTAGGTCGACCGGTCGAGGCTTGTGCACGACCGCGTCCTGGGCGAGCTCGTAACTGACCTCGGTATGCGACAGATCGGTACCGCCTCGAGGCATTCCGACGCGGGAGGCGTCGTGATGGCTCACCTGGGTGACTCGCACGCGCTTTGTTCGCCCGTTCGGCCTGGGGATGTCGACTAGGTCGCCCTCTTCAATGTTTGAGTTCAAGGGCATGAACAGACGCGCTGCGCCTTGCTGTGTCGTCGAATTCCAGGCCTGAATTTCGTGGGTCGTCACCTCTCCCATGTCGTTCCTGGTTGCCGTCATCGGTTCATACTGAATGCGGAGCACCGGGCACCTTTCGTCGTCGCGTGGTTCGCCTCGATGAGCTTCGCATCCTCCGCTGAACCGCACCCGTGGAATCCTGTATGGGCCGCTGCACGGCTGAAGGAACGCCTACGGGGATCAGTGGCTAGTAGCCCTTCCCACGGTTTCCCACGGTCTATTTCCCGCCACCGCGTCACGGCACGTCGAGTAGCCCGCCCGGTGAGGGTGCGAGCTTGGACGTGACCCCTCGGCGTGTCCGGCCGGACACCTGCAAGGAGCGCCCACGCCGGTTCGGGGGTGTGCACACCCGCTACTGGCAAGGGCTTAAGCAACGAGGGGGAATCCTTCCCTTCCGCCCCGTGCGGGCTCAGGAGTAGAAGCCCTCACGCAGATTGATGCCGTGCTCGACCCATGCCTTGAGTGCGGTGAGCATCATCGTCCACCCCTCGCAGTTGCCGAAGGCGTTCTCCGCGCCGCCGGGCGTCACGCGCCAGGCCCGCTCGGTGATCGTGACCAGCGTGCGCGCGCCGTCGTCGATCGGTTCGAACTCGAAGACCGTGGTGGTCTCGGTGTCCATGGCCTCGACGCCCTCCCATCTGATGACCAGTCGCCGGGGTGGATCGGCCTCGACCACCGTCACCGGGAATCGGCCAGGGAAGTCGGCGAACTCCCACGAGACCACCACGCCCGGTTCGAGCCGGCCACGGGCGCCCCCGGTGGTGAAGTAGCGGGACAGTTGCGCGGGGTCGGCCACGGCCTCGTAGACCTCGTCGACGGGCCGGCCCACGCGCGCCGACACGGTGAAGGTCAGTTCGTTCAGCTCCTCAGACATGTTGTATATTTACAACATGTCAGCCGCTGAGCGCAAGGGTCCGGGCGATGACGACGCCGTGTTCAAGGCGCTCGCCGCCCCGATCCGGCGGCGCATGTTGGACGCCCTCAAGGACTCACCGCGCACGACCGGCGAGCTCTGCGCCCTGTTCCCCGACAGTGACCGCACGACGGTGCTGCAGCACCTGCGCGTGCTCGAGCGGGCCGACCTGGTGACGGGGCGCAGGATCGGCCGCGAGCGCCACCTGTCACTCGCGCCGCTGCCGATCAAGCGGATCCACGACCGGTGGATCGGCGAGTACGCCCGCGCGGCGGTCGAGTTGCTCGACGAGCTCGACGGATCGGCCGGATAATAACCTGTTTACAAACGGCCTGCGCTGCTGGGATGATGTGCGACACCATCGTAGTGAGGGTGCGGGCCCGTCCACCGCTGTCGACCGACGACCCGGTCCCCACCGCATCATCCGTTGAGCGCGACGAGACGCCGGGAGTGCGCCATGAGCGGGACCAGCACCACCATCCACCAGATGCGTCGGGGTGCCGCGTGCGCCCTCGCCCTCCTGCTGCTGTTCTGCGCGGGTCTCGGCGCCGGGACGGGATCGGCCGCGGCTCAGTCCGCCACCCCGCCACCCGTGCCCCTCCCGTCCGCCGACCCGTTCTACACCCCCGACGGGCCGATCGCTGATCTCGCGCCGGGGACGGTGATCGACAGCAGATCGATGACCTACGGCTCGCTCGAACGCGCCACACCGCTCGCCAGCACCCAGGTGCTCTACCGGACCACCGACCAGGCGGGTGGACCGAGCGCCACGGTCGCGACGATCCTCAGCCCGCTGGTCCCGGGGCCCGCCAAGCTGATTTCCTACCACATGGCCTACGACGCCCTCGGCTCCGAATGCGACCCCTCCTACACCCTGACCGGCAACGGCACCCCCGGCCAGGCGGGGATCGCCGAGCAGGGCGTCATCGCCGGGTACCTCGCGGCCGGATTCACCGTCGTCGTCCCCGACTACGAGGGCCCCGACCTGGAGTGGACGATCGGGCGACAGTCCGCCTACGCCGCACTCGACGGCGTCCGCGCGACCATCGACCACCTCGGTCTGCCCGCCTCGACCCCGGTCGGGCTGGCCGGATACTCCGGCGGGTCCGTCCCCACCCAGTGGGGTGCCGAGATGGCGCCGACCTACGCGCCGGAACTCAACATCGTCGGAGCGGCCGCCGGCGGGCTCCCCGTGAACGTCGCACATAACCTGCCGTATGTGAGCGGGAGCGCCACGTGGGCCGGGGTCATCCCCGCACTCGTCGTGTCCTATCAGCGGGCATATGGAATCGACACCGACAGTTTCCTGTCCGACTACGGCCGACAGCTCGTCGACACCGTCAGCTCGCAGTGCATCAACGCCTTCGCCGCCGACTACCCCGGACTCACCGACGCCCAGATGGTCCGTGCCCCGTACACGTCGCTACTGGACATCCCGGCGGTGGTGAGCGCGATCGGGGACAACGTGATGGGCACTACGGGCACGCCACGGGTTCCGATGCTGCTCGCCGTGGGCAACGTCGACGGGATCGGCGACTCGGTCATGGTGACCGCGGACGTGGCCGGCCTGGCGCACGAGTACTGCACCCGCGGGGTCGCCGTCACCTACGCCCAGTACGACCGTCTCGGCCACTCCGAGGCCTTTGTGCCCTTCCAGGCGCAGACAGCCCAGTTCCTCACCGATCGGTTCGCCGGCGCGCCCCCCGCCTCGAACTGTCAGGGGACCTGACCATGTCGACCTTCTTCTCTGCGCGCCCCCACAGGGCGCTGAGCAAGGGTTTCTACAAGAATCCCGACTTCGACTACGAGGTGCGGGGTCTGCTCGGCGCGGTCGCCTACGGCGCTGCCGAGGCCGGTGAGGTGCTGGCGACCATGGACGGTGTGGGTGACGGCGATCACGACCATTGGTTCCACGCGTGGCACGACCTCGGGAGCAGGGTCAGGGCGATCGCCGACGACGAGATGACGGCGGGACGAACCGTGAGCGCGTCGATGGCGTACCTGCGGGCGTCGACCTATCTCGCCGTCGCGGTGAACTCCGTGAGTGGTCTGCCGTCCGACGATCAGCTACTGCCCACCTTCACCCTGCAACGATCGAGCTGGGAGCGCTTCGTCGACACGACCAACCGGGTGGTCGAGCGGGTGTCGATACCCTACGAACAGGACTCCATGCCCGGGTGGTTTCTCCGCCCGGCCGCTGACTCCGGTCGCGGGCCGACGCTGGTCATGGTCAACGGAAGCGACGGAGCCACCAGCGGGCTCTGGCACAACGGGGCCGCCGGCGCACTGGCCCGCGGGTACAACGTCCTGATCTTCGACGGCCCGGGGCAGCAGTCGATGCTGTTCGAGCGCGGGATCGGCTTCCGCCCGGACTGGGAGGCCGTGCTCACCCCGGTGGTCGACTTCCTCCTACAACGCGCCGACGTCGATGCCGGGAGGCTCGCCCTCTACGGCATCAGCCAGGGCGGCTTCTGGGTCCCGCGCGCGCTGGCGTACGAGCACCGGTTCGCCGCGGCGATCGCCGACCCCGGGGTGGTCGACGTGGCGGCGTCCTGGAGCGCGAACATCCCCTCCAGTCTGATGTCGCAGTTCCGGGCGGGGAAGAAGCAGGCGTTCGACCGCGACATGTCCCTGGGGATGAAGTTCTCCCCCTCGACCGCGCGCACCTGGACGTTCCGTGCCCGCCCCTACATGCGGCAGAGCTACTTCGACACCCTCACGGAGGTGCACCGTTACTCGCTGACCAGCGACGAGACGGCGCGGATCAGCACCCCGCTGCTCGTCACGGACCCCGAGAACGAGCAGTTCTGGCCCGGCCAGTCCGAACAGCTCGCGGGCCGCGCCGGCGGTCCGACCGATCTGGAGAGGTTCACCGCGGCCGAGGGCGCCAACTTCCACTGTCAGCCACTGGCGAGGCAACTCACCGACGCGCGGATGTTCGGCTGGCTCGACTCGGTCCTGGCCTGACCTCCGCTCCACGCGGTCACACTGCTGGCGTCGCCCCGGCCGGGCCGGCCCCGGCCACTAGCCGGGGTCAGGCGGTCGTCTCGTTGAGATCCGCCGCCGACACGTGGCGGATGATCTCGAGCACCCGCGGGTAGGCGCGGGAGTCCCCGGACATGAGGGAGACGTGGTCCTCGTCGTTGAACAGGATCATCTTGGCCTTCCCCCCGGCCTGGACGACCGCGTCAACGTAGCGCTGGGAGTTCTCCGGTGTCACGGTGACGTCGCGTGCGCCGTGCATGGCGACCACCGGGGTGGCGGGGTCGATGTTCTGGATGGGATCCACCTTCGCGTAGCGGCCCGGTACCTGCGCCGGAGTGCCTCCCATCGCCGCGACGATCCTGTCGTCGCCGTGGGTGGCCGCGTAGACCATGTCCAGTGGCCCGGCGATCGAGACCACCCGCGTCGGGCGGAACGCCGGCTTCGCGCCGACCTCGTCGTCATCCAGCAGGTGGCGGGTGCCGCCCCAGACGGCGAGTTGAGCTCCCGCGCTGTGCCCCACCACCAGCTCGTCGTCGGTGGTGATCTGCGGGAACTTCTTGTCCACTTCGGCCACGTGGTCCAGTGCGTTCGCGACGTCGTGGAACGTGGTGGGCCATCCGCCGCCGGAACCCACCCGCCGGTACTCGATGTTGTAGACGGCCATCCCACGGCTGGCGAGCTTACGGGCGAGAGGATCGAAGGAGTCGGCCCCGATCTGGTCCTGCCAGGACCCACCGTGGATGAGGACCGCGAGGGGGATCGAGTCGGTCCGCTGTTCGCCGGCGGGAAGATAGAGGTCCGCCCAGTTCTGTTCCGGATCCGGGGTGTCGTGCGTCGGGTACTCGAACCGTTGGACGGTGACCTCGTCGAGCCTGGCGGGGGCACCCAGGTCGGTGACCACGATCGGCGCCGCGCCGGTGGTCACGCATCCGGAGCTGATCGCCAGGACGGTCGTCAGGCCCATGCCGATCCGAGCGGCTCTCATCGGCCCTGGAGAACGTCGTCGCTGAGGCATGACCACCCTTTTTCTCAGGTTTCTATCAGGCTGGGCCGCGAAACAGCTCCTGCTGCAGGCATCGGCTAATCGCACCGCTCCGGTGAGGGGTGCCGGATCGGGTAATGAAATCGATCTTAGGATGTAGAGCGGGAAAATACTAAGAGACCCACGGTGAGCGGAGAGGTCCCCGCCGGGCGACTGTCGCCGCCGGACTGGTCATCAGTCGACGACCTGCACCCGCCCGAGATCCGGGGCGCGCAGCGGGCCCTCCTCGGTGACGTACCGGAGCAGCGCGTCGATGTCCGTGAGGCCGGCCTCACGGCGGTCCCCGCGCTCGGCGAGGGGTGAGCCCGTGAACTCCGGGGAGGAGAGGAACTCGTTGACCACGACGGTGTACTCCCGGCCGGGATCGACCGGTTCGTCGTCGACCAGGAGCTCGGTCACGCGGGCGCCGGCCGGGCGCCGCGTGTCCACCGTGTAGCGCACGTTCGATGACACCGCCGGGCCGTTGTCACCGATGTCGTCGGCGAAGTGGTCGAACGCGTCCTGGAGCTCCTGACCCGTCACGGTGACCAGGTAGAGGCGGTCACCGTAGGGCTGGACGGTATGGAGGGTCGCGTAGTCCAGGGGGCCCTGCGGCATGTCCGTACGCAGCGAGTCCGGGTTGGACAGCGCGAGCTGTGCACCCCGGCCCCGGGTGGCGTGGAGCTGGCAGTCGGCGATGATGTTGGCCAGCGGGGACTCCCCGTTGGCGTCCATCCCCCGGGGAATCGTCTCGGTGGCGGACCCGAGGGGTGTGCGGGCTTCCGGAGCGGCGGCGGCACCGGCCTGTCGCACGAGTTCCTCGGTACCGGGGTCGGGTGCGATGTCGAGGTTCACCGTCTGGTTGAACGCCGAGGTCTGCGGGCGGACGACGTCGCCGGTGGAGGGGTCGACGGCCAGGTCGATGACCGTGACCGACCGGCCGTGGGACGCGGGTGCCACCACCACCCGCTCGTCGTTCTCCGAGTCCAGCACCCGACAGGTGGCGGGCCCTCCGGAGGCGCCGACGATCAGCGCGTCGACTGCGGGGTCCAGGCGCTTGACCAGGTCCAGCTCGGTGAGCTCGTCCGGACAGGCACCGGGGTCGAGGTTGCCGTGCACGGTGGTGGACTGCACCAGGCCCACGATCGCCTCCACGCCGAGGAACTGCAGCGACTCGACGGTCTCGTTGACCGCCCTGACGGGGTCGGCGAGCCGGGTCGTGGTCTCGGGGGTGCTGTCGGAGGGGAGGGTGATCGCCACGACCCCCACGCGGACGTCGCCGATGCGGTGGATCGCGAAGGGGAAGGTGGGCGCGGAGTCGGGGGAGGGGATCACATTGGAGGCCAGGAACGGGAACGCCGCACCACGGAACGGCGGCAGTGGCGGGTCCACACGGCAGTCCTGCTCGGTCCGGCATTCCGGCCTGACCAGGGCGCGGATGTGATCGGCACCCTTCTCCAGTTCGCGCCTCCCGACACCGGCACCGTCCACACCGAGGCGGTTGAAGAACTCGACGGTCGGCCGGTCGTCCAGCAGCGCCGCCTCCGGTGCGGTCCCGCCGATGGAGTCGCCGGTGGCCAGCAGTAGCGCGTCACCGGCCTGGTCGCGCAGCTTGCCCACCGTCGCCGCCAGGTGCGCCCCACCACCCGCCGGCCGGACGTTCCCCGAGCCGTCGCGGAGTTCGCCCTGGAACCCCACCGGCCGCGACAGTGCCCCGGAGAACTCGCCGATGCCGAGGATGCGCACCGACTGCGTCTCTACCGCGGGCGTCCACGGCCGGCTCGATTCGTCGGTGCGGGCGCCGGCGTGTGGGGTCGCCGCGAGGGTGAGCACCAGTGCACCAATTGCCATGATCACCAGTGCGAGGAGCGCGGTACGGCGGAGCGGGGGTGAGCCCGGTCCGACGAGGTCTCCAGAGGGGTGTGAGCCGGGCCATCCGGACGGATCGACCGCTGAGGAGTTCACGTCCTTACATGAACCCTGCTGTGTCATCCGGCTCCTTCGGTTCCGATCCGTCGCGGGCGTGCGGGATCATGGGCAGGAGTACCGCCCTGCCCAGGCGAACCCCGCCCACCTTGCCGGTGCGAGGTCACGGGAGCCCGCCGGAAGAGTCACGTTCCGGTCACAAAACCGCGGGCGGCGTCCAGGAGGCGGTCGTTCTCCGCCCTGTCGCCGATCGTCACCCTGACGCCATCACCGGCGAAACACCTGGTGACGACGAGGTGGTCGCGGCAGTGTGAGTCGAATGCGGCCGCGGCGTCACCGAGCGGCAGCCACACGAAGTTGGCCTGGCTCTCCGGCACGGCGTGGCCGATCTCCATCAGCGCGTCCCGGACTCTGGTGCGTTCGGACACCACGGCGTCCGTGCGGGCGCGGAGCTCGTCGCCCGCCTCGAGGCAGGCGATCCCCGCGGCCTGGGCCAGGGAGCTCACCGAGAAGGGGACGACCATCTTCCCCACGGGCACCACCAGGTCGACCGGTCCGGTCAGGTACCCCACCCGCAGCCCCGCCAGACCGTACGCCTTGGAGAACGTGCGCAGGGCGACGACGTTGGGCCGGGTCATGGACTCGGCCACGCCGTCGACCGGGTCCCCGGAGCGCACGTACTCGTAGTAGGCCTCGTCCAGGGCCACCGTGACCCGCTCGGGAACCCGGTCGAGGAAGGCGGTGAGCTCGGCGCGGGAGACCGCCGGTCCGGTCGGGTTGTTGGGGGTGCAGACGAAGATCAACCGGGTCCGGTCGGTCACCGCGTCGGCGATCGCGTCGAGGTCCAGGGCGCCGTCGGCCCGGTTCGGGACAGGGACCGGGACCGCGTGCGCGATACGCGCGATGATCGGGTAGGCCTCGAACGATCTCCAGCCGTAGAGGACCTCGTCGCCGGGGGCACACACCGCCTGGACGAGCTGCTGGCACAGTGCCACCGAGCCGCAGCCCGCGGTGACGTTCTGCGACGGGATGCCGAGGAACTCCGACAACCGGGACACCAGCGCGCCGGCGGTGATGTCCGGGTAGCGGTTCGCCCCGGCCGCCGCCTCCGCGATGGCCGCCGCGACGCTCGGCAACGGCCCCGCGGTGGTCTCGTTGGAGGCGAGTTTGACGGCGCCCGGGACAGTGGCGCCGGGGACGTATGAGGGGATGGCGTCGAGGTCGCTGCGCACGTCGGGGGACATGAGTACAGAGTAGGACCACCGGGTGACGGCGGGGTGTCCGGCCGTTTTGCGCACCGCGCCGACCGGTGTGTACTGTTACCTCTCGTTGGCTCAGCAGAGCCTCCAGGAGGCGTGCCAGAGCGGCCGAATGGGACTCACTGCTAATGAGTTGTCCTCCTTAAAGGGGACCGGAGGTTCAAATCCTCTCGCCTCCGCCATGCTGGAGCACCGGGTGACCGGTTGAACTGGCACGACAGATGAATAATGCGCCCGTAGCTCAATGGATAGAGCACCTGACTACGGATCAGGAGGTTAGGGGTTCGAGTCCCTTCGGGCGCACAGAAGAGAAGCCCCGTTGACTTGGTCACCCAGGTTAACGGGGACTTTTTCTTTCGCGCGGCCTGGGCGGATTCCAGGGGTCGTTGCAACACGATGGACTTATAGGTCAAGCCTAGTAGCAAGCGAATTCGCTCGGCTGGTGTGTCCCGGTCGAGGGTCTTGCGACGCCTTCCGTTGAACTCCTGAGCGACGTGCTCGAGATCCTCGGGACTGAATACGCTGAGGTCGGTTCCTCTGAACCGGTTCCGTGCGCACCATGGCCGTCGGGCCACCTGGTCGGGCGCACAGGACGCGACTTCGGAGGTAATCGTAGGGTTCATGCCCCGCGGCCGGGCGGGGGTGGGGCGCCCTGTACGACGACGACGAGGCCAGCGCCTTCGTAGGCTGTGCCGATGTCCCAGCCGGCCCGAGACGCGCTCCGCCGCAACGCCGGCCATCTGGCGTCGGTGGCGCTGGTGATCATGTGGAGTTCAGGCTTCGTCGGTGCCGAGCTCGGCATCCGCTCCGGTGGCACCCCGTTGCAGCTGCTGGGCTGGAGGTTCTCGATTCTCGGGGCCGGCCTGGTGGCGGTCTGCCTGGTCCTGGGGGTGAGTCTGACCGACCGGAGGGCCTGGGCGAGGCAGGCCGTGTTGGGCCTGTTCAGTCAAGCCGTGTTCCTGTTCATGATCTTCGAGGGGGTCGCGCGAGGTGTCGACGGCGGCACGGCGGCCCTGATCGCTGCGCTACAGCCGTTGCTCGTGGCGACAGTCGCGGGCAGGTTGCTCGGAGAGCGGACGACGCTCGGCATGTGGATCGGCATGCTGCTCGGGATGGCGGGAGTCGTGGTGGTGGTCTCGGGTGGACTGGGTGCCGGTATCGCCCCGTGGTGGGCCTATCTGTTTCCGGCGATAGGCATGCTCAGCCTGGCCACGGGGACGGTCCTGACCCAACGGCTCCGGCCGACCGAGACCCTGCTGCAGTCCATCACCATGCAGTCGGTCGTGGCGGCGGTCGTCCTGGTCGTGGCGGGCCTGCTGGCCGGGCAGGGCAGGGTGCCGGTCGAGCCCGCGTTCTGGGCCGCGGTGGCCTGGCTGGTGGTCCTGTCCACGCTCTGCGGGTACGTCCTCTACGTGTTCGTCACCCGCACCCGGGGCGCCACGGTCGCCAGCGTCCTGCTCTATCTGACCCCGCCAACGACCATGCTCTGGGTGTGGCTGATGTTCGACGTCCCGATCACCCTCCTCGCGGTGGTGGGGATGGCCATCAGTGCGGTCGGGGTGATCCTGGTGTTGCGATCACGGCCGGCCACGGCGGGTCAGCCCGCGCGGCGGTAGGGCGCCGCGGGTAGCCTCGCAGCGCTGTGGCCAGCATCGGCCCTCGGGGAGTCTGTGGACGGAGCGGCCCCGGGCGGGAGAGAATTCGGGGGTGAACCCGGAACAGCCCGACCACATCCAACGGACCCTCGCGGACCTCGACGCCCGACTCGGGCGAATCGCCGCCGAGATGGCGCAGGTCCGGGCCGGGCTGGCGGCACTCGGGCAGCAGTCCGACCCACGGCAGTCCGACTCGCAGCAGCCTCACCTGCAGCAGCCCTACCCGCAGCAGCCTTACCCGCAGCAGCCTTACCCGCAGCAGCCCGGACCGGAGCGTGCCCCGGTCTGGCGGGCGGGAGCCCCGCAGGCCGGTGTTCCCGCCCACGGCGGATACCGCCCTGTCGGTCCGGTCGACGGGCCCCGCCCGCAGCCCGTCCTCGCTCAGCCAGGCCCCGCCCAGCCCGGCCCCAAAACTGCCCAGCCCGGCCCCGCCCAGCCCGGCCCCGCCCCCGCCCAGCCCGGGTGGCCGCGGCGCTCTGCAGAGCCCCGCCCACGCCGGATGCCCCGGTTGACCGCGGCCACGGTGATCGCGGCGATCGGCGGCTCCGTGATGCTGGCCGGGATCGCGTTCCTGCTGGTGGTGGCCATTCAAGCCGGGTTGTTCCCGCCGATCGCGCGGGTCGTCGCCGCCGCGGTGCTGGCGCTGGTGCTGGTCGGGCTCGGGTTGTGGCTGCAGTCCCGGCACGAGGCCACGCCTGAACGCCCGATCAATCCCGGTGCTCTGGCACTGGTCGGCACCGGTCTGGCGGCGGCGATGCTCGATGTGATCGCCTGCACCACCCTCTACCAGTGGATTCCGGTTCCGGCGGCGTACATGTTCGTCGGCGGGTTGGCGCTCGCGGGCATGGCCCTGGCGCAACGATGGTCCTCGGGACTGCTCGCGTGTCTGGTCTCGGCCGGCACGATGGTGCTGGCTCCGTTCATCTCCACGGGTGTCGAGCTTCCGGTGTTCCTGGTGATCCTGTCGATCGCCACCGCCGTGCTCGGAGCCGAACTCGGGGTGGCGGTCAGAGTGGTGTGGTCGGTCTTCCCGGCCCCGGTCCTGGCGGGTTACCTCTCGCAGACGCACCTCCACGACCGCAGTGAACAGATCGCGCTCATCGTGGCCGCGCTCGTCTTTGCCGCCGTGGGCGTGGGGGTCGCCTGGAACGACTCCGTGCGCCGCCGCCCGGCGCCCGAGAACGCGGCCCTCGTCGTCGTCCCCACCGCCGTCCCCCTGATCCTCATCTCCGGTCTCTCCCTCCTGCGGCCGGGTTGGCCGGTCGGGCTGGTCCTGGCCGCCGCCTACCTCACGGTCGCGGTCCTGGCCGGACGACGAGCCCAGGAACGGGGCCCCGTCCTGCTGTCCGCCGTGTCGGGGGTCGTGGGCAGTGTCCTGCTGTTCAATGCCTGGGTGGAGCTGGGCGGACGCGAGATGACGAGCCTCGCCCTGACCCTCAGCGCCACGGGGTACGTCGTGGCCGCCGGACTGTGGGGCCGCCGCTGGCTGGACTGGGTGGCCGGCGTCGGCGCGGCGGTCGCGCTGACCGTGTACCTGTTCGTCAACCAGCCGTTTCTCGCGCTCAACGAGAGGCTGGCGGTGCTCGAGCTGACCTACGGGGACGTGGTGGCGGCGTTCGCGGTCACGGTCCTGGCCGTCGCGACGACGTGGTGGGCCTCCCGGCGGATGCCGCGTCAGGCCACCAGGGTGGTGATGGCGGGCGCGGTGGTGGCGCTGCTGGCCTTCTCGGTGATGGTGGTGGCGGCCGGCGTGGTGATCGGCGACCTGGCGGGGGCGTCCCGGAACGGCTTCCTCGTGGCGCATCTGGTGGTCACCGTGCTGTGGATCAGTTGCGCGGCCTGGTTGATCCTCACGCCGAGCCCCCGGCTCTCGGACGCCCGCAGGATGGGCTTCGTGTTGGGCTCACTCGCGCTGGCCAAACTGCTGTTCCTCGACCTGGCCACGCTGCCCGGCCTGTTCCGGGTGCTGTCCTTCATCGCGGTGGGCGCGGTGATGTTGGCCGTGGCCGTCCGCTACCGGAGCGGCGCGGACGAGCGCGGTACCGGGGAGCACGGCACGAACGAGCACGGTACCGACGCGCACGGCACGAACGAGCGCGGAACGGGCGGGATCGGTGGCCCGTACTACCGCAGCGACACCGACTACCGCAATGACACCGACTACCGCAGCGACACCGAGCCGTCGGGGAGCGGCTCCCCGAGGTAGACGCGGAAGGCGCGCGGCTCCGCGCCGGACATCAGGACCTCGACCTCGGGATGGTCGACCTCGTCCGGGTCGTCGGAGTGCAGGCTCCAGACGACTTCACGGGAGTCGGTGAGGTCCCGCAGCGCGAGGCGCGTGGCGCGCACCCATGTCACGTGCCGGAGTGCGGGCTCGTCGCGGAGGTCCGACTCGGCCATGCCCTCGCGGTCGCGGAGGTCGACCATGAGGCGTTCCCCGTCGGGGGCCTCGTACGCGGTACAGACCTGGTCGACGAGGACGGAGAGCGGCCACGACGGACCGGAGCCGAGCAGATCGACGATGATCATGCGTGCATCGCCGACCTGGCAGGCCGTCGGTGTGGTGAGGACCTGGAGCCTGTCGGCGACGTCCTCCGTGATCTCGATGAACTGAACGGTCATTGTCAACCCCTGTTCCGGCGCTACGGTCGACGGCAGGGCTCGCGGCGCGGCCCGGGCCGTCCCGACTGTGACGTAGATCATACAATACGGCGGTGGCTGAAGAATCTCGGTCAGATGACGATCACGGAAACAAGGGCGCTCGATGACAGTCGGAACCGCAGGTCAGTGGATAGGGTCGGACATGTGACCACACTGCAGACCGGACCCGCCGGCAGCACCACGACGGATCAGTCCGACGCCTTCACGCTGAGCTACACCGGGTTCGATCCCGGCGAGGAGGGACTGCGCGAGACCCTCACCTCGACGGGGAACGGCTACCTCTGCACGCGCGGCGCGGCCGAATGGGAGGACGCCGACGGGGTCCACTACCCCGGGACGTACGTCCACGGTCTGTACAACCGCGCGACCACGATGCTCGGCGGGGTCCCCGTGCACAACGAGGACCTGGTCAACCTGCCCAACTGGCTGCCGCTCAAGCTCCGGATCGGCGGCGCGGAGGTGCTCCGGCTGGCAGAGGTGGAACTCCTCGACTACCGCCACGAACTCGACCTCCGGTCAGCCACGCTCACCAGGCGGCTGCGGTTCCGGGACAAGGAGGGTCGCGAGACCGAGCTGGTCAGCCGGCGGTTCGTCTCGATGGCCGCACTGCACCACGCCTATCTGGAGTGGACGATCACCCCGCTCAACTGGTCGGGTCCGGCAGAGGTGGTCACCGCGCTCGACGGCCGGGTCACGAACGACGGTGTGCCACGCTATCGCCAGCTCGAGAGCGACCACCTGCGACCGGGGAGCACGCTGTTCCCGGAGCCGGAGGTCATCGCCATCAAGGCGCACACGCGGCAGTCCGAGGTCGTCGTCAGCCTGGCCGCCCGGACGCTCGTCCACTCGGCGGGGGAGAAGGTCGACGTGCCGCGCGCGGACTTCCGGACCCCGGACTACATCCAGCAGACGCTGAGCCTGGACCTCGAGCGCGGGGTCCCGGTCACCATCGAGAAGTCGGTGTCGCTGTTCACCTCTCGTGACCCCGCCACCGGGGACACGATCATGCGCGCCCACCGGTCGGTGACCCGCTCCCGGCCCTTCGAGGCCGCCTGCGCGCACCACCGTGAGTCGTGGGACCGCCTGTGGCAGGCCTGTGACATGCGGGTGTTCGGCGACGACGAGGCCCAGCACCTGCTTCGGGTACACATCAGCCACATCCTGCAGACCTGCTCCCACCACACAGCGGACCTGGACGCCGGGGTGCCCGCCCGCGGGATCAACGGGGAGGCCTACCGCGGGCACATCTTCTGGGACGAGCTGTTCGTCTTCCCCTTCCTTACCTTCCGCACCCCGGATGTCACCCGGGGCCTGCTGATGTACCGCTACCGCAGGCTGTCGGAGGCGCGGGCGGCGGCCGACGCCGCCGGCTACGAGGGCTTCATGTTCCCGTGGCAGAGCGGGTCGCTGGGGACCGAGGAGACCCAGGAGGTCCACCTCAACCCGCTGTCCGGGCGGTGGGACGAGGACCTCTCGCACAACCAGCGCCACGTGAGCGCGGCCATCTTCTACAACGTCTGGCAGTACGTCACGCTCACCGAGGACACGATGTTCCTCGAGTACCAGGGGGCGGAGATGATGCTCGGCATCGCCCGCTTCTGGTCGTCGATCGCCCACTACTCGCCGGAGCGGGACCGCTACGAGATCCACGGGGTGATGGGGCCGGACGAGTACCACGAGAAGTACCCCGGGTCGGCCGAGGGGGGCTTGCGCAACAACGCCTACACCAACGTCTTCGTCGCCTGGATCTGTGACATCGCGGCCAGTCTGCTCGACCTCCTGCCCGCGCCCCGGGCCGACGCGGTGCGTGCCCGGCTCGAACTGCGCGGGGAGGAGATCGACCGGTGGAAGGACATGAGCCGCAAGATGTTCGTCCCGTTCCACGACGGGGTGATCAGCCAGTTCGAGGGCTACGAGGAACTCGAGGAGTTGGACTGGGACGCCTACCGTGCCGAGTACGGCAACATCCAGCGGCTGGACCGGATCCTCAAGGCCGAGGGTGACACGCCAGACCGGTACAAGCTCGCCAAGCAGGCCGACGCTGTGATGCTGTTCTTCCTCTTCAGCGACGCCGAGCTCAAACGCGTCGTCACACGGCTCGGCTACGACTTCCCGGCCGACGCCGCCCAACGGACCATCGAGTACTACGACCGGCGGACCTCCCACGGGTCGACCCTGTCGTACATCACGCATGCCGGGGTCCTGGCCCGCTTCGATCCGGACGCCTCCTGGGAGCGGTTCAAGGTGGCGTTGGCCAGCGACGTCAACGACATCCAGGGCGGCACCACCCGCGAGGGGATCCACATGGGGGTCATGTCCGGGACTGTCGATCTTGTGCAGCGGTTCTATGCCGGCATGCGGGTCAGCGGCGGGATGCTCAGGCTCGACCCCAACCTGCCCGACGGGATCGACGGGGTCTCGTTCAACATGACCTACCTGCGCTCGCCGCTGACGGTGACGGTGATGAGGGACCGGGTCACGGTGCAGCACCGCGACGGGGTGATCGACGCGACCCCGGTGAGAGTCCGGGTGGGCGGTCAGGAGCGGATGGTCGAGGTGGGCGGTGAGGAGACGTTCAGCCTGACCTGACGCTCAGCTCGGGGTGACGCTCAGCTCGAGCTGAGTTCGTGCCGCAACCGGCGACGCTCCTCCTTCTCGCGGTGGCGCGCCGCGTGGCGTTCCCTCTCGCGCTCGGTCTCCACCTCGTGGTCGTACGGGTTCCCCCGGAAGCGCCGGATCGAGTAGATGATCAGGGCCAGGCCGATCAGCCCGGAGACGATCAGGCTCCCGCCGGTTCCCCAGCCACCGATGAACCACCAATCGGGCTCGAAGGGCCACCAGCCGGGCGACGGGGGGTGCTCACCCCAGACGATCCCGAGTCCGACGAGCCACGCCACCCCGAGGACCGACGCGGTGATCCTCGGCCACGTCTGCACCCCGCGGGACGCACCCTCGAGGGCCAGCCGCTTGACGGGGTCGACCCGCTTCTCGAACCACTCGTACTGCTGCGAGAGCACCACCATGCCCGCGAAGAGGGTGAGCAGCCCGGGGCCGGGGAGGAACAGCGCGGCGACGCCCAGAATGACGAGTGTCCACCCGAGCGTCTCGAGCGCGAGGCGTTTCGCCGCGACGTATCCGAGTCTTCTCACCAGACCATGGTGGCAGAGATCGGGCAGGTGGGTTCCACCTCGAGGTCAGGCCGGGACCGGCGAGCCGAACGCCCGTGCGGCTCGGACGCCCGCCTCGAGGTCGACCTCCGGCCATCCGTCGGGGGAGTGGAGGACGGCCGCCAGATCGCGGGTCGACAGCCGCGCACCGGCGGTCAGGAGCGCGTCGACCGCTGCGGTCGCGGGGGCGTCGAGGAGGGTGTCGTCGGCCAGCTCGTCAACGATGTCCCGCACGGCCGCGCTGGTCACCGGGTAGATCTCCGGGTCGAAGCCGTCGTCGGTCGGCTGGTCCAGCCGCCACCACACGGCCCCGTCCCAGCCGTACAGGAAGCCCAGGTAGAGGCCCCTGGGTCGGGCGTGCTCGACGCCGCGCCGCCACCACCCCGGGGCGTCGCCGACGAGGTCCGTCCCGGCCTCGCCGGCGCGCCCGCTGCCCTCCGTGAGGGAGAACTCGTGGTGCCAGCCGGCCAGGAGCGCGCGTCCCTCACCGGGCCGGACGAGGGCCATCCACATCCCCTCGGCACCGGCCCAGTGCAGGGCCGTGGTGGTCGGCGGGGAGTGCTCCAGTCCCACCGCGGCGCGCACGGCGGCGTCCACGGCGAGGAGGGAGGCGATGTCGTCGGGCGTCGAGTCCAGGTCCACGGGGAGCAGGGCCATGAACTCACGGTAGTCGCTGACGATTACGGCGGGGTGACGATCGTGGTGAACGTCCGGCGACACCCGGGTGTCGAGCGGGGCCACCGGGACGCGGCCTTCCGGTCCTCGTCGGGAACGGGGCCTCTCGGGCCTTACTGGTCGCCGCCGCCGCCGCCGCCGTCGTCGTCGTCGCCGCCGTTGTTGGTCGGTCCGGCTGCGGCGACACCTCTCGACTCCTACGGTGTGACCATGGATAACAGTGTTCCCTCAGGCCCACGGCTGCCCGGTCTGGTGCAGGCCCTGCTCACATTGTCGGCACCCGTGGCCGTCTTCCCGGCGGCGGCCAGGCGTTATGGGGTGCCCTTCACACTGGAGCTCATGCCCAAGGGGCGAACGGTGGTCGCGGTGGCAGATCCCGCGGACGTCAAGGACGTGTTCGCCGGCTCTCCGTCGGTGTTCCACGCGGGCAAGGGCAACGAACTACTGCGGCCGCTGTTGGGGGAACACTCGCTCCTCCTGCAGGACGGCGACGAACACGCGCGCGCCCGCCGGCTCCTCGCGCCGGCGTTCGGGCGCCGCGAGATCGAGGGGTACCGCTCGCTCGTCGAGGAGGTCACGACCGAGCAGTTGGATCGCTGGCCGCGCTCGGGCCGGGTTCGTGCACACATCCTGTTCAACGAGCTCACGCTCGAGGTGATCCTGCGCGTTGTGTTCGGGGTGACGGACTCGGCCCGCCTCGACCGGATCCGGCCGATCGTGGCGCGGGCGGTGGACGCCGGGCCGGTGGTGATGATCGGCATGGGCATCCTGCCGCTGCGTCGGCTCAGGCCGTGGAGCCGACAGGTCCGGGACCTCGCGACGATCCACGACTTCCTGGGTGAGGAGATCGAGTCGACCCGCCGGGATCCGGCCCTGTCCGGGCGACGCGATCTCCTGGCGCTGCTGGTGCGGGCGTCGGCCGAGGACGCGCAGGGGTTGTCCGATCAGGAGCTGCGCGACCAGCTGATGACCCTGGTGGCCGCCGGACACGAGACCACGGCCACCGCCATGGCGTGGTCGGTGCTCGAGCTGGCCCGGCACCCCGGGATCCAGGACCGCTGCGTGGCGGAGGTCGCCGCCGGGGGCACGGAGTACCTCGACGCCGTGCTCAAGGAGTCCCTGAGGCTGCACCCCGTGGTCCCGATGGTGATGCGGGAGCTGCAGGAGCCCGCCACCGTCGGCGGCCGCACCTACCCGCGGGGCACGACCATCTCGCCGTCGATCATCCTGGCCCATCGCGCGCCCGCCGCCTACCCGGGGCCGAAGGACTTCGACCCCGAGCGGTTCCTCGGCGACGTCCCGACCCCCACCACGTGGCTGCCCTTCGGCGGCGGCGCCCGCCGGTGCATCGGTGCGTCCTTCGCGATGATGGAGGGCGAGGTGATCCTCAGGCAGGTGCTGGAACGCTACCGACTCGACCGCGTGGGCAGCGGCCGCGAGTGGCCCAGGGCGCGGAACGTGACGCTGTATCCCTGGCGACGTGCGCGGCTGGAACTGCGTCCGAGGTGACCCCGGGTCGACGCAATGGGCCATTGATGTGCGTTTCAGGGGAGATTTTCCTACCGTAGGAGGGGTGAACGCTTCCCAGTCGCCCTCGCCGCAGGCCGAAGCGCCGCGCGCTTCAGCTCCCCGCATGTACACGTGGATCTCCGAGACCGGCAGGGTGATCGAGCAGGTGAGAATCGTCCGGAAGGGCGAGTCCTCCCGCGCCCGCGGCCGCATCGTCTCCGCCGCTCATCCCGACCACCAGGCGTTCACGCTGGAATACCAGGTCGAGATCGGCTCGGACCTGGCACCTCACCGGGTGCAGCTCACCGTCTCCACCGAGGAGTACGAGCGCACCATCGACCTGGTCCGCGACGCCGAGGGATCCTGGCTGCTGGACGACCCCTCCGACATCCGCTCCCGCGTGGGCGGCGGCGGCGTGGTCGACGTGGACGTGACGTTCAGCGTGTTCTTCGCCAGCGTCATCAGCCGACGGCTCGGCCTGCACTCGCAGCCCGGTTCGATCGAGCAGCGGGTGCTCTCGGTGGACTCCCTGACGCTCGACGTCAGCGAGGACTCGGTCACCTTCTCCAGTGACGACGAGATGGTCCACGGGATCACGGCCACCGCGGCCACGAGCGCGACGGTCGACTCCGACGGGTTCATCGTCGACGTCACCGGTCTCAGCCGGAGGGTCTGACCTCCAGCCCGGCGGCCCCCGCCCCGCGGAGTTCACCGAGCCAGCCCGGCGCCCCCGGGGTCACCGACACGGGCGTGCCCGCGCGCACCGTCTGCGCCTCCTCGTAGGCGCGTCGTGCGCGGTGCCCCTCGTCGACGAGCGCCCCGAGTGTCCCCTCACCGGCCAGCGAGTCCCGTGCGGCCACGAGGTCTGTCAGACATTCGTCGAGCACGGCCAGCAGTGCGTCCCGGTTGGGCTCGCAGATGGCCCGCACGAGGTCGGGCGCGGTTCCCGCCACGCGGGTGCCGTCGCGGAACGACCCGGCGGCCAGGGCCAGGGCGAGGTCGCCGCCCCGCCCCCCGGCCGACGCCAGCGCCTCGGCCAACACGTGCCCCAGGTGGGAGATCCTCGCCACTGCGGCGTCGTGGTCGGCGGAGGTGGACGAGACGACCCGCGCGCCGCAGTCCACCGCCATCCGGGCCACGCGGGACCAGGTGTCGGGATCGGCGTCGTCGTCCGCGGCCACGAGCCACGTCGCACCCCGGAAGAGGTCCGGGTCGGTGGCGGCCCAGCCGGAGTCCGCGGTACCGGCCATGGGGTGGCCGCCCACGAACCGCGCGCCCAGCCCCCGTTCCCGCACCGCGGCCAGGACCGGCCCCTTGACGCTCACCACGTCTGTGAGGGCCACCCCGGGTGCGTGCTCGGCCACCGCGTCGAGGATCGCGCCGAGGGCGGGGAGGGGGACGCCGACGACGACGAGGGCGTCCGCCTGCGCGGCCCGGCGGAGCGTGTCCGCCAGATCCGTGGAGACGTCGACACCGGCAGCCGACGCGGCCTCCGCGCCGGTGGCCGAGCGGTTCCAGCCGAACGCCCGATCCGGACCCAGGGCCCGCAGCAGCGAACCGCCGATCAGACCCGCCCCGAGCACGCACACGTCCGCCACCGCCGTCACCTGACAAGGTTCTCACAGCAGACTACGGTTGGGCTCATGGCCAGCACCTCCGACCGAAGCACCCGCGACATCGACAGCAACGACGACACGGTCACCGGTTCCGCGTTCGGGGTGTTGCAGGCGGGCGGCTCCTGGCAGATCACCCGACTGGACGACGCCGCGCTGACCAGCCTCGACGACGCCGCCCGGCAGGTCCGATCGCTGCGCACCGAGGGGGCCTCGTTCGGCCTGGTCGACGTCGATCACGAGTTCTTCGTGATCCTGCGTCCCGGCCCGTCCGGGATGCGTCTCATGCTCTCCGACGCGACCGCGTCCCTGGACTACGACCTGGCGGCCGACGTGCTCGACGAGCTCAACGTGGACCTGCCGGACGAGGATCTCGAGGACGCCGACCCGTGGGGCGAGGGGGACATGGCGATCCTCGAGGACGTGGGGTTGCCGCCCGGGGTGTTGGAGATCATCGTGTCCGAGACCGACCTCTACGCCGACGAGCAGCTGCAGTCGGTGGCCGAGCGGATGGGCTTCGGCGAGGAGCTCGAGCGGCACCTGCCCGACTCGTGAGGTGGCCATGTCTGTGACGTCGCCCATGTCCCTGACGTCTCCCCGGTCCGCGGACGAGCAGCTGGTCCGGCGGGCCCTGGTGGTCGCTGGTGAGACCCCCGGACAGGACGTGCCGGTCGGGGCGATCGTGGTAGGCCCGGACGGTCGGGAACTGGCCACTGCCACCAACCGCCGCGAGGCTGACGGGGACCCCTTCGCCCACGCCGAGGTGCTGGCGTTGCGCGAGGCGGCCCGGGTGCTGGGCGACGGCTGGCGTCTGGAGGACTGCACACTCGTCGTGACCCTCGAACCGTGCACGATGTGCGCGGGCGCGGCGGTCGCGGCGCGGGTTGGCCGCGTGGTGTTCGGAGCGTGGGAACCCCGCACCGGGGCCTGCGGATCGCTCTGGGATGTGGTCCGCGACCGCAGACTGGTCCACCGTCCCGAGGTCCGGGGCGGGGTGCTGGAGTCCGAGTGCGCCGCGCTGCTGGAGCAGTTCTTCCGCGCGCGGCGGTAGCGGCGCCTACGAACGGCGGAGACGGGATCGTGACCACGTACCGGTGGAGGCCTTCCGATCATCTCCGTACGGTGGTGGGAGAGAGGCGCCGGGCACCGGCGCCGCGATCGAGAGGAGCACCACATGGGAGTGGGAGACAAGTTCTCGAACAAGGCCGAGGAGCTGGGCGGACGCGCCAAGGAGTCGGCGGGTGCCGCTTCGGGCGACCGCGACCTCCAGGCCGAGGGCCAGGCGGACCAGGGCAAGGCCGGCATCAAGCAGGGTGCCGAGAAGCTCAAGGACAAGGCCAACGACGCCGCGAGCAAGCTCACGGGCAACAACTAGTGAGCTGATCTACCGCTTGCGGCCGGGGCGATTTTCGTCTGTGGCCGCTCGTGAAGTAGCCTGATCGGCGGTGGCGTGTCCGAGCGGCCGAAGGTGCAGCACTCGAAATGCTGTGTTGGGTAACCCCCAACCGTGGGTTCAAATCCCACCGCCACCGCCACGGGAGAGTCCCGGAACTCATCAGAGTTCCGGGACTCTCCTCATTTCTCGGAGTGTGTAGAACCTTCCTGGTGGACCGGGTCGTCGCCCGGGAAGAGGTCCGAGACGAAGTCCGGCAGGGCGGCGACCGCATGCAGGGTCGTGATCGCGGACTCGATCACGGTCTCCTGTGGCAGCCCGGACTCCTCGCCCAGCAACGCCAACTCCTCCACACCGGCCAACCACGCGCGCGAGAGGACCAGCGCCATCGAGCCGGGCTGGGTCACCCCGATGCTGTGGAGGATGCGCAGGCTGATGGTGCGATGCATGCCGTCGACGACCTGCTCCAGCATCGGGTCCACGGACCTGCCCGACCTCAGCACTGCCACGTAGTTGTCGCGGCGCCGCTGGATGTAGCGCACCAGGGCCGTGATGATCGCGCGGGTCCGGTCCTCCGCGCTCGTCCCCTCGGGCACCTCGGTGAGCGACAGGACGTGCTCGGCGGCCGCGTGGACCACCGCCGTGAGATAGTTCAGCTTGGTGGGGAAGTAGTGGAAGAGAAGGCTGCGCGAGACGCCGGCCCGCTCGGCGACGTCGTCCATCGAGAGCGCGTGGAAGGGCACCGTCTCGAGAAGTCTCACTCCCAGGACCACGAGTTGTTCGCGGCGTTCGTGCCGGGAGAGCCGTCGGCCGCTCGTACCGGTCATCGCCCACCTCGTCGTCGTCGATCCCTGTCGTCGTCGATACCTCCCATCGTAGGGCCACGGCCGGACCCCCGGGCCGTCGTGCCACGATGGGACCCATGTCGGATCACACGCCCCCCACCCCGCGCGCGACCACCTTCGACGTGGGTGCCCGGATGGTCCTCGACGGCACCGCGGGGGGCCGTACCGGCGTCATCCACACCCCGCACGGCGACATCGCGACCCCGGCGTTCATCCCCGTCGGCACCAAGGCGACGGTCAAGACCCTGACCCCCGGGCAGGTCCGCTCGACCGGCGCGCAGGCCGTCCTGGCCAACGCCTACCACCTCTACCTCCAGCCGGGCCACGACGTGGTCGACGCCGCCGGTGGACTCGGCGAGTTCATGCGCTGGTCCGGGCCCACCTACACGGACTCCGGGGGCTTCCAGGTGATGAGCCTGGGGGTGGGGTTCAAGAAGGTGATCGAGATGTCGGCGGGCACGGCCACGGCGCCGGACGACTCCGCCACCAACAAAGGCCAAGGAAGGCTCGCCAAGGTCGACGAGGACGGGGTCACCTTCACCTCCCACCTCGACGGCTCGCCGCACCGCTTCTCCCCGGAGGTGTCGATGCGGATCCAACACGGCCTGGGCGCGGACATCCTGTTCGCCTTCGACGAACTCACCACCCTGATGAACACCCGCGTCTACCAGGAGAGCTCCGTCGAGCGGACCCGTCGGTGGGCACAGCGTTGCCTGGACGAGCACCAGAAGCTGTCCGAGGAGCGCACCCACCGGCCCGGCCAGTCACTGTGGGGCGTGGTGCAGGGCGCGCAGTTCGAGGACCTGCGGCGACAGGCGGTGCGCGGGCTGGTCGAGATGAGCGACCGCGCTGAAGGCCAGGGGCGGCGCGGGTTCGGCGGCTACGGGATCGGAGGGGCGCTGGAGAAGGAGAACCTGGGCACGATCGTGGGCTGGTGCACCGAGGAGCTCCCGGAGGACCGGCCGCGACACCTGCTGGGGATCAGCGAGCCCGACGACATCTTCACCGCCGTCGAGAACGGGGCCGACACCTTCGACTGTGTGGCCCCCACCCGGTTGGCACGCCACGGCGGGATCTACACCCTCGACGGGCGGGTCAACGTCACGCGCGCCCAGTTCCGGCACGACCACACCCCGTTGGACCCCGAGGGCCCGTCCGAGGTCTCGCGCGAGTACAGCCGGGCCTACCTCCACCATCTGTTCAAGGCCAAGGAATTCCTCGGGTCGACCCTGCTGACCCTGCACAACCTTGCCTTCGTGGTGCGGCTGGTCGACGAGGTGCGCGCGGCGATGGAGGCCGGGCCCGACGAGTACGCGACCTACAAGGCCGAGTTCCTGGGGCGGTACTACTCGACGTAGGAGGCGGGTCAACCGGGGAGCGCAAGTGTCCGGACGAGCCGACAGGTGATCGTCCTCTAGACCTCGCAAAGTGGCAGGCTGGGGCTATGGCTGACAAATGGTCTACAGAGTTCGATGCGTTCCATGCGTTCGACGCGGAAATGGCTCGGCGATCCCCGTACGGGGTACACCCGGAGACGAAGACCGGCGCGCTGGCACCGCTCAGCCAAGCGGCTCGAGACGCAGCAGAGAACCTGCTGAACAAGGTGATCTACAAACTCGAGACCGGCGACTCCGAGGCTGCCGATCGCCTGATCTCGCGCGCGGCGGCGATCCCGTTCGACGAGCACCAAGAGTACTGGCCCGGCCCGATGATGGCTGACCAGATGCTGTTCGAGTTGCTCTCCGACGTCGCCGAGGAGTGGGCGGATGCGCAGGAGCATCCAGAGGACTACGAGTCGGTCGAATGGCTGCACGACGACATCGCCATGGTGGTCGACGAGCTCGATGCCCGTGAGGGCTCGATACTGCGGAACACGGTCGAGACGATGGTGGACGATGCACCCATCCTGGGAATCCATCCCCGGGAGGCACGGGGATTGGCTGCCGTCGTCAGGGCACTGCCGGATCCCGACCTCGTCACCCGCGGTCTGGACCTTCCACGCGACGCCGGCGCGGACCGACGAGAGGAGATCATCCGCTTACACCTGGGCGTGTTCGTGCGTGTGATGGACGTGCTGAACTCGGATGAGGACATTCCGCCCGAATCCGAGGGGTACGCGCGACGATGACGAACGGGCGGCCGGGTGCGACGTGGTGGCAGGAGAGAGACGACCGCCTGCGCGGCCTGTCAGGCGAGGCCGGTGCCCCGGTGCTGCCGGATCACGTGTGCGCCCTTCTCGACGCCGTCGAGTCCGCGTTCGCGGACACCGGTGCCCACACTCCCGGGTGGGCGGGCCGACCGATCGACGAATCCCCCACGGAGGAGGAGTACAGCCGCTGTCCTGACCCTGGGAAGTTCAGGATCGTGCCCGCTCGGATCGACGCGTGGGTCCGCGTGCTGGTC
Source organism: Dietzia sp. (assembly GCA_046292305.1). Classification (GTDB taxonomy): domain Bacteria; phylum Actinomycetota; class Actinomycetes; order Mycobacteriales; family Mycobacteriaceae; genus Dietzia. The sequence continues at coordinate 4,868 of JBKBRA010000027.1, read as the reverse complement.
GACCGGGGCTGGGCGCAGCTGGACACGGAGCGCACCGTCGAGCAGCGGGGCCCCCACGAGTACACGACCACCACGATCATCCTCCGCCCCGAACTGGAGGGCACGGTGCCGTTGACGTTCTCGATCACCGACGTCACTGACTCCGACGCGACCCTCACCGTCGATGTCTCAGCTGGCGATCCGCCGGTGGGGCTCGCGGAGATACCGGGTTGTGGGTGCGATGCCTGTGACAGCGGATCCGCCGCACTGCTCGAGGAGCTGGACCAGTGGGTCTTGTCGGTCGTCGATGGCTCACTTGTTGTGGACCCCGCCGCGCAGCTGCAGATCCGGACCTCGTTCGGGGGCCACGGGGTCGGTGGTGCGTCGAGGCGCACCACCACGGAATCGCCGTTGTTCGTGGCCGCACCGTGGTCGCCGGGCTGGTCGCCGCTCCCGGTCCCCTCGGTGGACGACTCTCCCTTCCCGTAGGCAGCGATCAGCCCCCGAGCCAGGCCGATCCACTACTCGAAGTAGATCGAGTGATGCAGCGAGCAGCCCGGGTTGAACGCCGCCCCGCAGGCCGGGCACCCGTCCGCCTTCAGGTAGTCGGCGATCGCCAGCGTGGTCCGGCAGACGCCGCACAGGATCGCGGGGGTCTCGAACTCGCTCCGCGGCCACGCCGAGACCGCGTGATCGGCGGCATCGGCGTGGCAGCGGAAGCACGGGTAGAACTCCCGGCAGCAGTGGAACCGGATCGCCACCACGTCCAGTGGCCCGCGGTAGTGGACGCACCGGGTCTGGTCGTCGACGGTCGCGCCGAGTACCCGCGCCGATGCGCCCGCGCGGTCGGCGGGATCAGCCAAGGGCACTGGTCGATCCTGACAGGGCGGTCTGGTAGCTGGGCTCGCGCTTCTTGATCCACGCGATCACCACGTACGTGACCGGGAGCATGACGGCCTCGACGAGGGTCTTCCAGATGAATCCGATCACGACGTAGTTCCAGTAGTCGCCCGAGCCGAGCACCATGCCCAGGGCCGGGGCGGCGATGGTGCAGAAGACGATCGTGTCCGCGAACTGGCCCACCACGGTCGAGCCGAGCAGCCGCGCCCAGAGGGTCTTCTCGCCGGTGCGGGCCTTCATCCACACCAGGACGTAGGAGTTGAGCAGCTCGCCCACCACGTACCCGGCCAGACCTGCCAGGAAGAACTGCGGGACGACGCCGGCCACGGCCTCGAACGCCTCCTGGTTCTCGTAGAACGGCGCCGGCGGCAGGTACACGGTCCAGGTGAAGCTCAGAGCCGCCAACGCGAGCACGGCGAAACCGGCGAGCACGACCCGGCGCATCGCCCTGAAGCCGTACACCTCACTGATCACGTCGCCCAGGATGTAGGCCAGCGGAAAGAGGAGGAAGGCGCCGTCGGTGACGAGCCCGTTGAGCGAGATGAACCCGAGCTCGAAGCTCAGGTCGGGGAAGAGGAGGACGCCCTTGGTGGCGGTGACGTTGCTGATGAGCATGACGCCCACGAACAGGGCGATCAGGTAGCCGTAGTACGGGCTGGAGACGGTGGCGAAGACGGCCCGGTCGCTCCCGCCGTCGTCGGTCGCGGTGCCGGAGTCGGCGCCGGAGCGGGGGTCGGTGGTGGTCTGGGGGCTGCGCGCCGGCTCGGGAGTGGTCCCGTCCGGCCGCCCAGGCCCGCGTGGGTCAGGGTTCTGATGCGATGTAGTGGTCACGGGCGTCGATTATCCGCGCAGACGCGCCCGACCGGCTAATCCGCCAACCGCTCACCGCCGAGTGCAGCGGAGTAGCAGATTTCGAGGTTCGAGGGTCAGGCAACGACCCAGGGGCCGGATCGGAGCGTTTCGGGGGTGACGACCCCGCGCAGGGCCTCGATCGAGTCCGCGCGTTCAGGGCCGCCGAGCGAGGCGACGATCCGGGCGACGGCCGCCCTCGTCGTCGTCCCCTCTTCCGCCAGATCGGCCAACGTCACCGCGCCGTCCCGCTTGGCCAGCCGCTCGCCCGCGGCGTTGACCGCCAGCGGCACGTGGGCGTACTCCGGCCGGGCCAGGCCGAGGAGTTCGGCCAGGTAGGCCTGGCGGGGGGTGGAGGAGAGGAGGTCCTCGCCGCGCACGACCTGGTCCACGCCCTGGTCGGCGTCGTCGACGACGACGGCGAGGTTGTACGCCCACACGCTGTCGCCGCGTCGCAGCACCACGTCGTCCACAACACCTGTATAGGGGCCCTGGGCGAGGTCGTCGACTGTGAGCTCGGGGACACCGGCGCGCAGCCGAAGTGCCGGCACGCGACCCGGACCGAGGGCGTCTCTGCGCTGAGCGCGCTCGGCCTCGGGTAGATCTCGGCAGGTTCCGGGGTAGGAGCCGGGCGGGGAATGTGGGGCGCGCGGGGCCTCGGCGATCTCGCGGCGGGAGCAGTAGCACTCGTAGACCAGGCCACGCTCGGCCAGGCGGTCGGCAGCGGCTGCATAGGCGTCCGAGCGCTCGGACTCCCACATGATCTGCCCGTCCCAGTCGATCCCGATCGCCGCCAGGTCCTCGAGTTGGCGCTCGGCCACGCCGGGGCGCGCGCGGGTGGTGTCGAGGTCGTCGACGCGCATCCGGAACTCGCGGCCGGAGTCGCGGGCCAGCACCCACGCCACCACGGCGGTGCGCAGGTTGCCCAGGTGCAGGTCGCCCGACGGGCTGGGGGCGTACCTGCCGGCGCCGCGGGGAGGGATGCTGGCGGGGGATTCCACGCCCTCAGGGTAGGCCGCATGCTTGGCAAGGGCGCACGTGGCGGGAAGTGCCGGGCGCGGCGAGAGGTGCCAGACTGGGCGGCATGAGCGCAGACGCCGACAACACCCGCCCCGACGCCGATGACAACACCCGTCTCACCGAGGAGCAGATCGCCGAGGGCCTGGCCGACCTGCCCGGCTGGGCGTTCTCCGAGGGGTCGCTGACCTACACCGCGGTGTGCGAGTCGCCGCAGGCTGCGATCAACCTGGTCTCCGCGATCGGCCAGGCCGCCAACTCCCAGGACCACCACCCGGATCTGCTGTGGAGCTACGACGAGGTGACCCTGGACCTGCGCAGCCACGACGTCGACGGGGTGACCAGGCGGGACCTGCGGCTGGCACGGTCGGTCTCGGCGCTGTCCGGGGAGTTCGACGCCACCCCGCTGGGCATGGATGCCAACGGCTGAGCGGGGCCCGGAGGCAGGGCCGACACGCCCGTAGGTAGGCCCGACACGCCCGGGGTCAGCCGGCCGCCGTCGCCAGCCCTCCGACTTCGCCCCCCGACTTCGCCGAGTGGTCGCAAGTGACGGAAATCGCACCGAGTCTCCTGGGGAAACGCGATCGTATGTGACCTCGCGACGGTTGGCGGGCGCCGCGGTTGGCAGACGCGGCGTTAGGCGGGCGCGACGGCTGTCGGGTCAGTAGGTGCGTCGCTGAATTGCTACCAGGCGAACGCGGAGGCGGCCCCGGCCAGATCGAGCAGCGGCTGCGGGGCGATTCCCAGCACGACCGTCACGACCGCCGCGATGCCGACCACGGCCAGCGTGACCGGCCGGTGGGCGAACGCGACGTCCGTGCCACCGGAGCCCGTGCCACCGGAGCCTGTGCCACCGGCCCCCGAGCCGCCAGAATCGGCGTCGCGGAAGAACATCACCACGATCACGCGCACGTAGAACGAGGCCGCGATCGCGCTGGTGAGCACGCCGATCACCACCAGGGTCACCGCACCCCCGGCCACGGCGGCCGAGAAGACCGCGAACTTGGCAATGAACCCGCTGGTCAGCGGGATTCCCGCAAGGGCGAGCAGGAGCACCGCGAACGCGCCCGCCACCAGCGGCTGACGCCGACCCAGTCCGGACCAGGCCCGCAGGTCGCTGATCTCCGCGCCGTCCGCGTCCCGGACCAGCCCTGCCACCGCGAACACGCCCACCGTGCTGACGGCGTACGCCGCGAGGTAGAACAGGACCGCGGACGCCCCGGCGGACTGGACCGCGATCACCCCGGTGAGCAGGAACCCGGCGTGGGCGATGGAGGAGTAGGCCAGCAGCCGCTTGACGTCGTTCTGCGCGACGCCCACGACCGTGCCGACGATCATCGTCAGCGCCGCGATCACCCACAACACGGGCACCCAGTCCGCCTCCAGGGCGGGTACCGCGGTGTTGAAGAAACGCAGGATCGCGCCGAACGCGGCGACCTTGGTGCCGGCGGCCATGAACGCGGTGACGGAGGTGGGCGCGCCCTGGTAGACGTCGGGCGTCCAGGTGTGGAACGGCACGGCGCCGACCTTGAAGAGCAGGCCCACCGACATCATGGCGACGCCGATGAGGATCAGTGAGCTGGCGCCCTCGGCCTCCACCACGCGGGCGATCCCACGGAAGTCCACGGTCCCGGCGTAGCCGTAGACCAGCGCGATGCCGTAGACGAAGAAGGCCGAGGAGAACGCGCCCAGCAGGAAGTACTTGACCGCGGCCTCCTGCGAGAGCAGCCGGCGTCGGCGGGCCATCCCGCACAGCACGTACAGCGGCAGGGAGAGCACCTCGAGCGCGATGAACAGCGTGATCAGGTCGTTCGCCGCGGGGAACAGCATGAGGCCGCCCGTGGCGAACAGCGCCAGCGGGAAGACCTCGGTCTGCGTGAATCCCGCGCGCTCGGCGTCGCGTTCGCCCGAGCCGCCGGGGGCCACTGCGGCCTGGGGTGCGAAGCCCGCGAGCACCTTCTTCCGGGAGGCTGAGGGGATGACGGTGCGTTCGCCGATCAGCAGTCCGGCGCCGATGGCCACGACCACCGTGACGCCCTGCAGGAACAGCGCCGGCCCGTCGACCGCGACCGACCCCTCGGCCGTGATGATCCGCGTCCCGGCCAGGAGGACCACCGAGACGA
>JBKBRA010000026.1:0-42570 GCA_046292305.1 Dietzia sp. | reverse complement strand
CAATCCCGGGGGGGGCCCCCGTCCCCTAAACCCCCCAGCCCCCTTCCCCCCCCCCCCCCGGGGCCCCCCCGGTCACCGGGGCCGCCGCGGGCGGGTGCACGCAGGAGAAAGGAGCCGGTGTGGACGTCATCATCGGTCAACTCGCGACGGGACTGAGCATCGGCTCGATCCTGCTGCTCGCAGCGCTCGGACTGTCCCTGACCTTCGGACAGATGGGCGTCATCAACATGGCGCACGGCGAGTTCATCATGGCCGGCTGCTACACGGCCTACGTCATCCAACAGTTCGTCGCCGCCTCCGGTGCGGGGCTGGCGATCTCCCTCGTGGCGGGATTCGTGGTGGGTGGACTGCTCGGGGTGGTCCTCGAGGTGCTGCTCATCAGACGGCTGTACGCCCGACCGCTCGACACACTGCTCGTGACATTCGGCGTGGGACTGGTCCTGCAACAGGTCGCACGCGACATCTGGGGAGCCCCCGCCGTCAACGTCGAGGTGCCCCCCTTCCTCCGCGGGAACATGGAATTGCTCGGGGCGTCCGTCCCGTACACCCGCGTCTTCATCTTCCTCCTGGCGGTGTCCTGCGTCGCGGCCCTGATGGCGGCCATGCGGTTCACCCCGATGGGCCGGCGCATCCGGGCCGTCACCCTCAATCGTGACCTCGCCGAGAGCTCCGGGATCAACTCGCGCCGCAGCGACCTGACCACCTTCTTCATCGGTTCCGGCCTCGCGGGCGTGGCGGGCGTGGCCCTGACCCTCATCGGCTCGACGAGCCCCACCATCGGGCAGTCGTACCTCATCGACGCGTTCCTCGTCGTGGTGGTCGGAGGCCTCGGCCAGCTGCGGGGCGCCGTCATCGCCGCCTTCGGACTGGGGATCCTGAACTCGTTCTTCGAATACTCCACGACCGCGTCCGTGGCGAAGGTGCTCGTCTTTGTGACGATCATCGTCTTCCTCCAGATCCGCCCCCAGGGGCTGTTCGCCGTCAAGACCAGGAGCCTGGCATGACCGACACCGCCACCATCGGCACCACCGACCCGGCCGCGGGACGCCGTCGCAGGCCGCCGTTCCTGCCGCTGCCGGGCGCGCTGACCACCGACGGCGAACGACCCCGCTGGGTGTTCTGGGTCGCGCTCGCAGTTGCCGCGATCCTCATCTTCGGCGTCGCACCCGCGCTGCTGAGCGAGTTCCGGCTCAACCTGCTGGCCAGGTTCTTCTGCTTCGGCATCGTCGCCAGCGGCATCGGTCTGGCGTGGGGGCGGGGCGGAATGCTCACCCTGGGCCAGGGCGTCTACTTCGGCGTCGGTGCGTACGCGATGGCGATGTACCTCAAGCTCGCCGACGCCCGCGAGCGCGGCGGCCCCGACGCCCTGCCCGACTTCATGCAGATCGCCGGCATCCGGTCGCTACCCGGGTACTGGGAGCCGTTCGCCTCACCGGTGTTCGCCCTCGCGGTGATCCTGCTCCTGCCGCCGCTGCTCGCCTTCGGGTTCGGATATCTGGTGTTCAACCGAAAGGTCAAGGGCGCCTACTTCGCCATCCTGTCGCAGGCTCTCGCCGCGGCTGCCGCGATCTTCCTGGTCAGCCGTCCCGAGCTCGGCGGCTCCAACGGACTCAACCGGTTCTCCGGCTTCTTCGGCTTCGCCCTGTCGGATCCGGTCAACCGCCAGATGCTGTACTTCATCACCGGCGGCGTGCTCATCGGAGTGGTGCTGCTGGTGCGGCAGTTCATGCAGTCCCGCTTCGGTGAGCTGCTCGTGGCCGTCCGCGACCAGGAGGAGCGGGTCCGCTTCCTGGGATACGATCCGGCGCTGGTCAAGTCCCTGGCGTACGCGGTCGCCGCCTTCGCTGCCGGGATCGCAGGGGCGCTGTTCGTCCCGATCGTGGGGATCATCTCGCCCTCGGCGATCGGCATCGCCCCGTCGATCGCGTTCCTCATCGGTGTCGCGATCGGTGGCCGGGCGACGTTGCTCGGCCCGGTCCTGGGAGCCATCGGCGTGGCCTGGGCGCAGACGACCTTCTCCGAGGCCTACCCGTCGCAGTGGACCTACCTGCAGGGCGTGCTCTTCATCGTCGTCGTGGGCTTCCTGCCCGGCGGCCTGGCCAGCCTGTTCGTCATCCGCAGGCGTCGCAAGTCCACCGAGGCCACCACCGAGGCCCCCGCCACCGCGACCCCCACCACCGCGACCCCCGCCACCACCCCAGAGGAGAAGTCATGACCCCCACCGCTGTGGCCACCGGCGCGAGCGGAGCCGGAGGTGGCCGAGGCACCGGGCCGACCGGCAGGACCTACCTCGAGGTCCGCGGTCTGACCGTGTCGTTCGACGGGTTCCGCGCCGTCGACGGGGTGGACCTGACGCTGATCCAGGGCGATCTCAAGTTCCTCATCGGCCCCAACGGGGCGGGCAAGACCACCGTCGTCGACGCGATCACCGGACTGGTCCCTGCGACAGGGACGGTCGACAAGACCGGGCAGCCGGTGCTGGGGATGAAGACGCACAAGATCGCCCGCATGGGGATCGGCCGCACCTTCCAGACGGCCAGCATCTTCGAGGACCTGACCGTTGAGCAGAACCTGGACATCGCGGCCGGCTCCGGCCGGGGCTGGCTGACCCTGCTCCGGCGGCGCCGGGGCCGCGCGACCGTGGTCGCCGAGGCGCTGGACACCATCGGGCTCGAGCACCTGGCCGGCACCAAGGCCGGGGTGTTGGCCCACGGACAGAAGCAGTGGCTGGAGATCGGCATGCTGCTCGTCCAGGACTCCGACGTGATGCTCCTCGACGAGCCCGTGGCCGGCATGGGCGCCGACGAGCGCAAGGCCACCGGAGAACTGCTCCAGCGCATCGCCGCCGACCGCACGGTGGTAGTGGTGGAGCACGACATGGACTTCATGCGGGACTTCGCCACCTCGGTCACCGTTCTAGCGGCCGGCAAGGTCCTCGCCGAGGGCACTGTCGCCGAGATCCAGGCCGACCCCAATGTCCAACAGGTGTACCTGGGCACCGCAGCCGCCACCGGCACCGAGCTCGAGAAGGAGTGAGGCACATGAGTCCACTACTGCAGATGTCGGGGGTTCGCGCCGGATACGGCGGGTCCGAGGTGCTCCACGGGGTGGACCTGGAGGTCCCCGCCGGCGGTGTCGCCGCGGTGCTCGGGCACAACGGGGCGGGTAAGACGACCCTGCTGCGGGCTGCCGTAGGGCTGCTGCCGTGCAAGGCCGGGACGATCACCTTCGACGGCCAGGACATCACGGGTCTGAAGCCGCACGGTCGCGTGGCGCTGGGCATCGGCTACGTGCCCCAGGGCCAGCAGTCGTTCACCCAGCTCACCACGGCCGAGAACCTGCGGGTCGTGGCCGACGGCCGCAAGCGGGGGAAGGCGCTGATCGACGAGTCGCTGGACCTGTTCCCGGCGCTGAAGGAGCTGCTCGACCGGAAGGCCGGGTTGCTCTCCGGTGGGCAACGCCAGCAGCTGGCCATCGCCCGGGCGCTCATCACCGAACCGCGGCTGCTGGTGCTGGACGAACCGACCGAGGGCATCCAACCCAACGTGGTGGCCGAGATCGAGCGGATCATCGTGGACCTGGCCTCGCGCGGTGACCTGTCCGTGCTGCTGGTCGAGCAGCACGTAGGCTTCTCGCTGCGCGCCTCGGACGTCTTCTATGTGGTTGAGTCGGGACGGGTCACCCACTCGGGTGCCTCCGACGACACCGCCGCCCACGAGGTCACGTCGGCGCTGGCGATCTGAGCGGGCGCGGCCCGCGTCACAGTGGCGCGGGCCGCGCCAGACCACTCGCGAGCCAGTCCACGAGGTCGGCCACGTACTCGCCGTGGGGCGGCCCGGTCTCCGGGGGATCGCAGGCCCGCACCGCGAGTTCGGCGGTCAGCATCACGATGAGCTGCCGGACCCGGTGTTCGGCGAACTCGCGGCCGCAGCGGGCGGTCACGGCCGAGACCAGCATCTCGAGCTGATCCTGCAGCGCGGTGTCCGCGACCGGCCCGCTGGTGACCGTCCGGCCGACCTCGGCCAGCGCCCCGACCTGGGCGATCACCCGGAGAGTGCAGCGGCCCTCGTCGTCGTCCAACAGGTCGGCCACCGGTGACACCACCGCCCGCACGATCTCCGCGAGGTCGGGGGTCGACGAGTCCCACCACTGCAGATCGTCCCGCCGCTCGTCCTCCATGCGCAGGACCCCGCGGAGGAGGATCTCCTTCAGCAGGCCCATGCGGCCGCCGAAATGGTAGTTGACCGCCGAGTCGTTGGCCTGACCGGCGTCGCCGACGATGTCGCGGATCCGCGCCGTCCGCCAGCCTTCGGACGCGAAACGCCGCAGGCCAGCCAGGTACAGGGCCTCCCGGGTGGCGGTCGAACGGGGTTGGCGCGCGTGGGTTGCGGGGCGGCTCATCCGGACCATTCTAGATCGCCCCTTCCCATTGATTAACAGCACGTGTTAAATGTGGGCATGACCCGCCCAGTGCAGTCCGCCCGCGAGCCGGCCCCGACCGGAGCGGCCCCGATCGGCCCCGCCTTCGACCCGTTCGACACCGCGCACCTGGCCGACCCCTACCCCGGGTACCGGTTGCTTCGCGAGACCGACCCGGTCCACTTCCACCGCGGCGACGGCACGGCGGCACACCCGGATTTCTGGGCGCTGTCCCGCTACGCCGACGTGGACGCCGCAGTCTGCGACACCGGCGCGTTCTCCTCCGCCAGCGGCCTGACCTTCTACCGCGACGAGATCGAGAAGCTGGGGCTGGCGCCGACCATCGTCATGATGGACCCGCCCGAGCACTCCGGGAAGCGCCGGCTGCTGGCCAAGGCGTTCTCACCCAAACGGGTCACGGAGACCGAACCGCAGATCCGCGACTTCGTCCGTAAGCGCCTGGCGGAGATGGCCGAAAGGTACGACGACGACGAGGTGGTCGATCTGCACCGCGATTTCAGCTCGCAGATCCCGACGTTCGTGCTGGCCCAGCTGTTCGACCTGCCCGCCGCGGACCGGGCCCGGTTCGGCCCGTGGGTCAGCGCTCTGACGACCCTGCAGGAGGAGGGATTCCGTCCGGCGGGCCTCGAGGGAGGGGCGGTCGCGGCGGTGGCCGAGATGTTCGGGTACTTCGGCGAGCTGATCGCCGAACGGCGCGCGACTCCGGGTGAGGACCTCATCTCGGCCCTGGCCGAGGCGCAGATCGACGGTGAGCGACTCACGGACTGGGACATCCTCGGCTTCTGCTTTGTCATCGTGGCCGGTGGCAACGACACCACCGGCAACCTCATCTCACACACCGTGGCGTTGCTCGATGCGCACCCGCGGCAGCGCGAGCTGCTGGTGGCGGACCCGGGGCTGATCCACGGTGCGCTGTCGGAGTGCCTGCGGTTCGAGTCGAGCGTGCAGGCGCTGGCCCGCACCACCACCCGGGAGGTCGTCGTGGGCGGGACCGCCATCCCGGCGGGGGAGAAGGTGATGATGCTCTACGCCTCGGCCAACCGCGACGATCGCGAGTTCGGGCCCACCGCCGAGGAACTCGACATCACCCGCGAGATCGCGGGGCACCTGAGCTTCTCCCGCGGTCCGCACTTCTGCATCGGGTCGCACTTCGCTCGGCTGCAGGCGCGGATCGCGGTGGAGGAGCTGTACGCGGCGCACCCGACGGTCGGGGTCGATCGGGCCGCCGCGGTGCGGGCGCTCTCGCCGTTCACCCGGGGATTCCACTCGCTGCCCGGGACGGGGTTCGCCGCGCCGCGCCCCTGACCCGCGTTCCGCGACAGCCCTCGCCCGTACGGTGGCAGGCGGGAAACCACCGCGGCAAGAGGAGCGTGCGCGTGAAGCTGTCCATCGTCGACCTGGGTACGGTCGCGCCCGGGACCACCGAGGCCGAGGCGCTCGCCGACTCCCTGGAGACCGCGAGGCACGCCGAGACCGCGGGGTTCCACCGGATCTGGTTCGCGGAGCACCATCTGAGCCGGTCGGGGGCGTCCCACCATCCGGAGCTGCTGATCGCCGCCGCGTCCACGCAGACCTCGCGGATCCGGCTGGGGTCGGGGGCCGTGCTGATGAACCACTACAGCCCGTTCAAGGTGGCCGAGCTGTTCAGCCAGCTCGAGGCCATGGCGCCCGGGCGGATCGACCTGGGGATGGGGCGGGCGACCGCCGGACCGGTACTCGACCTGGCGCTGCAGCAGAACCGCGAACAGCCGGCGCAGGTGAGTCATCAGCAGCAGATCACGGAGACCCTGGCCTGGCTGTACGAGGAGTTCCCGGAAGGGCATCCCTTCGCCGGTCACCGGCTGGGCGGTGAGGGGGCGGGCGTGCCGCGGACCTGGATGCTGGGTTCGAGCCCGGCAGGATCGGCCGTGGCCGCGGCGCTGGGGATCGGCTACACGTTCGCCGGCTTCATCAACCCCGTCGGTGCCACACCGGCGCTGCGGACCTACCGCCAGACGTTCCAGCCGCGGGGTCACGGACTCGGGAGTCCCCGCGCGATCCTGGCCGTCAACGTGGCGGTGGGGGACACGCGCGATGACGGGCTGCGGCTGGCCGGGTCGCCGAAGGGCTTCTACGCCCGGCTGGCTCGGGCCGGGCGCGCTGCAGGCCAGGTGACGGTGCCCGACCCTGAGGCGGCGGCCCGCGAGATGACCGCGGATCAGCGCGCCGAACCCACGACGATCGTCGACGGCCGCTGGCCCCGCTTCGTGGCCGGCGGACCCGACGACGTGCGGGCGACGCTGGAGCAGATGATCGAGCAGAGCGGCGCCGACGAGGTGATGGTCCAGGACCTGATCGCCGATCCGGGGGCGAGGCGTCACTCGCACGCGCTGCTGGCGGAGGTGTTCGGAGTGCGCTCGCCGCAGGGGTGACGGTCCGGAGTCGGTGGGTCTGGCCGAGGTCGGATACGGGGCTGGGCACGGGGTTGGGACCGGGGCTGGCACGCCGCCAGAAGAGGGCGTCACACTGGTCGTATAAGAGTAAAATCACCAGGTGAAGGCGGGTACGCCGTCCCGGTGGATCCGCACCCTTCTCGTCAAGGATTCATCATGGGAACTCCACAGGCCACCCCATCCGGACCATCCTCTACTTCTGTTCAACAGTCTTCCCGAACCCGCCCTCTCAACTGGGTGATGCTCATCGCGGGAGTTCTCCTCACCGCCTTCGGCCTCGGTCTGACCGCCACCGGAGCCGCCCTCATGGTGGCCGAGGCCTCCCAACGGGACGGGCGGTACGCCTACACCGACACGGACCGGGTCCAGACCGTCGGTCACGCGATCACCACCGCGCCCCTCACGGTCCACGTCGACGAGGGTGCCACCGTCGGCACGTTCGGTCTCGATGATCTGATCCGATTCGAGCTGCGCGCGACCTCGGTGGTCCCCGATCAGGACGTGTTCATCGGCATCGCTGATGCGTCCGATGTCTCGGCCTACCTCAGCGATGTCCCGCACGCGATGTTCGGCGACGACCCGTGGGACACCGGCTACACCGTCGACACCCCGATGAAGTGGCGTTCGGTGTCCGGCACCGACACGGTGCTCGACGAGGTGTCCGGCACCCGCGCCCCTGAGCCGCCGGCGGAGCAGGACTTCTGGGCCCAGTCCGCGACGGGCGCCGATCAGCAGTCGATCACCGTCGAACTGCAGTCCGGTGACTGGGTCGTCGTGGTGATGAACGCCGACGGCACACGTCCGGTGTGGGTAGACGTGCAGGTGGGTGCCCACACCGAGTTGTTCGGGCTCGCCAATCCAGGCGTCCTGGTCACCGGGATAGTTGCACTGGTGCTGGGGCTTCCGCTCATCCTTCTCGGCGCCGCCGGCCTGGGGCGCGACATCGACCGCGGTCCCGGTGCGAGTGGGCCCGGCGTGGGGGCGGCCGGTGTCGGCTCGGCCGGCGCGGGCGCACACGGCGCCGGCGCGGGTCCCGACCCGCTGCGGCTGACCGGTCACCTGGACCCGCAGGTCTCGCGCGCGATGTGGCTGATCAAGTGGTTGTTGGCGATCCCGCACTACATCGTGATGGCGCTGCTGTGGTTCGCCCTGGTGGTCACCACCATCGCCGCGGGTCTGACCGTCTTGTTCACCGGCCGCTATCCCCGGGCCTGGTTCATGTACAGCGTCGGGGTGCTGCGGTGGAACTGGCGCGTCGGGTTCTACGCCTACTCCGCGCTCGGCACGGACCGGTACCCGCCCTTCTCGCTGGCGCCGGCCGACTACCCGGCCGGGTTGGACGTGGCCTACCCCGAGCAGCTCTCGCGGGGTCTGGTGTTGGTCAAGTGGTGGCTGCTGGTGATCCCGCACCTGCTCATCGTGGGCATCCTCACCGGCGGTGGGGCGGCCCTGAGCAATTCGTCGGAGAACGGCGGCGCCAGCTGGAACATCTCGCTGGTGGGCCTACTCGTGCTGATCGCGGCGATCGGGCTGCTGTTCACCGGTCGCTACCTGCCCGGGCTCTTCAACCTGATCGTGGGCCTGAACCGCTGGGTCTACCGGGTCGGCTCGTACGTCCTGCTCCTGCGCGACGAGTACCCGCCGTTCCGCCTGGACCAGGGGCCGGAGGAGCCGATCGACATGGGGGCGGGCGGGCCGGGAGACGCCGGGTCAGCCATGGGGCCGGACGATGCCCCACCGGAACAGTCGACTGCCGGGGAGCGCCCCCGCAACTGAGTTGGGCCGGCGCCGCGCTCTGGCTGCTCACCGCGTGGAGTGATGCCAGGGCCGGCACCGGTGCGGCCGGGATGCCCGAGCTCAAGCCCGGACCGTTCAGCTCCCGCCCGTCACCACGCGCGCGAGGAGATCGGCGAGCCGGTCGTCGATGTCCTCGCGCTGGTCGGTGGGAATGTCGAGGGTGTCGAGTAGCGCACCCCGCAACACCGGCCAGGCGTAGACGGCGGTGAAGACCAGGAGAAGCTCGACGTCCCCGGCCGGTGGGGGAGAGGTCATGCGCCTCAAGGCGGCGGCCGGTCGTTCGGCGGGGTCGACCATCGGTGGGAACGCCGCTTCGCTGTCCAGGGCCAACCACGCGAGCAGCCGGCTGATCTCCGGGTGTGCGGTCGATCCGAGCAGCATGCCTCGCACGGCCTCGCCCGAGTCGTCGAGGTGCTCGAGCCGCGCGGCCCCGAGGCGCACCGCCTCCTGCATGACGGTGGTGAGCAGGGCGTCCTTACGGCCGACGTGCCGGTGGATCAGTCCCAGGTTGACGTCCGCGGCGTCCGCGATATCGCGCAGCGGAACATGGGGACCCCGCTCGGACAGCAGTCGCCGGGCCTCGCGCAAGACGGCGGATCGGACCTCGTCGCGGCCGGTCGGGCGGCGTCGCGGGGTGCCCTGCGCATTGGTGGGCGCGGGGTCGGGCGGGGTCGGCCCGGGTAGGCCGTCCTCGTCGTCGTCGGATCGGTTCTCGCTTTCCATTCCCAAACTGTACACAATTGACTACAGTCTGGTTGACGGGTGTGGATTCACGCGCCCAGCCCCTCGTGCGAAAGGCCCGATGATGACCACCACTGACCGCCGCGACGACATCGACGCGATCAAGGCTCTGAAGTACCGCTACCTGCGCTGCGTGGACCTGCGCCTGTGGGACGAGCTCGCCGCGACGCTCGCGCCCGAGGTCTCGGCCTCCTACGGCAAGCGGCTGTCCTACACCGGTCGCGACCAGGTGGTGGCCGGGCTCCGCGAGCAGATGACCGACGACGTGATCACCGAACACCAGGCCCACCACCCGGAGATCGAGGTGGACGGCGACACCGCCACCGGCCGCTGGTATCTGCAGGACCGGGTGATCGTCCCCGCCTTCGACACGATGATCATCGGCAGCGCCTTCTACGAGGACACCTATGCACGTCATGACGGGCGCTGGGTCATCACGAGCACCGGGTACAAGCGCACCTACGAGGCGATGATCAATCTCAAGGACATCCCGAGTTTCCAGCTCACCGACAACCACCTGGCCCCCGCCGGCGGGCAGTGACGGCGCGGGCGGACGGTGCGATTCCGACCCGGCGAGACGGTGACAGTGGCCGTGACGGGGACAGTGACGGTGCCGCGTGGAGCTGATCGTCATCGCGGCGATGTGCGTGGCGGCGGCGTCGGTGATCGGCGGTGCCACCGGATTCGGCACCTCCCTCCTCGCCACCCCGTTGATGCTGATGGCGGGGATCGGTCTGGCCGAGACAGTGGTGGTGAACCTGGTGGTGGCCCTGGTCACCCGGGTGGGAGTCACCGTGCAGCTGCGCGACCACATCGACTGGCGGCGCGTGGCGGTGCTGGGCCTGGCGAGTGTGCCGGGCGCCTGGCTGGGCGTGCAGACGGTCAACCTCCTGCCCGAGGAGCACCTCAAGCCGGCGGCCGGTGCGATCACCGTGTTGTGCGGGGTCGCGATGGCTCTGCCGGCTGCGAGGACGCCCCGGCCACCCTCGGCGATCGCGGCAGCCGTCACCGGAACGATCAGCGGGTACTTCTCCACCACCACCTCACTCAACGGACCGCCGGTCGTTCTGCTGCTCAGCCGCGCGAGGCTGCCGCCGCTGACCTTCATCGCCGATCTGGCCGGGTACTTCGTCATCACCAGCCTGGTCTCCCTGGCCCTGTTGTGGTCGGGCACGGACATCGACTTCCACGCCCTGATGCCCATGATCGCCGCGTGCACGGTCACCGGAGTGGTGGCCAACCAGCTCGGACTCGCCATCGCCCTACGCCTACCCACTCACGTGTTCCGCTCCGCCGTGATCTCCCTCGTGGTGATCGCCGGCCTCATCACCTTCGCCACGGCGTGATCCCCGCCGCACCCCGATCCGACTCCCACAGATTCCCGCACCGACCCCGGAGGACCCCATGACCGACACCACCGCACAGAACACCGAGACCGAGAGCGCCGCACGCGAGAACCGGCTGGCCGGAAAGGTCGCCATCGTCACCGGCGGCGGGCAGGGGGTCGGGGAGGGAATCGCGCTCGGCCTCGCCGAATCCGGCGCCGCGCTGTTGCTGGTCGGGCGCCGGATGCGCAAGCTCGAGCGGGTCGCCGAGATCATCCGCGCGAACGGTGGGACGGCCGAGTGCCTGGCCGTGGACATCATCACCGACGGCGCCCCCGAGGCGATCATCGCGACTGCGGTGGAGAAGCTCGGCGGGGTCGACATCCTGGTCAACAACGCGAACATGGCCATGCCGCTGCCGCTGTCGGACTACCCGGACGACGACTTCCGCACGGCCTTCGAGGGCGGGCCCCGCGTGACCTTCAGCCTCATGAAGCTGGCCCGGCCCGAGATGGCCAAGCGTGGTGGGGGAACCGTGATCAACCTCGTGACCGCCGCCGCCGTCCGGTGGGACGCCGCCAACTACGGCGTCTACTCCGCGGTCAAGGAAGCCATCCGCGCCCTGACCCGCGCCGCCGCCTACGAATGGGCCGCCGAAGGCATCCGCGCCCTCAACGTGGCCCCGCACGCCCACAGCCCCGGGCTGGACTGGTGGATGGAGAACAACCCCGAGGAGGCCGAGGAGTTCGTGGCGAGCATCCCCGCGGGCCGCGTGGGCGACCCCCTGCCCGACATCGGCCGCCCCGTGGCCTGGCTGTGCTCGGCCGAGGCCTCCTACCTCAGCGGCGCGACCATCCCCCTCGACGGCGGCCAGTCCCGCTGGGGCTGACGCCGGTCCCGCGTCGAGGGTGCCCCCGCATCCGCGACGCGTCCCGTGTCCGCCGTGTCCCCCACCCGCCGTGTCCCCCACCCACCCCGTATGAAAGGCCTATACCGTGACCGCCCCCTCCGATCGCCCGACCACGCATGCCCCGACCGGTGCGGGAGGTGCGGACGGATCGGGCCGGCGCGACGCGCTCGCGCTGGCAGCGGACGTCCGCTCCGGCACCACCGACCCGGCCGAGGTGCTGGAACAGGCGATCGGCCGGATCGAGACCGTGGACCCCCGGCTCAACGCCATGGTCTCGACCCGGTTCGACGAGGCCCGGGCCGAGGTGGCGGCCGGTCTGCCTGACGGCCCGCTCCGCGGGGTGCCGATCGTCATCAAGAACCTCGGGACCGACGTGGCGGGGCAACCCGCCACCGACGGCTCCCGGCTGTTCGCCGACGTCGTCGCGACCGTCGACAGCGCGGTCGTGCGGCGGTACAAGGCCGCGGGAATGATCGTGCTGGGCACCACCAACGTGCCCGAGCACGGCAAGACCACCACCACCGAATCGCTCCTGTACGGGCCCTGCCGCAACCCGTGGAACACCGGCTACTCCACGGGAGGGTCCAGCGGCGGATCGGCGGCGGCCGTGGCATCGGGCATGGTGCCGGTCGCCCACGCCACGGACGGCGGCGGCTCGATCCGAATCCCGGCGGCGATGTGCGGCCTTGTCGGGCTCAAGCCCAGTCGGGGTCGGGTGCCGGCCTGGCCGCATCCCGCCGCGCTGGCGGCGCCGATCTCGTACCACCACGCCGTGACCACCTCAGTGCGTGACAGCGCGGCGCTGCTGGACGCGGTGGCGGGCCACGTGCCCGGCGACGCCTACGGGGCCCCGACCCCGCAACGGCCGTTCGTGGAGGAGGCCGGGACCGATCCCGGGAGCCTGCGGATCGGCGTGATGCGCACGGCCCCGGGCCCGTTCCCCACCGACCCCGAGTGCTCGGCCGCCGTGGACCGGACCGCCTCCCACCTGTCCGGGCTCGGGCACGAGCTGGCGGAGGTGGAGCTGGGCATCGACGTGATCGAGGCGATGACGGCCCTCGGCGACATCATGGGCGCGAGCCTGCGCGCGAGCGTCGAGGACAGGCTCGCCGCGTTGGGCCGGGAGCTCCGTGAGGACGACCTGGAACCGTGGACCCTGGCGATCCTCGACAACGCTGGCTCACTGACAGCGCCGCGCGTGGCCCGCGCCCTGCAGACCGCCCAGCGCACCGGCTGGCGGATCGCCGAGCGGTTCCACGACGCCGGATTCGACGCGCTCCTGCTGCCGACGATGCCGGCCACCACCCCTGAGCTGGGCTTCCTCGACGTCACCGACCCGGGTTCCATGTGGACCCGGTCGTCGACGTTCTCGGCCGCCACCAGCATGTTCAACCTCTCCGGCCAGCCCGCCATCTCCTTGCCGGCCGGTACCGACGCCCGGGGACTGCCGGTCGGGGTGCAGCTGGTCGCCGACTACGCCCGCGAGGACACATTGCTGAGGCTGTCGGGCCAACTCGAGGCCGCGGCGCCGTGGCCGGTGGTGGCCCCGGGGTTCGCCGGGTGGTGAGACGCAGCAGGGGAAGAAGCCGCTTGATCTGACGCCGGGTGATCTAGCACCGCGAAGGCCCCGGGACCCCGCCGTCACGGCGGGGTCCCGGGGCCTTTGTGTGCGGAGCGGAGCTGGACGGTGAGGGCCGGTGGAATCACTCCTGGCCGGGTGTCACTCCTGGCCAGGTGTCACTCCTGGACGTAGGCGCCGTCGTAGAGGACCGTCGAGGACAGGGTCGGGGTGAGTCCGCCGACGGTGTCGGAGACCGCGACGTACTGCTCGGCGTTGGCCATCACGGTGAACGGCTGCACCTCGTTGAAGACCTCCTGGAGGCGGGTGAGCGCCTCCTTCTGGGCGTCGACGTCGGCGGCGGCCTTGAGTTCGGTGATCGCCGCGGTGAGCTCCGGGTCGTCGATCCCGGACAGGTTGGTCGCGCCATCGGGGAGCATGCCGCTGGCGAACGCGGAGGCCAGATCGGCATCCGTGGTGGCCAGTCCACCGATCACGATCTCGTAGTCGCCGGTGAACTGCCGGGCCGTGACCTGGGAGACCGGTGCGTTCTCGATGGAGACGTCGAATCCCGCGGCGTCGAGCAGCGCCTTGGCCACCACTCCGGCCTCGATGTTCTCGGGACCGTCAGAGATGAGCAGCTGGAGCGAGCCGTCCCAGTCCGGGTTGTCCGCCTTCACCTCGTCGACGAGCGCCGTGGCCGCCTCGATGTCGTAGGCCGGCCCTTCCTGGCCGTCGTACAGGCGGGAGGAGTCGGCAACGAGCGCGGAAGTGGCCTGACCCTCACCGTCGTACAGGCGCTGGTTCCACAGGTCGCGGTCCATCGCGGCCGCGACGGCTTGGCGGGCGCGGACGTCGGTGAGGATGCCGTCGTAGCCGGCCTTGCCGGAGTTCATGTTGATCACGGAGCCGGAGCTGATGATCTCCTCGAAGCCGCGGACATCGTCACCCTGGGCCATGTCGATGAATTTGGCGCCGCGCAGGAAGGCGACCTGGACCTCGCCGGTCTGGAACGCGTCGTAGGTGCCCTGGGAGCCGGGGATGCGGATGAACTTCAGGGTCGGGCACACGGGGCCGCCGTAGTACTCCGGGTTGGGCTCGAGCACGACCTCCTGGTCAGGGGTGTAGCTGGCGAGGGTGAACGCGCCGGCGCCGATCGGGTTGCTGGCCCACTCCTGCGGGTCGGCGGCCTCGTAGGCGTCCTGGGGGATGACCTCGCCGACGGTTCCGGCCAGAGCGACGGGGAACCCGGCCCACGGGTCGGCGAGCGTGAACTCGACGGTGAGCGGGTCCACCACCCGGGCGTCGGAGATCTGCATGGCCTCGGTCATCGCGACCGACCGGGTGGCGGGGTCCTGGTGCAGGCCCACGGTGAACGCGACGTCCTCCGCGGTGAGCGGGTCACCGTTGGAGAAGGTCACACCGTCACGCAGCGTCAGCGTCCAGACGGTGTTGTCCTCGTTGGACTCGAGGGATTCGGCGAGCTTGGGCTCGAACTCCTCGGCGTCCGGGTTCCACACCATCAGTCGGTCGTAGACGGCCGCGGACTGGGCGCCGCCGCGGACGCCGTACTGGCCCTGACCCGGCGCGAACGTGGGGAGCATGGAGAACTCGCCCACGGTGATCGTGCCGCCGGCGCGGTCCTCGGTGCAGCGCTCGGACTGGTCCGGCGCCAGGCCCTCCCCGCCGGCCGCGGTGGTCGAGTCGTCCCCGCCTCCGCCACATGCGGTCAGTGTCAGGGTGGCCGCCGCTAGTACGGCCAGGGCGCTGGTGGTGCGCTTCATCGGTTCTCCTCGAGAGGGTGGTGGCACGCGACCTGGTGGCCGGGTGCGATGACGGTCAGCTGTGGGCGTTCGGCGGCGCAGATCTCGGTGGCCCGGGGGCACCGGGTACGGAAGCGACAGCCGGACGGGGGGTCGAGCGGGGAGGGCAGCTCCGAACTCGTGGCGGTGATCGGCGACTCGCCGAGTGTGTCCGCGAGGGTGCCGCCGAGCGTGGGGGCCGACGAGATGAGCAGCATCGTGTACGGGTGGGCGGGCGCCCGGTAGAGGGAGGAGGTGTCGGCCACCTCGCACACCGTGCCCAGGTACATCACGGCCACCTGGTCGGCGATGTTGTGCACCACCGACAGGTCGTGGGAGATGAAGACCATCGTGAGCCGGTAGCGCTCCTTCATCTCCTCGAGCAGGTTGAGGATCTGCGCCTGGACGGAGACGTCGAGCGCGGAGACCGGCTCGTCGCACACCAGCACCTCGGGCTCGAGGACCAGGGCCCGCGCCAGGGCGATGCGCTGACACTGTCCGCCGGAGAACTCCGACGGGCGCCGTTCGCCGGCGTGCTCGGGGTCCAGACCCACCGCCTCGAGGGCCGCGTCGACCCGGCGCCGGATCTCCTCGCGGCCGCCGTCCGTGCCCTGGATCTCCAGGCCCTCCGCCACGATGTCCCGGACCTTCCGGCGGGGGTTGAGGGAGGAGACGGGGTCCTGGAACACCATCTGGATCATCTTCCGGGCCCGTTTGAGGGAGGCGCCGGACAGCGAACACAGGTCGGTGCCGTCCACGACCACGCGGCCGGAGGTGGGCCGGGGCAGCTGGAGCAGCGCCCGGCCGAGGCTGGACTTGCCGCAGCCGGATTCGCCGACCAGGGCGAGCGTCTTACCGCGGGGGACGTCGAGGGAGACGTCCGAGACGGCGTGGACCGTGCCCTTGCGGGTGTGGTACTCGACGGTCACGTGATCGACGACCAGCTTGTCGACGACGAGCTCGGCCTCTCCGGGCCGTCCCGCGTCCGGCGGGGTGGGCGCGTCGGCGACGTCGGAGCTGTTCATGAGGCCTCGCTGCTGGTGCGGTGGTGGGCGGGGACGGTGGGGTGGAGGCAGCCGACGCGGTGGACGGTGGTCGCCGTGGGGTGGGTGGCCGAACCCGTGGCCAGGTCCTCGAGAGGAGGGTCGACGACGAGGCAGTCGTCCGCCACCCGTGGGCACCGCGGGGCGAACCGGCATCCCGGCGGCATCTCCCGCAGGTTCGGCGGGCGGCCCTCGATCACGGTGAGCCGGGTGTGCGGCGGCAGGTCCGGCCGCGGGATCGAGTCCAGCAGTGCGCCGGTGTACGGGTGCGCGGGCTCGTCGAGCAGGGCCCGGGTGTCGCCCACCTCGAGGAACCGGCCGGCGTACATGACCCCGATCCGGTCGGTGTGCTGCGAGACCACGGCCAGGTCGTGGCTGACGAGGATCATCGCCATGTCCCCGTCGGACTGCAGTCCGTGCAGGAGGTCCAGGATCTCGTGCTGCACCGTCACGTCGAGCGCGGTGGTGGGCTCGTCGGCGATGAGCAGCTTGGGCGAGCAGGACAGGGCGATGGCGATGCCGACGCGCTGGCGCATGCCGCCGGAGAGCTGATGGGGGTATTCGGTGAGGCGGTTCCGGGGCGAGGGGATGCGGACCCGTTCGAGGAGCTCGACCGCGCGGTCGGCGGCCTCCCGGCGGCTGAGTCCCAGATGGTGCCGCAGCGGGTCGATGATCTGACGGCCGATGGTCCTGATGGGGTTGAGCGAGGTGAGCGGGTCCTGGAAGACCATGGCGATCTCGCGGCCCCAGAACCTCTGTGCCTCGCGCTGGGTCAGGGACAACACGTCGTGGCCGTCGAAGCGGACCGTCGACGCCGGATCCACCCTGGCGGTGGTGGGGGCGATGCCCATGATCGAGCGGACGAGCATCGACTTGCCGGAGCCTGACTCGCCGACGATGCCGATGGTCTCGCCGCGTCGCAGGGAGATGTCGACCCCGTCGACGGGCGTGATGCGCCCTCCGGGGGTGTCGATGTGGGTGCGGAGGTTCCGGACCTCGAGCAGCAGGTCGTCCCGGTCGTTCGAGGACACGGGTCTGCGGGGTGGTGCGGCGGCGATGACGGCCTCCTCGGTGTGATGGTCCGGTCTAAGTCATCTACTTAATCCGTCTTGCTGTGACGAGTATCACGGCATATGGTGTCTACGTCAAGACGAGTAAGCAACCGCCTTAGGCGGTGTCTCAATCGAAGGGTCTCCACGTGCTCAGGTTCATAGGCGAACGCGCTCTACACGCGGTCGTCGTCGTCGTACTCGCCGCGACCGGTGCGTTCTTCCTCATGGAGGCGGTGCCGGGCGATTCCGCGGCCTCGGCCGTCGGCCCGGGAGCAACCGCGGAGCAATACCAGTTGGCGAGGGAGGAACTGGGTCTGGACAAGCCCGTGTGGAGCCGGTTCACCGACTGGGTCGGTGGGCTGGCCTCCGGCGATCTCGGCAACTCGCTCATCCCGCCCAACCAGTCCGTGGCCGAGATGATCGGCAACGCGCTGCCGGTCACCATGCAGCTCGCGTTCCTGTCGATCATCCTGTCCCTGGCGATCGCGGTGCCCGTCGCCGTGTGGTCGGCCTACCGCCGCGGCGGGGTGTTCGACCAGGTCGCCTCGATCGTGGCGTTCGCGTTCATCTCGGTGCCCAGCTTCGTGGCCGGCCTGCTGCTGATCTACCTGTTGGTGTTCAACCACTCGTTGGCGCAGCAGTTGATCCTCGGCGCGGCGGCGGTGATCGGACTGGTGGTGGCGCTGTCCCCGCTGGGTCGGCGCGGTGGGCGCGGGGCGCCCGGGGTGATGTGGGGTCGGGCCCTGCTCGGCGGCTTCGCCGTGGGTGCGGTCCTGGCGCTGGTCGCCCTGTTCCTCCCCGAGTTCCCGCGTCAGGGCTACGTGCCGCTGGCCGACGGGCTGGGGGAGAACCTGCGGAGCATCGCCCTGCCGGCCATCACGCTCGCGTTGATGGAGGTCGCGATCTTCACCCGCGTCCTGCGGACCGACATGATCTCCACCCTGCAGCAGGACTTCGTCCTGTCAGCGCGAGCCAAGGGCATGCCCACCCGGCACGTCCTGGTCGCGGAGGCACTGCGGCCGTCCACGGTCTCCATCATCACGCTGGCCGGGATCAGCCTGGGCCGCCTCATCGGCGGGACCGTGGTGGTCGAGCGGCTGTTCAACCTCCCCGGGATGGGCAGCATGATCGTCGACGCCGTACAGAACGACAACCTGCCCGTCGTACTGGGCGGGGTGATCGTGATCGCCGTGTTCTACGTTCTGGTCAACATGACCGTCGACGTCACGTACGCACTCATCGACCCGAGGATCCGCCGTGGCTGACACCGACTCGACCCGTTCTGACGCCACCCCTCCAGCCGCCACCCCTCCCACGGCCACCCCGTCCGGGGCCGTCGTGGCCGATCCGATCGTGGCCGCGGCCACCCCGGTGCGCCGCCGACCGAGAATGCCGCGGCTGTCCGGACTCGGCACCGTGCTGGCACTGGGCTGGACGATCCTCATAGTCCTGGGTGCCCTGTTCGTGGACTTCCTGCCGCTGAGCGAGGCCCGCGACCCGTCCCTGGCGCTGATGACCCCGTCCACCCTCGCCCCCGACCTGCTGTCCGAGCATCCCCTCGGCACCGACAGCCAGGGCCTGGACATCTTGGGTGGCCTGCTCTACGGAGCCCGGGTCTCCCTGGTCGTGGGTATCGGGGGTGTTCTGGTCGGGGCCCTGATCGGTGGCGCGCTCGGGCTGGTGGCCGGCTACCGGGGCGGGTGGACCGACCGCATCGTCTCCATCCTCACCGACACCCTGCTGGCGTTTCCGTCGCTCATCCTGCTCATCGCCATCGTCACGGTGCTCGATCCGACGCTGCCCAACGTCACCCTCGCCCTCGGGATCATGGTGGTCCCGGCTTACGCGCGGCTCGTCCGGGCCAACGCGATGAGTTTCGCCGGTCGGGAGTTCGTCACCGCGGCCCGGTCGCTCGGGGCGGGCGAGACCCGGATCATGCTGCGCGAGGTCACGCCGAACATCGTCCAGCCGGTCTTCTCCTACAGCTTCATGCTGATCGCCGTGTTGATCGTGGCCGAGGCCTCGCTCAGCTACCTGGGGCTGAGCATTCCCAGGCCGGAGCCGACGTGGGGCAACATGATCAGTGCCGGTCAGTCCGATTTCCAGAGGTATCCCTATCTCGTCGGAGTACCGGCTATCGTGCTGTTCCTCACCGTGCTGAGCTTCAACCAGCTCGGCGAGGCGGCAGGACGGAAGTGGAGTCCCGGTGCAGCAAAGATCTGATCGCGGTGAGGTCCCGGCCCAGGGTCGCGACGGTGTCTCCACGGAGGTCAAGGACAACAAAGACGCCAAGACGGCGATGATCGAGGTCGCCGAGAAGCTGATCGGCGAGCGGGGGCTCGACGACGTGTCGATGCGCGACGTCGCGACGGCCGCCGGTCAGCGCAACAACTCGGCGGTCCAATATCACTTCGGTAGTCGCGACGGGCTCATCCTCCAGGTCCTGCGTCGCCGGCTCGTGGCGCTGGACGCCGACCGGCAGGAGCGGTTGGCGGCGGCCGACGAGCAGGGGTTGGGCACCGATCTGTCCACCCTCGTGCGAGTGCTCTTCGAGCCGATCGTCGAACTCCTCCGTGCTCAGCCCGAGGCCACCTACTACGCCCGATTTCTGCAGCGGGTCGGGCCGGTCATGGCGCCCGGGATCCCGGAGGCGGACCTGCGCACGGCCACCGACGACGTGGTGGTGCGTCTGATCGACGTGCTCTCCCACCTACCGCGACGGGTGGCCTTCGAGCGCATCGACCTGGCGACCCAGATGTTCACCGGGGCGCTGGCGGTCTACGAGGACCGCCGGGACGCCCGCAACACCGTGGTCAACACCCGGTTCGAGGACGTGGTGGCGCATCTGTTCGACATGACCGAGGCGGCCCTGAGGGCCGGGGTCGGACAGCAGGGGTGACGCGGGGTCAGACCCGTCCCCGCAGGAGCTTGCGGAAGTAGACGACCGGCTGCAGGTACCGGTCGAACGCGTAGGTCGAGCGCCTGGGGACGGTCAGGTCGATCACGGGAACGGACGGTGCCGGCAGGCCGTCCCGGTCGTGCTCGGCGAGCATCAGCCGGTCACGGCTCACGGCGACCGGGATGATCGTGTAGCCGTCGTATCGTGACACGGCGCCACCGTCCCGGGCGGCGTGCAGGTTGTCGGCGACCACCGCCACCTGGGACCGTAGCGCCCCACCGGACGGACGGGTGCCGACGGTCGCGGCGTCGCCCAGGCCCCAGACCGAGTCGACGCGCGTATGGCGCAGGAGCTGGGGGTCCACCTCGACGAGACCGGCGTCACCGCCGTCGGACAACCCGGCGTCCTCGATGAACTTCGGTGCGCGGCTCAGCGGCGTGACGTAGGCCAGGTTAACCTGCTCGATCGTGGCCGGGACCGGGCCGTCGAGCGTGACGGTCCGGGCGTGGTGATCGACGGCGGCGACCTGCGACTCGTCGTGCACGGTGATGCCGTACTGCCGGATGAACGGTTGCAACCGCGAGTCGCACGAGTCGAGTCCGAGGAGCCCGCGGAACGGGGTCACCAGGTGAACCTCGATACGGTCGAGCACCTTTTCGCGCCGCCAGCGGTCGCACGCCAGGAACATGGCCTTGAGCACGGTCCCGCCGCACGAGGCCGGTTCGGGTGGAACCGAGAACACCACGACCCCCTCGCGTATGCGGACCAGCGCGGCGCACGCGCGACCGGCGTACTCGGGCACGTGTGCGGATGCCGCCCAGCCGCCAATGTAGGCCTTGTCCAGGCCGGGAATCGCGTCCCATCGCGGGGTCAGGCCGGGGCATACGACCAGGTTGTCGTAGGTGATCGTGGGGCCCACATCGCGTGGACCGAGCGTGACGGTGTGGGCGTCCGTGTCGACCCGCCCGGCCAGGTGGGGGAGCAGGTGGACGCCGGCGGGGACGACGCTCGACATCGCGCGTTCGTACCGCCCCATCCCCGCCAGGCCGGTCGCGGCGTAGTTGAGCATCGGCCGGTACCGGTGGACGGGGCTGGGGTCGACCAGCGCGATGTCGTCCCGGCCGTCCCGGCGCAGGCGCGCCGCCAGGGACACCCCGGCGTTGCCCCCTCCGATGATCACGGTGTCGAACGCGGCGGACATGGTCAGAACACTTCGTAGGCGTAACCCGCGAGCCCGATGACCAGGAGGAGGACGATGAGGGCGATCACGAAGATCGAGATGTACGCCCCCTTCTTGGACGGCAACGGGGTCGGGCTTTGCTTCATCGTCGCGCTGTCGGACTGCATCGATGTGGAATCGGAAGCGGGGGTCTGCTTTCCGTCCGGCGATCCGGCGCTGTTGACGTCCGGGGAATCGGCGGGATCGGGATCTGACGGTCGTGCGTGTGTCATGGGACACCTCTCGAGTCGTCTGGGATCTAAACCCTAGGGCGTCGCAGAGGTGCCTTCCACCGGTCGGGCCGCGCTCACGACCACCACCCCGGGCCCGGCCCCCGTCCTGATCGAGGTGAGGACCTCGGCCACCGACCACGCGGTGATCGCCGATGTGCGGCCGCCGGAGTCGGGATCCACCGAGTTCTCGAACCGCATCTCGTAGCGGCCCACCGGGGACTCCCACTCCACCACGTGGCGGGTGCGTTCCACCTCGGGGTCGGCCACCACGATCACCTCGACGCGGTCCAGTCCGATCGTCGCGAGCGCGAGCGCCACCGAGGCGTTGGAGGTGCGGGGGAACTCCAGCGCCGCCTCGCGCGCCGATCCGCGGAAGACCTCGCGTGGGGCGGCGAGCGGTCCCTCGACGCCCAGGGCCGACGGGCTCTTGATGGTGAAGTGGCGCAGGGCGGCGCCGTCCGTCCCCGCCCTGGCCGCGGCGGCCAGCACGTCCAACCCGCCCACGGCCCCGGCGGGGACGAGGACCCGGCCCGAACCTCCGGCCAGCATGTCGTTCGGGTCCTCGTGCCGGGCGAACACCCCGCACGAGCACACGATCACGTCCTTGCCGGCGCCCGTGACGCGTGGGATGAACTCCTCCGCGGCCTCCACGCCGGCGGCCTCGACCAGCACGTCGGCGGCGTCGATGGCTGCCGCGACCTCGCGTTGTGTGCTGGTCGAGCGGAGCACTGCGGAGAGGCGCGCTCCCGGGACCTCCCCGCTGCACAGCGCGTCCGCCACCGCGCTCCCGATCGCGCCCGCGCCGATCACGGCCACCGCCAGCGGGCGGGTGGTGGCCTGCGGTCGCGCCGAGCCCGAGGGGGATGCGGATCCGGGGGTGGCCAGCGGAGGGGTCATGGTGGGCTCACCGTACCCAGGAGAACGAGGCCAGGCGGTTATTCGGTGCTGCCGACGAGCATGGTCGGGGTGATACCGAGGTTCACGACGTCTGCCGCCAGAGCCCGGCCCTCGTCGGTGGACATCGCCGCACCCATCGCATCCGCGTCAGCGAAAGTCAGTTGCGCCATCAGGTGGAACTCGGGCGCGGATCCGTCCGGGCCGGGCAGGAAGCGCGTGACCTTGACGTCGTCGAGACCGGGCACCAGGCGGGCGAGGGGGATATGCGTCTCGGAGTAGTGGTTGTCGAACTTCTCCACGTCATCGGGCGTGCCGTACAGAACGGTCAGAGTGATCAAGGTGGATCCTTTCGAGGGGAACCCGGCGCGATTGCCCGGGGAGTTCGCGGTAGTGATGATTCCCCAGAACGCATCGCCATGTGCAGGGTCCGTCGATTAGGTCGAGCGCCGAGATATGAGGTCGCACACGGTCGAACCCGGCCGGTCTGGCCCCGGGACTCGTCACCGGCGCGGGACTCGGAGCGGTCGCCGGGAACATGGCGGAACTCGGGCGTACGGTGGTCGGAAGGCGGGCCCACTGACCCGAGTCACCTCGTGGTCTGAACCGTCCTCGACGTCTTTTCGAAAGGACCAGTCCACTCATGACCTCCATCACCACAATCGACCGCGGCCCCCGCGTCGTCGCCCGGCGTGTCACCGTCAACGCCCCCGTCGACGAATTGTTCGCGCTGGTCAACGACCCCGGCAAGCACGGCAGCGTCGACGGATCGGGAACGGTCCGCGACAACGTCAAGGGCCCGTCCGCCCTGTCCGAGGGGGCCAGGTTCACCACCAAGATGCGCATGTACGGCGTCCCGTACCGCATCACCTCCACGGTGACGGAGCACGTCGACACGCCAGAGCACAAGGTCGTCGAGTGGGAGCACCCCGCCGGACACCGCTGGCGCTGGGAGTTCACCCCGACCGCGGACGGCCGGACCGAAGTCACCGAGAGCTTCGACAACCGGAAGTCGAAGATCGGGCGGGTCATGGAGCGCGTCGGGATGGCGAAGAAGAACGCTGCCGGGATCACCGAGACGCTCTCCGGGCTCGCCGCGAAGTACGAGTCGAACCGCTAATACACCCGCAGCCCCGCGGACTACCGGCGCGTGAGCATCAGCGGAGCGGCCAACGCCGTGGACCACGGGCCGCCGACGAACGTCAGCCCCAGTAGTCGGCGGTCGTCAAGCGCCCTGAACTCGTCGCGGACCCAGCGCCAGGGGACGGGACCGTCGGAACCGTACGAGCAGACGATCGTCTGGCGACCGTCCAGCCAGGACGGCTCCACCGTCACCTGCATCGGCAGTGCTTCGCGCACCGAGCCGCGACCGTCGTCGAGCAGGTTGACCGCCGTGCCGTCGGCCGCGACACGCTTGCCCCGCCATCCCGGCATCCCGCCCAGGGCGATGGCCCGGGGCGCGACCACCTTGAGCGGCGCAGGGCCGATGAAGCTGATGAGGTAGTCGCCGGGCACGGGCAGGTCCACCGGGGCCCGGGTCTGCGAGAACAGCGCCCGCAGTGCGCCGAGTGAGGTGGGCAGGGGTGAGGTGGGCAGGGGTGAGGTGGGCGGCGGCCCGGCCGTAGGGGGCTCGGTCATGAGGCTCCGATCGTCTGGGGCAAGGTCGAGGGCTAGGTCCCGGTCGAGGTCGAGGCGGGCGCGGTAGCGGGCGGCGAAGCGCTCGGCCATGGCGGTGATGGTCAGGCTCGGATTGACCCCGACGTTCGCCGGGATGGCAGAACCGTCCACCACGTACAGGCCGGGATGCCCGAAGACCTGGTGGTCGGTGTCGATCACACCGTCCGCCGCCGACTCGCCCATCGACGCGCCACCGAGCACGTGCGCGGTGATCGACTTGCCCCCCACGCTCTCCAACAGCAGGTTGAGCGGGCGGCCGCCCACGGACTCCGCGAACCAGCGCGCGACCTCGTTGGCCTGCGGCAGATAGCTCGGGGCCAAGGCGCCGTCCGCGGCCCGCGACCTGAGCACCCGCCGCCACGGGCGCACGGGCGAGCAGCCGAACACCAACCGGATCTCGTTCTCCACGTTCTGCATCACCGTGAACACACTCAGGCGCTCGATGAAGTTGCGGGAGGCCATCAGCCGCAACTGCTGCCACGGTGCTCGCGCGAGCCGGGCCAGTGCCGCCCGCCGCCGCCTGGCCGGGTCCTCGCCGTCGACGAGTGGGCCCAGTTGGAACCGCATGTGCCACCCGCCGACGTAGCGGTTCTGCGTCACGTGGGTGTTGGCGTCCGGGTAGAACTCACTGGAGATGGTGGGGCCGCGCGTGAGATCGGCGTGGGGGTCGTCGGCCAGGACAGCGGTGATGGCCTCGGAGTTGGTGCGCACCCCCTCGCCGAGTCGCGGTGAGACGCGCCCGAGAAGGCCCAGTTCCCGGGAGCGGAACAGCAGCTCGACCGTGCCCAGGACGCCGGCGGCGAGGATGACCTCGGCGGCGCGGAACCTCTCGCCGCCGGCGGCGCGCACCTCGTAGCCGCCGCCGGGCAGTTCGGCGATCGTGTCCGCACGCGTGTCGGGGCGGATGCGGGCGCCGCGCTTCTCGGCCAGCCACAGGTAGTTGAGGTCCAGTGTGTTCTTGCTGCCGTAGGGACAGCCGATCAGGCACGCCCCGCAGAGGCGGCACCCGGTGCGGTCGGGCCCCTCGCCGTCGAAGAACGGGTCCGGTACCGTGACCCCCTCCTCGCCGAACCAGATGGCCATCGGAGTGGGTCCGTACGTCTCGCCGGCGCCCATCGATCGGGCTGTGGCCTGCAGGTGCAGGTCCATCTCGCCGACGTGGCGGGTGGTCTCGCGACCGAGCATGCGCGAGGCGGTCCGGTAGTGCTCGGCCAACTCGGTGCGCCAGCCGGCCGCGGACGCGGGCCAGGCGGGGTCGGTGAAGAACCCGTCCTTCGGCTCGAGCAGCACCCCGGCCCACACGATGCTGCCGCCGCCCACTCCCGCGCCGCCGATGATGCCGACATGCCGGAGCACCCGCTGCCAGAAGAAGCCGCGCAGTCCCAGCCCGGGCATCCAGAGGTACCTGCGCGGATCCCGGCGGGCGGCCAGGAGATCGTCGGGGGAATGGCGACGACCTTGTTCGAGCACCAGGACGGACCGCCCCTGCTCGGCCAACCGGAGGGCGCTGACCGCGCCACCGAACCCGCTGCCGATCACGATCACATCGGCGGCGCCCGTGTGCCCCTGTGGGCCTGGAGTCATGGCGCCGAGTCTAGGACGAGCGTCCAGTATCTGGGCCGGATCGATGGGTTCGAGGCCGATCGTCTGAGCGCCGCCCTAGGCTGGACGCCGACACGGGGTGCCGCCTGTCCGGGCGGCTGAGAACACACCCGTCGAACCTGAACTGGGTAGTTCCAGCGGAGGAATGTCGATACGGCGCCGCGTCCGGGCCGTCGACCGGCGGCCGTGCATCCCGAGCACGGGGAACCGGGGTACGTCGCCTCACTGCGCTGCAGCTGCCGGGAAGCGAGCAGTAATGCGGATCGACGAGCAGATCGTCCTGGTCACCGGGGGAGCCCGCGGGCTCGGCGTGGAAATCGCCAGGGCGTTCGCACGAGAGGGCGCCCGCGTCGTCGTCAACTATCGGCGGAGCGAGGCCGCCGCCACCGACCTGGTCCGTGAGCTCGGCGCCGAACGCGCCGTGGCGCTGCGCGCCGACGTGACCGACGACGACGAGGTCCGCGCTCTCGTCCGGGCCGCCGGCGACCACTTCGGCGCACCGATCACCACGGGCGCCGCGTCATCTCCCCGGCCGAGCTCGCCGACACGGTGTTGTTCTTCGCCTCGCCCTGGGCTCGGGCGGTGACGGGCCAGAACCTCATCGTGGACGGTGGCCTGGTCAAGGGCTGACCCGACCGCGCGGAGATCGGGGCTGAAGGGGCGTGAGCCGAAATCCCGGAAAGTACTGGACGTGCGTCCAAGTTCGGCATACGGTAGTCGCACCGCCAGTTCGACCTCCCAGAATCGATACGCAGATGAACTCTCCCCAGAGACCCTTCGGTGAACGCGCGCTCCGCCACGTCATCCGCCTCATCGGCGCGGCCCCCACCCCGATCCAGCGACTGATCGCGGGGCCCCCGGTTCGGATCGACGGGCAGCAACTCAACCTCGAAGCCCAGGTCGGGACGAGGCTGCTGAACCTCGGTGTATCAGAGACCTTCGAACGACTACCGCTGGACCGGGGGCGGGAGCAGATCGCGGGCGAGGCCTTCGTCTTCGGCCACGAGACCCCCGTCGAGACCGTCCGTTCACTCACCATCCCCGGACCGAACGGCCCGATCCCGGCGCGCCTGTACCGGCCCGCGGGGATCGAGGGTCCGAGCGCCGCGCTGGTGTACCTGCACGGGGGCGGCTGGGTCCTGGGGAACCTCGACTCGGGAGACGCTGTGTCCCGCTTCCTCGCCGCGCACACACCGCTGACCATCATCTCGATCGACTACCGGCTGGCGCCAGAGCACCCGTTCCCGGCGGGACTCGAGGACGCTCTCGCGGCGTTCGGGCACATCGTCGACCACGCCGAGGACTACGGCCTCGACCCGCGGGCGATCGCGGTCGGCGGCGAGAGCGCGGGCGGCAACCTGGCCGCGGTGCTCTCACTGCACCGGGCCCCCGGATGGACCCCGCCGGCCCTGCAGGTGCTGTTCAACCCGGTCACGGACCTGTCGACCAAACACCGGTCGTACGAGTTGTTCGGCGAAGGGCTGTTCCTCACCGAGGCGCAGATGGACTGGTACAAGTCCCACTACCTCGCCGATCCCGACCAGGCCCTGGACCCGCGCGTCTCGCCGCTGCTCTCCGTCGACGTCGGTCACGCACCCCCGGCCTACGTCGTGGTGGCCGGATTCGACGTGCTCCGCGACGAGGGCGAACGGTATGCGCGCATGCTCGCCGAGGCGGGAGTCGACGTCACCCTGCGTCGCCACAGCGGCCACGTGCACGGTCTGATCAACGCCACCGGAGTGGGACACGCCGCCCGGGATGCGCTGCTCGAGGCGGTGGGTGTCCTCCACACCCGGCTGGTCGCCCGGACCGCCACCGCCTCGGGCCGGACCCGGAGCGCCGACCGGTGAGCTCCGGGATCGACGTCATCGTGGTCGGTGCGGGACTGGCCGGGCTGGTCGCCGCCCGCCGGCTCGTCGAGGCGGGACGCTCGGTGCGGGTGCTCGAAGCCCGGGACCGCGTCGGCGGACGCACGCTCAACCACGTGCTCGATGACGGACAGGTGGTCGAGGCGGGAGGACAGTTCGTCGGGCCCACCCAGGATCATGTCCTGGGGCTGGCCGACGAGCTCGGTGTGGCGATGTTCCCCGCCAACGCGAGCGGTGACACGGTGTACGTCCACGACTCGCGTAGCCGGCGGTTCCGTGGCGATATCCCGCCGGACCGTCTCGCACTACCGGACATCGCCCTGGCGACCGCGCGCCTTGCCCGTGCGAGCGGTGAGATCCCGGTGGCCGCCCCGTGGGATCACCCCGACGCGGACCGGTTGGACTCGCAGAGCCTCGCGACCTGGCTGCGGCGCGGCTCGGTCGGTGCCGGCGGAGTCGAGTTGATCGACACCCTCCTCGGCTCGGCGTTCGGGGCGCCGGCGTCGGAGGCCTCGGCGCTGTTCGGCCTGGCGTATGTCGCGGGCGCAGGTGACGAGACGTTCCCGGGTGCACTGGACCGCATGATCGGGGTGACCGGCGGGGCCCAGGAATCCCGTGTCGTCGGCGGCTCCCAACTGATATCCCAGCGCATGGCCGAGTCGTTGGGCGACGCGGTCACCCTCGGCGCCCCCGTCCGGCGGATCGAGCACCATGCCACCGGGGTCACCGTCACCACCGATGCGGGATCCTGGGACGCCGACCAGGTGATCGTGACCGCGCCACCCCACCTGGCGGCCGAGATCGAGTGGAGCCCGCTGTTGCCCGCCCACCAGGACGCGCTGTTCCGGAGGATGACGTTCGGCACCCTCATGAAGTGCGAGGCGATCTACGAGCGCCCGTTCTGGCGCGAGGACGGGCTCTCCGGCCAGGGCGTCTTCCGTGGCGGCACCTCCCCGGTGTGTTCGATGTTCGACAACACCCCGCCGAGCGGCGCCCCCGGGATCCTCATGGGATTCGTCGGCGGCGCGGGGTGGCGCAGATGGGCGCCACGCCCCGCGCGTGAGCGCGGCGGAGCCGTCCTGCAGAGCTTCGCCCGGGTGGTCGGGCCCGCGGCACTGGCGCCCGTCGGCTACTTCGAGAAGGACTGGACCGCTGAGCGCTGGACCCGGGGTGGCCCGACCGCGGTCCTGGGCCCCGGCGTCCTGACCTCGCTCGGGCGCTGGCGCGACCACCCGTTCGGCCGCGTGCACTGGGCCGGAGCAGAACACTCCGACTACTGGAACGGCTACATGGACGGAGCGGTCCGCTCCGGGGAGACCGCCGCCCGAGCGGTGATCGCACAATCAGGAGGAATCTCGTGACAAATCTGACCGTGTCCGTCCAGCGTCGACTCGCAGCACCGGTCGAGGACATCTGGGCCGTCATCGACGACACCTCCCGCTACGCCGAGTGGGTCGACGGGGCTCTCGAGGTCACAGCCCACCACGGCGCCGCGACCGTGGGCGGGACCTACTCCGAGCGCAACCGCACCATCGGGCCGCTCACCACGCGATCCACCTGGACTGTCAGGAAGATCGAACCGCAATCCCTCAGGGTCGATTCCGGGATCGGCTTCGCGCCGCTGCACGACATGGTCAACACCTTCCGTTTCGAACCGATCGGGGCCGAGGCCACCCTGATGACCTACCGGGTCGACTGCCGGGTCGGAGTCGGCCCCCTCGGCCGACTCATCGCGCCGGTTCTCAAGAAGTCGCTGTCCGCCCAGTTCCGCAGCTCCATGGCCACGCTCGAGGAAGTCGTGCACGCCGAGCGCGGCATCGACCAGGCCGGTCGGAGATGACGACGACGGAGTCGTCACGGGCACGAGAGCAGTCGTCACGCGTGCGTGAGCACGTCGCGGCCACCGCCAGGCGACTGGCCGCCGAGGGGCTGCTCATCGGCACCGCCGGCAACGTCTCGGCCCGGCTCGACGACGAGCGGATCGCCGTGACCGGTACCGGAGTGGTGCTGGCCGACTGCGGTGCCGAGGACGTCACCGTGGTCACCCCGACCGGGGAGCACCTCGACGGTCACCTCGAACCGACCTCCGAGCTCGGCCTGCACCTGGGCGTCTACGCCCGCACCGGGGCAGGGGCCGTCGTGCACACCCACGCCCCGTTCTCCACGGCCGTCTCCTGCGTGTCCGGGATGGACTCGTTGCCCGTGCTGCACTACCAGCAACTCCTGCTGGGCGGAGAGATCCGGGTGGCGCCCTACGCCACCTTCGGAACCCCGGAACTCGCCGACCTCGTGGTGGACTCCCTGCGCGACCGGCAGGCCGTGCTGATGGCCAACCACGGTTCCGTGGCGCTGGGGTCCTCCCTCGACAAGGCCCTCGACAATGCGCTGCTGCTGGAGTGGCTGGCGGCCCTGCACGTCCGCGCGAGTGGGGTGGGCACGCCGCGACCCCTCACCGAGGCGCAGCAACACGACGCGGTCGTCCAGGCGATCACCCTCGAGTACGGAACCACAAAGGAGAGCCCGCAATGACCGACATCTCATCCATGACGATCGCGACGGTCGGAGTGCACGTCCTCGACGTCCACGCGATCGGGATCGACTCCATCCCGGAGGGCTCCGCCGGCGCCCTCGTGGACACCATCGCCTTCTCGCCGGCCGGCACCGCCGGGGGCACCGCCGTGGTGCTCAGCCGCCTCGGGGCTGTGGTCCGCAGCGTGGGAGCGGTCGGCGCCGACTCCATCGGCCGAACCCTGACGACGTTGTTGAGCGAGGAGGGCGTCGACACCGGTGGCCTGGTCACCAAGGCCGATGCGCAGACGTCCGCCTCGGTCATCCCCGTGCGCCCGAACGGAGATCGCCCCGCGTGGCACTGCATCGGCGCCAACGGCGCGTTCACCCTCGACGACATCGATGACGGCGCCCTCGACGGGCTCACGCACCTACACCTGGGCGGGCCCGAGTTCCTGGGCGGCCCGGCGGCGGGCGAGTTGCTCGCCCGAGCCCGCGGGAAGGGGATCACCACGTCGGTCGACATCCTCGCCGACGGCGACCCCGGCATGCTCGAGTGGATCGCGGACGCCCTGCCGCACGTGGACTACCTGCTGCCGAACGACGACCAGGTCCGCGGCTTCACCGGGGCCGACTCGCTGACCGAGGGGGCCCGCACGTTGATCGACATGGGTGTCTCGTGCGTGGCCCTCACCGCCGGTGCCGACGGCGCCCTCGTCGTCACCGCGGACGAGACCGTGGCGGTGCCCGCGTTCCCGATCGACGTCGTCGACACCACCGGCTGCGGGGACTCGTTCACCGCCGGCTTCCTGGTGGGGCGCCACCTCGGACACGACCTGCGGGGATCCGCCGTCCTCGGCTGCGCGGTGGCGGCCCAGGTGGCACAGGGACTCGGGACCACCGCCGGCACGTATGACCTCGACGCGATCATCGAGTTCGCGGGTTCGGCGTTGTCGGGCTGACCGTTCTGTGGCGCGGCTGGAGGCGCCTGCCATCGGGCCGACCATGACAGTTGTCACCGGCACAGTCGTGACAGCCGGCCCTTCGCAGGTCGGCTTCGGTCGGTGAGGGTGGAGCCATGCTTCCCCGCAACCCAGTACCCGGCTCGAGCGCCGGCACTCCCAGTGCCGGCCACGGCACCTCCACCGACGGCCACGGCGCCCCTTCCCGCTCCCACGAGCACCCGGCCGGGGCCCCCGAGTCGCCGGCACTCGAGTTCCACCGTCTGAGTCAGACGTTCACCTCGCGCGGGGCCGAGCCCGTCCGCGCGGTCCGGGGTATCGACCTGCGGATCGACCGCGGTGAGGTCGTCGCCCTGCTCGGCCCCAACGGCGCGGGCAAGACCACCGCGATCGACATCGCACTGGGTCTGACCGAGCCCACCGACGGGCGAGTCCGGATCTTCGGTAGGGCCCCGCGCGAGGCCATCGCCGACGGCCGGATCGCGGCGGTGCTCCAGACCGGCGGCCTGCTCTCCGACCTCACGGTCGAGGAGACCGTCCGGGCCATCGCCGCGCTCTACCGCCACACGCTGTCGGTCGGGGAGGTACTAGACCGGGCCGGGATCGCCGGCATCGCCGGCCGCAGGGTGTCCCGGTGCTCGGGCGGTGAGCAGCAACGCCTCCGCTTCGCACTCGCGCTGCTGCCCGACCCCGACCTGCTCGTCCTCGACGAGCCCACGTCAGCGATGGACGTCGGCACCCGCCGGGAGTTCTGGGCGACGATGCACGCGGAGGCCACGTCCGGCTCGACGATCGTCTTCGCCACTCACCACATGGAGGAGGCGGAGGCGTTCGCCGACCGCATCGTCCTCATGGCGCGCGGCCGGATCGTCGCCGACGGTCCCGTCGACCGTATCCGCGCCATGGCCACCGGTAGTCGCATCACCGCGGTGTGGACCCCCGCGGCCGGTGAGCCCGGACCCGAGGACCTCCCCGGAGTGACCGCCGTCGACCGCACCGCCGCGCGGGTGATCCTGACCAGTTCCGACAGCGACGCCACCGCCCGCGCCCTGTTCACCCGGACCGCCGCGCATGACATCACCGTCACCGCCCGCTCGCTCGACGACGCCTTCGTGGCCCTCACCGCCGAGGCCGCCGCGGAGCCCGTCCGATGAACGTCACCTACTGGGCAATCGACCTGCGCCGCACCGTCCGCGACGGCACCAACATCTTCTTCATCGTCGGCCTGCCGCTGGTGATGTACTTCGTGTTCGGCAGTGCCCAGGGTTACCGGGATGAGCCAGTCGCGCACGGCAACGTGGGCGCCGTCGTCATGATCTCGATGGCCGTCTACGGCGCCGTCACCGCCACCACCTCGATCAGCGGCGGGGCCGCGCTGGAACGCTTCCAGGGGTGGGGGCGCCAACTCGGACTCACCCCGTGGAGTGGTGCCGGCTTCGTCGTCACGAAGTCCGCCGTCGCCATGACGATCGCGGCCGTCCCGGTCCTGTGCGTCGGCGTCGCCGGCGCCTTCACGGGGGCGCAGGCGACCCCGCTGGCCTGGCTGCTCTCGCTCGGCGCCGCGTGGCTCGGATCCGCGGTGTTCGCCGCCTACGGCCTGAGCGTGGGCATGGCGTTCCGTTCCGAGTCCGCCCTGGGCGTGGCCGGCGGCAGCCTGGTGCTGCTCGCGTTCGCCGGGAACCTGTTCATCCCGCTGACCGGGACGGCTCTGGAACTGGCCCGGTTCACGCCGCTGTACGGGGTCAACGCGCTGGCCCGCTACCCGCTAACCGGCGGGGTGGTGGCCGACGGCGTGATCGAACCTCTGTGGCTTCCGCTGCTCAGCGTGGTCGCCTGGACCCTCATACTGGGTACGACAGCCGCCGTCCTGGTGGGTCGCCGTCGCGGTCGGGGGTGACGTGCGTGCCGGACCCTACGACGACGAGGCGCGCACACGACCACGATCCGCAGACGAGGAGGTCGACGTAGTGGCGGTGAACGGGAACGCGGTCCGGGCGGGGACGACGACCGCCGGCCGGCCCGGCGCGGGTAGGCGGTTCCCGGGCGTGGCCGCGCAGTGGCGGAGGTTCGCGACAACCATCACCGGACCGAGCGTGCTGTTCTCCCTGATCTGGCAGATATTCCTGATCTACCCGGTCCTCGCAGTCGTCTACTCCGGGGCCTCCACCGCGCGCATGGTCCTGGGACTGGCCTCGATCGCGGCGTTCTCCGTGGTCTACCTCGTGTCCTTCGCCTCCCCCGCCGTCACGGAGGGGTATCCACTACACCCGTCACGGCGAGAGCGAAGGTCCGACCACAGCGCACCCAACTCGGCCGACGGCAGCGCACCCAACCCTGCCGACGCCGGGTCGCCCCGGGCAGGCAAGGGCCGGTGGGGAGACGACTGGTTCGGTCCGGATGAGCAGGAACCCGCACCGCTCGGGTTGACCTATCTGGCGGCGCTGGCTATCTGCGTGTCGGGCACGTTCCCGGCGGCCGGGCTGAACGGGGTGGTGAACTTCCTGCCGTTCCTCGCCTGCTTCGCGGCGGCGGCGTGGCCGCTCAGGTGGAGCGTTCCGGTCGCCTTCGCGCTGGTCATCGCGGGCTCGGCGGCGGCCCTGGTCGAAGGAGAGGCGGGGATGCTCATCCCGTCCATCCTGGTGGTCCCCGTGGTCCTGTCGATGCTCGGCGCGCGGATCTCCGTGGGGATCAGCGACCGCGAGAGTCACTACCGCCGCGCGCTGGACGTGGTCGAGGAACGCGAGCGGGTCGCCCGGGACCTGCATGACGTCCTGGGCCACACCCTGACGGCGCTGACGATCCGCGCCCAGCTGGCCCGCGCGCAGCTCGACGCAGACCCGGAGGCCACCCGCCGCGAGCTCGCGAACATCGAGGACCTCACCCGGACCGCGCTGTCGGAGATGCGGCAGACCGTCTCCGGCATGCGGGTGGCGGACCCGGGTCAGGAACTCGCGGGCCTCACCGAGTCGCTGCACACGGCCGGGATCGAGGTACTCGTCGTCGGGGCCCCGTCGCTGATACCGCCGGAGCACTCGGCCCTGGTGGCGTGGACACTCCGCGAGGCCGGGACCAACATCGCCCGCCACTCCGGCGCCGGACGCGTGACCATCGAGTTCACCCGTGGGCACGTGCGGATCACCGATGACGGCACGGGCATCGACTCCCACCGCGCGACCGCACCCGGATCGGCCGGGCAGGGGCTGACGGGTCTGGCACAGCGAGCGCAGGACGCGGCCGCCCGGTTGGCGGTCCGGGACCTGCGCGGTGAGCCGGTCGAGCCGGCCCGCGGGCCCATCACCGGCACCATGGTCGAGTTGGAGTGGACCCGATGAGCGGCGCCGACACCCACCCGGCAACGCCCGGTGTGGACGCGGAGGCCCGGATCCGGATCGTCCTCGCAGACGACCAGGCACTCGTGCGGGGCGGGCTGGCGGCGTTGCTGTCGATGGAGCCGGACATCGAGGTGGTCGCCGAAGTCGGCCGCGGAGACGAGCTCGACGCGGCCGTCGCCCGGCACCTGCCCCACGTGTGCATAGTGGACATCGAGATGCCCGGCGGCGACGGCATCACTGCGACCGGGCGGATCAGACGAGCCCACCCGGAAGTGAGGGTCTTGATCGTGACCACCTTCGGCCGGCCCGGCTACGTCAGTCGCGCGCTCGAGAGCGGGGCCGGTGGGTTCGTGGTCAAGGACACACCGGCAGGCGAGCTGGCCGAGGCGGTCCGCCGGGTGCACGCGGGGGAGAAGGTGATCGACCCGGAGTTGGTCCGCGACTCGATGGTCGCCGGTCCGGACCGGCTCACCCCGCGCGAGAAGGACGTTCTGCGACAGGCGCTGACCGGTGCCCGCGTCGCGGCCATCGCGGCCACTCTGCACCTGTCGCAGGGGACCGTCCGCAACCACCTGTCGTCGGCGATAGCCAAGACCCACACGTCGACGCGGGGCGAGGCCGCCCGAGAGGCACACCTGCGCGGCTGGTTGTGACCCCCGATCAGCCGGCGATCAGGCGACGCCCGTGCCCTCGTCGGCCGCGGGGGAGGTGTTGGTGCCGCCGTCGTTGATCTCGAAGCGCGTCCACTTGCCGTCCATGTCGACCTCCATGGCGTAACCGAGAGTGTCGTTGGGGACCTCGACCGTCTTGAACCAGTCGTAGGCCTTGGTGTCGTCGGCGAACTCCTTCTCCTCGATGATGTTCTGCTCGGGGTCGATCACGCGGTAACGGGGCATGCCCACTCCTTCGGTTCGGATGTTGGATGTCGTGTCCGCAGTCTGGGGGATCGAGCGCTCACTCGCATCCGGTCGCCGGGGGCGTACGGTCGGGAGTCCAGACGACCCGGGAGGCATCCGTGACCACTGACCCGACAGCTCAGCCCTCTGACCAGCCCGAGCACTCCACGCTCGTCGACCCGACGACCAAGTACGAGATCGAGGTGCCGGTGCAGCAGCAGCCGGTGCCGGGGTTGGCCTCCGAGATGGACCCGCCCGCCGACCACGGCGAGGACACCTACGTGGGACACGGTCGACTCACCGGGCGGCGCGCACTGATCACCGGCGGCGACTCCGGGATCGGCCGCGCCGTGGCGATCGCCTACGCGCGGGAGGGCGCCGACGTGGCTATCGGCTACCTGCCCTCGGAGCAGTCCGATGCCGAGGACGTGGCCGCGCTCGTGCGTGAGGCCGGCCGCAACTGCGTCCTGCTGCCCGGGGACGTCGGCGACGAGGACGTCGCGCGCGGGATCGTCCGCGACGCCGTCGCAGGGCTCGGTGGACTGGACGTGCTCGTGCTCAACGCAGCCCGCCAGACGTTCGTCGAGCACCTGGAGGACCTGTCCTCCGAGCAGTGGGCCGAGACCATGAACGTCAACATCTCGGCGCCGTTCTGGATGATGCAGGAGGCGCTCGGTCACCTGCAGCCCGGGTCGAGCGTGATCTTCACGTCCTCGGTGCAGGCGTACACCCCGTCGCCGGGACTCGTGGACTACGCCACCTCGCGCGCGGCCGTCAACACCATGTCCAAGTCCCTCGCACAGCAGCTCGCACCGCGCGGCATCCGCGTCAACGCCGTTGCGCCCGGGCCCTTCTGGACCGCGCTGCAGGTGAGCGGGGGGCAGAAGCCCGAGAAGCTGCCGACCTTCGGGCACAAGAACCCGCTGGGTCGGCCCGGACAGCCGGTGGAGATGGCGGGCGCGTACGTCTACCTGGCCTCCGAGGAGTCCTCGTACACCACCGGCAACACGCTCTCGGTGACCGGCGGCGCGCCCACGCCGTAGCTGTGTGGGCAGAACACCGAGCGCTCCGGAAGCACCGGAGAGCACCAGAAAGCACAGGAATCCGCTACCCCGACCGGGGATCCGCTACCCGAATTCGGGTAGCGGATCCTTCAGGGGAGTAGCGGATTCTGGTGTTGGGGGGACGGGTCAGGTGTCGTGGATGATCACGCCGCGCATGATCTTGCCGTCCTGCAGATCCCGGTAGCCCTCGTTGACCTGGTCGAGCGTGTAGGTCGTGGTGATGAGCTCGTCCAGCTTGAGCTTGCCCTCGTCGTACAGGCGCAGCAGCTTGACGATGTCGTACTGCGGGTTGGCCGAGCCGAACAGGGTGCCCGTGATGGTCTTGCCGAACAGGGCCATCACGGTGCCGCTGACCTGAACGGTCTTGTCGGTCATGTTGCCCAGGCCGGTGATCACCACGGTGCCGCCCTTGCCGATCACGTCGAAGGCGCTCGAGACGACCTGCTCGTCGACGGTGCCCACCAGGATGAGCGCCTGGTCGGCCATCTGGCCCCAGGTCAGCTTCTCCACCTCGGCGTGGGCCTCGGCGGCGTCGGCGAACGCGTGGGTGGCGCCGAACTTCAGTGCCTCGTCGCGCTTGAACTGGACCGGATCCACCACCACGACGTGCCGGGCACCCGAGTGGACGGCGCCCTGGACGGCGTTGATGCCGAGTCCGCCGATGCCGTAGATCACCACGGTGTCGCCCTGGCGCACGTTGCCGGCGTAGGTGGCGGTGCCCCAGCCGGAGGGCACGCCGCAGCCCACCAGGACGGCCTTGTCCAACGGCAGCCAGTCGTCGACCTTGACCACCGAGTGCTGCGAGATCACCGAACGCTCGGAGAAGGTCCCGAGCATGCACATGGCGCCGAACTCCTTGCCGCCGGAACGGAAGCGGAAGGTCCCGTCGGGCATGTGGCCCTCGAGGATCGTCGCGCCCATGTCACAGAGGTTCTGCCGCCCGGTCGAGCAGTACCGGCAGGTCCCGCAGTTGGGGATGAAGGAGCACACCACGTGGTCGCCGGGCTTGACCTTGGTCACGCCCACGCCGACGGCCTCGATGACGCCGGCTCCCTCGTGCCCGCCGACGATCGGGAAACGCGGCGGCAGCGAGCCGTCGGACAGGTGCAGATCGGAGTGACACAGGCCCGCGGCCGTGTACTTGATCAGGACCTCGCCGGGGCCGGGATCGTCCAGGTCGAGCTCGATGATCTCGAACGGCTGGTGGAGGTCGAACAGTACTGCTGCCTTGGTCTTCACGGCGGTGGTCCTTTCGGGGAGCGGTCAATCGGAAGTGTGAGGGGAGTGGGGAGAGGGGGCAGGGGGTGCGGGGCGTCAGGAGATGGGAGTGAGAGGTCGGGGGAGTCGCCGACGTCCCCGGAGGGGTTCACGGGGACGCCGGGTCCCGGCTTTCAGAGCCCGGTCACTCAGAGCTGGATGTTGACCGACCTGGTCTGGGTGTAGAGGTCCAGCGCACCCTGGCCCAGTTCGCGGCCCCAGCCGGACTGCTTGAACCCGCCGAACGGCATGGCGGTGTCGAAGCCGTTGTACTGGTTGACCCACACCGAACCCGCGTGCAGGCGGCTGGCCACCTTGTGGGCCTTGGAGATGTCCTGCGTCCAGACTCCGGCGGCCAGGCCGTAGATCGAGTCGTTGGCCTGCCGGACCGCGTCGTCGACATCGGTGAACCGCAGGGCCGAGACGACGGGGCCGAAGATCTCGTCCGTCACCACGCGGTGGTCGGGCTCGACGTCCACGAACACGGTGGGCTGGACGAAGAAGCCGGTGTCGCCGTGCCGGCCGCCACCGGTCAGGGCGCGCCCGCCGTCCTCGATACCTGCGCGCAGGTAGTAGGAGACCTTGTCGAACTGGTCCTGGTCGACCAGCGGGCCGAGCTCGGTGGCGGGGTCCAGACCGTGTCCGATGGTGGCCTGGGCGGCGGCGTCGGCGACGGCCTGCGTGAACTTCTCGTAGATGGAGTCCTCGACGTACAGGCGGGTGCCGGCGGTGCAGGCCTGGCCGTGGTTGAACATCCACGCCGCCACGGACCCGGCCACGGCGGCGTCGAAGTCGCAGTCCGCGAAGACGATGTTTGCGCTCTTGCCGCCCAGCTCGAGGGAGACCTTCTTGAGGTTTCCCTTGGCGGCGTCGACGATCAGCTTGCCCACCTCGGTGGAGCCGGTGAAGGCCACCTTGTCCACGTCGTCGTGGGCGGAGATGGCGGCGCCGGCCTCACCGAAGCCGGTGATGATGTTGACCACGCCGTCGGGCACGCCGGCCTCGGCGATGACCTCGCCCAGCAGCAGCGCGGTAAGCGGCGTCTGCTCGGCCGGCTTGAGGACCAGGGTGTTGCCGGTGGCCAGGGCCGGTGCGAGCTTCCACGCTGCCATGAGCAGGGGGAAGTTCCACGGGATGATCTGGCCGCACACGCCCACGGGGACGCGCTGGGTGTAGGCGTGGAACTGCTTGTCGCCGGCGAACGGCATCGACACGTTGACCGTGGAGCCCTCGATCTTGGTGGACCAGCCGGCGTAGTAGCGGAACACGTCGGCCGCCCAGGCCACGTCGACGGCGGTGGCGATCGCGACGGACTTGCCGTTGTCGAGGGCCTCGATCTGGCCGAACAGCTCGGCCTTGGCGTCCAGCAGGTCGCCGATGCGCCACAGGATCTGCTCGCGCTGGTTGGGCTTCATGTTGGCCCAGGCGCCGTCGTCGAATGCGCGGCGGGCGGCGGCGACGGCCCGGTTGACGTCCTCGGGTCCGCCGTGCGCGACCTGTGTGATCTCGGCGCCGGTGGCGG
Organism: Dietzia sp.; assembly: GCA_046292305.1. Classification (GTDB taxonomy): domain Bacteria; phylum Actinomycetota; class Actinomycetes; order Mycobacteriales; family Mycobacteriaceae; genus Dietzia. The sequence continues at coordinate 3,537 of JBKBRA010000026.1, read as the reverse complement.
GGTCGAAGGTGCCGAAGGTGCGGCCGTCCGCGGCGTCGACCCACTGCCCGTCGATGAAGAGCTGGTGCGAGCGACCGAGGAAGTCGCGGGCCTCGGCGCCGAGACGCTCGTCGACCTGGTTGGTGGTGCCGGTATCCCGGGAGAGTGTGCCGGTCATAGTGTCCTCCAAAATCCCGACCGGCTCGATGTGAGGCCGGTCACAACCCATCATGGGGTCGCGGACGGGAAGTGGAGTGTTCAGTTTCTGGACACCTTTTACGACAGGCCGAATTCCCTCATCCGGGCGTAGAGGGTCGTCCGGCTGATGCCCAGCCGCTTGGCGGCGCGGGACCGGACGCCGTCGCAGTCCGCAAGCGCGGCCACGATCGCGTCGTACTCGCCTCTCGCGAGCTCGCCGGCGCGCGGCGGCCGGGCTGACCGGGCGCGGGAGGGCAGCGAGTCGACGTCCAGGGTGGCCGACCCCCGCCTCGAGGCCTCGGCGAGGCATTCGCCCAGGACCGACCGCAGTGAGACCAACCCGTTGGGCATGTCCAGCGCACAGACGGCGTCCGCGAACCGCGCTGTCACCGACGCGCGCCCGAGTCCGCGCTCGGTGGCCAGTTCCGCGACCATCCGGCGCACGATCTCCCCGCTCTCGGCACCGCGCTCGTGCAGTGGCCGCAGGACCGTCCGCGCCCCGCAGGCGTCGAGCGCCTCCGTCACCGCCGCGCGGGGGTCCTCGCGACTGGTGACGACGACGAGGCCGACCTCCGCCGACCCCAGGCGAGCTGCCAGGCGGCGCAGGTCGGCGTCGTCGAGGAGGTCGATGTCGTCCAGGACCAGCGGCCTGCCCGGGACGCCGAGGTCGCGGAGCGCGGGAACCACGAGTTCGCGCCACGCCGCGTCCGCGCTGTCGGCCTCCGCGAGCCGGACGTGCCGGGCGTCCGGGCCGGCGATCCCCGTCGCCGCTGTCGATCGTCCCGACCCCGACGGACCCACCACGGCGTGGGGGCGCGCGGTGACCCCGCCTCCACCCGGCCCGGATCCATGACCCGTCGGGCTCGACGAGGTCGTGGTACCCGGTGTGGACGTGCCTCGCGGGGTCGAGGTCGTGCGCACGGCAGGAGCGGCCGGTGGGCGCTGGTCCGGGAACGTCAGGTCGAGCAGGTGGCCGCGACGGCCGACCCGACTCGACAGCACCCCGACGGTCCCCACCGAGAGTTCGACCACGTCGCCCACCTCGTCCTGCTCGACCAGCCGCCGGAGCCTGGCGATGTCCCGGGAGGCCAGCCGTTCGAGGCTCGAGTGCGAGGCCAGCACCACCTCGTCGCCGAACGCACAGGTCGCGGTGTCGGAGCTGCGGGTGCGTTCGACGAAGCGGTGCCAGAGTTCGCGGTCGTCCGCGCGGGCGGTGTCGACGTAGCGGGCCTCGATGTCCGCGACGATCTTCCGTACGAACGGGGCGAACATGCGGGAGGCGTCGGCGCTCATGCCCGTCAGGTCCACCGCCCCGACCAGCCGGCGCGTGAGCGGGTCGACGATCGGGTGCCCGTAGCAGGCGAAGTCGCGCAGGACCTCAGCGAAGTGCTGTTCGCCCTGGATGAACACCCCGGCGCGGGTCTCGAGCGCGGTGCCGATCCCGTTGTTGCCCACCGCGTCCTCGGTGAGGGTGGCGCCGTCGTCGACTCCACGACGCAGGAGCATGCGGGAGATCCGGGCGTTGTCGCGCACCGAGCGGATGACCCGTCCGTCGCGGTCCGCGAGCAGGAGCATCGCGCCGGTGTCCTTGAGGACCTCGTCCAGGTCGTCCATCACCGGACGGGCGGCCTCCGCGAGCCGGTGGGAGCGGGACGCGAGCGGGTCCGGGGCCCCGGGGCGTGCGCTCTTCGGGGTGAGTCCGCACGAGGCGGACCGGCGCCAGGACAGGTCCAGTTGGTCCTCGCCGGGCGTGAGGGAGGAGTAGCGGACGGTCTGGGTCAAGGGGCACCTCCGGCCGGATGAGGGGTGTGACCTACACCATACGCAAGCGGATTCCGGCGCGATGTCCGGGCGTCGGCGGCTCAGTGGGCGCGGGCGGCGTGGGCCGGGTGCACCAGGTGGGCGGGGAGCGCGGCAGCACGGGCGGGACGCGGATGTGCGGCGAGGCGGGAGGAGACCTCGTCCGCACATCCGCGCACGGCCTCGACGGCCCGCGCGACGGCCCGCCCGGTCATGCGCCGCCCCGGGGTCACGGCCACCGATCCCACGGCCCGGCCGTCGGCGCGCAGCACGGGGGCGGCCACCGAGGTCACGGCGAGGTCGGCGGCGGAGGAGAGTTCGGCGTCGGTCACGTCGATCTCGGACAGTTCCACGAACAGCTCGGAGACGCGGTCGCGCACGAGGGCGCCCACGCCCGAGGACTCCAGGGACTCGGCCATCCGCAGCAGCTCGCGGCGTGCCGGGGTGAGCCGCTCGATGGACCAGCCGCGCCGGGCGACCTGCGGCATCACCAGCTCCAACCGCTCCCGTGCCGCCCCGGTGAGCCCGCCGGAATCCGACAGCCACCGCCGTTGATCGACCAGCGGCAGCCGGGCCACGAGTTCGCGGGCGAAGGGTGCTCGCACCGGGACGACGTGGCCCACGGAGATGTCCGGGCGCGAGGCGGTGCGCATGCCGGCCCCGACCACGTCGACGACCTCACTCATGCCGTCGCGGGTCTCGAAGACCACGGCGGCGAGGCCCGTGGCGTCCACGAGACGCTCGAGCGGTTGTCTCGCGGCCCGGGCCAGGTCGACCTCCGCGGACAGCGACGCCCCCACCGCGCGCATCCGGGGCCCGGCGCGCCAACCGCCGTCGAGTTTCTCGGCCCACCGCTCGTCCTGCATCTCGGCGAGCACGGCGTGCAGGGTGGAACGGCTGGCCCCGGTGGCCCGGGCGATCTCGGCGAGGGGAAGCGGGGGACCGTCGACCGACAGCGCCTCGACCACGGAGAGCACGCGATGGGTGGGTTCGTGTCGCATAGTCGACACCCTATGTCGATATTCGGACGAACCGCCCGGGATTGCCCTCACGGAGATGTAAATCAGACCCGCCGGGGCGCACGATGGTGCGGAACCAGACCGCAGACAGACCTGTCTGCGGTCACCCCGGATCAGCCCACGACATTGGAGGTCGCATGACGACGAGGACGGCGGTGACGCTCTCGCACCTCGACGCACTCGAGGCCGAGTCCGTCCACATCTTCCGCGAGGTAGCCGCGCAGTTCGAACGCCCGGGGATGCTCTTCTCCGGCGGCAAGGACTCCGTGGTGATGTTCCACCTGGCACGGAAGGCGTTCTGGCCCGCGCCCATGCCGTTCCCGCTCATGCACGTCGACACCGGGCACAACTTCGACGAGGTCATCGAGTACCGCGACAAGGTGGTCGACGAGACCGGGGTCCAGCTTCTCGTGTCGTATGTCCAGGACGACATCGACGCCGGCCGCGTGGTCGAGGAGACCGGCGTCGGCACCAGCCGTAACCGACTCCAGACCGCCGCCCTCCTGCGTGGCATCCAGGAGAACCGCTTCGACGCCGTCTT
>JBKBRA010000025.1:0-42886 GCA_046292305.1 Dietzia sp. | reverse complement strand
ACCGTCGAAGGGAGTGTCCCCATGGATGCCCGAATCCTCACTCACCACGCTTTTCGCCTGATCGGCCACGCCACCCGGGTGCCACTGAGCCACGAGGGCGTCAACGCGCACATCGAGCGGCATATCGCTTCTCTGCCCGCCTCCGAGCACGATCGCCTGAAGCAGCTCAGCGGCACCGAGCCTTCGGGGCTGCTGCAGGTCAGCGCCGATGTCGACCCGGACTACGTGGAGGGCAGTGAACTGACCTACCTTCACGGCGTGGCGGTCGATGCCGACGGCGACGTTCCCGACGACCTCGACGCGATCGACATGGCCGCTGGGGAGTGGGTGGTTTTCCGTACCTCCGGGCCGCATCCGTCGGCCCTTCAAGAGGCGTACGCAGCGTCCGCAACGGAGTGGTTCCCCTCCAATCCATGGAGGTTGCGCCCCGGTCCATCGATCGTGTCGGTACTCGACCGCGCCCCGGACTTCAGTACGGCGACCTGCGACCTCTGGTTCCCGATCGAGCGCGCGTAGTTGAGGTACGGGTCGGGTTCCGGAGTCAGACTGCTGAGTGTGCGAGTCGGCCATCCGCCGTACGGAGTGGGAGGCACGCGAATTCGAGCCTCTTCCAGCACCTCGCTAGTGAGCGCAGTAATAGATCGCGGTCAAACCGTCCGATGCCCTCCCGCCCGGTGCGGAGTGGCCAGTCATGGCCGGGCAGGCCCCCCTGCGCCAGTGGACGACTCGGCGATCTGTTTGATCGCGGCGAGCGTCTTCGGGATGCCGTCGAGGGCCTGCTGCGTGCGGTCGGCAATCTCAGTGGACGCCTGGTCGCCGAACTTCTCCTCGAACATGGCGATCCCGCCGGGCAGGAACTCCCAGGACTCGGTGAGCGTCGTCCCTGTCGGCGCGGGGGCGAGAGTGAACCCCCAACGGACGAAGCTGCCGCCCACGACCCACGCGAACTCGCGCCCGTACTCGGCCGCCACCACGACCGACCGGGTCTCCCACGTCCGGTGCGGGAGCTCGTTGCGCCCAGTGAACCAGGCGTCGACCTGACCTGCCTCGGCCTCGTCGTCCCACCAGCACGAGGTGCAGACCGGACTCCACTCGCCGGTACGGGTGATGTCGGAGACCAAGTCGTACAGCGTCTCGGCCGACGCCTCGACAGTGACGGACTCCCGGTGACTGCGAATGCTGGTTCCGCTCATAACTCCACCCTCCTTAAACGGGTCATTTCTTCTGCCGCCGGCTGCCGCCGTGCCAGTCCTCTTGCGTGCCGACCGTGTCGGCGTCGACTCCGAGCGCGGCCAGCTGTGGCAGCTCGCGCAGGCTGCGCTTGAGCTCGGCAAAACCCGGGAAGCGGGCCAGCCCGACCACGTGGTCCCACAGCTCAACCGCCGAGTCCTCGTGTGGCAGCCGGCTGATCACGGGCCCGAAAAAGGCGACGCCGGTCGGTGGCTCGAAGTGGATGATGGGCGTGCCCACGTCCTTGCCCGTCAGCGAGAGCGCCTCGTCGGTCTCCCGGCGGATCTCGGCGTCCCACGTCTCGTCGTCGAGGGCCTCCGCCAACTCCAACGGCAAACCGGCGTCGGCGAGTATCAGTTCGACGAACTCGCGCGTCCCGCGCCGCTCACGCACCTCGCCTTCGCTGCGGTCGTCGCCGGCGCCCGGAGCGGTGTCGAAGATGTGCGCCCCGAAGACGGCGTACAACGGCGCCATCGCCGCCCGGCCATGCACAGCTCGCGCACGCGCCGCCACTCTCAGGAGCCGCAGCCCGGCGGTATGGCCGGCTTCGTACTCGGGCGGGAAGTGCGCGTCGTAGTCGACCTCTGCGTTGACCAGGCGCAACGAGATGAACCGCCAGTCGACGGTGTAGTCGCGCTGCGCCTGCACCTGGCGCACCCACTTGCTGGTCATCCAGGCGAAGGGGCACACCGGGTCAAAGTAGAAGTTGATGTCGGCGTCCATACGCCCACCCTAGCCAGGTGTCCTTTTCACGGAGGCTGGGAACGCGGGTGGCGGGTGAGGCGCCGTCGAGTTCGGTATGGCCTCGGTAAAAAACTGCAGTGATACAGGAACTCCGCACCCTCCCGACGTCGGGAGGGGTCAACATTTATCCGTCGCCAGGGGGGTCAGTATTCACCCGTTCGCGACGGGTGTGTAGTCCCGCTGCCTCAATTTCCCTTGGCTTGCTTCCAGTCTCCGTTGTGCTCGTCTCGCTCGCGGACCGCTTCCCGAAAACCTACTTCGGCGGAGCGGAGTTGAAAGGCGTATCCCTCACGCGTGTGTCGGGCCATACCGTCGAACACGGTGCTGACCATGGTCGAGTTGGCCACACCCTGCGCGAGTAGTGCGCTGTTGAGCGCGAGCTTGGTCATCATGAGCTGGTTGATCGGCATGCGTGCGATCCGCTCGAGAAGTGCCTCCGTGCGGTCGTCGAGTTCGTCTGCAGGCGGGGCGTCGACAGCCAGTCCCCATTCGGCGGCCTGCTTTCCGGATATGCAGTCACCTGTGAAGAGCAGTCGTTTGGCGCGCTGGTCCCCCAGTCGGTGTGCCCACATTCCCGCGGCTGGAATTCCCCATACCCGGGTCGGCGGGTAGCCGATCTTGGTGTCGTCGGCACAGATGATCTGATCCGCATACAGTGCGATGTCGGTTCCTCCGGCCACGGCGAACCCATGCAATTTCGCCACAGTCGGCTTGTTCGCGTGCAGGAGGCTCGCGAAGCCCCGGTTGAACCTACTCATCATCGCGTAATCGACCATCGGATCCCATGTGCCCCACGGATTGTGGTTGCGGGCCTGCACGGTTGGATCGAGGACGGTCCCAGTGGATTGAACCGATCCGTCGACTGGTTCCCCGGCGTTCTCGGCGAAAATCGAGAGGTCGTATCCACCGCAGAAGCCCTTTCCGCGGCCGGAGACGACCATCACATGCACGCGTGGGTCGAGGTCGGCTCGCTCTACTGCGTCGGCCAGTTCCACGGGCGTATCTGCGGTGATGGCGTTGCCTCGCTCGGGGCGATCGAAGGTGATCCGGGCGATTCTTCCGGTCACCTCGTAGGTGAGGGTGCGGTGGTCAGGAGGGTCGCCGGCTGGGGCGCGACCGGCGAACAGCGAGTCGTCACCTGCTGTGAGATCGTCACGCCACCCGGCGGGGCGAGTTCCGGAGTGGTGGGTGTGGTCGGTCATCGAAGTGCCATCTCCCTCGTATCGACTTTCGGTGTTGCACGTTCGATGATTGCTTCGGTGTCGACACCGTTGGGCAGGGTGCCGAACACATCGCCATGGTCGTTTCCGAGCCTGCTCACTGTGAATGCATCGGCGACGGCGGGGTGTCCGTACCGAACCAGCAGTGAGCCTTGCAGAACCTGCGCCATGTCTCCCATGACGCGGCGCGCGCGATACTGGATGGTGTCGACGTCAGCGAATTGGGTTTCCAGCCGGGTGATCGCGGCATCGAGATGGACGTCTGCACCCTTCGCTAGTGTCACTTCGTCGAAGAACGCGGTGAGGGTGTGAGGCTGTCTCGCTATCGCGCGCAACGCGTCGAGTGCGGCGACGTTGCCGGATCCTTCCCAGATCGACATGAGCGGCGCCTCGCGATACAGCCGCGGCATCCGGGACTCTTCGACGTAGCCGTTGCCGCCCAGGCATTCCAGTGCTTCGGCCGCATGCATGGGTGCCCGCTTGCACACATGGTATTTGCTCACCGCCAACGAGATTCGGCGCAGGGCATCAGCCTGCGCATCTCCCGATACTGCTTTGTCCGTCAAATCCGCCAACCACAGCGCCACCGTCGTAGCGGCCTCTGCCTCGACCGCCAGGTCCGCGAGCACATTGCGCATCAGCGGTTGGTCAGCCAGTGTCGCTCCGAATGCGCGGCGGTGTGCGGCGTGATGCGCGGCCTGGGTTACACCAACCCTCATACCGGTCGCGGACCCGATCGTGCAGTCCAGACGGGTCATGTTCACCATCTCGACGATGGTCGGCACCCCGCGGCCTTCGTCGCCCACCAGCCAACCGATGGTGTCGTCGTACTCGACTTCGCTGCTGGCGTTGGAGTGGTTGCCCAGCTTGTCTTTCAACCGCTGTAGCGCAAACGGGTTCCTGGTACCGTCCGGCAACACCCGGGGGACGAAGAAACACGAGAGGCCGCCCGGCGCTTGAGCGAGCACGAGGAACACATCGGACATAGGGGCCGAGGTGAACCACTTGTGTCCGGTGATGCGGTAGGTGCCGTCGGACATCGGTCTGGCGGCGGTGGTGTTGGCGCGGACGTCGGAGCCCCCCTGTTTCTCCGTCATGGACATTCCTGCCAGAAGTCCGTTCTTGGACATCGGGGTTCGCAACCCGGGGTCGTAGACCGTCGAGGTCAGTAGTGGCTCGTACTGCGCGGCGAGTTCGGCGTCGGCGCGCAGAGCCGGGACAGCGCCGTAGGTCATCGATATCGGGCAGCCGTGTCCGGCGTCGACCTGGCTCCAGATACTGAGCTTCGCGGCGCGCACCAGATGCGGGTTCGGTGTGGGGCGCGTCCACGGGGCCCCGCCCAGTCCGAGATCGACAGCCTGCGTCATCAGTCGGTGATAGCTCGGATCGTAGGCGACTTCGTCCACGCGGTGTCCGTAGCGATCATGCGTCTTCAGTACTGGCCGGTTTGCCTCGGCCAGGTCACCCCATTCGATCGCCTCCGCGCTCCCCGCGAGGCGTCCGACGCGGTGGAGTTCGTCAAGTGCGTGATCGGCGCCGGCGCGATGTACCGCATCGAGAATCGAGGGTTGCTCTGCTGCGTCGTAGTCGATGAGTTCCGGGACCTGGTTGGTGACTTCGTGGCGTGCCATGTTCGCGGCTCCTCCGTTGTGGGATCGGCGAACAGCGCATCGACGGCTTTCTGAAAGACCGATCCAGCCGCGAGAGTATTACACCACCGGACGCATGCGCTAGAGAACTGTAATTGTTGTGGCTGCGCGCGGCCGCTCGGCTGATCGCGGGTCGTCAGCGGGGTGCGGTGAGGATGCCGTCGGCGAGCGTCGTCAACTCGTCCCGAAACGACTCGTAGACCTCCCGTATTTCGCGCCCCGGCCAGCTGGCGGGAAGGATCTCGGCGGGTAGGAGCGGATCGTCGAGGATGTGCCTGACTATCGCCGCCGCGACCTCGAAGCGTTCGACCATCACCGACGAGCCATGCATCATCCGGATCAGACCCTCGGCGGTCGATGCCCAATCCTGAAGCGCGAACACGCGTCGCACCAGCACGGCGGAGTCCTCGTCAGGGACAGCCGAGAACAGGCTCAACCGTTCAGTCGCATCGGCGCGCAGCATGTCCGAGACGTTGTCAGGGCGCCCCCACACACCCTCACGCATTTCTCCGAACTTGGCCGCGCGTAGGGCTTTCCGCAGCGCGGCACGATCGGTGGAATCCTCCGCACCGGTGGTGACGACCGCCAGACGCCAACGCCCGTCCCAGTCGGCCTCCTCGGGGCGCAGCGCGAAATCCTGTCGGTGTTGTCGCTCAACAAGGCGGGTCGACAACCTGTACATGCCTCCGCTTCGCTCGAGGTCTCCCGCAGCGACGAGCCGTGTGAGTGCCACTCGAACGGCCGATTCCCTGAAACCCATTCTCGAGGCCAAGGTGAGAATTCCAGCAGCCGACGCCTCAGCCGGATGTGCGCCGAGCAGAGCACTCAAGATCGCAGAGCGTGCCGTCAGCTTGCGAACACGCGTCCCGCCCGAGGTCATCGGCCGATGGTAGCGACCGCATGCGGATAAGGGCGCAACAGTCCAACGAATCGAGACAGTCCGACTGGACGGACTGTTAGATTTCCGGCGAGATGCTGCACGACGTGGACTTCTGCTCCTCGTGACCGAAAGTGGTGAAGGCATGCCCAAGGAAACAGTGCTGACCGAGCGAGACGGCCCGATCACGCTCATCAGCATCAACCGTCCAGATTTTCGGAACGCGGTCGACCGAGCCACAGCGGATGCGTTGGCCGAGGCGTTCCGGGCCTTCGATGCCGATCCCACTGCATCCGTCGCCGTCCTATACGGACAGGGCGACACCTTCTGCGCAGGGGCAGATCTGAAAGCCGTGGCATCCGGCAGCGCAAACCGCATCGCGCCCGATGGTGACGGTCCGATGGGTGTGACCCGCATGCGCCTGACAAAGCCGGTAATAGCTGCGATCGAAGGTCACGCCGTCGCCGGTGGACTCGAAGTCGCGGCCTGGGCGGATCTGCGCGTTGCCGGACAGGATGCCATCTTCGGCGTCTTCTGTCGCCGATGGGGAGTTCCCTTGATCGACGGTGGAACGTTCAGACTTCCGCGGCTGATCGGTACCAGCCGCGCAATGGACCTAATCCTGACAGGCCGGCCGGTCGACGCCGACGAGGCTCTGCACATCGGCTTGGTTCACCGGGTGGCCCCCGCCGGGCAGGCGGTCGGCGCGGCCGTCGAACTCGCTCGCGAGCTCAGCGCTTTCCCACAGACATGCATGCGGCACGACCGCATGTCCCTTCTCGAACAAGACGGCATGTCCGAGACAGAAGCTGTCGCCAACGAGTATCGCCACGGACTCATCTCGATCGACAGCGACGCCGTCGCGGGTGCCACCCGCTTCGCCGACGGAGCCGGCCGTCACGGAACGTTTGGCACATCGGCAGGGACCTCGAAAGGGACCCCGAAACGGACAACGACACAGTGAGCACCGTCGCAGCACGAGCCGCGCTCGTCAGCGACGGCGGCCGGGTGTGCGGTGTCGGGAGCGGTAGTGGTGGGCGGCAAACAGCATGATGGCGATGACCGCAATGCCGAGTAGTACACGTCGCTCTGACAGCCACGTCAACGGCCGCTCGGCGAGCGTGAATGCGCGCGATCCAAGGGTTGTCTGCGGCGCGCTGGGAGAACCGTGAATCTCCGTAACGAGCTCACCGAGACTCGCCGACTCTCCGTCGAGAGATGCGGTATTGCGTGCGCACACGTCGGCCCCAGTCGCGCGGATGATGCCGCCCTGGCTCGTCCCCACGAAGAGATAAGGCGTTCCGCGAGGTGGGGTGCCCGGGCCGCAGCTCGTCCTGTCGGCTGATACAAGGATTCGTTCCGGCACTTCGCCGCTGTAGACCTCGTCCACTTCGTAGACGACGGCTCCTGGGAGCGTTCGCACGACTGTGCCTTCAAATACGACGTCGTATCTCGAGAGCGCATCGGACGCTGCTTCCCGAGTCTCGGGTGGCACGCATGAACATGCCGAGGCGGCGCCTGCCCCGACGAGGAGCGCGATCAGCGCGACCGCCCACACCACGGGAAGCCTGCACCACCGCAACCGGACAGCACGCCGCGGCGAGGCGAGTTCAAGGCCTGTCATGGCTGGATTCAAGCACGAGTTCCGCAGGGCCTTCGGCGAACGCGGCGCACTCGGATTCTCTCGAAGTCACCTCGGGCAGTACGGGGCACCGGAAGTACCCATCCGTCCCTGATCCCGCTGTTCGGCGGCGTCCTGGTGGCGATGACCGTCAGACCGGGGGTTCCGCGTCCCCTAGTACGCGACGGTGAAGTGGCGTACTTCCGGTGCCGGTTGTTCGATCTCGTCGAGGGCGGCGATGGCCAGGTCTTCGGCTGAGATGTGTGACCGGCCGTCGGCGTCGACGAGAAGCCGGTGTGTTCCCCGGCGGTAGTGTCCCGTGCGTTCGCCGGGCCCGAAGAGGGCAGCCGGGCTCAGATAGGCCCACTCCGCGGGATGGTTGAGGCAAACGTGGAGCTGGTCGACGCTGGCCTGCGCGATGGTCCGCCACTGCGGGGGGACGAAGTGCGGGTCGTCGACGACGAGGTGGTCGGCGTCCGGGCTCGTCAGTGGGCCGGCTCCGCCGATCACGATGACGCGACGGCCGTACTCCAGGGCCGCGTCCAGCACCGTGGTCACCGGCGAGCTGACCTCGTCCTCGGTGCCGGGAACCGGTCTGGTGGCGAGCACGATCACGTCGTGCTGTGCCGCGATGCGGCTCATGGCTGCTCGATCGCCGGCATCGGCGGTGAAGAACGAGACCCCGTCGGGAGCTTGCTCGTGGGTGCGTTCTGATCCGGTGCGTTCCGATCCCGTGCGTTCTGATCGCGAGAATCCTGATACGGAATGGCCGCGCCTAGCCGCCTCTGCCACGATGCGGGAGCCTGCCATCCCTGGCGCTCCGACGCTTCGTGGCGACCGAACGACCACGGACGCGCCCGACGAGGAGACCGCCGATCCTGGGGATCAGGGGCGAGCAACCACCCGGGATGTCGACCGTCGGCGACCATGCGGCTCTGACGAGCCATCGTCGTCACGTTCGGCGATCCCCTAATGCGACTCCTGCTCCGCAGGGGCGCTTCGATGATCTACTTGTACTCATTCTCGAGGTCCTGCCATTAGTGGTTCTGCACTACGACAAGGCAACACCCCGGTCATCCACGCGATGACTTCGCGCCGTAGCTACCTTGATCTGCTCACTTGAACCCCCAAGTCGTAGAGGAGTACACCGTGCTCGATCGTGAAGGCCTCGCTGCGTTCCTCCGCCATCGGCGTGCGTCGCTGCAGCCCGAGGACGTGGGGCTGGCGCGGGGCCGACGAAGGCGAACCGATGGTCTGCGTCGCGAAGAGGTGGCTGCGCTGTGTCACATGTCGACCGACTACTACGCGCGGCTGGAGCGGGCCAGGGGGCCGCACCCCTCTGAGCAGATGATCGCTTCCATCGCCCAGGGGTTGCATCTGACGCTGGATGAGCGGGACCACATATTTCGCCTGGCCGGGCACCATCCTCCGGTACGCGGTGCAACCAGTGAACATGTCAGCCCGGGACTACTCCGTGTCCTTGATCGCCTCCACGACACACCCGCTGAGATAATCACGGAACTCGGAGAGACGCTGCGTCAGAGCGCGCTCGGAATCGCGCTGACCGGTGACGCCTCGCGGCGGACGGGCGCTGACCGCAGCATCGGATATCGGTGGTTCACCGATCTCACGACCCAAGACCCGTACTCAGTCGAAGAGCGCCAGCACCTTTCCCGGGTGTATGCCTCAGGATTGCGCGAGCTCGTCACCCTGCGGGGGCCGACGTCACGGGCCGCGCAGCTCGTTGAGAGGCTGCAGGACAATGCTGATTTCCGTCGCGTGTGGGACACCCACGAGGTCGGTGTCCGGCCCCCCGAGATCAAGCGATTCCTGCATGCGTCACTCGGGCGGCTCGACCTGAACTGCCAGACCCTTCTCGATCCGGAGCAGTCCCACCGGCTGTTGGTGTACACGGCCGCGCCCGGCAGTGACAGTTACGAGAAGTTGCAGATGCTCGGGGTCATCGGCGCGCAGCAAATGGCCCCCTGAACTCCGGACGCAGGCGCGGATTCGGCAGCCACTGATCAGCAGGCCCTGGATGCCGTCGCAGAACGCTTCGAGGATGGACATGTCTCCGACCGTGCACCGCACATCAACGAAGGAACCTCATGCCTCGAAGCTACGACCTCACCATCCCCGACCTCAGCGGAAAGCTCGCCGTCGTCACGGGAGCGAGCGACGGTATCGGCAGTGTCATCGCCGCCCGCCTGGCACTTGCAGGAGCTGAAGTGATCATGCCCGTCCGCTCACAGACCAAAGGGGAGACCGCCGCGCAGCGCATTCGCTCCAGGGCGGCCGGCGCCATGGTGAGCACACGTGTACTGGACCTGTCGTCCCTGGAATCGGTGGCCGCTCTCGTGACCGAGTTGACGTCCGAGGGTCGACCGATCAACATCCTCATCAACAACGCAGGCGTCATGCGGCCTCCGCAGCGCCAGGTGACAAAAGACGGCTTCGAACTCCAGTGGGGCACCAACCATCTCGGCCACTTCGCGCTCACACTCGGCCTGCTACCTCTGCTGCGCGACGGCGGGGCACGTGTGACCCACCAGACCAGCATCGCCGCACGCAGCGGTGAGATGAACTGGGACGACTTGAACCACGACAAGACCTACGACGTTATGAAGGCGTACGCCGGGTCGAAGATCGCCGTCGGCTTGTTCGCCCGTGAGCTGGATGCCCGCAGCCGAACCGGCGGATGGGGAATCAGCAGCAACCTCTCCCACCCCGGAGTCTCACCGACCAATCTGCTCGCGCCGCAGCCCGGGATGGGCCGCGACCGGATGCCCCCGGAACGCCGCCTCATCGGCTTCTTCTCCCGGATCGGCATCGCTGGAACCCCGCAGAGCGCAGCACTACCCGCACTCATGGCGGCGACCGCCGCCGATTCCCACGGCGACCAGTTCTTCGGCCCCAAGCGCACCGCAGGCGGACCGCCCGCCGTGCAGACGCTGTGGGGTCCGCTACGAGACCTAGAGGACGCTCGTAGGCTCTGGAACGTCTCCGAAACCCTCGTCGGAGTGCGGGCGCAGTAACCGCGGTGTGAATCGCAGCGCGCTCGGCAGAGGCTCGCTGGTCGCGGACCGCCGGCTGGGCTGTCGTCCGAGTCCGCACCGGGTTCGAGTCCGCACCGGGTTCGAGTCCGCACCGGGTTCGAGTCTGCACCGGGGTCGAGTCTGCACCGGCGGGCTCCCGCTCCTCGAGCCCTACGGCTTTGCCGCTACAGGTCCCGGCGACATCCACGGCGATCACGCCGGCGCCACCATCGACTGCAACGTCGAGGACTTCGACATCGCCTCCTACTGAAGCCCGCACCAGTGCCACACCCACGGTTGCCGGGGCATCAGGCTCCTGACCCTCTACAGCGACGACCCTCTACAGCAACCAAGAACGCTTGCGCAGGGTCACGAATCTGCCTGTCTTCACTAGCGCGGACGAGAGTCAGCTTCTCGGCCCAGAGTGCGCGACGCAGCTCTTCCTCTGGCTCGTGCTCGAGACCATCGACTTCCGCGGCGACCGATGCGTAGTTCCCCAATCCAGCTCCGCAGAGCGGGCCGGCAAGCGTGATTGATTGTGCTCCCTGGTCAGCACGTCAGCTATATCTGGGTCTCAGTCCCTCCGAGCGCATCGGCGGCGCTTCGCCGCTTGGACTCCCGCTCCGGATCCGAGGCATACAACCAGGACTCCGCCTCCCCCGGCCGGACCAGTGCCCGGCCCACCAGGATCACCGCGGCCTGGCGCAGGGCGGCGGCCTCGACCGCGTCCGCGATGTCGGCGAGTGTGCCCCGCAGCTCGACGCGGTGCGGACGGCTGGCGTTTGCGACCACGGCCACCGGGCAGTCGGCGCCGTGCGTGGGGACCAGCCGTTCCGCGAGTTCACGGATCCGGGTGATCGCCAAGTGCAGCACCAGCGTCGCCCCGGTTTCGGCGAAGTTCTCGAGCGACTCCGTGGACGGCATCGCCGTCGACCGGGCCTGGACCCGGGTGAGCACCACCGACTGCACCACCTCGGGCACAGTCAGCTCCACCCCCAGCTCGGCCGCGGCGGCCGCGTAGGCGGGAACGCCCGGCACCACATCCCAGGGAACGCCCGCGACGTCGAGACGACGGGTCTGCTCGGCAAGCGCGGAGTACAGCGACGGGTCTCCCGAGCACAGCCGCACCACCTCCAGTCCGTCGGCATGCGCTGCCACGATCTCGTCGATGATCCCGTCCAGGTCCAGGTGCTGGGTGTCCACCAACCGCGCGTCCGGTCGGCAGTGGTCGAGCACGCCGTCGTCCAGATAGGTGCCCGCGTACAGGCAGACGTCGGCTGCAGCCAACGCTGCGGCCGCGCGCAGCGTGAGCAGGTCGGCGGCGCCGGGGCCGGCACCCACGAAGTGAACGGTCACGAGGTCTCCCCTGTCTCCCAGGAATCATCACCGGCGAAATCGGCCGCAGCGGCGAAGGGCTTGACGGCGCACCACTGCACCACGGCCCGCGCCGGCGTCCAACCCGTGAACCCACCGATCGGTTCAGCATGTTCCACGTGGAACCTGGTCAATTCCCCGCCCAGCTCTATGCGAGCATCAGCGACTGCGCGTTCGGTCTCGAGCGTCACCGCGTGGGCGACCAGCCTGCCACCGGGACGAAGCGCGTCCCAACAGTGCCGCAGCAGCCCGGACGCGGTGCCACCGCCGCCCACGAATACCGCATGGGGCCGAGGGAGCACGTCGAGTGCCTGCGGCGCCCGGCCTCGGACGACCTCCAGACCGGGCACCCCCAGGCGCTCCGCGTTGCGCCCCACCCGCGCCGCTCGCTCCAAGTTCGCCTCTACAGCAATAGTTCGACATGACG
The DNA here is from genome assembly GCA_046292305.1 of Dietzia sp. GTDB lineage: Bacteria > Actinomycetota > Actinomycetes > Mycobacteriales > Mycobacteriaceae > Dietzia. The sequence continues at coordinate 30,709 of JBKBRA010000025.1, read as the reverse complement.
GGTGGGCGCGCATCCACTCGATGCCCACCGAACCGGCGCCCGCCCCCACGTCCCACAGCAGCTCGCCGGGGGCGGGGGCGAGCCGCGAGAGGGCCGAGGCACGCAGGTCGCGGCGGGTGAGTTGGCCGTCGTTCTCGAAGGCGTCGTCGGGCAGGCCGGGAACGAACCCAAGCGGGCGCGCGGCGGGACCCGCCACACTTTCCACGGCCAACACGTGCAGCTGGGGCGCCGCGCGACCCGGATCCCAATCGCGCGCCACGCAGATCTCACGAGCCTCGGCCGGGCTCCCCAGATCGGAGAGAACGGTCAGCACGCTGTCCCCGAAACCAGCGGCAGCGAGCACCCCCGCGACGTGGGACGGCGTGTGACGGTCCTCCGAGAGCACCAACAGACGCCGGCCCTGAGCCAGTTCGCGCACGAGGGTCCGGTGGTCGCGCAACACGGTCACGGCCTCGGCCGACCACCGCATCCGAGCGCGGGCCAGCGCGACCGACGACACCGCCGGGAGCACTTCCACCGCCTCCGGGCCGAGCAGGTCGATCAACGTCGCGGCCACCCCGGCGAGCAGCGGATCGCCCGAGGCCACAGCCACGATCGACCGTCCGTCGTAGCGCTCCAGAACCTCGGACACCCCGGGCCGCAGCGGCCGCGGCCACGGCTCCCGCTCGGCGGTCACGTCGGCCGGCACCATCGCCAGGTGCCGCTCCCCGCCCAGCAGGACGTCGGCGCCCAGGACGGCGCGGCGGCGTAACTCGTCGAGGCCGGCCCACCCGTCAGCGCCGATGCCGACGACCACCACCCGTGCTGTCATGTCGGGGAACCCTACCGGCGGGCCCGGCCACCGAGCCCGAGCGCCCGGACCGCGAGGACCCTGGGTAGCCTCGGCCGGGAACAACAATTTCATCCCAACAGCACGAGGTGCCCCACGATCCGCCCCAGGCGGAACGGAGGGGAGAATCAGGGAAGCCGGTGAGAATCCGGCACAGGGCCCGCTACGGTAACCCGGCCTCTTAGGCGATCGCTTCCAGCGCGAACGCCACGAGATGAGCCGGGAAGTCCGGAGACCGGCCTCGCGCTGACCAGTCTGGCAGACGAGAGCGGGAGCCCCCATGCCACAGCACTACCCCTTCAGCGCTGTCGTCGGTTCCGACGACATGGCGCTGGCCCTCCTACTGAACGCAGTCTCGCCATCGGTGGGCGGCGTCCTGATCCGCGGAGAGAAGGGCACCGCCAAGTCCACGATGGTCCGCGCCCTCGCGGGGATCCTGCCGCAGATCGAGGTCGTCGCCGGCGACAGGTTCTCCAGCGCCCCGGCCGATCGCGGCACCGACACCCCGGACGGCCCCCTGCCGCTGGACGCGCCCACCGAAAGTCGGCCGGTCCGCCTGGTGGAGCTGCCGATCGGCGCGACCGAGGACCGCATCGCCGGGTCCCTGCACCTGGAGAAGGCCCTGAGCGAGGGAGTCACCGCGTTCGAACCCGGCCTGCTGGCCCGCGCGCACCGCGGACTGCTGTACGTGGACGAGGTCAACCTGCTCCACGACCACGTGGTGGACCAGCTCCTCGACGCCGCCGCCATGGGTCGGGTGACCGTGGAGCGGGACGGGGTGTCGGTGGAGCACGCCGCCCGCTTCGTCCTGATCGGCACCATGAACCCCGAGGAGGGTGAACTCCGGCCCCAGCTGCTCGACCGCTTCGGCCTCACCGTGGAGGTGTCCGCTCCGCGCGAGGCGGCGCTGCGCGCGGAGGTGATTCGCCGCCGGATCGCCTTCGACTCCCACCCGGAGGGCTTCTCCGCCACCTTCGCGGCGGACGAACTCGCCCTGCGCGAGCAGATCGTCGCCGCCAGGGAACGCGTGGACAGCGTCGAGCTGGCCGACTGGGCGCTGACCAAGATCGCGACCGTCTGCGCGGGCTTCGACGTCGACGGCATGCGAGCGGACATCGTCACCGCGCGCACGGCCGCCGCCCACGCCGCCTGGCAGGGGCGGGTCCGGATCACCCGCGCCGACATCCGCGTCGCGGCGCGCATGGCACTCCCCCACCGCCGACGCCGCGCCCCGTTCGACGCCCCCGGCCTCGACGAGGAGCTCCTCGACCGGCTCCTGGGGGACGACGACGAGCCGGATCCGCGAGACGACGGCCCCGGAACGGACGGCCAGGGAGACGACGACAACCGGGGCGACCACACCACCGGCAACGACGACAACGGTGCCGACTACAACAGTGCCGACGACGCGGCCCGCCCGCAGGACGCCGACTCCGGCGCATCCCCCGAGCACTCCGAAACCCACCCGGACTCCGGTGAGGGCCCCGAGTCAGATCCGGGCGAGGACGGGCCGAGTCCGGAGTCGAGCACCGACACCGCCACCGACCCTGACGCTGACGCCGAACCCGGCAACCCGCAGCACGGGGACCGCGAGTCCGGCGAGAACGACCAACCGGGAGGCGCCGCGACCGGCCCGGGAACGGTCACGGCTGCCTCGGCGCCGTACCGCACTCGGTTGCTGACCGTCGCCGGGACCGGCAACGGGATCTCCGGCCGCCGGTCCCGGGCCGTCACGAGCACCGGCCGACGCACCGGCGCGGGCGGATTCACCGGTTCCGACGTGCACCTGCCCGCCACGATCCGCGCCGCCGCGCCCTGGCAGGCCACGCGTGGGCGCAACTCCGGCCGCGACGGCGGGCGGCTGCTCCTGTCCGCCCGCGACCTGCGCTCGGCGGTCCGCGAGGGCCGGGAGGCGAACCTGGTGCTGTTCTGCGTGGACGCCTCGGGATCGATGGCTGCGCGCACCCGCATGGAGCAGGTCAAGACCGCCATCCTCTCCCTGCTGCTGGACGCCTACCGCCGCCGCGACAAGGTGGGCCTGGTGACCTTCCGCGGGTCCGGCGCGCAGGTCGCCCTGCCGCCCACGTCCTCGGTGGACGTGGCCGCCGCCCGCCTGGCCGAGCTGCCCGCCGGGGGCCGCACCCCACTGGCGGAGGGACTGCTCACCGCCGCCGGGGTCGTGCGCATCGAGAGGGTCCGCGATCCGCAGCGGCGACCCCTCGTCGTCGTCGTCACCGATGGCCGGGCCACCCACGGCCCGGGCGCCCTGGACCGGTCCCGCGCCGCGGCGGCCGGGCTGGCCTCCCTCGGCGTGGCCTCCGTTGTGGTCGACTGCGAGTCCGGCCGGTTCCGCATGGGCCTGGCCTCCGAGCTCGCCACCCACCTGGGCGCCGAACACATCCCCCTGGGCGAGGTGACGGCCGAGGGACTGACCGACACCGTCCGCGTGCGGACCGCGTCCCGGGCGCCGGCGAGAAACGAACCCGCGCGACCCGAGGGAGAGGTGGCCTGATGCCGCAGGGACAACCGGCCATCGTGCCCGACGACGGGCTGAGCACCCGGCAACGCCGCAACAAGCCGCTGATCATGGTCCACACCGGGCCGGGCAAGGGGAAATCCACTGCCGCGTTCGGCTTGGCCATGCGCGCCTGGAACCAGGGCTGGGACATCGGGGTGTTCCAGTTCGTCAAATCCGCGAAATGGCGGATCGGCGAGCAGACGGTGATGGAACGACTCGCCCGCCTCCACGCGGAGGAGGGTGAGGGCGGGCCCGTCGAGTGGCACAAGATGGGCTCCGGCTGGTCGTGGTCGCGCAAGGACGGCACCGAGGACGACCACGCCGCCGATGCCGCCGAGGGCTGGGCCGAGATCAAGCGCCGGCTCGCCGACGAGCGGCACGACCTCTACCTGCTCGACGAATTCACCTATCCCATGAAGTGGGGCTGGGTGGACGTCGACGACGTGGTGGAGACGCTGGCCTCTCGGCCTGGTCGCCAGCACGTGGTGATCACCGGGCGCGACGCCGACCCCCGGCTCGTCGAGGCCGCCGACCTCGTCACCGAGATGACCAAGGTCAAGCACCCGATGGACGCCGGGCAGAAGGGGCAGAGGGGGATCGAATGGTGACGGAACTGCCCCGGCTCATCGTGGCCGCACCGGCGTCAGGTCACGGCAAGACCACCGTCGCCACCGGGCTCATGGCCGCACTGCGGCGCAGAGGCCTGACGGTCTCGGGCCACAAGGTGGGACCGGACTACATCGACCCCGGTTACCACGAGCTCGCCACCGGGCGGCCGGGCCGCAATCTGGACCCGCACCTGGTCGGCGAGGACACGATCGTCCCCCTCCTGCTGCACGGCGCTCAGGCCGCGCCGCGAGCGGCCGACGTCGCCGTGATCGAGGGCGTGATGGGACTGTACGACGGTCAGATCGGGGGCGACGGCTTCTCCTCCACCGCCCACGTCGCCGGACTCACCGACACCCCGGTGCTGCTCGTGGTGGACATCTCCCACGCCTCGCGCAGCATCGCGGCCGTGGTCCTGGGGATGGCCACATTCGACCCCACCGTCCGGATCGGCGGCGTGATCCTCAACAAGGCCGGATCTGAACGGCACTCCGACGAGGTGCGCCGGGCCCTCGAACCGCTGGGGATCCCCGTGCTCGGCGTACTCAGTCGCGACGACGACGTCACGGCGCCGTCGCGCCACCTCGGGCTGGTCCCTGCGGCCGAGCGACCGGGGGCCGCCAGCAGCCTCGACCACCTCGCCGGCCGCATCGCCGCCTCCGTTGACCTGGACGCGGTCATGCGGCTCGCTCACTCGGCGCCGCCGCTGCAGGGCTCGGCCTGGTCGGCGGACGAAGCGATGGCAGGTGCGCTGGCGGGACCGGTGTCGCTGGCGGGGTCGAGGCCGGTGTCGTCGACGGTGTCAGGCGTCGCGGCGGTGTCGGCGCCGCGGTCCGGATCACGGCGGCCGGTCGTCGCCGTGGCCGGCGGTCGCGCCTTCACCTTCCGCTACGCCGAGACCGTCGAACTGCTCGACAGCGCGGGCTGCGACGTGGCGGTGTTCGACCCCCTCGCCGACTCCGCGCTCCCCGAGGGCACGGCCGGGGTCTACCTCGGCGGGGGATTCCCCGAGGTGCACGCCGCGGGGTTGGCGGCCAACCGGCCGATGCTCACGGCGTTGCGGACCGCCCTCGGCGCCGGCGTGCCGACGGTGGCCGAGTGCGCGGGCCTGCTCTACCTCTGTCGCACCCTCGATGAAGCGCCGATGATCGGTGCCGTCCCGGCTGACGCGGCCATGTCCCCCCGGCTCACGCTGGGGTACCGCCGCGTCACTGCGAGGTCCACCAACCTGTTGGCCGTGGCGGGCACCGAGGTCACCGGGCACGAGTTCCACCGCACCACCGTCACACCCGGCGCGGGAACAGTCGGCGCGGGACTGCTCGGCGCGTGGACGGGACCGCACGGCGACGAGGGCTTCGCGACCCCCACCCTGCACGCGTCCTACCTGCACACACACTGGGCCGGGCACCCCTCGCTCGCGGCGCGCTTCGCGGCCGAGGTCGCTCGCTGCGCCCGAGCTCAGACTGCGTCGGGCATCGCCGCGATGGAGTCTCGTCCCACCGCCGGGTAACCGTGCAGTGGGACTCACCTCACCCGCTCGAGTCCTCTGAACACAGGCGCCGCTGGGGCCCCGCGTTCGATCGACGTCGCTCAGAACTTGGTTGACGTCTCGCAGTCGAACGGCCCGCTCGAGCGGCGAGCTGTCGATCGAACTCGGTGGATCGTCGACCGGGTTCGACGGCGACGGCGGCCACCACCTCACCACAGTGGCGGTGGCGGTGGCGGTGGCGGTGGCAGTGGCAGTGGCAGTGGCAGTGGCAGCGGAATGCTCTTCAACGAGCCGGCCGCCCGTCGACGGTTGTCGACGGGCGGCCGGTATCAGCTGAGAGGATCACCTCACCGCGGTCACATCAGGTAGCACGCCTCGGTGAACTCGAACTCGCTCGCCGTGGGTCCGACGTACCACTCCTCCTCCAGGACGAGACCCGTCGGGCTGTCCGCATCGATCCGGTTGATGATGCTCTCGCGGGACGCGATCTCGTTGACCTCTCCCTCGTAATTGCCGGCCCCCTCGGCGAACATCCCACCGGTATCGACACCGGTCAGCGAGTCAACCGACTCATAGAGCCCGCTCCGGGTGAGTTCATCGTTATCGACCGCCTCCTGCAGGAGTCCGTGGATGACCGACGAGGCACCCCAGCCCAACACGAACCAGTCGTCGGGCTCCGCCCCGATGGATTCGGCGACCTGCCGCATCTCGTTGTGCCCTTCGGAATCGTGACCCCACGGAGCCACCGCTGCGGCGTGCGTGTAGCGGGCCTCGAGTGCCGGCGCGGCCTGGCTTCCCATCAAGCCGGCGCTCCATGTGGGAGTGGAACCGATGAACTGGCCCTCGAAGCCCTGCGCGACGGTGGCACCCACGATGGCACCGGTCTCGATCGCGCTGGTGGAGAGGATCACGACGTCAGGCTGATCGGCCAGGATCCGCTGGATCACCGCGGTCTGCTCGTCGGTCCCGCCGGGGGCCGTGGTGTACCGGGTGAACTCGACACCGCGTTCCTCGGCGGCGATCTCCGCGCCCTTGGCGGCGTCGTCACCGTAGTCGCCGGGGAAGTGCACCGCGCCGACACTCGTCGCATCGAACTCGTCGACGGCGTAGTCCACCATGTTCATGGCCTCGGCGCAGTAGCTGGTGCCGAACTCCATCACGCCCTCCTCGAACAACCAGTTCGAGCCCAGCGACGCGGGGACCGCGACGATGTTCTGCTGCCGCGTGTCGTCGAGGATGCCGTTGGTGTGCGCCGTGCCCATCGAGTGGGCCAACATGAGGATCTGGTCCCTGATCTCCCGGTACTCCTGGGAGTGGGTCGTCTCGTTGTAGGCGTTGTCCCGCACGTGGGTCACCATGTCGACTTCGTAGTCGCCGATGCCACCGTTCTCGTTGACGTTCTGCCAGTAGGCCTGCGACCCCTCGATCATCGGGGCGCCGATCGGCGAGAACGGCCCCGTCAGGTCAGTGATCGCTCCCAGGTAGATGCAGCCCTTCGACTCGTCGATCGCCTGCGGGCACGGCTCTTCGGTGACGCCGGCGACCTCGGTGTCGCCGCCGTCGTCGCGGCCACAGCCCGCCAGGACCAGGGCGATCGCCGACAGACCGGCCACCCCGCTGCGTAGTGTCTTCGACTTCATGGTGTTCTCCTCAGGTGTTCAGTGGGTGAGTTCAGTAGGTGAACGGGAAGCTCTTCCAATACATCCGCATCCGCAGCCACACGCCGTACAGGCCTCGGGGTTCGAACAACAGGAACGCCACGATCAGCCCGCCGTACAAGATCGCCTCGACCTCGAAGATGTTGGGGCTGGTGTTGGGTGCGGTGGAGATAAAGGGGATCAGGTGGGCCGTCTCGGCCGAGATCCGTGGCAGTGACGCGATCAGCAACGCGCCCATGATCGATCCGGAGATGGTCGCGGCCCCGCCGATGAAGACGATGGCGACGAACTGGATCGACATGATCAGTCCGAACTGCTCCGGCCCGAAGTGCCTGTTCGCGACGAACAGCAGCGACCCGCACACCCCGGCGTAGAACGACGAGACCGTGAACGCGATGAGCTTGTACCGCGCCAGGTCGACGCCCATGACACCGGCCGCGATGTCGCGATCGCGAATCGCCCCGAAGGCGCGTCCAATCCGTGAGCGGGCGATGTTCCGGGCCGCGAGCGCCCCGATCAGGAGGAGTGCGAGGAAGAACCAGTACAGCTTCTGGTCCGAGGTGAATGCACTGTCCAGAGTGAGGTCGTCCCCGAACAGGATGGGACGCGGCGCCTCCCGACCGACTCCCGGACCACCGGTGACGCTCGACCACTCGGTGAAGACATAGGTGCCGAGGAACACGAGGCCCAGCGTCACCACCGCGAGATACAGACCCCGCAACCTGGTGGCCAACGGGGCCACGATCACCCCGCACAGCGCCGCCATCGCGCCAGCGGCGATGATCCACACCGGGATGAAGGTGATGCCCAGGCCCAGCGCGCGCCCCTCGGGATCGCCGGCCACCACCGAGGCGGTGTAGGCACCGACCCCGACGAAGAAGGCGTGGCCCAGGGAGATCTGGCCTGCGTAGCCGGTGATCAGGTTGAGCCCGATGCCACCGATGGCCAGGACCAGCCCGAGTCCGAGGATTCGCAACAGGTCGTCGCTCACATTGAACGGCAGGAGGATCGCGATGAGGATGAGCAACGCGGCGCCGACCGCCTTGGCGCGCGTGTTGAACAGTGCCTGCTCCTGCCGGTAGCTGGAGTAGAGCTCCGGCCGGCCGCGGGGCCGTCCGAAGAACCCGATCCGACGTCCGGCCCCCGTCTGCGTATCCGGGGATTTCGATGTCGACCCGGCCGGCCCGCTCGATGTATCGGATTGGTCCGCTGAAGATACGAGATGGCTCATACCCGTTCCACCTCCTTGGTGCCGAATAGTCCGTGCGGTCTGACGAGGAGCACCGCCAGCATGATGATCCAGGGCATCAGCGGTCCGAGATTGGTGGTGAGTTCCGGGAACCACTGGTTGTGATAGGTCGACACGACGGCCTGGGCGATGCCGATGGTCAGGCCGCCGATGATCGCGCCACCGAGCGAGTCGAATCCGCCGATGACGATCGCGGGCAGGGCGATGAGTCCCACCAGCCACAGTTGGTTGCCTATCGGGCCGCCGGTCGCGGCGAAGATCCCCGCGATCGCGGCCAGGGCACCGGCCATCGCCCAGGACAGCGCGAAGATCAGGCTGGCACTGACCCCCTGGGCCATCGCCGCCTCCTGGTCCGACGCGACCGCGCGCATCGCCAGGCCGACCGACGAGTACCGGAAGAACAACAGGAGGGCGATGACGATGACCGTGGCGGTGACGAACGCCGCCACGTGACGATGTTGGATGACGACTCCGGCGATCACCGAGACGTCGGTCCCCCACGGGTCCCCGACCGAACGCGGCTGGGTACCGAGGAACATTCCGGCGATCGTGCGGAGGACGATGTCCAGTCCCACGGTGATGATCGCGATGATGAACACCGCCTTGCCGATCATCGGACGGATCGTCAGCCGTTCGACGAGCAGGGCGAGGACGCCGATGGCGATCACCCCGAGTATCGCGCCGATGTAGAAGCCCATCAACGGAGCGAGGAAGCTGACGATGATGGCGCCGGACATGAGGAAGGCGGGCTGCGCGAAGCTGATGACCCCGGTCGCCTTGAAGATCATGACGAAGCCGATCGCGACGAGTGCGTAGATGGCACCCGAACCCAGACCGACGCTCAGGGCGGAGAGAAGCTGAGTCATCGTGCCCCCGCATACAGGTCGTCGACGAGGTCCGCGAACAGCCCGGTCACCGCGGAACGTTTGACCTTCTGCGTGGCGGTCAACTCACCCTCGTCGTGGTCGAGTTCCTTGGGCAGCAGCGCGAACGCCTTGATCTGCTCCACGGCGTTGAACCTCTCGTTGGTGGCGTCGACGACCCCCTGGACCAGTTCGCGTACCTCTGGCTTCTCCGTGAGGTCCCGGTAGGTGGTGTAGGCGATTTTTCTGCGGGTGGCCCAGTCGCCGACGGTCTCGAGTTCGATTCCGATGAGCGCGGTGAGGTACCTGCGGCCGTCGCCGATCACGAGTGCCTCCTTGATGTAGGGGGACACCTTGAGTCCGTTCTCGATCTCCGAGGGCGACACGTTCTTGCCACCGGCGGTGATGATGATGTCCTTCATCCGGTCGGTGATCTTGACGTAGGTCCCGTCAACCCATTCGCCCACGTCCCCGGTGTGCAGCCAGCCCTCGGCATCGATGGTCTCGGCCGTCTTGTCGGGGTTGCGCCAGTACCCGGCGAACACCGCCGGGCTCCGGACGAGAATCTCGCCCGTGCTCTCGTCGATTTTGAGCTCGGTGCCGTCGTGGGGCTCACCCACGGTCCCGAGCTTCACCCGTCCGGGCTTGTTGGTCGTGGCTATCGCCGAGTTCTCCGTCATCCCGTAGAGCTCGTGCATCGGTACACCGATCCCCATGAAGAACTTGAGCACCTCCGGGGCGACCGGCGCCGCTCCGGAGACCGCGTAGCGCGCGTACCGCAATCCGGTCCTGACCCTCAGGGCCCGGTACATGCAGACCCAGCCCAGCACGTACCACGTGCGGCTCGCGGCGGTGTGACGGCCGCCGTTCGAGACCAGAGCGTCCCCGATCCGTTCGGCGCGGCCCAGCCAGAACCCCGACCACTTCCTCTTGAGCCAGGTGGCGTCCTCCAGACGGATCTGGGCCGAGGCCAGGAGCTTCTCCCAGATCCGTGGCACTCCCATGACCAGCGTGGGCTGCACCTCCTGGAGGTTCTGGGGCACCGTGTCGATGGACTCGGCAAAGGTCACCTGGAGCCGGCTCGCGCAGCTCATCCACGTGGTGAAGAAGCGCTCGGCGACGTGGGACAGCGGGAGGTAGGTGAGCACGTAGTCGGACGGACCCGGAGGTGGATCGGATGTCCCCCCGCGGGTCATGACCGTGTCGATCGCGAACTCGACGTTGGACGTGGTCAGCATGGCTCCCTTGGGCGGGCCGGTCGATCCCGAGGTATAGACGAGGGTGATGAGGTCGTCGGGCTGTGCCTGCTCCATCCGCCGGTTCACGGCCCCGTCGTCATTCTGACGGTTCTCGCGACCCAGTGCCAGGAAGTCGTCCCAGTAGATGAGTCGCTCGTCGTCGTAGTGTCCTCGGATCCCGCGCGGCTCCAGGTAGACGATGTGCGCGAGATCGGGGCACTGGTCGGAGACGTCCAGGGCCTTGTCCACCTGTTCCTGGTCCTCCGCCACGAGGAGCTTGACCTGGCTGTTCTCCAGCAGGTAGCCGACCTCGGCGGCCGGGTTCGTGGGATAGACCCCGACGGTGACGCCCCGTACGGCCACGGTCGCGATATCGCAGATCAACCATTCGGGCCGGTTCTCACTGTGGATCGCCACCCGGTCCTGGGTCTCGATCCCCAGCGCGATCAGTGCGTGCGCGACATCCGTGATCTGCTCCCAGTACTGCGCCCACGTCGTGGGTTGCCAGACGCCCCGGGACTTCCTGCGCAACGCCACGTCACCGGGATGACTGACGGCATTGTCCCGGACCCTCGAGGCGAGAGTGGTGGTGCTCATCAGCTGCCCCCTTCTGCCGCGGTCGTCTCGGCCTGGCCGCCGAGGTAGGCCTCGACCACCGCCGGATGACTCTGGACCTCCTCGGGACTGCCCAGTGCGAGAGGGGCCCCGAAGTCGATGGCGAGAACGCGGTCCGCGATGTCCATGACCAGGCTCATGTCGTGCTCGACGAGGATCATCGGTGTCTTGAACTCCTGTCGGATCGAGAGCAGGAACCGTGCGGTGTCCTCGGTCTCCTCGAGGTTCATCCCCGCGACGGGTTCGTCGAGCAGGAGGATCTCGGGCTCCATGGCCAGAGCCCGGCCCAGCTCGATGCGCTTCTGTATGCCATAGGGCAGCAGCCCGACCGGGAGCTTGCGCCACGCCTGGAGTTCCAGCAGGTCGATGATCTCCTCGACCGCCGCGCGATGGAGTTCTTCCTGGCGTCTGGCCTGCCCCACCCATGCGATCGCCGCGATGGTGCCGTACCGGAACTTCACATGTCGACCGAGCATGAGGTTGTCGACCAACGTGAGATTGGCGAACAACTCGACGTTCTGGAACGTCCGGGCGACTCCCAGCCGGGCGATCTTGTGCGGGCGCATGCCGAGTAGCTGTTGTCCCCGCAGCTTGACCGACCCTTCCTGGGGCCGGTACACCCCCGAGAGCACGTTGAAGATGCTGGTCTTCCCGGCACCGTTGGGGCCGATGATCGCGAAGAGCTCGTCCTCGTTCACGGTGAAGTCCACGCTGTCGATCGCCTTCAGATTCCCGAAGGACAGACTCACCCCCGAGAACTCCACGACCGGTGTGGGAGCAGAGAGAGATGTCATGACGCCCACCTCTTGCGCCGCCGGTACTGTTTGACATCCCTGTACGACTTCACCTGGTCGGATCCGGATCGCGCACCCAGGTAGAACTCACGGATGTCGTCGTCGTTGAGCAGTTCTGCCGCCGGCCGGTCCATCACGACGCGGCCTGTCTCCACGACGTATCCGTGCCGGGCGATCGACAGCGCCATTGCCGCGTTCTGCTCGACCAGCAGGACGCCGGTCCCCTGCGAATTGATCTCGACGATGATGTCGCGGATCTGCTCCACCATCTTGGGCGCGAGGCCGAGGCTCGGCTCGTCCAACAGGAGGTAACGGGGCGCGGACATGAGCGCTCGGCCGATCGCCAGCATCTGTTGCTCGCCACCGGACAGGTATCCGGCGACCCGGGCGCGGCGCTCACGGAGTACGGGAAATAGGCCGTAGACGCGCTCGAGGCCTTCGCCGAGTTGGCGCCGCCGGACGTGCGCACCGATGCGCAGGTTCTCCTCGACCGAGAACTCCTTGAAGATCCGGCGGCCTTCCAGAACGTGCTTGACCCCACGGCGCGCGATCGCCGGTGCGCTCAGGGAACCTATGTCCTCACCGTCGAGCGTGACACTTCCCTTGGTGATCTCCCCGTTGTGTACGTCGAGCAGCCCGGAAAGGCTGCGCAGCAGCGTCGACTTTCCGGCTCCGTTCGCTCCGAGCAACGCCACGATGTGACCGTCCGGCACGTCGAAACTCGCGCCTCTGATGACGAGCATCGCGTCGTCGTAGACGACTTCGAGATTGCGCACTGATAACACTCGACCTCCTGGTGTGATGGGGACCACAGTATTCTCAGGTGTCTGATCTTTCCGGCATATGCGCCGATTTCTCTGATCATGTTCTCGAATTCGACTGGCCGCGCGAAGTCCCTGCGGCGAGCGCCGGAGACGTGGTACGTGGGGTACGACAACCGTCTCCGACAGGCTTGACCTGCGCCGACACCGTCGCAGACGTCCTCTGTGCCGGCTCGTCCAGACACGTCCGGGCGCGGCGATCGCCGTCTCTACACATGTCTCGGCCGCGAGTGTCGCCGCGACCGGAGTGCCCTCAGCCCAGGGCGCAGACCCACTCCGAGGCGGACTCCGCGCTGTCGACGAGCTCCACGCCCGGCGCGACCCCCGGCCGCCGGACCACCACCACCGGAACCCCGAGCTCAGCGGCCACCGCCATCTTCGGCCACGTGTGGGACCCGCCCGAGTCCTTGGTCACCAGAACGTCGACACCATGGCCGGTGAACAGTTCCCGTTCGCCGTCTGCAGAGTAGGGACCCCGGTCGAGCAGGAGCCGCCACCGGGCGGGGATCGGGCCGTCCGGCGGGTCGACCACCCTCACCAGCGCCTCGTGTCCGGCGAGCGGTCCGGTGAACCGACCCAGCGACTGTCGGCCGACGGTGAGGAACGGACGGTCCCCCAGTTCCGCGGCGCTCGACGCGGCCTCATCGTGTCCCGCTACCCAGTGCCAGCGCGTGGCGCCCGGCGCAGAGGCCCACCCCGGCCGCTCCAGCCGGAGCAGGGGGACGCCGGCCGCGGAGCACGCCGCGGCCGCGTTGGCGGAGATCCCCGCAGCGAACGGATGCGTGGCGTCGACTACCGCGCGGACCCCACTCGAGAGGAGGTGGTCGCGGAGCCCGTCGACACCGCCGAAGCCGCCGATGCGGACCTCACCCACGGGCAGGCGCGGGCGCGCCACCCGCCCCGCCAGGGACGAGCGGAACTCGTGACCGGCGTCCTGCAGAAGCGCGGCCAGCTCCCGGGCCTCGGCGGTCCCGCCCAACACGAGGATCATCGCCGGGCGCCCGGCTGCAGTGCCGGCATGACCGGCGCGCCCTCCCGGGCCAGCTCCAGCAGTGCGTCCAGGTCGAGGTGCTCCTCCGCCAGATCACCCAGGAGGTCCAGCCGACGCTCGCGCGCGGCGGCGAAGTCGACCCCCGAAGGCTCCCGGGTACGGCCCACCCGGGCCGCCACCTCGGCGAGGTAGGCCTGGCGGAACCCGTCCGATTCCAGGCTCCCGTGCCACATCGTGCCCGCCACACCGCCGCGTCGCGCGCCCCCGAGGAACTCCTCGTCCGCGCCGAGGCCGATCCGTCCGTGGTGGATCTCGTACCCGGCGGCGGGCTGTCCGAGGGCGGCCCCCGTCGGCAGGCGGAGGACCTTCTCCGCGCCGAACTCCGTCTCCACGTCCAGCAGCCCGAGTCCGTCGACCTCCGCGCCCTCGGATCCCTCCACCCCCTCGGGGTCGCGCACGAGTCGTCCGAGCATCTGGAACCCGCCGCAGATCCCGAACACCGATCCCCCGGCGCGGGCGTGGTCGAGCACCGCGCGATCCAGACCCCGGGAGCGGAGCCAGGCCAGGTCGTCGATCGTCGCGCGCGTGCCGGGCAGGACCACCAGGTCCGCGCCCCGGACGGTCCGGGGGTCGGTGACGAACTCCACGTCGACGTCCGGTTCCAACCCCAGGGCGTCGACGTCGGTGAAGTTGCTGATGCGGGGCAGCCGGATCACGGCGACCCGGAGCGAGCGCCCGTGATCCGCGCGGCGACCCGAGAGGTCCAGCGCGTCCTCCGAGTCCAGCCAGACGTCAGGGCTCCAGGGCAGCACGCCGTGGACCCGCCGACCGGTGAGCTCCTCGAGCTGGTCCAACCCGGGTCCGAGGAGCGACGGGTCACCGCGGAACTTGTTGACGACGAAGCCTGCCACCAGCCGTTGGTCGGCAGCCTCGAGCAGAGCCACCGTGCCGTACATCGCGGCGAAGACTCCCCCGCGATCGATATCCCCCACCACGACGACCGGCATGTCGGCGTGCCGCGCGAGTCCCATGTTGACGTAGTCGCCGGTGCGGAGGTTGATCTCGGCAGGGCTGCCCGCGCCCTCGCACAGCACCAGGTCGACCCGGTCGGCCAGGTCGTCGTACGCGGCGTGCGCAGCGGCCGCGAGGTGCGCGCGACCGTCGACGAAGTCCCGCGACGAGACCGTCCCGGCGGGGCGGCCCATCACCACCACATGGCTACGTCGGTCGCCGCCCGGCTTGAGCAGCACGGGGTTCATTGCCACCTCGGGCTCGGCGCGGGCGGCGAGAGCCTGGATCCACTGCGCTCGCCCGATCTCCCCGAACCCTGCCGGCCCCGGGACGACCATCGAGTTGTTGGACATGTTCTGGGCCTTGAACGGCGCGACCCGGAGTCCCCGCCGGGCGAACGCCCGGCACAGTGCGGTCACCACCACGCTCTTCCCGGCATCCGACGTGGTGCCGGCGACCAGGAGGGAGGCTGCCATGGGGATCGATCCTAGCCCCGCCCTCTCCCGGCCCCGCCGAGCTCCTCCACCGGGGGTGCAGGCGCCCGCGGCGAGGTGGTGGCTACGGCCCGCTCACTCCGGCAACGCGTCCAGCCCGGCGTCCTCGAGAGCCCGGCGGCCGCGATCGGAGGTCACGAGTTCGCGGAAGGCGTCAGCCGCGACCCGCTCCGCCTCACCATTGGGGCCGTTCTCCCCGCCGGGCACGCGGGCCAGGACGTACCGGGTCGTGCCAGCGGCCTGCATGAGGTCTCGATCCCGGCCGTCGACGTCAGCGGGGGCCACCCAACCGTGCGACCCCGCAACATCTGTGCGGTAGATGATCCCCACGTCCAGCTCGCTGTCCGCGAGCCGGGCGCTGAGGGCACGGGAACCGGATTCCCTCGTGACGTCAGTGGGGCTCACCCCGGCGGCGGCGAGGAGTTTCTCGGTCGCCTTGCCACACGGAACGTCCAGTGCGCACAGGCCCACCCGCAGTTCCGGGCGCGCGAGGTCGTCCAGCCCGCGCACGCCTTGCGGATTTCCGGACGGGACCGCCACGACCACGTGGTTCCGGGCGAAGATCTGCGGGTCCGCGACCGTTCCCCGCTCCAGCGCCAGTTCCATCACCTCCTCGCTCGCGGAGGCGAAGACGTTGAGGTCCGTGCGGTCGGACAGTCCCTCTGCGATGTCGTCCGACCGACCCAGCTCGAGATGCACCCGGACCCCGGGGTTCTCCTCCTCGAAGATCCCGATGATGTCGGTGAACGCCTCTGACAGCGACGGCGCGGCGGCGACCCCGAGTGAGATGACGACGGCCGCCTGGGGCTCCTCGGTCGCACAGGCGAACCCGGAACACGCCAGGGCCACGCCCAACACCGCGATCCCCTGACGTCGTCCCACCGATCAGCCTCCGGCGAAGGGGGGCAGGACGTCGATCACGGAGACTCCCTCGATCGACGCGTGGGGGTCGCGAGTGGTCTCCTCCCCGATCAGGAACGACGAGACCGTGACGATGCTGGCCAACGGCTCACCGTGCCGCTCGCAGACCTCTCGGGCCAACTCACCGACGGTCGTGGCATCCGTGTGAATGCGCTCACGAGCTGTCCCGGCCGCGTCCTCGGCCGCCGCGTAGTACCCCACGGTGATCATTCTCGGTGTCTTGCTCACAGTGTCAACTCTATTCCTCTGCCCCGACGCGCCACCATCGATCTCGGTGACAAGTCATCCACCAATCGCTCCCATTGACCGGCGCGGTCGATGGAACGCAGTCCCGCCTATTCCGTGCCCGGCCTGTTTGCCCCACATCGCCTCGCGCCAGACCTGCGCGACCTCCCCGTCCTGCGCCCCGGAGCGCAGAACGCCCAGCACGTCGGTCTCGTCGTCGCTGAACAAGCAGGATCTCACGGTTCCCTCTGCAGTCAACCGTGTCCGGTCACAGGCCGCGCAGAAGTTGCGGGTGACGGTCGCGATCACCCCGACGTGGGCCGGCGCACCCGCCACCGAGTGCCCGACCACCTCCCACAGCTCGGCCGGTGCGGACGGGTCCTCGCGGCCGGCGGGGATCAGCTCGAATCGCGTGCCCAGAACCTCGAGCAGCTCCTGCGCCGTGACCATCTCGACCCGGGACCAGGTGTTGTCGGCGTCGAGCGGCATCTCCTCGATGAACCGCAGCTGGACTCCCTCCTCCAGCGACCAGGCCAGGAGGTCGGGCGCCCCGGGCAGGGTCGCCCGCATGGGGACGGCGTTGACCTTGACCGGGTCGAGTCCCGCCTCCACCGCGGCCCGCACCCCGCGCAGTACCGACGGCAGTCGGTCGCGGCGGGTGAGCTCGGCGAACTCGGCCCGGTTGACCGTGTCCAGGGAGATGTTGATCCGGTCCAGTCCAGCCTCGACCAGTGCGCCCACCCGGTGCTCGAGGCCCACCCCGTTGCTGGTCAGGGCTATCGGGAGGTCCGGGCACGCCGCTCGGGTCCCGGCGACGATCCCCTCGAGGTCCTGCCGCATCAGGGGCTCACCGCCGGTGAAGCGCACCTCGCGGACCCCGAGGTCGTGATGCGCCAGCGTGACCAGCCGGATCACCTCGTCGGTGGTCATCCGCGCCGCCTCCGGGATGGGCGGCAGCCCCTCCTCCGGCATGCAGTACGTACAGCGCAGGGAGCACTTCTCCGTCAGCGATACGCGCAGGTCCCGGCCGGTGCGACCGAAGGTGTCGATGAGCAACGGCGTCGCGGGGCGCGGGGTCGCGGGATCCGGAGCTGCGGTGTGCGGCCGAGAGGTCCGGGGGTCGGGCGTGGTCACGCGCACCTCCGATCTGCCGGGCGTTCGGATCGAGTGTATGCGTGTGGCCGAGCCTTCGCCTCGGGCCGCGCCCCCTGCACCCGCCCCGTGCACCCGCCCCGTGCACCCGCCGGCGGTCGGCTACCGTTCCGGCACCTCCACGCCTACCTCTCCGGCACCACGTCCGGGTTCGGCCCGAGCAGCGTGAGTTCGTGGATCTCGTCGCGCTCGGCCTGCTCCTTCAGCTGCGGCGCGATCACCCGGGCGAGGTGGTAGCCCAGCACCACCACGAGGGTGCCCAGCGCGATGCCGCCCAACTGGAAGTCGTCGGTCACGTTCAGGGTCGTGTCGCCGACGGCGATAACCACGCCCGCCGCCACCGGGACCAGGTTCAAGGGGTTGCCGAAGTCGACCCGGTTCTCCTTCCAGATCTTGGCGCCGAGCAGGCCGATCATCCCGTACAACACCACGGTGATCCCGCCCAGCACGCCGCCGGGCGTCGCCGAGATGACGGCACCGAGCTTGGGCGAGCAGCCCAGCACGATCGCGGTCAGCGCCGCCACCACGTAGGCGGCGGTGGAGTACACCTTGGTCGCGGCCATCACGCCGATGTTCTCGGCGTACGTCGTCGTCGCCGATCCACCGAACGAGGTGGCCAGGACGGTGCCCGCGCCGTCGGCGGCCAGGGCGCGGCCCATCAGGCCGTCGGTCTCGGTGCGCGTGATCTCGCCGATCGCCTTGACGTGCCCGGCGTTCTCGGCGATCAGGGCGATGATCCCGGGGACGATCAGCAACACGAACGCCAGCGAGAAGTCCGGCGCGTGGATGCCCACCACGCCCGCGGCCTCGTCGGTCATGGGCGGCAACCCGAGCCACGGCGCATCGCCGACTCCCGACCAGTCCACCCGCAGGTGCTCGGTCACCTCGCCGGCGGTGGCGCTGAACGAGGTGATGGGCCCGGTCACCAGATCGAGGACCCACGAGAGCACGTAGCCGAAGATCAGCGCCAGGAAGATGGCGATCCGGCCGGCGAAGCCCCTGAGACCCACCGTCATGAGGACCAGGGCGATCATCACCGTCAGCGCCACCCACTGGTCCTGCGGCCAGTACGTCTCGGCCACGACGGGCGCCAGGTTGAAGCCAAGCAGCATCACCACCGCCCCGGTGACGACCGGGGGCAGCACCGCGGTGACCACGCGACCGCCCACCACGTGCACGATGATCCCCACCACGGCGAGGGTGGCACCGGCCACCAGCATCGCCCCGGTGACCTCCGCGCTCGTGCCACCCTGCGCGCGGATCGCCGCGACCGCCCCGACGAACGCCACTGAGGTGCCCAGGTAACTGGGGACCTGCCCCTTGACTATCGCCAGGAACAGGAGCGTGCACACACCGGAGAAGAGGATCGCGAGCTGCGGGTTGAGCCCCATGATGATGGGGAAGACGAACGTCGCGCCGAACATCGAGACCACGTGCTGGGCGCCGATGCCGATCGTCCGCGGCCAGCTCAGGCGCTCCATGGGGGCGACCACGTCACCGGGTCTGATGTTCTTGCCGTCGCCGTGTACCGACCACAGCTTCCTGGGCACGAATGCCTTGACCGCCACCGTCACTTGCTCCTTCGCTGCGAACGGCCGCACACCGAGCGGGCCGCTAGGCAGGCTACAGCGCGGCTACCGTGGGGCCATGGCTTCCCACCCCGACCGGTCGGCCGGCACCGCATTCCGACCTCTGCCCGACGAGTACCGAGAGCTCCTGCGCGCGCACCTCGCCCCCGTGCTGGAGCGCGCCGCGCAGAGCACCAGGCTGCCGCTCGTGGCGTGCGCGGACTCGGTTCTCGCGCGGGATCTGCTCGCGTCGGTGGATCTTCCCCTGTTCGTCAACTCGCAGATGGACGGGTACGCGGTGCGGTCCGTCGACGTAGCCGGGGCCGGTCCGGACACGCCGGTGCGGCTGCGAGTCGTGGGTACGACGCACGCCGGCCAGGGCCCGGGGCCGGAGGTCGACGACGACGAGGGCTGCAAGGTGATGACCGGTGCGCCGATCCCCGGGGGTGCCGATTGTGTGGTCCCCGTGGAGGACACCTCCGTCGAAGGGACCGATCCCTCGGACGGCCTCCCCGCGACCATCCTGGTCCACGCCCCGCGGGCCGCCGGGGAGTTCATCCGTCGACCGGGCGACGACACCCGGGCCGGAGACGTGGTCATCCCCGCCGGGGTGAGGCTCGAGGCGCGGCATCTGGCTGCGGCCGCCTCGCTCGGGGAGTCCGGCCTCGATGTCCGGCCGCGGCCGCGGGTCGGCGTGGTGGCCACGGGCTCGGAGCTCGTCGCACCCGGGCGGCCCCTGGAGCCGGGCCAGATCTGGGAGTCCAACTCCATCACGCTCGCCGCCGCGCTCAAGGCCTGCGGGTGCGAGGTCACCGCGACCGTGATCAGCAGTGACGACCGTGACGACTTCTCCGCCGCTCTCGACATCGCCGCCGGGGACGCCGACCTGGTGGTGACCGTCGGAGCCGTCTCGATGGGCGATGCCGAGGTGGTGCGTCAGGTCCTGGCGGACCGCGAGGGGGCCCGTTTCGCCCCGATCGCCATGCAGCCCGGCGGACCGCAGGGGTTCTCGTCGTGGCGGGACATCCCTGTGGTGTGCCTGCCCGGCAACCCCGTGAGCGCACTCGTGTCGTTCGTGGTGCTGCTGCGTCCGGTCATCATGGAGGCGGTGGGACGGGCGCCCGTGGGGACCACCAGAGCCCGGCTCTCAAGGGCCGTGAACTCCCCCTCCGGGAAGACGCAGTATCTCCGGGGCGCGCTGGTGTCCGGCTCCCCCGCCGCTGTTCCATCCCAGGCGGTCACCGGCGGAGACCTGCCCGTCGTGGACCCGGTCTCCGGCCCGGGGTCGCATCTCGTGGCGTCGATGGCCCGGGCCGATGTGCTGATCGAGATCCCCGCCGAGGTGACCTCCCTCCCGGCCGGCGCGGAAGTCGACCTCGTACCTCTGTAGGTTGCCGCCGGGAGTGAGAGCGGCGCACCCATCGGCGTCACCTGCGGCGGTAGGCCGCCCCACGGTGCGAATCCGGCAGCAGGTCGCCGTCGCCGAACATGCGGGAACGCAGCGTGCCGGACTCCGCGGCCCGCGGATACAGTCCGCGGCGCTGCAATACTGGAACAAGGAACTCGATGACGTCCTCCCAGGTTCCGGGATTGAGCGCATAGGCCAGGTTGAAGCCGTCGACGTCCGTCTCCGCCATAAAGTGCTCCAGGGCATCGGCCACTGTGTCCCCCGAACCCACCACCACGGGGCCGCCCGTCGCGTTGAACCGGGCGCTGTCGCGCAACGTCCACCGCCCGTGCGGGTCCGCGGCTCCCGACAGGCTCGACACCGTGGTCTGGATGGCATCCGTGGCGACCGGATCCAGAGGAGCGTCGAGGTCCTGATGGGAGAGATCGATTCCCGACCAACCCGAGTTGAGCACCAGATTGCCCGTCTCCGAAGCGTAGGAGAAGATGTCACGATGCTTTTCGGCGGCTGCCTCATCGGTCTGGTCGACGACGATCGTGAGCAGCGCGTATATGCGCGCGGCGTCCCGCCCACGCCCTGCCGCCTCTAGTCCCGCGCGGATCCGGCTGACCTGGTCTCTGGTCTGGGCGAGAGTCGGGGACGCCACGAAGATCGCCTCGGCGTTCTCGCTGGCGAAGCGAACGCCCCGCTCGGAGGCACCGGCCTGATAGATGACCGGGGTCCGCTGGGGAGAAGGCTCCGACAGATGAACGCCGGGAACGGTGAAGTACGTCCCGTTGTGGCCGATGGGGTGGACCTTCGCCGGGTCGGCAAAAGTGTCCCGCTCCGCGTCCAGCACCACGGCGTCTTCCTCCCAGGACCCCTCCCACAGCTTGTAGAGCACCTCGAGGTACTCGTCCGCCCGGTCGTAGCGCTCGTCATGGGAGAGTTGGTCGGTCTCGCCCAGGTTCTGCGCCGCGCTCTTCAGATACCCCGTGACCACGTTCCACCCCACTCGGCCCCGGGTGAGGTGGTCAAGCGTGGACATCCGCCGGGCAAAGGTGTACGGGTGCTCAGCGGACGTGCTCGCCGTGATGCCGAAACCGAGGTTCTCAGTGACCGCCGCCATGGCACTCACCAGCATCATCGGGTCGTTCATCGGAATCTTTGCCGCAGTCCGCAGCGCGGCATCGGCACTACCGCCGTAGACGTCATACGGCCCCAGTGCGTCCGCGATGAAGATGCCGTCGAACAGCCCTTCCTCCAACAGGCGGGCGAGACGAGTCCAGTGCGCGAGATCGCGATAGTCCCGGGACCGGTCATCGGGATGCCGCCAGATCCCTGGGACCTGATGGCCCACACCGTTGATGGCGAAGGCGCTCAACCGAATTCTCCGGGAGCCCCGATCGCGGGCCGCATCGTGTGGCGAAGTCATTGTTCTCCTAACGGTGATCGTGTCAAGGGGACCACCGCTCGAGTAGATGCATCCGTAGCTGCACCGACGACATCCCTCCGCGAGTACAAACTCGATCAGGTTCGCTCGGGTGTGATCTCAGCCCTCGAAGGGCACCCCGTGTCACCGCACACCCTACTCGCCGTCGATTCCCGGATGACCCCCATCGGATGCAGTGCTAGCCTGCTCTAATGAAACTGATTCCCATTATCGTCAGCGGTGCGCTGCTGACTACAGGCCTCGTCGCCTGCGGCGGCCCGGACACCGAACAGGCAACCGGTTCAGCGGCCGAGTCAGTGACCTTCGAGAACTGCGGTCGCGAGTTCCAGGTGGACTCCCCGCCGGAACGCGCGGTCACCCTCGAACAGAACGCGACCGAGATCCTGCTGGCACTGGGAGTCGGCGACCAGATGGTCGGGCAGGGCTACCAGGTCGACGAGCCTCTTCCCGAGCTGGCGGAGGCCTTCACCGAGGTGCCGGTGATCAACCCGGAGGCCATGTCGGCAGAACAACTGCGCGAGGCGTTGCCTGACTTCACGTACTCGACCTTGGGGTCGTTCTACAGCGCGGACGGAGTCGGCACTCTCGACGAACTCGGCTCACTGGGGGTCCCGTCATACGTCTCGGAGACGGGCTGCCCCGGCGCGACGCCGTCATCCCCGGCATCGTTCCAGGGACTATTTGACGAGTACCGCGATCTGGGCCGCGTCTTCGGCGTGGAGGACTCGGCCGAGCAGCTGATCGCCGAGCAGCAACAGGTGCTGGACGACGCCACGCGGGACTCCACGGAGCAACCGACCGCGGTGTGGATCTACTCCTTCTATAACGGCCCCCCGATCGTGGCCGGTGGGGGCGGAATGCCGTCGGCGATCAGTGAGGCGGTCGGGTTGAGGAACACGTTCGACGACGTCACCTCCAGCGCCTGGCCCGAGATGTCGTGGGAGCAGATCGCGCAGAGGGACCCCGATGTGATCGTCGTGGCCGATCTGAGTAGTCGGGGCCGCCCGGGCGACAGTGCGGAGGACAAGATCACCCAGTTGCGGTCCGACCCGGTGGCCTCCAACCTCTCGGCGGTCCGTGGTGACCGGATCGTCGCACTCTCCGGGACCGCCATGGACCCGTCGATCCGTTCGATCAACGCGGTCGCCGAACTCGGCGACTGGCTCTCCACGACAGGAGCGTTCCAGTGACGGACTCATCAGATGAGACACGGGCCCGCGAGCTCCTTCGCGCCTGGGACTCCCAGCAGACCGCCTACATTACCCACAGAGAGGCCCGGTTCGACGTCATGCTCGACGCCCTGGCCTCGGCCGTCACGCCCGGGTCGACGGTCCTGGACCTCGCGTGTGGTCCCGGGTCGCTGGCCCAGCTGGTGCTCCGGCGCTTCGAGTCGGTGCGGGTGGTGGCAGTGGACTATGACCCGCTCCTTCTCGAGCTCGGCCGCCATGCCCTCGCCGAGTTCGGTGACAGGGTCGAGTTCATCGACGTCGACCTCGTCGACCCGGACTGGATGACCGCGCTCCCCTCCGCGCGGATCGACGCGGTCGCGAGCTCCACCGCGTTGCACTGGTTGGCCCCACCGGTGCTGACCCGCCTCTATCAGGACCTCGGGCGCCTGCTGCCACCCGGCGGGGTGTTCCTCAACGGCGACCACCTCCGGTTGGATGACGGACGCCGACTGTTCGCAGAACTCAGTGCCGCGGACGACCGACGCAGCCAGGAACGCGGACGGGCTGACGGTGCGATGAGCTGGGACGAGTGGTTCCCCGCCGCGTCGGCCGACGGACCGTGGGCAGCTCACGGACCCGAGCGGGAGCGGCGGTTCGCCGGCCGACCGCCCAATCCGCATCTGAGCGTCGACTTTCACGTCGCCGCCCTCCGGGTCGGTGGGTTCGTCGAAGCGGGCACGGTGTGGCAGCACTACGACGACTACGTGATCCTCGCTCAACGGTGACCACCGGCCTGCTCGGGAGCAGTACCCGCAGGCGCGTGGGGGGCGGACTGCTGGCGGGCGGCGTACTGCTCGTCTCAGTGATCAGCGCGGTCCTGGTGGGCTCGGCCGACCTGGCGCCACAGACGGTGTTGGCCTCGATCGCGGGCCATCTCGGCCTTCCTGCCCAGTTGCCGCCCCCACTGATCGATTCGGTCATCTGGGAGCTGCGCCTGCCGCGCGTACTCATGGCGGCGGCGGTCGGCGCCGCATTGGCGATGTGCGGCTGCGTGCTGCAGGCGATCACCGGGAACCCCCTCGCCGATCCGTACCTGCTCGGGGTGTCCTCGGGGGCCTCGACCGGCGCGGTGCTGGTGCTTGTTCTCGGCGTCGGCGGCGGCGCGATCAGCATGTCGGCGGGAGCGTTCGCCGGAGCGCTCTTGTCACTGACCCTGGTCTTCGTGTTGTTGGGCCGTGGGTCGACCTCGTCGACGCGGATCGTGCTCATCGGCGTGGTGGTGGGTCAGCTGTTCGCGGCACTGACGTCACTGATCGTCACGGCCGCCGGTGATGCCGACGCAGCCCGGGGCATCCTCTACTGGCTGCTCGGATCGATGTCGACCGCGCGGTGGGACTCCCTCGGCGTGGTCGCCACGATCACGGCGGTCGCCGGTGTCGTGTTCTGGATGGGGAGCCTGACCCTCGACGGTCTCGCGTTCGGCTCGGAGTCGGCGTCCGGTCTGGGCATCGATATCGAACGGGTCCGGCGGCAGATGGTGCTTGTCACCGCTCTCGTCGTCGCCTCCGTCGTGGCGGCCGTGGGTGCGATCGGGTTCGTCGGCTTGATCGTCCCGCACGCCGCGCGGATGCTCGGCCTCTCCGCACATCGCGGCCTCCTCGTGGGATCGGCCATCATCGGCGCCATCTTCCTGATCTGGGCCGACGCCATCGCCCGGTCCGCTTTGGCGACAGAGATCCCGGTCGGGGTGGCCACCGCCCTGATCGGTGTTCCGGCGTTCCTGCTGATCATGCGTCGACACGAACCCCGAGAGACTGCGTGACCCATGACTCTGGCCGCACACGATGTCTCCTGGAAGGTCCGCTCGCGCACCATCGTCGATCGGGTGTCCCTGTCCGTCGCTCCCGGCGAGGTGTTGGGCATCGTCGGCCCCAACGGTTCGGGAAAGACGTCTCTGCTCCGGTGCCTCGCCGGGATCCACCGCGCCCACACCGGAACGGTGACGCTCGCCGGACAGCCCATCGCCGGGTTGGGGGATGCCGAGCGAGCCCGCCACATCGCCTTTGTCGGCCAGAACCCCACCACGGAGACGGAACTGACCGTCGCCGACGTGGTGGCGTTGGGCCGGATTCCTCATCGGAGCCGCTGGGCCGGGCTTTCCGACGACGACCGGTCGGCCATCAGCGCCGGCCTCGACCGGGTGGGCCTGCCCGGCTTCGCCGACCGCAGATGGCAGACGCTGTCCGGGGGAGAGAGGCAGCGCACCCAGTTGGCCAGGGCGTTCGCACAGGAGACGCCGGTCATGCTCCTCGACGAGCCCACGAACCACCTCGACATCCGTAGTCAGCTCCAGCTGATGCGGCTGATCGGCGAAAGTCAGGAGAAGACGACCGCGGTGGTCCTGCACGATCTCCAATTGGCCGCGACCTTCTGCACCCGCCTCGCGGTGGTCGACGGCGGCCGGATCGCCGCCGACGGCCCACCGGAGGAGGTCCTGACCGCCAAACTGCTGACCGACGTCTTTGGAATTACGGCCGACATCGTGCATGACGGTTCGGGTGCGCTGATGCTCCGCTACCGGGGCGTGGTCGAGACTTCGTCCGGGCACGGTCGATAGATCGCCGCCCCTCAACGAGAAGAGCGTTCCGCACACCCGCCTCTCGGGCGATGTGTGCGGAACGCTCTTGTCGACGGGTCTGAACCCGGGCTCAGAACCAGTGTTTGCGCCCACCGACTGCGCGGCCGGCTGCACCGAGCACGAAGAGGATGACGCCGATCACGACGAGCGCGATACCGATCGTCCAGAGAATGGGGATGTCCAAGAGGAATCCGAGGATCAACAGAATTACGCCAAGGGTGATCATTTATTCGTCCTTTCGTTCAGCCAATTCAGAATGGGCTGAGCGTACATCGGTCGAGCCCGGGCCACGACCGGTGGCGGAATCCGGCAGGCGGGACCCGCGTGCGGGCGCACATGGCGACCTCGGAGTCGACGAGGCCCCGCCCAATCGGCCCTGCGACGGTGAGCGAGGCGCTATTCTCAGGAAACCTTCACCACAGCGGGCGGTAATAGCACCCAGCCGTCGCGGGCCTGCCGCGATCCGACGCTACCCGTATCACCCGGCCGACCCCGGGGACCGCTTTCCCTGATCACCACCGCCGTCCCCGTCAGGTCTGGTCAGACCACTCAGGGGTTCCCCATGTCACAATCGCCCACCTCGTCGTCGTCACATCCGACTTCTCCCTCTGCCCCCGCCGCGTCGATCCCCCGCCGCACGTTCCTCGGCGGCACCGGGCTCCTCCTCGCCGCGGGCGCCGCGGGCGCCGCGTTCGGCTCCTCCGCGATCCCGGGCACCACGCCAGCCGCCGGCGCCGCAGTCGGGGAGGGCCGCATCCGCCGGCGCCCCAACATCGTCATCATCATGACCGATCAGGAGCGGCGGCCGATGTTCTGGCCGGAGGGGTGGGCCGCGCAGAACCTGCCGCAGCGCCAGCGGTTGATCGACACCGGCCTGTCATTCAATTTCAACGCCTGCAACTCCACCATGTGCTCGCCCAGCCGCAGCACCATGTTCACCGGCGTCTATCCCGCCCAGCACGGCGTCTACCGCACCCTCACCTCGGGCGGGAGCCTGTCGGACGCGGAGCCGCAGCTGTCGCCCACCACCCCCAACATGGCCGGGTTGCTCGCCTCGGCCGGGTACGACGTGCACTACCGGGGCAAGTGGCACATGAGCAAGGGCGCCGACGGCCTGGACCCCACGCCCGCCGACGTCGAGGGCTTCGGCTTCCACGGCTGGAGCCCGCCGGAGGCCGGACAGGACATCAAGCCGGAGAATTTCGGCGGCGGAACCGCGAACAACGACCAGCGCTACACAGACGAGGCCGTGGAGTTCCTGAACTCGGTGCCGAACGACCCGGATCGGCCCTTCGCGCTGGTCGCCAGTTTCGCGAACCCGCACGACATCCTGGCCTATCCGCAGACCTGGGACCTGGAGATGCCCGACGGTGGCACCAACTACCTCGATGCGGCGCCGGGCTGCTTCCAGATGGGCATCGATCTGCCGCCCACGTTTACCGAGGTGCTTGCCCTCAACCACAAGCCCCGCGCCCAGACCCAGATCAACCTGGCCTCCCAGTTGGGGCTCGGACCGTTGGTTGGCGAGGAGAAGGCCCGCAACTACGCGAACCTCTACGCCTACATGCAACAGGTCGTGGACCAGCACATCGGCGCCGTCATCGACGCGGTGGAGAGCAACGACCTGCGGCAGGACACGATCATCATCAGGGTCTCCGACCACGGCGAGATGGCCATGTCCCACGGCGGGATGCGCCAGAAGGTGTTCAACGCCTACGAGGAGACGATGCTGGTGCCGCTGGTCATCAGTAACCCCGGATTGTTCCCGACCGGGGTGACGACCGATGCACTGTCGACTCTCGTGGACCTCATGCCCACCCTCGCGACGATCGCAGAGGTGGCGCCCGAGGTGCGAGCCGGTTTCGACTTCCGCG
The DNA here is from genome assembly GCA_046292305.1 of Dietzia sp. Lineage (GTDB taxonomy): Bacteria > Actinomycetota > Actinomycetes > Mycobacteriales > Mycobacteriaceae > Dietzia. Next base: position 3,146 of record JBKBRA010000025.1, on the reverse strand, counting down.
GGACCGACCTGTCGCCGATCATCTCCGACGCCGTCGAGAACCCGGGAGCCCCGACCCGAGAGGTGCAGGACGTCATCCACTACGTCTTCGACGACGACAACATCGGCCAACCCGACGGGCAGACCTCGGTCACCCAGCCGAACCACCTGCGTACGGTCCGGGACCGCACCCGCAAGTTCACGATGTACTTCGACCCCCAGTGGGTCGAACTCCCGGTGTTCGAGATGTACGACCTGGCGGCGGACCCCCTGGAACTGCGCAACCTCGCGAACCCCTTCGCACCTCTGCAGTTCCGAGCCGACATGTTCGCCGAGATGCTGCCGGTCCTCCTGGTGCAGATGGCGGAGAAGGGGACCACTCCCGCAGGGATGCCGGTGGACCTGCCGCTGCCGACGGGGCCGATGGGATCGTTGGGCTCGCTGGGGTCCTGATCGGCGGGGTCCATCGCCCGCCGGGTAGCGGCCGGTCAGCGGACGTCTGCGCTGTCGAGCGCCTGCTGCCAGAAGTCGGCCTCCAGCCGGGTGGCCGTGCGGAACACGTCCGTGAGCTCGTCGAGTCTGCGGTCGGTCAGGGCCCCCGCGGCCAGCCGGTCGAGCTGGGCGATCGCGGCGCGGGACGCGGCGGTGAACTCCTCACCCGAGTACTCGCTGATCCACTCGCCGTACGGGTGCGGGTCGGCGCCCTGCGCGTCGGCTCTGCCGTAATCGTCGAGCCGGGGCTGCAGGCGGGCCCCGATCTCGGCGTAACCGATCGTGCACGGCGCCAGTGCCACGTGCAGGTCCAACAGGTCGCCGACCATCCCGCAGTCCAACACGTAGCGGGTGTACGCCACGGTGGCCTGCTTCTCTGCGGCGGCGTCGAGCTCGGCACGCGGGATTCCCCAGCGATCGGTCAACCTCAGGTGCAGCTGGGTCTCGGCGAGGATCGCACCTGTCGCCTCATGGGCGGCGGTGATGTCCGCGAGGGTGCGGCTCTTGAACGCGGCCAGAGCGTTTGCGCGCGCGAACTGGACGAGAAAGTGGAAATCCTGGATCAGGTAGTCGCGGAACACCGGCATGGGGAGAAAGCCCTGACCGAGCTGCTCCACGAACTCGTGCCGGGTGTAGGCCTCCCACTCGGGGCGGCAGCGGTCCTTGAGGGTCTCGAACAGGGTCACTCGGGTCTCCTCTGGTCGTGGTCGGAAGGCTAATCGGCTCGCCCGGCCGGTGATCTGCTCGCCCCGCTCGGCGCGAAGGCCGATCGCTGCAACTCACCGAGACCGGGCCTACGTGACGCGCTCGATCACTCATCAGCCTGCCACTCGGAACCAGCGGGAGCGCCGGAGGCTTGTTCGTCGACCGCTGCGCGCTGATCGATCACGATCCGTGGAACTCGGGAACGATCTGTGAGAGACGATCACGATTCTGGCGGGGCCCACTCGGCCGATGCCTCCAGAACGTTGCCCGATCTGCACGGCCCGGCTCACTGCTGACCGCCGACGGGTTCGCCGACGGATTCGCTGCCGGGCCACGACACCCGCCGGGCTCGACTGGGCGGGACGCCCTCCCATCGAGTGAAGCTCCGGGTGAAGGTCGCGGTCTCGGAGTACCCGAGCTCGCGCGCGATCTCCGACACGGGCAACTCCTGCGCCAGCAGCTCCAGTGCCCGGTGATGCCGCACCTCGTCGAGCACCTGCCGGAACGACGTCCCCTCCGCGGTCAGGCGGCGTCGCAGCGTGCGGACGTCGAGGTGTAGCTCACCGGCCACCTCCGCCATCGACGGCCAGCTCTCACGCTCGTGCCGCAGCCGACTGCGGACCTGGCCCGCCACGCCCACGCGCGCCAACCGGTCGTCGAGCAGCTCCCGGCACTGCCTCTCGAACAGCTTCGCCGTGTTCTCGTCGCCCTGCGGAAGCCACATGTCCAGGCGCTCGCGGGTGATGACGAGGCGGTTCCGCTCGGCGTGTGACCGGACGTCGACGAGAGCCAGACCCCACGCCTCGCCGAGGATCGCCGCGCTCTCCGGCCCGAGGGTGGTCTCGAGGGCCGTGATCCCCACATCGATCTGGGCTCCACGGAACGCGACCGCCAACCCCGCCAGGTCGCGTTCGACCACGAAGGTCCGCACGTCAGCCGGGATCTCGTCGTCCGCGGCGATCACCGCGGCGGACCCTCGGTCTGCCCCGGGGTCGGTCCCGCCGGCATCCGCGCCGGCGACGCTGTCACCGACTGCGTCCGCGGTAGCTCCCGCCGCATCCTCCTCGAGCGAGAACCGCAGGTGCGTGGGCGACAGCGCGAGATACGGGATGGCCCGGTCGAGTGCCGCCCGGACGGTGGGCCCCGCGAGCATCATGAAGCCGATGACGCCGGTCCTCCCGATTGTCGAGTGGGCGCCGATGCCGGCCCCCAGACCCGGCCGGTCCCCGAGCTTGCCAACGATGTTCCGGATCACCACGAACTCCTGATGCGCCCAGATCTGCGCGGTCTCGTCGTGGAGATCCCGGGGGTCCAGCCCGGTTCCGGCAAGACACTCCGTCGTCGTCATCCCGTGTGCGACGCCGCCCTGCACCATGATGCGGATCCCCTCGGTGCCGCGAGGCACCGCCCACACCGGCGAGGCCGAACCGGACGACACGGAGACCGACGACGAGCCGGGCGACCACGAGCCGGGCAGCTGGGGGCCCGACGACGAGGTCATCGCCCGACCGTAGCAACGCGGACCGCCGGCTGGCCGAAAATGCCAACTATGCGACCGCTGGCGCCCTATCTGCAGCACTCGGGAGTGGCTACCGTCACACCTATGACTCTCGCCAGCGACATCAGCACCCGTACGGGCTCCGAGGGTTCACGGCCGGGCGACTCCGGGCGCGGATCGGCGGGACCGGCTGGACCGACCGGGCTGGCTGAGGCGATTCAGGAGCTCTACACGTGGGCCAAGGCCGAGGTGGGCCAAGCGGATCTGGACCACATCCGCAACGTCACCGCCTACGGTCAGGCGATCGACGCCCGCCGACGGGAGCTGCTGCGCGAGGGGGGCCCGCGCGCGATCCGCAGGGCCACCGCGCTGGAGATGATGTACCGGCTCATGCAGTTCTCCGAGCTGGGCCACAACATCGTCCACGGCAGCTACGACCACCTGCCGGGCAACGGCGAGTACCACTCCGACCG
>JBKBRA010000024.1:0-43232 GCA_046292305.1 Dietzia sp. | reverse complement strand
CAGAACCAGTCGTCGCGCATGTCTAAGGTGGTGCGGTCGCCTGCTGCCAGCAGGTCGAACTTCGCGTCGACGACCGGGAGTTCGCGCCGCAGGAAGTACGCCGCGGCCTGCCGCTTCCCGGCGGCGAACACGTCGGAGTCGTCGTCGATCCGACCCTCCAGGGCGAGGACCTGCTCGAGCCAGATCCAGGCGATCACGATGTGGCCGGCGGCCTCGAGGTACTCGGTGGCGTCGGCCAGGAACGCCTCCGGGTCGGTGGCCCCGATCCCGGCGAGCGCTGTGGTCACCTCGATCAGGCGGGTCACCCTCGGCCGCAGCACGGCCGCGAATCCCTCGGCCGGGCCGCCGGCCGCCTCCGCGCGATCGCAGGTGGCGGCGATGCGCTCGCTGAGTGCGGCGAGTCCGGCACCACCCCCGGCGAGGACCTTGCGTCCCAGCAGATCCTGGGCCTGGATCCCGTGCGTGCCCTCGTGGATCGGGTTGAGGCGGTTGTCGCGGTAGTGCTGCTCGACGTCGTAGTCGATCGTGTATCCGGCCCCGCCGAGCACCTGCACCGCCAGCTCGTTGGCCTTGAGGCACCACTGCGACGGCCACGACTTGGCGATCGGGGTGAGGACGTCCAGGAGCGTGGTGGCGGCCGCGGCCTCCTCCGGGGAACCGGTCTTCTCGTCGTCCACGAGCCTCGCGCAGAACAGCCCCAGCGCCAGCGCGCCCTCCACGTACGACTTCTGGGCCAGCAACATCCGCCGCACGTCGGCGTGGCCGGTGAGCATGACCTGCGGGGAGGACGGATCCGAGCCGACCGGGCGGCCCTGCGGCCGGTTGCGGGCGTAGTCGAGCGACTTGAGGTACCCGGTGTACCCGAGGGCCGTGGCGCCCAGACCCACACCGAGTCGGGCCTCGTTCATCATGGTGAACATCTTCTTGAGGCCGGTGTTCTCCTCGCCCACCAGGTAGCCGACCGCACCCGGGTGGCCGCCGGGGGTGTGCATGCCCTGACCGAGCGTGGGCATGGTGTTGACCGTTCCGCGGAAGCCCATCTTGTGGTTGAGGCCGGTGATGACGACGTCGTTGCGCTCCCCGAGCGAGCCGTCCTCGTTGACCAGGAACTTCGGCACCACGAACAGGCTGATGCCGCGCGTGCCCGCGGGCGAACCGGGCACCTTGGCCAGCACCAGGTGGATGATGTTCTCGGACATCTGGTGCTCACCGCCGGAGATCCACATCTTCTGGCCGAACAGCCGGTAGGCGCCGTCCGGTTGGGGCTCGGCGCGCGTGGTGATGTCCGCCAGGTTGGAGCCGGCCTGCGGCTCGGACAGGCACATGGTTCCGGTGAAGCGCCCCTCGACCATGGGCTTGACGTACCTGTCGATCTGCTCCTGGGAACCGTGCTCGATCAGCAGGTTCGCGTTCCCGGTGGTCAGCAGCGGGTACGCCGCGGTGGAGACGTTGGCGGCGTAGAACCACGCCATGCACGCCAGGTACGCGGTGTACGGCAGCTGCATTCCGCCCACCCGCTCGTCCATCGCGGCGCCCACCAGGTCGGCGTCGGCGAAGCGCCGCAGCGCCTCGGCGATCTCCGGGATGAGCTCGACCTCCTCGCCCACGAGCCTGGGCTCGTTCAGGTCAGACGTGCGGTTGTGCGGGGCGAAGTACTTCTCGGCGAGCTCGGCCGACAGGTCCACCACGGCATCGATGGTCTCGCGCGAGTGGTCCGTGTACCGCTCGCGCCCGCACAGCTCGGACACCCTAAGCCAGTCGTGGAGCAGGAAGTCGATGTCGGCCCGGGACATCACGGTGGAGGGGAGGGGCTTCGAGGGAGTCATGCCCCGCAGGGTACTTGCCCCAGGGGCGGTACCGACTCGGGCCGTGCACGGCGGCCGGCCACACCGGCGCCCGCGGGACCGTCAGTTCCCGCCGGTGGCACGGGCGAACTTCTGTCCCATGCCCAGCATGGTCTTGGCGTACGCGGCGGGCATGAACCGCTTGCCGCGGTAGGCCTTGCGGGCGTCCGGGTCGGGCAGGATCAGGAACTGCTTGGCGTCCAGGGCGGTCATCACCTCGGCGGCGATCTCGTCCGCGCCGCGCTCGGAGCGGTCGATGAGCTTGCTCGCGAAGCCGCTCGCGGCGGGATCGGAGGAGTTGAGGCTCGAGGCCAGGTTGGTGCGGAAGAACGACGGGCACAGCACGGACACGTCGATGCCGAACGGTTCCAGCTCCCATCGCAGGCTCTCGGAGATCGCCACCACGGCCGCCTTGACGGCCGTGTAGGAGGCCATGGTCGGCGGGTGGACGAGCCCCGCGAGCGACGCCGTGTTGACCAGGTGGCCGCGTCCCTGCGCCTTGAGCATCGGCACGAAGGTGCGGCAACCCCGGGCCACACCCAGCAGGTTGATGTCGACGATCTGCCGCCAGTCCTCCTCGGTGAGGAACTCGATGCGGCCGCCCTGCGCGATGCCGGCGTTGTTGACCAGGACGTCGAGGCCGCCCCAGATCTGCTCGACCTCTGCGCGGGCCGCCTGCCATTCGTCCTCGGAACGCACGTCCAGGCGCAGGTAACGCGCGTCCTCGGGCACCGATTCGGGCCGGTCGTCTGTGGCCGCGAGGTCGGCGACGATCACACGGTCGCCGCGCTCGAGGAACGCCGTGGCCAGGGCCAGGCCGAGGCCCGACGCGCCGCCGGTGACCAGCACCCGGCGGTTGGTGTCCGCGGGGGAGGGGGTGGAGACGAACGGCAGCCGGGTGAGGCCGGGGACGGGGAGGTCGGACAGGGGAAGGCGGGGGAGACGCATGACGCGAAACCTACCGGCTCACCCGCCCGCGAGTGGTGCGGGCTGTCCCGCAGCGCCGAGGAAGCCTGCGGCCATCGCCACCGCGGGCCCCGAGGAGTCGGCGCCCTCGATGAGGACCGCGAGGGCGATGTCCCCGGTGGAGCCGACGAACCACCCGTGGGCGGGACCGCTGCCGACCTCGGCCGTGCCGGTCTTGCCGCCGAGCCCGGGGATCGAGTTCGCGGCCGTGGCAGTGCCCGATTGCACCGTCTGCTCCAGGTAGCGGCGCAGAGTGTCCACGACCCCCGGATCCAGCGGTTCCGGGGAGTCGTTGGCGTCGGCGGGCACCCCGTCGATCACGTGCGGCAGGACCATCTGCCCACCGTTCGCCAGTGAGGCCGTCATGACGGCCATGCCGAACGGGCTGGCCAGCACCTCGCCCTGGCCGATCGCCGCCTCCACACGGGCCGGGCCCTGCTCGGTGACGGGGACCGAACCGGTGTAAGCGGGGAATTCCAGGCCTGGAGCGAAGAACCCGACGCCCAGGCCGAGCTTCGCGGCCGTGTCCTTCATGGCCTCCGGTGCGAGCCGATCGCTGATCACGGCCTGGCTGGTGTTGCACGAGCGGGCGAACGCGGTCTCCAGCGGGACCGGGCCCAGTTCGAAATCGTCGTCGTTCGGGATCGTGCGTCCCGACACGGTGACCGAGGCCGGGCAGGGTACGACCTCGTCCGGGCCCACGACTCCGGCCTCGAGTGCCGCGGCCGTGGTGACGATCTTGAACGTCGACCCCGGCGGGAACCGGCCCTGCATGGACACCGGCCCCTGTTGGTCGGCGGCGGAGTTCTGTGCCACGGCCAGGATGCCGCCGGTGGAGGGTTGGATCGCGACGATCGACGCGGCCAGAGCGGAGCCGTCCACCGCCTGTTGCGCGGCCCGCTGCATCGAGATCTGCAGGGTGGAGACCAGATCGTCGACCTGCCCGGCCGGGGCGCTACCCAGTTCGATCGGGTCCTCGTCGGGATTGAGGATCTGCGCGGACCACCCGCCCACCTCCTGCAGGGCCTCCATCCAGGCGTTCGGCAGTCCGTCCAGCACTGGAGCGTCGAGGCCTCGGTCGGTGCGGATGAGCTGGCCCTGCTCCGGGAGGCCCACGCCTGCGATCGCGGCGAGTTGCTCCCGGATCGGCCCGATGTCCTCGGGGCGCAGTGCCACCACCTGGTACGGCTGGTCGCCGGCCTCAGCGAGGCCGTCGCGGATCGACTGCCCGGTGATCGTCGGTGCAGCCGCGCTCACCAGGGCCGCGACCGCGTCTGCCGACTCCACCGCCTCCGGTGTCAGTGTCACCGCCGTGACCGGGGTCCACTGCATGAGCGGTTCGCCGGTGCGGTCCAGGATGTCGGTGTCCCAGTCCAGGTCATCCGTGAACACCAGCCGACCTCCGGGGGCGAGGCGGGTGTCGAGGATCGTCGGCGACCACTCGACCTTCCAGTCCTCGCCGATCTTGGTGGTCCGCGCCTCGCCGGTGGTCGTGACGATGCGCGGGGCCGCCTCTGCCCCGGGGGTCCCGCCGGCCGGGTCGGAGCCGGCCTCGTCGTCGCCGCCTGTTTCGTCGCCGCCCGTTTCGTCGCCGCCCGTTCCGTCGTCTCCACCCGGAGCTCCCATGTCCCACGTGATCTCCACCGCCACCGGATCCCGGTCCGGGCGGTTCCCGCCCGTGGTGGTCGCGGAGATCGTGGGCATCCCCATTCCCGTGATGCTCGCGGACACGCTCTCCTGCGCAGCCTCGGGATCGGTGGTCAGCTCGACGGCGGCGGGCAGGTTCCCCCTGCTCAGCTCGTCGAGGAAGCGGTCGAGCTCATCCGCGCCCGTGTCGCCGGTCAGCGCCGCACAACCGGCGCCGGTCAGGGCCACGGTCAGGGCCGTCGCGACGAGCCCGGTGGCGGGACCGAACCGGCGGCGAACACTGCTGGGATACCGGCGGCGGAATGGCGTGGGCGTCATCACTCCACGAAACCAGAAACGGGGCCCCACCGCACCGCACCGCGCGGGCCACTCGGGCCTGACGGCTCCCCGACTCGCAGGGAACTCACAGCGAACCCGGAGCAGGCTCACGACGGCGACTCCTAGCGTCTGGACCAGTCCCGCCGGCACGAGCCGGTGTCCACACCCCCGGAGGTCCCAGTGTTCACACCCCGTCGATCCCGCTCAGCGGCCGCCCCCGACCGCGACGACCACGGAGTCCACGACCACGATCTGGGCCTCGGTTACGACCTGGCCGTGATGAGTCGGCGTGCGGCACTGCGCGGACTCCTCGGCGCCGCCGGGATCGGGGCCGTGGGGCTGACGGTGGGGTGTGCGATGGACTCGCCCTCCGGGGCCGCCGCCAGCGGCACCTCCACGACCACCACCGCCGGATCGTCCGCGGCGTCGACCGCGGAATGTGTGGAGGCGGCACCGGGTGAGACCGCCGGCCCCTACCCGGGCGACGGGTCCAACGGGCCGAACGTACTGATCGAATCCGGGGTACACCGCTCGGACATCACCTCCAGTTTCGGCGGGATGACCGGCACCGCCGAGGGTGTCCCCATGCGCCTGACCATGACCCTGCAGGACCTGGCGAGCGACTGCGCTCCGGGCGCGGGGATGGCGGTCTACGTCTGGCACTGCGACCGCGAGGGCCGCTACTCCCTCTACAGCGAGGGCGTCACCGACCAGAACTACCTCCGGGGAGTCCAGACCGCCGACGAGTCCGGCCGCGTCGAGTTCACCAGCATCTTCCCGGCCTGCTATTCGGGCAGGTGGCCGCACGTGCACTTCGAGGTCTACGACACCCTGGCCTCGGCCGTCGCCGGTGAGAACGCCCGGCTCACCTCGCAGATCGCCCTGCCCGCCGCGGTCTCGGACGACGTCTACGCCCACGACGCCGGGTACGCGGCCTCGGTCCGCAACATGTCCGGGGTGAGCCTGGAGTCCGACACGGTCTTCGCCGACGGATGGGACGCGCAGATGCCCGAGGTCGTCGGCTCCCCGGCCGACGGTTACCGGGTGACGATCACGATCGGCGTCGCCGCCGCGGAGGACAACGCCGCGGGCGGCGCGGACGGGCCCGGCGGCGCGCCGCCCGGAGACGGAGGGGTGCCGGCCGCGCCGCCGGGACGCGGTGGCGCGGCGTCCCCGTCCCCGTAGGCTCGGCCCACATGACCAGCAGTCGACCCGACCCGGTGCCGTACCCGGTGACCGATCCCGTTGCGGCGAGGCGGACCTCCCCCGAGGTGGCCCGGACCGGATCGTCCCCCGTGACCTCCGGCCTCGCGCGCGTCATGGACGACCTCGTGCGGATCCCGGGCACCAGGTACCGCGTGGGGCTGGACCCGGTGATCGGCCTGGTCCCCGTCGTGGGCGACGCGCTGGGGACCGTGGTCGCGGCGGCGGTGCTCACCGAGGCGATCCGCAACCGGGTCCCGGTCCACATCCTGTTCCGCATGGGGTGGAACTACCTCGTCGACGCGGTGCTCGGTGTGATCCCCTTCGTGGGCGACGTCGCCGACGCCGCGCACAAGGCCACGTCCAAGAACCTGCGCCTGGTGGACCGGACGATAGCCGAGGGCAGGCGCGTGGACACCGACGCCCACGGCTACCTGCTCCGGGCGGTCGGCGCGGTGGGGCTGATGCTGCTGGTGTTGCTCGGCATGGCCGGGCTCGCGCTGTGGGGCCTGCTCAGGTTGATCGGCCTGTTCTGACCCCCGCTCCGACCCCTGACCCCGCCGCCTAGACGGACGTCACCGGGAGGAGGCGCCGGACCACGTCGTCCAGCGTGAGGACGCCCCTGACCTCGGAGACGTGGGTTCCGGGGTGACCGCCGGACTGCTCGACGACGACGAGGTGCGCCCGCGCCTCACGCATCCTGCGGAACGCCTCGGCCACCGAGAGGTCGTGCTCGAGGGACAGGCTCGGCCGCATGAGTTCGCGCGCCGTGGCGGCCGACCGGGCGTTGATCGCGTCCCGCGCGTGCACCACCCCCACCGCGGTCTCGCTGTCCATCACGAGCAGACGCAGGTGGCCGGTGCGGCGGGCCGTCTCGCGGATCTCCTCCGGTGAGGCGTCCACGTCGACCGACGACATCTCCTCCGGGGCGGCGGGGGCGTCAACCCCGCGATCACCCAGCAGATCACCCACTGTGAGTTCCTGCAGCTCCAGGGCGTTGAGCAGTTGCCGGTGGTGGGTGTCGTCGAGGGTGCCGGCCTCGCCGGAGTGGCGCACGAGTTCACGCAGGGAGTCGGCGTCCTGGCCGGATGCCACCTCGTCGCGGGTCTCCACACCGAGACGGTGGAGGATCCGGTTGGCCATGGTGTTGAGTGTCACCAGCAGCGGGCGGGTGAGCCAGAGGAAGCCTCGCATCGGTATCGCCAGCAGTGTGGCCGAGTACTCCGGGTGCGTGATGGACCACGACTTCGGGGCCATCTCACCCACGACCAGGTGAAGGAACGTGACGATGAGCAGCGCGAGGACGAACGCGATGACGTCGGCGGTCCAGTAGGGCAACCCCCAGCCGGCGAACACCGGGGTGAGCCAGTGGTGGACGGCGGGTTTGGTGACCGAGCCGAGCGCCAGTGCACACAGCGTGATCCCGAGTTGGGAACCCGCCAGCAGCAGCGTGAGCTCGGACGCGTTGCGCAGAGCGGCCCGGGCGGAGGCGCTCGAGGCCGCGGCGTCCTCGAGGCGGTGGCGCCGCGCGGAGATCAGGGAGAACTCCACGGCCACGAAGAACGCGGACGCCACGATGAGCAGGATCGTGGCGACCACGACGACCAGCGGGTTGCTCGTGAGGCCCGATCCGGCTTCGGCGGCGAGCAGGGAGGTGGTGGGGTTCATCGTGCGGCCTCCTCGACCACGACGTGCAGTTCAGCCGGAACACGTCGTTCGATCCGGCGTACCTCGGTTCTGAGGACCCGGTCCGCGGACAACTCCTCGAGCACGTCCGTGTCGGGGAGGGGGATGTCGATGCGGTCGCCCACCTCGGGCAGGTCACCTGTGGTCTCGACCACGAGTCCGCCGAGCGTTTCGGCGTCCACCTCCGGGAGGGTGATCTCGAGCAGGCGCTCCACCTCGTCGAGGTGGGTGTCACCGGTGAGGAGCCACCCCAGTCCCTCGCTGACCGGGGTGCCGGCGGCGAGCTGGGGGTCGTGCTCGTCCGCGATCTCGCCGACGATCTCCTCGGCCATGTCCTCCATGGTGACCACTCCGGCGAAGCCGCCGTACTCGTCCACGACCACCGCCATCTCCGATTTCTCGGCACTCAGGCGGGTGGCCACGTCGGGCAGGGGCAGGGAGGTCGGCACGATGATTGGCGCCCGCATCAGAGTGGACACCGCCGTGAGATCGGCCTGCTCGTCGTCACAGACGGAGAGCAGGTCGTGCAGGTCCACGATGCCGATCACGTCGTCGGAGTCGTCGCCCACGACCGGATAGCGGGTGTGACCGGTGGCCATCTTGGACAGGACCTCGTGGACCGTGTCCTCCGCCCGGACCACGTCGGTGCGCGAGCGCGGGATCATGGCGTGCTCGGCGGGTTGGCCGGGGAAGTCGAGCATCCTGTCCAACAGTCGGCTCAGCTCTTCGGACAGTTCGCCGGTCTCGCCGGACTCGGCCACGATGTGCTCGAGGTCGCGGGCGGTGGCGGAGTGTTCCTTGTCGTGCACCGGCTCGATGCCCACGGCCTTGAGGAGCGCCTCGGAGGCCTTGTCGAACAGACCGATGAGCCAGCCGAACAACCCCAGGTAGATCGTCGTGGAACGGGCCAGCCAGCGTGCGACCGGCTCCGGCTTGGCGATGGCCAGGTTCTTGGGCACCAGCTCGCCGAAGATCATCTGGACGACTGTCGAGAAGAGCAGTGCCAGGACCGTACCGACGACCACGCCGATCCCCTGCGGTACCGAGGCCATCCCGAGGAGCTCGCCGATCGAGCGGCCGATGAGCGGTTCGGCCACGTACCCGACGACCAGGGTGGTGACGGTGATTCCGAGCTGGGCGCCCGAGAGCATGAAGGACGTGCGTCTGGTCACGCCCAGGACGCGCGCCGCGGCCGGGTCGCCCTTCTCGGCGGCGGCTCCCATCCGGGAGCGGTCGACGGCCATGAACGCGAACTCCTGGGCCACGAAGTAGCCCGTGAGTGCGGTGATCGCCAGGACCACGACGACGCCGACGAGTAGTGAGAGCGCGATGCTCATCCGGTGTTCCCCCTTCCGAGAAGGGGGCTGATAGATCGGGCCGGTGTATCGGCTCGGCTCACTGGAGGTGCTCCTGCGCTTTCGTCGGGGTCGCCCACGGGCCGCTGCCCGGGGTGACTACAGATTGTCCCGCCCATTGCCGGAAATGTCGACTCCGTTCCTGGGTGTGGGGTGGCCGAGCGTGTCAGGGGCCGGCGGAACGTATCGCCCGGGAGACGGCGTCGAGGGCCATCAGGCGGACGGTGTCGACGTCGGCGGGCACCTCTCCGGTGGCGACGGCGACGAAACCGTCACCGTCGTAGCGGGTGTGCGGCGGAGTGAGCGCTCGGGAAAGCCCGTCGTGGGCGCCCTGGGCGACGACGTAGCACGAGGTCTTGTCCAGTCTCGCGTTGGTCACGACGACGCCGATGGTCGTGTGAACCCGATCGGAGGAGTAGTCGAACGGGGGGACGAGGTTCGCGACGGAGTCGAAGTCCACGGCAGTGCCGCCCGGATCGACGTCCCCGTAGGCGTTCACCGCGCACAACGCACCCACGACCAGGTCGCCCAGTGTGCTCTCCGCGTACTGGATCCCGCCCGCCCGGATGTTCTCGGCCCCGCGCCATTGCGACGTGAACGCCCCGGTACCCGCCCCGACCTGCCCCACGTCGAACCGCGGGTTCGTGGCAGCGGTCGCGGCGGAGTATCCGTCGTCCGACGTCGGGCGGACCTCCGAGCTCCCGACCCCGAGGTCGAACAGCGCCAGGGTCGGGACGATCGGGACGCGTCCACCGGGAGTGGGCACGCCCCGCCCGGCCTCCTCGAGGAACCGCATCACCCCCTCGGCGGCGGCCAGTCCGAACGCTGATCCGCCGGTCAGGAGTACCGCGTCGATAGCCGTCACCGCCTTATCGGGGGCGAGTGCGTCGAGGTCCCGGGTCGCCGGGGCGCCACCGCGCACTTCGCGCGAGGCCACCGCCCCCTCGGGGAGCAGCACCACCGTGCACCCGGTCAATGCCGAGGAGTCCGTCCAGTGACCGACCGAGACTCCGGGCAGTCGGGTCTGCAGTGTGCGGGGCGCCATCGCGCAAAATTAGCGTGCCGACCACCGCCTGGGCAACGGTGTCTGCAGGCCCTCGGGCGCGGTGCGATTCACCGGCCTGTGCTCGAGGAGCAGACCTCAGGTGTCGGAACCCTTCTGCCAGGTGCTCCACGGGACGGTCCAGTCGCCGTTCTGCCGGAGCTCCAGCTCCGGCCCGCCGGTGTTGCGGACCTCGACGACGTCGCCGGCCACGGCCTGATCGAAGTACCAGGCCGCGTTCTCGGGGGACAGGTTGAGGCAACCGTGCGAGACGTTGGTGTTGCCCTGTGCCCACATCGACTCCTCGAGGGCATGGAAGTAGATCCCGTTGTTCGTGAGCCGGACACCGTGGTCGACGGTCACCCGGTACCCGACATCCAACGGCAGACCGTAGGACGACGAGTCCATGAGCACCGTGCTGGCCTTGTCGAGGACCGTGTAGGTACCCCGCTGGGTCCAGAAGTGCATGCTCACGCCGTTGTGGGTGGCCCAGCCTCCCTTGCCCATCGATGTGGGCATGGTCTTGACCAGTTCCTGGTTGTGGAAGACGGAGACCGTCTTGGTCTCGTCGTCCGAGATCGCCACGCGGCGGTCCCCGATCGTGAAGTCGACCTCCGCGCTCTCGCCGCCCCACTGGCCCCCGCCGAGGTTCCTGCCCTCGGTGTCCAGTTCCACCTTCACCCGTGTGCCGGTCTCGTAGTAGTCCCTGGGCCGCCAGTGCGCGGTGGCATCGTCGAGCCAGAACCAGTTGCCCTCGACGGCGGGCTCCGTGGTGACCGTCATGTACTCCTCGACGGTCTCCCGGTCGGCCACGGGTTGATCGAACTTGGCGGCCACGATGATGCCGACGCCGTATTCACGGTCCGACTCCAGCGCGCCCCCACCCGTCGAGACGAGGGAAGGCCTGAGGATGGCCTGTGGGTCGGCCATCGTGAACGTGCGTGTATCGGTCTTCGGGCCGCCGGTCTCGCCCCGATAGGTGACGTCCAGGGTGTAGGTGCGCCCGTACCCGAGGGTGACCGCCGGTTCCCACGAGGACGCGTCCTGCGACAGTTCCCCGTCGATCTCCTTGCCGGCGTCATTGGTGAGTACGACCTCGGTGAGGGAACCGTTCTCCACGAGGGCCCGGACACCGTCCACCACGGCGACGTCCGTGGCGCCGTCGGCCGGGGTGACCTGCAGCGTCGCCGGAGCGGGCGCCTCGGACGTCTCGGTCGGGGTGGGCTCTCCGGCCGACCCGGTGGGGACGGGGATGGTGCATCCGGTGACGACGAGCAGGACGGCGAGTAGTCCGGCGAGAAAGGCTAGGGGCGCCAGCGCTGCCGAGCGCGTGGTGGGCCCGGACCTGGACAAGGACATGCGTGACTCCGAGGCAGAACTGAGGGTTTACCGGTGAGCACCGGCTTATGTGCACATGATGCACGGGGGGTCCGACACGACGCGAACCCACACGGGTGTTCGCAGCGTGTCGTTGTGGAGTTGTGACCGGATCGAGAGGGGAGACCCTCAATGTATGACGTACATCACAAAGGTTGGGTACTTGGCGGGGCGCCTGGCGGGGCGCCTGGCGGGAAGCGCGCGGAACGGGGCGGAGGAGTACAACGGAGGCTATGAGTATCGATCGTCCAGTGACCATCATCGGCGGCCACGGCAAGATCGCCCGCCGTGCCGCCCGGATCCTGTCGGAGGCGGGTGCCGAGGTGTATTCGGTGATCCGGAATCCGGACCAGGCCGACGACATCCGGGAGACGGGTGCGACCCCCGTCGTCGCGGACGTCGAGAAGCTCGACGTGGACGGCCTGCGGGAGGTGCTGCGAGGCAGCGGCTCCGTGGTGTGGGCCGCCGGTGCGGGTGGCGGGAGCGCCGACCGCACATTCGCGGTAGACCGCGACGCGGCGATCCGGTCCATGGACGCGTCCGTGCAGGAGGGGATCGAGCGGTACGTCATGATCTCCTACGACGGGGCCCGCCCGGACCACGGAGTGCCCGAGGACGATTCGTTCTACCCATACGCGCAGGCCAAGGCCGCCGCCGATGCCCACCTCCGGGACTCGGAACTGCAGTGGACGATCCTCGGCCCGGGCATGCTCACCGACGAGCCCGGCGGGGAGTCGATCGGCGTGGGCGCCGACAAGCGCGATGACCGCGCCACGAGCCGGGACGTCGTGGCCGCCGTCGTGGCGGCGGTGCTGCGCAGGCCGGACACCGTCGGCCGGACCATCGAGTTCTCCGACGGCCAGACCCCCATCGGTGAGGCGTTGACCAGGGAGTGAACCGCCGGTGACCCGGCGGGGATAGCTCGGCCACACGGTGGGCCGGGCCCCGGGCCGCGGCTGTCACGGTTATCCTCTCCGGGTGCGGATCCTGGTGGGCGGCTCGTGGATCACTGTGTCCTGCGCTCTTCTCACCGCGTTGTGGAGCGTCCCGCAGTTCCTTTCCACCGGGACCGTCACTCTGAGTTCGCACCCGTTGTTCGTGATCCTGTTCCTGTTCCCGGCCCAGATCGGTGTGCCGGTGTGCCTGCTGGTGGCCCTGAACTCGGTACTGCTGCTCTCCCGGGGCCGCCTGGTCACCAGCCCGCGTCGGTTCATGGCGGGGGGCCAGGTCCTCACGGTCGCACTGCTGGCCATCTGCGCGTTGCTCCTGGTCCTGCCCACCACGTTCGGGCGCGAGTTCATCGTCATGGCGCTGGCCTTCCAGGTGGGGCAGGTCGTGGTGGCCGTGGGTCTCGCCCTCCATCTCCTCCGACGCCGGAGGTTCCGTCGCCGCCCGGAACCGCTCGATCCGAGACCGCCGGTGCGACCGGACCCGTGATCCGGTCGGCCCTGTCCCGGCGGGGCGGGCGGCCGGGCTGACACTATGGGGCCATGCGTGCCATCCACATCTCATCCCATGACGGACCCGACGCCCTCGAGGTGGTCGACCTCCCCGAGCCGGAGCCGGGCGCGGTCCTCATCGACGTCCACGCCTCGGGAGTGACCTTCCCCGAGGTTCTCCAGACCCGCGGGAAGTACCAGATGTCGCCCCCGCTGCCCTTCGTGCCCGGCTCGGAGGTCGCCGGCGTGGTCCGCTCCGCCCCCGAGGGTTCGGGCTTCGCCGCCGGCGACCGCGTGTGCGCGTTTCCCGGCCTCGGTGGTTTCGCCGAGGTGGTCTCCACCGACCCCGCCCAGGTGTTCCGGCTGCCCGACACCATGACCTTCGCCCAGGGTGCGTCCACCCCCATGAACGTGCTCACGGTGCACTTCGCGTTGGCCCACCGCGGCCGGATGCAGCCCGGGGAGACGGTGCTCGTCCACGGTGCGGGCGGTGGCATCGGGATCGCCGCCACCCAGTTCGCCACCGCGATGGGGGCCCGCGTGATCGCGGTCGCCTCCACCGACGAGAAGCGGGACCTGGCGCTGAGGGCCGGGGCGTCCGACGCCATCGCACCGGAAGGTTTCAAGGACGCCGTCAAGGAGCTCACCGATGGTAGAGGTGTCGACATCGTCGTCGACCCCGTCGGCGGTGACCGGTTCACCGACTCCATCCGTTCGCTCGGCCAGGAGGGCCGGATCCTCGTGATCGGTTTCACCGGCGGTGAGATCCCCACGGTCAAGGTCAACCGCCTGCTGCTGGGCAACAAGAGCGCCATCGGCGTGGGCTGGGGCGAGTACTGGATGAGCAACCCCGGTTACCTGCAGAAGCAGTGGGCCGAGGTGGAGCCGCTGCTGGCCGCAGGAAAGCTTGACCCGCTCGTCGGGATCGAGTTCCCGCTGGACAAGGCCTCCGAGGCGTTGCAGCTGATGGACGGCCGCGGCGCCGTGGGAAAGATCGTCCTCACCACGCGCTGACGGCTCCGCCGCCGGTCAGCGCGCGAGTTCCCGGAGCCTGTGCCCGGCCTCCTCGAGGACCTCGGGTCGCTTGCAGAACGCGAACCGCACCAGGTGTGACCACTCGCCGGAGTAGACGTCGGTGAACGGCACGAACGGTACCGCCGCCACGCCGATCCGTTCGGGCAGCTCCAGGCACCAGGACGCGGCGTCGGTGACGCCGAGCGGTCGCGGATCCGCGGTGAGGAAGTAGGTCCCCTGGGTGACGGCGAGGTCCAGCCCGACTCCGGTGAGGATGTCCACCAACTGGTCCCGCCGGTCCTGCATCCGCGTCCGCAGCGACCGGATCCACTCGCCCTCGTGGCGTAGGGCGTGCGCGACCCCCAGCTGCAGCGGAGTGCCGGCGGTGTAGCTCATGTACTGCTTGGCGGTCCGCACGCCCGCGACCAGCTCTGCCGGACCGGTCACCCAACCGATCTTCCAGCCCGTGCAGTTGAGCATCTTGCCGGCGCTCGAGATCCGCAGGGTCCGCTCGGCCATCCCGGGCAGGGTGGCGATCGAGACGTGCTCGTCGCCGTCGTACGTCAGGTGCTCGTACACCTCGTCGGAGATCGCGATCGCGTCGAACTCGTGGCACAGCGCCGCGATCTGCTCGAGGTCCTCCCGCGGCAGTACCGCCCCGGTGGGGTTGTGCGGCGAGTTGACCAGTACCGCCCGCGTCCGCGGGGAGAACGCCGCCCGCAGTGAGTCCACGTCGAGTCGGAAGCGGCCGGACGAGCGGACCATCCGCGCCGCGCGCCTGGTGGCTCCGGCCATCGCGACGGTGGCGGCGTAGGAGTCGTAGTACGGCTCGATCACGACCACCTCGTCGTCGGGTTCCACCAGCCCGATCACCGCACCGGCGATCGCCTCGGTGGCCCCGACGGTCACCAGTACCTCGGTGTCCGGATCGTGGACCAGACCGGTGTGCGCGGTTTCGTGGGCGACGATCGCGTGACGCAGCTCCGGCACCCCCGTCCCGGGTGGGTACTGGTTGTGGCCCTCGCGCATGGCGCGCACGGCGGCCTCGATCATCGACACCGGACCGTCGGTGTCCGGGAAGCCCTGCCCCAGGTTGACGGCCCCGACGCGTGACGCGAGTTGGGTGACCTCGGCGAAGATCGTCGTGGCGTGGGGCTCGAGGCGGCGGACGGTCATACTGCCAGCCTAGGTCGGCCGTCGGCGCCCGATACGATGTACTCCATGACCGAGCACCCCGCCGCCGCATCCATCACGGTCGGACCGTGCACCCAGCGCCGCACGGTCCTGGCCGCACTGCCCGGGATCATCCTGCTGCCGGGGATCGCCTCGGCGTGCGGGATGACCGAACCCGCGGAGCCGCCGTCCACCGTGCAGCAGACCACCGAGGTCCCGCAGTCCACGATCCCCGCCTCGGACGTGCCCGTCGGCACCGCCAAGCAGCTCAAGTCGGGGGACGCGACCGTGATTGTCGCGCAGCCCACCGAGGGCGAGTTCGTCGCCTACTCGGCCCGCTGCACCCACCAGGGTGGGGTGGTCCAGGTGGTCCGCGATCTGCACCTTCGGTGTCCGCTCCACGGTGCCGAGTACGACGCCACCGACGGCAGCAACACCCTCGCACCGGCCCCGCGTCCACTCGACGTCGTCCCGGTGAGCGAGTCGGGCGGCCAGCTCACCCTCGGCTGACGCGCGCCCCGGCGGCCCACCCCGCCTCCCCGGGGTGCGGGAGTTGCGGCGCCGCCCCTGCCAGGAGTAGAACAGGAACACGTTCTCAGGGCGGGGTGAAACTCCCCACCGGCGGTGATGTCACCGGCTCCGTGGCCGGTGGCGAGCCCGCGAGCGCCCCGCACACGCGGCGGGCCGGACACCGACTCCGGCCTGACCACGCGCGCGGGGGTCAGCAGACCCGGTGTGATCCCGGGGCCGACGGTCATAGTCCGGATGGAAGAGAACAACGCGTCACCGCACGTCCCGGCCCCGTCGTGGACCTGTGGGCGACGTGGCACAAGCCCTGGGCCGTCTGTGTAGAGCCCGTGAAAGGGGCACACGATGAGCCTTCTCGTGGAATTCCTCGATGCTCAGTTGTTGATCGGCGGAGTGCCGATCCTGTGGCGCGAGATCATCGGCAACGTCTTCGGCCTGGCCGCCGCGATCGGCGGGATGCGCCGCGTCGTGTGGGCGTGGCCGGTGGGGATCGTCGGCAACCTGACACTTCTCACCGTCTTCCTCGGCGGCGTCTTCCACACCCCGCAGGACGTGGACCTCTACGGACAGGCAGGCCGTCAGGTCATGTTCCTCGCGGTGGGTGTCTACGGCTGGTGGCGCTGGTCGCGGGACAAGCGGATCAATGCCGCGCTGCCCGGGCGTGAGGGGGTCGGAGCGGTCGCGGTCCGTCCGCACTGGGCCACGGGCCGTCAGCGGGCGGGCCTCGTCGTGGGGATGCTCGTGGGCACCCTGGTCTTCGGCTGGATCTTCTCCCGGCTCGGGTCGTGGGGGCCGTGGGCGGACGCGTGGATCTTCACCGGGTCGATCCTGGCCACCTACGGCATGGCCCGCGGGTGGACGGAGTTCTGGCTGCTGTGGATCGCGGTCGACATCGTGGGCGTGCCGCTGCTGCTCAAGGCGGGGTACTACCCGTCGGCGGTGCTGTACCTGGTGTACGGCGTGTTCGTCATCTGGGGTTTCGTGGTGTGGTGGCGCGTGGACCTCGCCGAGCGGGTGGGGCAATCGCCTCCGGGGCATCGGTCGGAGCAGTCAGTTGTCGGCTGACGCCTGCGGCCGTCCCGGGCCCGCGCTGGGCACTGCCCATTCGCCGGCCGCGCCTCGCCGACCGCGCCTCACCGATCGCGCCTCGCCGAGTGGTCGATACCGTTCGCGTTTTCCCAGTTCACGGGCGGCAGAATGGCACATTTGTGACCACTCGACGGCAGGGCGGCAGGGCGGTCGGACGAGCGGCCGGCGAACAGGCTGCGATGGCTGCGTGCTTCAGCCCGTCGCGACCCGGGCGGTCTCCGCAGCGCGCCGCGGCCGCACCGCGGCCACCACGATCAGCGACAACGCCGCCAGCGTGAAGCCGAGACCACGGAAGTCGATCCACGCGAACACCAGGCCCGAGAGCAGGCCGCCCGCGGCACCGGCGAGCGCCACGGCCACGTCGGCCTGACCCTGGACGGTGGCGCGGACCGAGATCGGCACCGAAGTGGTGAGCACAGTCGTGCCGGCCACCAGCCCCAGGCTCCAGCCCAACCCCAGCAGGATCAACGCGAGGGAGACCAGCACCGTCGACTGCGGCGGGGAGACCGCGGCGAGCACGCCTGAGGTCAGCAGCACCAGACCTGCCGAGACGGCGACGAGGCGCGTGCCGAACTTGTCCACCAGGTAGCCGGACAGCGGCGCGGGCAGGAACATCGCGGCCACGTGCAGGGAGATCACCAGCCCCACCACGGTCACCGCGTGATCGTGCGCGCGCATGTGGACCGGGGTCATGGTCATGAGCCCGACCATCACGAACTGCGTCAGCGCCATCACCGCGACCCCGGTGATCACGTCTCCGGTCCAGATGCGCACGGGCACCGGGAGTGACACGTCGGAGGACCGGGTGGATGACGACGACGAGGCGGCCACCGCGTCCAGAGCCACGGCCTCCCGCCGCCGCGCCTCGAGCAGCGGATCGGGCCGCAGCAGCACGGAGATGACGATCGCCGCGCCCCCGTAGGCCACCGCGGCGAGGAGGAACGGTCCGGACAGCGGGAGCAGGCCCAGCGACTCGGCGACAGCGCCCGTCGGCCCCACCAGGTTGGGCCCGGCGACAGCGCCCGCGGTAGTGCCCAGAAGTACGTACGACAGTGCCCGGCCGCGGCGCTCCGGGGTGGCCAGGTCGGCGCCGGCGTAGCGGGCCTGCAGGTTGGTGGCGGTACCCGAGCCGTAGACCACGAACGCGACGAACAGCAACGGAAGCGACTCGATCGCGGTGGCCACGACGATCCCGACGGCCCCGAGCGCACCGAACGCGAACCCGGTGGCGAGTCCGGGTCGCCGGCCCCGCGCCTGGGAGAGCTTGCCGACCAGGATCGCGGCCAGCGCGGAACCGCCGGTGAACAACGCCGACGGCAGGCCGGACAGACCCGGGCCGCCGAGCAGGTCCTCGGCGAGCAGGGCGCCCACGGTCACCCCGGCGGCCAGGCCTGCGCCCGCGAGCAGTTGTCCCAGCACCAGGACGGTCAGGACCCGCCGCTGTACCCGCTCGTGGTCCTCTACCGTGTCCGCGCCGGTGTTCGCGGCGGCCCCGCCGGCCCCGCGCTCCCGGTTCACCTGTCGACCCAGGACCTGGCGTGCAGGAGCACGTCGATCGCGGTCGCCTTCCCGGCCGGCCGCAGGTCGTGGCGCAGGGAGACCACCTCGAGTCCCGCCACCCCGCCGGCCAGGTCGGCGATCCCGGGCAGCACGGTCGGGTCCTGCGGGCCGCCGACGCCGCGCCGCAGATTCTCGGCGGCGTGTCCGAGGTACACCAGGTGTCCGCCGGGGCGCAGCCAGCCGCCCGCATTGCGCAGGACGCGGGCGAGACTGTCCAGCTCAAGGTGGAGGAACCCGATCACGACGAGGTCCACGGACTCCTCCGGTGACCAGGTGGTGGCGTCGCCGACCACCCAGTCGACGCTGCCGCTGCGGCCGTCGTCGGAGTCCTTGGACTGGGCCTGCTCGATGGCGACCTCGGAGAAGTCAACCGCCGAGACCTGCCACCCGTGCGCCGCCAGCCAGCGTGCGTGCCGACCGTCGCCGCAGGCCAGATCGACGGCGGTGCCCACAGGAAGGCCGGAATCCTCGGCGCCGGTGACCTCCGCGACGATCCGCGCGGCGGGGGTAGTGCCCCACACGTCTGGCTGGGCGAGATAGCGGGCGTTCCAGTCGGAGGCGTCCACGGGCGGGAGTCCTTTCGGTGCTGCTTCTGTTCGAGACTGCTTCTGTTCGACACTGTGTCTAGTCGGTACTGCTCGTTTTCGGTATTGCTTGTCACGGGTGCTGCTTCTCACCGGCACTGCTTCTCACCGGTGCCGAGTCTGGGTGTCGACGGAGCGGCGGCGACGATACGGCTCAGGGGCGCCGGAGCCACCGGAGGTGTTCGGTGTCGCCCTGCAGCTCCAGTCTCCTCCACAGGACGCTGCCCGGCACGGCCTGGCTGGGGTGACACTCCACGGCGGCCAGTTGCGCGGTGCGGTCGACGGTCAGCGCCAGGTCGATCTCGTCTGCAGGTCGCCCGAGGAACCCGGCGAACCCCTCGACCGCGAGTGTCCCGCAGATCTCGTCCGGGAGGGTCCACGCCAACACCGGCAGCCCGTGACGGTCGCCCACCCGGACGGCCGCGGCGGTGGCTGCCACGTGGTCGGGGTGGCCGCTGATCCCGGTGGAGTCGAAGACCACGAGCCCGTCGGGGCGGGACCGCTCCAGCGCGCGTTCGACCTCGTCGTCGAGGACGGCCGGGTCGAGGGCTGACAGGCCACCGTCCCGGAGGTCGCGCAGCGTGACCCCCCGTGCCCCGAGGGCGTCGGCGGCGGCTCGTAGTTCGAGTTCACGGATCTGTGACAGGTCGCCCTCGACGCCGTGGAGGGTGGAGGCCTCGCCCCTGGTCAGGCAGAGGACGTCGACGGCCGCGCCGACGACGACACACGTCGAGAGCACGGCGCCGAGCCCGAACGACTCGTCGTCCGGGTGGGCGACCACGGCGAGAACTGAACCCCATGGTGGAAGTCCGGGTGTCTCGGTCATCGCCTGGTGCCTCTCCTCGAGCGGTTCCGGAAGGAATCGATACCCGGTACCGTATCGCCCCATGGGTGCTCCTCGCGAACGGTCGGACGTATCGCTCTTCGCGCGGGTCTGGGTGATGGCCGGCCCCGTGCTCGAACGGGTCGGGCTGGCCCGGGCACGGAGTCGGCTGGTGGCGGGGCTGTCCGGCACGGTCGTGGAGGTGGGGGCGGGCAGCGGCGTGACCTTCGAGCACTATCCGCCACAGGTCAGGAGAGTGGTGGCGATCGAACCGGATCCGCACCTGCGTGCCCACGCCCGGCGAGCCGCCGCTCGAGCGACGATCCCGGTGGAGGTGGTGGATTCGGTGGCGGAGGCGCTACCACTCGCGGACGGAGAGGCCGACGCGGTGGTCTTCGGCTTGGTCCTGTGCACGGTCCCCGATGTCCCCGCCGCGCTCGCCGAGGCCCGGCGGGTGCTTGCGCCGGAGGGAGAGCTGCGGTTGATGGAGCACGTGCGGGCCGCCGGTCGGTTGGGGCGCGTGGCCGACCGGATCACCCCGGTGTGGAGCCGGTTCGGCGGGGGCTGTCGCCCGAACCGGGACACCGGTCAGCGGTTGTCCGAGGCCGGGTTTGACGTCTCCGGTCTCATGGTCAGACCGTTCCCGCCGGTGCTCCCGTTGACGCCGATGCTCAGCGGTTCGGCGCGGCGTCGGTAGCGAGAGGGGCCGCGCCCTCCTCGGCCGCGCACCCTTCGTCGGCGCACTGCCCGTCAGCGCAGGGCCGGGCCCGCCACCGGTAGACCACGGCACCGGCCAACAGGATCAGCGATACTGCCGCGAGCCACGGCTGGAGCGGAGCCCAGACCCCGAGTGCGCCGGTGGTCCCCAACAGGAGCAACACGATCTTGTTGCAGACGGGGCACGCCACGGCGAACCATGCCGTCATGACGCCCACGGTGACCAGGCCTGGCCGGTCGGTATGGTCACCGCCGGCCCGGGACGGGGTCCCCGCCTCGCGGGAGGACCGGATCCCGAACCAGGCCGCGGTGAGCAGGACCGTCGCCCCGAGAACGGGGTATTCCCACCACCGCACCGGTATCTCCCGGCCGAACAGCGGGTTGGGCAGGATATCGGTCGGGATGCCGATGATCAGGAACGTCACGAACGCGGCCAGGGCCGCACGGCCGGGCACGAGGACGGCCGGGGACGGGGCGGGAGCCACGGGAGCGGTCACCAGCTCAACTCGGCACGGACCTCGCGCATCGGGGGTCGCTCGCCGGGGGAGACCTCGACGGTCTCGGCGCTGAACCCACCAGTGACGGGATCCCGCCGG
The DNA here is from genome assembly GCA_046292305.1 of Dietzia sp. Lineage (GTDB taxonomy): Bacteria > Actinomycetota > Actinomycetes > Mycobacteriales > Mycobacteriaceae > Dietzia. The sequence continues at coordinate 22,271 of JBKBRA010000024.1, read as the reverse complement.
TGCAGGGTGAGGGTGTCGCCCGGGAGGTGGGCGTCCGGCGCCCGGCCGTGGCGCCGTAGCCGACTGAGCACCGCGAGGTGCTGGTGCATCGCCATCACCGCCAGCGCTGAATCGGGGGAATGGCGGTGGGTCCGGCGACCCAGGTCCACCTGGGCGAGCGCGTCCAGGCCGTACGACTCGAACAGGTCCACCAGGATCCCGATGTCCACCCCGTACGCGCCGGCGAAGGGGATCGACTCGAGCGCCTGACGCGTCCCGGCGTACTCGCCGGCCAGCGGCTGCACGAATCCGGCCAGTGCGGGCCAGTGGGTGGCCAGCAGCGGTCGCGCGACGAGCTCGGTCACCCGGCCCCCACCGGCGGGCAGGACGGTGCGACCGTCGTCGAGCGGACGTTCGTAGGCGCCCTTGCAGAACACCACGCCGGGCTCGGTGAGCAGCGGCCCCAGCAGTCCGGTCGCGAATGCGGGGTCGAAGTCGCGCAGGTCGGAGTCGAGGAAGGCGACGACATCGCCGTCGGTGGCGGCGAGGGACTTCCACAGCGCCTCGCCCTTGCCCGGGACGTCCCCGAGTGCGGGCAACACGTCTCCCTGCGCCACCACGCGGGCGCCGGCCGCGCGGGCCACATCTGCTGTGCCGTCTGCACTGTGGGAGTCGATCACCACCAACTCGTCGATGAGGGGCACCCGCTCGACGAGCTCGGACCGCAGCGCTTCGACGATCACGCCGACCGTCGATTCCTCGTTCCGGGCCGGCAGTACGACGGACACCCGTCGACCGGCCTTGGCCGCGACCAGGTCCTCGGCGCGGAAGTCCCCGGCGAGGTAGTTGCGTCGCCCAGGCCACCCGCCGACCGGGTCGGCCCGGTCCGCCACGGGAGTACGCGAGTTCTCTGTCACCTACGCGATCCTGCCAGAGGTCCGCAGGGCGCCGCCGCGGCGGCGGGAACCCCCGGGCCCGGGTGTGCCACGATGAATTCATGGACTTCTCCCCCTCACCCCGCGCCGCCGAGCTCACCGCGGCGGTCCGCGAGTTCATCGACACGCACATCGCTCCGGTCGAACCGGGGATCCACGCCGACATCGCCCGCCGCCGACTGGCCGGCGAGGACCCCTGGGCTGTCGACCCGCGTATCGCCGAGCTGCAGGCCCGCGCACGCGAACAGGGGCTGTGGAACCTCTTCCTGCCCGCCGGGCACGAGGGCCCCTACGCCGAGCGCTACGGCACCCACGGCGGGACCGGACTGAGCAACACCGACTACGCGCCGGTCGCGGAGGAGATGGGGCGGTCGTTCATCGCCCCCCTGGTGTTCAACTGCAACGCCCCGGACACCGGCAACATGGAGGTCCTGCTCAAGTACGGCTCGCAGGACCAGAAGGACCGCTGGCTGGACCCTCTACTGGACGGGAGGATCCGCAGCGCGTTCCTCATGACCGAACCGGAGGTGGCCTCCTCCGATGCCTCGAACATGGCCGCCACCGCGCGGGTCGAGGGCGACGAGGTGGTGCTCGACGGCCGCAAGTGGTGGTCCACAGGCGTCGGCCACCCGGACTGCAAGGTCGGCATCTTCATGGGGGTGTCCGACCCGGACGCCCACCGGTACCTGCGGCACTCGATGGTGCTGGTGCCCATGGACGCCCCCGGGGTGCGCGTCGAGCGCATGCTCACCGCGCAGGGGGTCTACGACGAGCCGCTCGGCCACGGCGAGGTGTCCTTCGACGGTGTGCGCCTGCCCGTGGAGAACATCATCACCGGTCCCGGACGGGCCGCCGAGATCGCCCAGGGCCGACTCGGTCCCGGCCGCGTCCACCACTGCATGCGGCTCATCGGGCTGTCGGAGATGGCGCTGGACCTGGCCTGCCGTCGCGCCTCGGGCCGCGTGGCCTTCGGTAAGCCCATAGTCAACCTCGGTGGGAACCGGGAGCGGCTCGCGGAGGCGCGGATCGCGATCGACCAGGCGCGTTTGCTGGTGCAACACGCCGCCTGGAAGCTCGACACCGAGGGGCAGGCGGCCGTCGAGGTGAGCGCCATCAAGGCGGCCGTGCCCCGTATGGCCCAGCAGGTGATCGACATGTCCCTGCAGCTGCACGGAGGCGGCGGGATGAGCGACGACTTCCCGCTCGCCGGCGCCTACGCCACCGCGCGCTCACTCCGCCTGGCCGACGGCCCAGACGAGGTCCACCTGGGGGTGGTCGCCCGCGCGATGCTGGCGCCGTACCGCGACGCCGCCTCCGCGCACGCCACAGCGAGCGCCCGATCCGCTACAGAAGCAGAGTCGGGCACAGAAGCAGAGTCGGGCCGATGAGCCGACCGGCCGGCGCCTCCCCTCTGAGCACGCGTATCGCGGGTGCGGGCGCGGTGCGCGACGAGGACGCCTTCGACGTCGAGAAGGTCGCGGCCTGGCTGCGTTCCGTCACCCCGGACGACCCGACCGTTCTGGCGGGAGTGGAACTGGGTGACGACGACGAGCCGGTCATCCCGGAGGTGAGCCAGTTCTCCGGAGGCGCGTCCAACCTCACCTACGTGTTGCGCTACCCCGGCGTGGACCTGGTACTGCGCCGCCCGCCGACCGGCACCAAGGCCCGCGGTGCCCACGACATGAAGCGCGAGTACCGCGTCCAGTCGGCTCTGCGCCCGGTGTACCCCCTGGTGCCCCGGATGGTGGGGTTCTGCGACGACCAGTCGGTGATCGGGTCCGACTTCTACGTGATGGAGCGGCTCGAGGGCACGATTCTGCGCAAGGACCTGCCCCGGGAGCTCCGCGCGGACAAGGCCACGATCCGGCGACTGTCCGAGCGGGCGGTCGACGCACTGGTGGAACTCCACGCCGTCGACGTCGGGGCCGCCGGTCTGGAGGACCTCGACCGCGGTGAGGGCTACGTGCGCAGGCAGGTCGAGGGCTGGTCGGCCCGTTACCGCCGCGCCCGGACCCCGGACGTGCCCGACTTCGCGCCGGTGATGAAGTGGCTGGACGCCAACCAGCCGGAGGACGTGGGCCACTGCCTGGTCCACAACGATTTCCGCTTCGACAACCTGGTCCTGGACCCCGACGACATCACCTCCGTCGTCGGTGTTCTCGACTGGGAGATGGCCACCGTCGGCGACCCGCTCATGGACCTCGGCGGTGCCCTGGCCTACTGGGTCGAGGACGGGGACGGCCCGGTGTTCAAGGCGTTCCGGCGCCAGCCCACGCACGCTCCCGGGATGCTCACCCGCCAGCAGGTGGTCGAGCGGTACGCGCAGGGGTCGGGACTGGATATCGACGAGGAGAGCTGGCGCTTCTACGAGGTCTTCGGGCTGTTCCGCCTCGCGGTGATCGCCCAGCAGATCAACCACCGCTTCTTCCACGGGCAGACCACCAACCCGGCGTTCCGCGCGTTCCGGCCGGCGGTGGCGTTCCTCGAACAGCGCTGCATGCGCATCATCCGTACCGGCGACGGGCGGTTGACGCCCACGCGACTCGGCCCGCGCGACGTGATCCCGGAGCTGCTCGCGGTGCCCAGGGTGGTCCTGCCGTTGCTCGCCGGCGGGGTGCACGACGCGCGCAACAGGATCGGTGGGATCCTGGGCGGACTGCCGGGGACGGGGAACCGGAAGTGACGGGGGGCGATCGCTGATGGGGGCCATCCACCTGGTCCGCCACGGTCAGGCCTCGTTCGGCAGCGGCGACTACGACCGGCTCTCGGAGACCGGCCACCGGCAGGCCCGACTCACGGGCCAGGACATGGCGGCCCGCGGACTGAGGCCCGACGTGGTGATTCACGGCGGCCTGCGGCGCCAGCGTGAGACCGCGGAGGGGCTGCTCGAGGGCCTGCGGGAGGGTGCCGGGTGGGACTGCCCGGTCGAGCTCGACGACCGCTGGGCCGAGTACGACGCCGACGAGGTACTCACCGCGGCACGGGTGGCCGGGGTGGGCGTCGGCCAGGGCACCCTCGACTCGGCGGGCTCCTCCGAGGAGGACAAGCAGGCGTTCCAGCGTCAGCTCGACGACGCGCTCGGACACTGGGCCGGCCTCGAGGCGTTCGAGAACTACCGGACGGCCACGAACTCGGCGATCGCGGACGCGGCGGCCCGGTCCGGGTCGGGCCGCACGACCGTGGTGGTGAGCTCGGCCGGGACCATCTCGTTGGCGGTCGCGGCTCTGCTGGCCGACCCCGAGGGCGTGGTGGGGCTGTGGAGTCGCCTCCAGCGCGTGACCGTCAACACCGGGGTGGCCCGGGTCGTGGTGGGCCGCGGCGGGATGACCTGCATCGCCGTCAACGAGCACCAGCACCTGGAGCGGGCCGCCGGGCCGGAGGACCCGCGGAGGCTGATCACCCTGAGGTGACCGGGGATCCGATCACCTCGACGTGACGGAACGGGGGCGCCGTCCGCCGTACTGTACGACTGTGGCGGCCGGACACGGTGGCCGTCCGACTGTCAGGAGAGCCCCGATGCCCACATTCCAGCGCGGTCACACGACCATCGCCTACACCGACACCGGCGTCCCCGCCGGCCGTGAGGACGCCCCCGTGGTGTTCTTCGCCCACGGTCTGCTCTTCTCCGGGTGGATGTTCCAGCACCAGATCGCGCACCTGCGGGACAGGTACCGGTGCGTGACCATCGACTTCCGTGGTCAGGGAGATTCGCCCCGCGCCCTCGGCGGATACGACATGGACACGTTGACGGTGGACGTCTCCGAGCTCCTGCGGCATCTGCAGATCCCGGTGGTCAACTTCGTGGGGCTGTCGATGGGTGGCTTCGTGGGGATACGGCTGGCGGCCCGCAACCCGGAGGTCGTGCACTCGCTCGCCCTGCTGGACTCCGCCGCCACCGCGGAGGAGCCGGCCAACCGCAGCAAGTACAAGACGCTCTCCAGGGTCTACCGCCTGGCGGGGATGAAGCCCCTGCGGTCCCGGGTGGCGCCCATCATGCTCGCGGACCGCAACCTGACCGCCCCGTGGGTCGACGAGTGGATGGCGATTCTCGAGCGCACCGATCGGGTCGGCCTGGTCAAGGCCATCGACTCGGTCGCCGACCGTGACCCGTGCGAGGACGAGGCCATCCGGATCATCGCTCCGACACTGGTCGTGGTGGGCGCAGAGGACGCCGCCACGCCGCCGGAGAAGTCCCGCCGGATCGCCGACCTCATCGCCACCACGAGCCTCCACGAGATCCCCGGTGCGGGCCATTCACCGACCATGGAGCGGCCCGACGAGGTCAACGCCATCCTGGAGGCGTTCCTCTCCGAATACAACGCGTGAGGACAAGGGAGACCATGAGAGCCGAGGGCCCTGCGGCGGAGACGAGCACCTCGACCGGCGGCTGGTTGGGCGTCCTGACGGGCAAGCTCACCGCCTGGTTGATGCTCGCGGTGGTGCTGCTGGCGTCCGGCGCGGTCTTCGCGCTGGCGTCGTCGGAGGGGGCGTCCGAGGCCCCCCAGACGTTGCCGGACAGTTCCGAGGCCGCCCTCGTCTCCCAGATCCAGCAGGAGTTCCCCGACGCGGGGTCGGTGCCGGCCGTCCTGGTGGTCACCAGGGAGGACGGTGCGGAGCTGGGCCCGCAGGGCATCGCCGCGGCCGCGGGAGCGGGTGAGCGGATGGCGGAGGTCGTCGGCGCCGAGCCCCAGGGCCCGATCCCGTCCGAGGACGGCGCCGCGGCGCTGGTCCTGGTGCCGGTCGAGGCCGAGTCGATCTCCAACGAACAGGGCAGCGAGCTCGTCCGGGAGATGCGTGAGGCCATCGCCGAGGGTCTGGACCCCGGTCTGGACGCGCAGCTCACCGGTGGGCCCGCCTTCGCCGCCGACACCGCCGCCGCCTTCGATGGCGCGGACTTCCGGCTGCTCGCCGCGACCGCGACGGTCGTCGCGGTGCTCCTGATCATCACCTACCGCTCACCGGTCCTGTGGCTCGTCCCGCTCATCGTGATCGCCGTCGCCGACCGCGTGGCCTCCCTGTTGGTCTCGGCGGTCGGCGAGGCCGCGGGCGTGACCGTCGACGGCTCGACCTCCGGCATCGTCTCGGTCCTGGTGTTCGGAGCGGGAACCAACTACGCGCTGTTGTTGGTCTCCAGGTATCGCGAGGAACTGCGGAGGACCCAGGACCGTCGACAGGCGTTGCGCGACGCCTACCGGGGTGCCGTCCCCGCCATCATCGCCAGCAACATCACCGTGGTGCTGGCGCTACTGACGCTGCTGCTGGCGACCCTGCCCAACTACCGTTCGCTCGGGATCTCCGCCGCCGTCGGCCTGCTCGTCGCCCTGGCGTACGCCCTCGTGGCGTTGCCGGCGGCTCTGGCCGTGTGCGGTCGCGGGTTGTTCTGGCCGTTCGTCCCCCGACCCGGGCGTGAGTCCGAGCGCGCTCGACTCACCTCCCCCACGACCCCGGAGGATTTCCGCGAGGCCGTCCCGTCCGGAGTCTGGGGTCGTATCGCCTCCGGGGTCGTCACGCGTCCCGCCCGCGTCCTGATCTCGTGTGTGCTGATCCTGGTGATCCTCGCGTTCGGGCTGTTGGGCACCCGTATCGGACTGAGTCAGACCGAGCAGTTCCGGACACCGTCCGAGGCCGCGGCCGGCCTGGAGACCGCCGCCGAGCACTTCCCGGCCGGCGTCACCGACCCGGTCACCGTGCTCACCCGGACCGGCACCGAGGAGGCCGTCCTCGAGGTCGTCGACGGTGTGGAGGGCGTCGTGTCCGCAATGCCGGCCGGCGAGTCGGGGACCGGGTGGAGCCGTGTCACGGTGACCCTCGACGCCGCCCCGGCGACCGACCGGTCGGAGGACAGTGTGGTGGCGTTGCGCTCCGCGGTCGACGAGGTCCCGGGATCCGAGGCGATCGTCGGTGGATCCGTGGCCGAGGGCGTCGACACCTCCGACGGCAACCTCCGCGACCTCGCGCTGATCGCGCCGCTCATCCTCCTGGTGGTGTTCGTCGTCCTGGTGCTGGCGTTGCGCTCCCTGATCGCCCCGCTGCTCCTTCTGGGTGCAACAGTGCTGTCGTCGCTCGCGGCGCTCGGGCTGGGGACCTTCGTCACCACCCAGATCCTCGGCTTCCCCGGACTGGACGTGGCGGTCCCGCTGTACAGCTTCCTGTTCCTCGTGGCCCTGGGCGTGGACTACTCGGTCTTCCTGATCATCCGGACCAGGGAGGAGGCGGCCACGCACTCGACCCGCGAGGCCATGGTCCGGGCCGTCGCACTCACCGGCGGCGTGATCACCTCCGCGGGAATCGTGCTGGCCTCGGTGTTCGTGGTACTCGGCGTGCTGCCGTTGATCGTGCTCACCCAGGTCGGCGTGATCGTGGCCCTCGGTGTGCTGCTGGACACCTTCGTCGTGAGGACGCTCGTGGTGCCGGCTCTGTTCACCCTCGTCGGGGAGCGGGTCTGGTGGCCGGGAGACCCCCGCCGTGGCGCCACCGTCCCCGAGACGCCCGCATCGACCACGTCAGACAGCACCGCCGACACGAAGGAGCTCCACTCATGACCGCCTCCCGCAGTTCCCGGTTCCGCTCACTCGTCACCGCCCTCGCGATCGGTCCGCTGCTGGCGGCCGGTCTCGCGGCCACGCCCGTCGCCGGGGCCCAGGACCTGACCGACGGGGGCCGACTCGGCGGAGGCTCCTCGCAGCTGCTTCTGCCCGACGGTGTCGCGGTGGGGTCGATCGGCGGCCCCGAGCTGGAGCAGGTCGGGTTCGTCGACCCCGACCGCTACGTGGGCACGTGGTATCAGGTCGCGGCGATCCCGCAGCCGTACACGCTGCAGTGCACCAACGACACCACCGCCGAATACGCACGCATCTCGCCCGACACGATCTCGGTGCGCAACTCCTGCGGCTCGGCGATCAGCTCCGATTCGGTGATCGAGGGGGACGCGAAGATCCGCGACACTGAAACCAACGCCTCGCTGCGCGTGAACTTCCCGCAGGTTCCGTTCCAGGACGAGAACGGGCCGGTCAACTACCGGATCACCTACCTCGCGGACGACTACTCGCTGGCCATCGTCGGTGATCCGAGCCGGTCCTCCGGCTTCGTGCTGAGCCGCGAGCCCGCGCTCGGTGCAGCCCAGTGGTCCACCGTGCGCGACGTCGTCGAGGCGCGCGGTTGGTGGCCGTGCGCGTTCCTGACCGTTCCGATGGCCGGCGGGCGCGGCGACGTCACCCCGCTGTGCCTGCTCCCCTGAGAGAAGGTCCGATGAGCATCGACCTCAGCTGTTCGATCCAGGCCGGCGCGGATGAGGCGTGGGACTACCTCGCCGCACCGGGCGCCTTCGTCCGGATCTCACCACCGTTCATGCCGCTGCGGCCCGTCAGTCAGGCGGACTCGCTGCGGGACGGCGTGGCAGTGCTCGAGCCGAGGTCCGCGCTCCCGGGGCCGCTGGGCGCGAGATTCGGTCCGCGCTGGATCGCCAGGCACGACCCCGCCGGGTATGTCGAGGGCGAGCGCTTCGTGGACCGCTGCGTCTCCCAGCCCTACGCGGGTCTGACCGGGTGGGTCCACGAGCACACCGTCACCGCGGGGCCGGACGGGACCGCCGTGCTGGGCGACCGGGTCCGCGCCCGCGTGCCGGGACGGTTCCTCTCCCCGGTGTTCGCCTACCGCTACCGACAGATGGCGGCCGACCTCGACCGCATCCGGCAGTTCCCCGGTCCGGACGGCGGACGCGCCCTGACCGTCGCGGTCACCGGCGCCTCCGGGCTGGTGGGAACCGTGCTCTGCGCCCTGCTGGGGGTCGCCGGCCACCGGGTCATCAGGCTGGTCCGCGGCGAGGCCCGCGGGGCCGACGAGCGGAGTTGGGACACCGCCGATCCCGACCCGACACTCCTCGACGGCGTGGACGTACTGGTCCACCTGGCCGGCGCCTCCATCGCCGGCCGCTTCACCGACCAGCACCTGGCCACCGTCCGCGACAGCCGGATCGGGCCCACCCGCCGGCTGGCCGAGCTGGTCGCCGCGCGGGACGGCGCCACGGCCATGGTGTCCTCCTCCGCGATCGGCTACTACGGCGCAGCGTGCGGGGACAGATCCCTGACCGAGGAGACCGGACCGGGATCCGGACCCCTGGCCGAGATCGTCGCCGAGTGGGAGGCCGCCTGCGAACCCGCACGCCGCTCCCCGGCCCGGGTGGTCACCGTGCGCACCGGCCTCGTCCTGTCCGGAGCGGGCGGGTTGCTGCCCCCGCTGGCCGCCATCACCCGGACCGGACTCGGCGGACGCCTCGGGTCGGGCCGGCAGTGGATGTCCTGGATCGCGCTCGACGACCTCACCGACATCTACCTCCGCGCAGTCGTCGAACCCACACTGACCGGCGCTGTCAACGCCGTGGCGCCGGAACCGGTCACCAACGCACAGTTCACCCGCGTCCTGGGGTCCGTACTCCGTCGGCCGACGATGGTCCCGGTCCCCGGGTTCGCGCCCGGTCTGGTGTTGGGTAGTCGCGGGTCGGACGAGTTGGCGTTGGCCGACCAGAAAGTCGACCCGGTGGTGCTCCGCGGGGCGGGCCACCCGTTCCGGTACCCCGCGCTCAAGGCCGCGCTGGCCCATGAACTGGGTGCGGAGAAGGTGCCCGCGGCGCTGTAACCGGGACCGTCAGCGTTGGAGGATCATCGGAACCAGGACCCTCCGGGCCAACGTCCGGATCTCGTCCTCGGTGTCCAGGACGGGTGGGCCGTCCGGCATCACGGCGACGGAGTGGAGGAAGCGGCCGACGACGCTGCCGACCTCCCTGGACAGGGTGTCGAACTCGTCCGCGTCCATCGGCCGGGTGTGGACGTCGGCGTTCCAGGTGCTGCGGACGAACTCGGCGACGATCTCGGTGATGGCACCCAGGACGGAGTCGGACTGACCGGCGAGCATCGCCATCGCCTCGACCTTGTCCACCTCGACGAGCCGCTGCAGCAGTTCACTTCTACGGATGTCGAAGACAGTGCCGACCAGCAGATCCTCGACGTGCCTGACCGGATCCCACTCGAGGGACTCGAACGGGGTGAACCGTGCGTTGACCGACATCATCAGCCGCTGCGCCTCGTGGGCGTACATCGCACGGAGGATCTGCTCGCGTGGACCGAGCCGGCGGTACAGCGTCACCCGCGTCACCCCGGCCGATCGGGCGATGTCGTCGGTGCTCGCGCCCTTGATGCCGCGCTCCGCGAAGACCGAGGCAGCCGCCTCGATCAGGCGGATGTCCTCGGTATCAGGTGGCTGGGCGCCACCGCGACCACTGTTACGTGCCACACGGGCATGTTACTTCCAGTGGTCGTGGCGGCGCCCGGAACCGGGTCGGATCAGTTCAGGGGACGGTCCCGGCCGGCCTCGTCGACCGGGTATCCGCCCTGGTGCAGGCCCTGATCGAGATCCGCGCCGTGATCGACGCCGGCGGGCTGACCGGGCTGCGACCCCTGCGGGCCCGCGATGGCGGCCGTGTCGTCGGGAGCGATGCCGCCCTCCGAGGCGGGGACCATGTCGAAGACCCCGGGCTTGGGCTTCGGCTTGGGCTTCTCCTCGGCCATGGCGCTCGACCCACCTTCCGCGGCGGCCTCGGCGGCGGCCACGGAGCGGGCGATCTCCGGGTCGGTGGTGGTGTCGAACCAGCCCTCGGGAGCCGACGGCAGCTCGGCGTCACCGTCGGTGGCGGCCGGCTCGTAGCGGAACACCCCGTCGTCGTCCTTCTTCGCCACGGACTTGACGAAGTTCTCGAGGGAGTCACCGAACTGCGAGGGGATCATCCACATCGTGGCGGCCTCGCCCTTGGCCATCTCCGGGAGGTTCTGGACGTACTGGTAGGCCAGCATCTCCGGCGTGGGCTTGGAGGCCTTGACGGCCGCGTTGACACGCGCGATGGCGGCGGCCTGGCCCTCCGCCACCAGGTAGCGGGCGGCCCGCTCACCCTGGGCGCGGAGCATGCGCGACTGCCGGTCGGCCTCGGCGTTGAGGATCGAGGCCTGCTTGTTGCCCTCGGCGCTGAGGATCGAGGCCTGCTTGGCGCCCTGTGCGGTCGTGATCGCGGCCTCGCGCTGACCCTCGGCGGTGAGGATGGTGGCGCGCTTCTCGCGATCGGCCTTCATCTGCTTCTCCATCGACTCCTGGATGGACAGCGGCGGATCGATCGAGCGCAGCTCGACACGGGCCACGCGCAGCCCCCAGCGGCCGGTCTCCGAGTCGAGGACACCGCGCAACTGCTTGTTGATCATGTCGCGGCTGGTGAGCGTCTGCTCGAGCGTGAGCCCACCGACCACGTTGCGCAACGTGGTGGTGGCCAGTTGCTCCACTGCCACGATGTAGTTGTTGATCTCGTAGACCGCAGCCTTGGGGTCGGTGACCTGGAAGAACACGACGGTGTCGATGCTCAGCGTGAGGTTGTCCTCGGTGATCATGGACTGCGGGGGGAAGGTGACGACCCGCTCGCGCAGATCCACCTTCGCGCGGACCCGGTCGATGAACGGGATGATCAGGGTGAGCTGTCCGCTCACCGTGCGCTGGTAGCGGCCGAGCCGTTCTATCACTGCCGCCTCGGCCTGGGGGATGAGCTTCACTGAGCTCACCACAACCGAGACGATCAAGATGACGATGACGGCCAGGAAGATCAGGGCTTCCATGGTCGTTCCTCCACTTCTGTGTCGTGATGCTGGTCGGTGCGACTTTGTCTGACCGGGCTCAGGGTCCCGTGATCTCAGAGTCCCTTGATGATGACGGCCGTGGCGCCTTCGATCTCGTGCACGAGGATCTTCTCTCCGGCCTCGAACGTCTCGCCCTCGATGAGCGGTCGTGCCGTCCACGTGTCGCCCGCGATCTGGACGAGACCACCGGCGGTGCCCACGGCCTCGACGACGGTGCCGTCGCGGCCGGTGAGCGCCGCCGTGTTGGTGTCGTGCTCGGGGAGAGCGGACAGCATGCGACGGCGGACGAGGGGACGTACCCCCGCGACGAGGATGATCGAGACGAGCGCGAACGCCAGCGCCTGGCCCCAGAGCGGAGCCCCGAGGAGCGCTGCGACAGACCCGCCGAGCGCACCGCCGGCGAGCATGATGAGGAACAACTCGCCGCCCGCCGCCTCACCGGCGGCGAGCAGCACCGCCACTCCGAGCCAGGCAAGTCCTACATGCATGACTCGACCCTACCGATATCTGGCGATCAGCAGTGGGCCGTCTTCTCACGAGCGGACTACGATCACATGACGTGTCAACTCTCAAGAAGTTCGCGTGGCTGTCCGTTGCCACGTCGATCGTCACCATTTCGCTGAAGTTGGTGGCCTGGTGGCTGACCGGATCGGTCGGCCTGCTCGCCGACGCGGCCGAGTCGGTCGTCAACCTGGTGGCCTCGGTGGTCGCGCTCGTCGCCATCACCGTCTCGGAACGCCCGGCCGACGACGACCACCAGTACGGCCACTCCAAGGCCGAGTACTTCTCCGCCGGGGTCGAGGGCGCGATGATCTTCGTGGCCGCGGCGTTCATCCTCTACACGGGTGTCGAGCGTCTCCTCAATCCCGTGCCGATCGGCTCTCTCGGGTTTGGCCTCGCGATCTCGGTCGTGGCCGCGGTGATCAACGGCGTGGTGGGGACTCTGCTGGTCCGGGCCGGGATCAGGCACCGGTCGCCGACCCTGAAGGCCGACGGGAAGCACCTGATCACGGACGTCGTCACCTCGGTCGGCGTGGTGATCGGCGTGGCCCTGGTGTGGATCACCGGCTGGGAGATCCTCGACCCGATCGTGGCGATCGCGGTGGGTCTGAACATCCTGTTCATCGGGTACAAGCTGGTCCACGAATCCGGGATGGGTCTGATGGACGCGACCCTTCCCGAGGAGGACAACCGGGCGATCGGGGCGGTGCTGGACAGGCACAGGCAGCCGGGCCGGGTCGACTTCCACGAGCTGCGGACCCGGGAGGCCGGCAAGTGGCGGTTCATCGAGTTCCACGCGCTGGTCCCCGGTGACTGGAGCGTGGATCGAGGTCACGATCTGGTGGAGACGGTCGAGCAGGAGATCCACGCCGCGCTTCCGCACTCACACATCACGACCCACCTCGAGCCGATCGAGGACGAGCGCGCATACAACGACGTAAAACTGTAGTCATGGGCCACCCGACCATGTTCGAGGACTCCGATCCACTGCTCGCCCGGTTGCGGCGGATCTGTCTGGCGCTGCCGGACGCTGCGGAGAAGATCTCGCACGGGCGGCCGAACTGGTACACGACCAAGGTCTTCGCCTCTTACGGCGGCAAGGTCAAGGGTGATCACTCGGATCCCCTGCTCGACCGCGCCCTGCTGTTCCTCCCGGACCCGGAGGACCTGCCGGCCCTCGAGCGGGACGAGCGGATCGTCGTGCCCGCCTACGTGGGCGTCCGGGGATGGCGGGCGCTGCCGCTGGACCGGGGTGGGCAGGAGAGCGGCGCGGCGGAGAACGGTTCCGTGGACTGGGACGAGGTCGCCGAGTTGGTCGAGTCCTCCTACCGGCAACTCGCCGGGGCCCGGCGGGTCGCCCGGTTGGACGCCGAGCAGCGAGAGGCTGACCGGGGAGATCGCTAGGTCGACCCCGTCCCGCCGCGGCTATCGCACGCTCCGCATCGAGGCGACGTCGTCGATGAGCACGGCGATATGGAACATGCTGTTCAGCAGCGATCCGTAGACCGGCCAGGAGTCCCGGGGGAGCCGGTCGTCCTCTGCCATGGCATGGGTCAGCTCTATCAACCGGTCGTGGATCGACTCCATCTCGGCGTCGGGATCAGCTATCGCATGGCCGGCGTCGCGCGTGATCTCCGCCCACTCACTGCGGAACCGTTCGTCCCACGGCCCCTCCGAGTAGGTGGCCTCGTGCAGGGTCCTGATCAGGTGCCGCATGTGCGAGACCGCCTCGTCGACGCGGCCCAGGACCTCCTCGTAGTCGACCCCCCGGCCCGTCTGCGTCCGGCGCTCCTCCGGCGATCGGTGGCTGTGTTCGTGACCTGCGCGGCCCTGACCTCCGCGGACCAGACGTGCGCGGGCCAGGCGGGGGTTCGAACGGCGACTCTCGCGGGCGAAGTGCACGGTCCCCCACGCGGTCTCGACCTCCTCGGACACCGATTCGATCTCGCGATGCCACGCGTCGGCGGCGCCGGTCTCCCAGGATGTGGAGAACTCGTCGGACATGTTCACCAGGATGTCGCCGATCCGGCGGTCGATGCGGTCCACGTGGCTCGCCGCCTGTCGGTCCCGCACCGGAGGAATGATCAGCAGGTTGACAAGCACACCGATCCCCACCCCGACGGCCACCTCGATGATGCGGTCGACGAGCAGGGGTTGTTGGTCGGTGAACCCGCTGGAGAGCACGAACACCGCCGTGGTGGCGATCGCGACCCCCTCGTCCCGGATCCACGTGATCCGGGCGCCGGCCAGACCCACGAATATCGCTAGGGCGAAGGTCCACACGCTCACGCCCAGGTAGAACCCGATGAGGAAGGACAGTCCGACACCGATCGTGGACGCCACCGTCGTCTGCACACCGCGTGACAGTGACCGGTGGACCGTGGCGTGCACGGTGAGCAGGGCGGTCCATGGCGCCAGGAACGGCAGGGGCGAGTCCAGGACGTCGGCCGAGAGCCACCACGCGGCCGTGGCGGCGATCACGCACTTGACGATCTGTATCAGGTCGGTGGTGAGCTCGGGCCGTCCCGCGAGTTCTCGGAGTCGTCGCATGCGCAGCATTCTCGTGGGTGGCCCCGCGTGACGACAATCCCCGGTCCACCCGACGCCGGAGTGCGCGCCACTGCCCTAGTGTCGGAGTCCGCGAATCCAGCCGTGTTGTCAACCGCGTCGGAAGGACCCATGGACCCGCTCATCGATCTCGGCCTCGACACCCGGCTCACCCTGCTCGCCGCCGGCCTGATGTTCCTGCTGGCCCTGGGGTTGGGCGTGTGGAAGTACCGGCAGATGGCCACGAGCGCCGACCACGTCGCGCACCCCTACGTCGACATCGCGCACCGCGCGTCGCTGCTCTACTCCTTCGCGACCCTGCTCATCGCCGTGTTCGTGGAGTTGAGCAGCTGGCCCACCTGGGTGAACCTCACGGCGGCGGGGGTCCTCGTGTTCTTCTTCGTGGTGGCGATCGCCAGCTACATCGTTCACGGCGCACTGCAGGACACGACCAACCAGTTCGAGCACCCCTCGTCGATGCTGCACGTCGGGATGGTGGCCCTCATCGTGGGGGAGATGGGCGGGTTCGCGGTGTTGCTGGCGGGATTCGTCGACGGGCAGCTCCTGGGCTGACATGTGTACCGGGCGGGCGCGGTTAGGCTGGTCCCATGCCGCTGCGACCCCGATCCGAAGCCACCTCGCCGAGGAAGAAGCCGACCGGGGACATGGATCTGGGCACCCGGGCCCTCGTGCTGGGGGCGGGCTCCCTGGCACTGTCCTGGGTCCCTCTCCTCAACATCGTGGCGTTCCTGGCCGCGATGATGGCCGTGTCCTTCGGGCTGCTCGCCCGCTGGCCCACCGGCTGGCTCACCCGCGAGGAGCCGAACACCCGCCGGGCGTTGTGGGGCGTAGTCCTCGGCGGACTCGCCATCGTGGTGTTCGTGGTCACCGCGATGCGGTATTCGGTCCTGTAGTCCCCGCCGGCCGCGGTTCGGGGGAGTCACCCTCAGTGGGAGTTGGACACCACCCAGCCGATGGCCGTCCGCATCCGCCGCGCGAACGTCCCCGGGTGGGTGGCGCACGCCGCGTGGCCGGCGCTGATCGGGAACACCGCACTGTGTGGCAGTAGATCCGCCATCTCGTCCTGGATCCACCGGGGGAAGGCGAAGTCGCGCATGGTCTTGACGATCGCCACCGGCAGGTCCAGCTCACGCAACCACGACGTGGAGTTGAACCGGGCCACCTCCCCGATCACGGTCCGGTGCGTGGCGAACGACACCGAGGACAGTTCCCGAAGCGCCCAGGTGTGCGGACTGAGCACCTCCTCGTCGATCTCTCTGGCAACCTCGACGGGCACCGCGTTGAGCAGTGGGCTGGACCGCAGGAACCCGCCGAGGGTGATCTTCTCCATGGCGTTGCGCTCGGCGCCGGTGCCCGTTGCGGCCAGCACCAGGCCGCCGAACCGGGAGGGGTCGCTCCGGGCCGCGAGTTGGGCGACGATCCCTCCCATCGAGTAACCGCCGACGACCGGCGTGTCCAGTTCCAGGTGGTCGGCCACCCGCAGCACGTCCTCGCTCAGGGCCGTGAAGTCGAACGCGCCGCCGTGGCCCATTCCGTGGCGGCGCTGGTCAAAGGCGATGAGCCGGTATTCGCCCTGCAGGCGCTGGAAGGTCTGATACCAGTTGAGCATCCCGGTGGCGGCCATGCCGTGGAGCAGGACCACCGGCTCGAGGTGCTCCTCGCCGGTGTCGTAGAGCCTGGTCGTGACGTCGTCGGTGAGGGTGACGATCCTCCCGGCCGGCAGCTGTGCCATGTTCGGCGCCATCCGGGGAAGGCGCGATGCCGACCTCGGAAGCGAATCCAGCGAAATCCTGGTCATGAGTGTCCTCCTCGGGTACCTGACCTCGATTGTTCGCCACTTCGCCGCCGGCTGCACGGCCAGCTGTGCGGTCAGTCCACCGATACCAGGTCCCGTTCCACCAGGAAATCCCTCGCGACCAGCGCCGGATCGTCCCCGTCGACGTCGACCCGCATGTTGAGTTCCACCATCACCTCGTTGTCGAGGACCTCGATGAGGGGCGCCAGGACCTCCTCGATCTCCGGGTGGGCGTCCAGGAACTCGCCCCGTACCACCGTGGCGAGGTTGTAGACGGGGAAGAAGCGCTGGTCGTCCTCCAGGACCACCAGGTCGAGGCCCTTGACCCGGCCGTCGGTGGTGTAGACCTCCCCGAACCGGCACTCGCGCCCGGTCGCGGTGGCCTGGTAGATGATCCCGGGCTGCATGATCGGCACCGGGACCGTGTCCGGGTCGAACCCGTAGGCCTCGGCGAGGCCGGGCCAGCCGTCCCGGCGCACGGAGAACTCGGTCTCCATGCAGGTCACGGCGGATTCCGGATCGGTCTGGACGAGCCGGGCGTAGTCTGAGAACGTGCGCAACCCGGTCTCCTCCGCGGTGGCCCGGTTCATGGCGAACGAGTAGGTGTTGTCGACGGTTGTCGGGCGCAGCCACCGGATGTCGTGGGCCTCGAGGTCGGCGTCCCGGACCGCCACCCACTGGGCCTCGGGGTCGCGGACCGGATCGGAGTTGCCGAGGTAGCTCATCCAGGCGGTACCCGTGTACTCCATCCCGATGTCGACCTGACCGGTGATCAGGGCCTGTCGGAAACTGTTGGACCCGGCCAGGGAGGACATGTCGGAGACCTCCATCCCGGCGGCGGCCAGGAGGAACTCGACCAGGTAGCTGCTGATCACGCCCTCGGTGAAGTCCTTGCCGCCGACGGTCACGCGGACGCCCTCCAGCGCGGGGACGGTGCCGTCCGGACCGGGGCCCACGGGCAGCGGAACGGATCCGCCGTCGCTGAGCCCGCATCCGGTCGCCACGAGCACGGTCGCGAGACACGCGGTCAGGAGTCGCTTCATCGCCGTCATCGCAGCCCTCTCGGGTTGAACAGGACCTCGCCCACACCGCCGAGCCAGTCGACCAGCAGCGCCAGGCACACCGCCAGCACGGCACCCACCACGAGGGTGGTGGTGTCCTGGAGTCGGTACCCGGTGTCGATGAAGATCCCCAGGCCGCCCGCGTCCACCAGGAAGCTCAGGGTGGCCGTGCCCACCGCCAACACCAGTGTGGTGCGCAACCCGGCCAGGATGAACGGCACCGCCAGCGGAAACTCGACAGTGCGCAGGACCCGGCTCGTCGTCATGCCCTGGCCCCTCGCGGCGTCGATCAGCGCGGGATCCACGTTCCGGATCCCCACGATCGTGTTGCGTAGCACCGGGAGCAGCGAATACACGGCCACGGGCAGCACGCCGATCCAGAAACCGGTCCGGTTGGTGGCCAGGAACAACAGGACGATGAGCCCGATCGCCGGCGCCGCCTGGCCGATGTTGGCGATCCCGATCGCGACGGGAGCGAGGAAACCCATCCGCCGCCGGGTGAGCAGGATCCCCAGCGGCACGCCCACCGCCACCACGATCGCGGCCACGGTGAAGGTGATCTGGACGTGTTCGAGGGTCCGCTGGGTGATGGAGGACGCGTTCAGTGAGGCCCTCTGGGTGTCGTCGAGGTCGCTGCTGAAGGCCCACCACAGCACTCCCACCGCGGCCACCGTGATGAGCAGCGGCTGCACCACCAACCGGGCGGAGTCCGCGCGGGAGGCTGCGCGGGACGTCGTGCCGGTGGCGCTCACGAGGGCTCCCCGGGGTCGGGGGAACCGGGCTCGTTGTGGTGGCGGTGGATACGCCGCAGCTCGTCCACCAGGTCGTCGATCCCGATCGTGCCCTGGTACGCGCCGGACCGGTCCACCACCACGGTGGTGGCGCTGGCGGTCGAGAGCAGCCCGTCGAGCGCCTCCTGGAGCGTGGAGTCGACCGTGACGGTGCCGGCCACCCGCTGACCGCCCGAGCGCAGGTCCGGCATCCGGGACACCAGGTCCCCGCGCACCCAGCGCAGCGGTCGGCCGGAGTCGTCGAGCACAACGGCCCACTCGTCGTCCGTTCCGCGCACCCGGGAGGCGAAGTCGGCCGGGTCCTCGGACTCCCTCGCCGTCGTCGCCCGCCCCAGGGCCACGTCCCCCACGCGCCGGAGGGTCAGTGTCTTGAGCGCGGCGTCGTCGCCGATGAACCCGGCCACCGTGGCGTCGGCGGGACTGGCCAGGATCGCCTCGGGGGAGTCGAACTGCAGTACCGACGACCCGGGTCCGAGCACGGCGATCCGGTCGCCGAGTCTGACCGCCTCGTTGAAGTCGTGGGTGACAAAGACGATGGTCTTGTGCAGCTCGTCCTGCAGGCGGATCAGTTCGTCCTGCAGCGAGGCGCGGGTGATGGGGTCCACGGCGCCGAACGGCTCGTCCATGAGCAGCACCGGCGGGTCCGCGGCCAGCGCCCGCGCCACCCCGACCCGCTGTTGCTGGCCCCCGGAGAGCTGGGCGGGGTAGCGGTCGCGGTAGTCGGCCGGGTCCAGGCCCACCAGCTCCAGCATCTCGTCCACGCGGTCGGCGACGCGGGACTTCTTCCACTTGAGCAGCCGGGGCACGGTCCCGACGTTCTGGGCGACAGTCATGTGCGGGAACAGGCCGGAGGACTGGATGGCGTAGCCGATGTGCCGGCGCAGTGTGTCGGCGTCGAGGGTCCGGTTGTCCCGGCCGTCGATCGTGATGGTGCCGGACGAGGGTTCGATCAGCCGGTTGATCATCCGCATCGTGGTGGTCTTGCCGCAGCCGGAGGGTCCCACGAAGACGGTGGTCCGCCCGGCGGGCAGCTCGAGCGAGACGTGGTCGACGGCCGGTCGCTCCTGGCCGGGGTAGACCTTGGTGACGTCGTCCAGGGTGATGGGTACCCCGGACACGGCTCCGTCGGCGTGTGTGGTCACAGGTTCCCCCTGATGGTCAGGCGCCCGAGCAGGACGAGGAGAGCGTCGAGGACGAGCGCGAGGACGACGATGAGGATGGTCGCGGTGAGCGCCATCGGGAGGGCGGTGGGCGTTCCCACCCGCGAGAGCCCGGCGAAGATCAGGTTCCCCAGCCCCGGGCCCTTGGCGTAGGCGGCTATGGCGAGGATTCCCATGGACATCTGTGTGGAGACCCGGATTCCGGCGAGGATCGACGGCCACGCCAGCGGGATCTCGACCCGGCCCAGCACCCCGATCCGGCTCATCCCGACCCCGCGTGCGGCGTCGACCGTGGCGGCGGGGACGGCGTCGAGTCCGACGATGGTGTTGCGCAGGATCGGCAGCACGGCGTAGATGACCAGCGCCGTCATGGTGGGCAGCACTCCCAGTCCCAGGATCGGGATCAGGAGTCCGAGGAGTGCGAACGAGGGGACCGTCAGCGCCGTGGCGGCCACCCCGGTGGCCACGGCGGAACCGGCCCTGCTGCGGTACACGGCCACGCCGACCGCCACCGACAGCAGCGTGGCCAGCAGGACCGCCTGCACCGTGGCGCTGACGTGCTGCCAGGAGTCCGTGGCGAGCTGGAGCCGGCGGGTGGAGATGAAATCCACGAGGTCGCTCATCACATCTCGGCTCCGTCCGTGCGGTTCGGTCCGCTCACGCTATCCGGGCGGGCACGTGTCGAGGGGTGGGAACGAGGATGTCGCGGTGCGATCCGGTGTGCCGTCGGAGACCGTGATGCACCATGGGGCCATGACTGTGAGGCCCGACCGCCCCCTGGACCACGACCTGATCGAGCACCTCGACGAGCTGCTCGCCGCCACCGGCCGGATCGCCCGCCGCCACTTCCACGGCGAGCTCGAGGCGTTGGTCGCCGGCGACAAGGGCGGCGAGCGGGGGTACGACCCGGTGACCGAGGCCGATCGCGACATCGAGGCACTGCTGCGGGCCGGGATCTCGTCCATGGCGCCGGGGGACCGGGTGGTGGGGGAGGAGAACGGCGAGTCCGGCCCCGCGGACGCCTCCCGCACCTGGTATCTCGACCCGATCGACGGGACCAAGGCCTTCCTCACGGGGATGGCGGGGTGGGGCACGCTCGTCGGCGTGGTGGAGGACGGCCGCGCGGTCGCCGGGTGGATGGACCAACCGGTACTGGGGGAGACGTTCGCGGCGGTCCACGGCCGTGCCACCGTGCGTCGCCGCTCCGACGGCCCGGAGTCCTTCGACCTCCACGTCTCGGGGTGTGACGAGCTGTCCGAGGCGATCATGTACACCACCCACCCGTCGATGTTCGGCGACGACGGCGAGGCGCGCCGACGCTACGACGACCTCGGCCGCCGGGTCCGCCTGCAGCGCTTCGGCGGGGACTGCTACGCCTACTGCATGCTGGCCGCGGGCCGGGTCGACCTGGTGGTCGAGTCCGACCTGAACTCCTACGACATCGTGGCGCTCATCCCGATCATCGAGGCCGCGGGCGGCGTGATCACCGGCCCGGACGGTCGGCCGCCGCTGGACGGCGGCACGGTCGTGGCCGCCGCGACACCGGCCCTGGCGGAGCAGGCGTGGGCGGTGCTCGGCGCGGACCGGCGGTGACCGACCCTCTCTTCGGGATCGACCGCCCACCGGCGATCCTGGCCCCCGGCGCGGTGCACGTGCCGGGGTGGATGGACCGCGCGCAGCAGGAGTACCTGCTGCGGGCCTGCGTGGACTGGGCCGCCGTGCGGGACCCCCGTTCCATAGTGTTGCCGGGCGGGGGGAGGATGTCGGTGCGGACGCTCAGCCTGGGGCGGCACTGGACGCCGTACCGGTACGACGACGACGAGGTGGTCCCGCCGCTACCGGACTGGCTGGTCCGGGCCGCACGGTCCGGGCTCGGGGCGGCGGCGGGCGTGGACCCGTCCCTCGGCGAACCGGCGTACACCCCCGATGCTGCGCTGGTGAACCTCTACGGCCGTGGTGCCACAATGGGGATGCACCAGGACCGCGACGAGGCCAGCGCTGCGCCAGTCGTCTCGCTCAGCCTGGGCGACGCCTGCACCTTCCGCTTCGGCACCCCGGAACACCGCGGCCGCCCGTACACCGACGTGCGCCTGGAATCGGGCGACCTGGTGGTGTTCGGTGGCCCGTCGAGGCTGGCGTTCCACGGTGTGGCCAAGGTCTTCGACGGCACCGCCCCGGCCTGGTGCCGGGAGGTGCTCGGCGCCGAGCCGGGGCGGGTCAACATCACGCTGCGTGTGACCCGGCCGCCTACTCTGGACGGATGACCTCAAGCCAGAACCCGTCCGCCGGCAGGGGCCGGACCCTCCTCCTGGTGGCGCTCGTCGCCGCCCTCGCCGTGATCGCGGCGGTGGTGACGGTGGTCGTCTCCTCGGCGACGTACGGCCCGGGAGAGCGCACCCTGTCCCCGCAGATCCAGGTGGCGGCCGGCTCGGATCACGTCGACGAGGAGGCCGGGCTCGTCGTCCGCGTCCCCGAGGGATGGCGTGCCGAGTCGGGCGAGTTGATCTTCGGGACCACCGCTCTCGTCCCCGAGACGCCCGAGGCAACCGGGACGCCCGAGGCAACCGGGACGGCCGGGACGCCCGGGGCAGAAGCGGAGGGCGGCCCCGGCGGCATCGTGTTCGTCGGTGCGCTGACCGAGGAGCTGTTCGACCCGCAGGATCCGGACAACCAGGTCGCGGCGTTCACGCTGGCCAGCGGGATGGGCCAGTTCCTGCTCCCCGTCCCGGGACAGCCCGTCGAGGAGCGGGTGGAGGAGGTCAGCACCCGCGTCGGCGACGGGTGGGCGGTGTCGTTCAGGGTTCTCCCGGC